>NZ_JBWPWH010000001.1:0-709024 GCF_056590535.1 Bifidobacterium sp. C0047B3 | reverse complement strand
TCCAGAGTATCAGTACCGTCTGCTGGTGTTACGTCAACAGAACCATTGTCTTGAGGCGTGACGGTTGGAGCATCTGGCTTCACGGTTATGGTTAGAGTTGCTTTGCCGGTTTTTCCTGCCGAGTCGGTTACAGTGAAGGTTATAGTATGTGTGCCAACTTCCTTCGGCTGCATATTCTTAACTGTAAGATCAAAATCCTTTTCTTTATCAGTATTAGTTGTTTGACTTGATTTTATTCGAGATGAGAGTTCGTTAAGTTCAAGACCTAAACCTTGCGCCAAAGCTGGTGCATTAGGTACGTCTTCAACCTTCACATCATCTTTAGCAACAATGTGAATCTTCAGATCTTGCCCAACTGCTACAGACGATGAAGTAGCGGTAGCAGTGATAGTTGGGGCCTGGGTATCCTGAGGCTTGGTAGCCTGTTTTGTATCACTGTTTTCTGAAGTTAGTTCAAATCCTGGAATTGTTTCTTTAGGACCAACTTTCTTTTCAGGCTTCGTTACAGTCGTTGTTGCATACACGTCGCCTTCAGGAATTTCACCATTAACAGTAATCTCCGCTTTACCTTTGTTAATTGTTGTAGTAGAGCCGATTTCCTTGTTATCTTTACCAAACAGTTTAACTGTTGTAGTAGTGCCTTCAGGAATGCCGCTTCCAACAGATACTGTTACTTTCTGCCCTGTCCTTCCAGCAAGATTAGTTAAATCAGTGTCGATAACTGGCTTCTGTGGTTTAACATTAATGGTTACAGTTGTTGTCTTTTTGGAATTATCGGAGTATGTTCCAGTGATATCATGAGTAAACTTGCCAACTGTATTAGTGTCTGGAGCAGTGCCTTTCCAGTTTAAGGTTGGCTTCTTTTCAAGCTTGTCTCCGTTTTTAATCTCGACAAGTTTGTCAATTTCTGTCAATTTTGGTAATGTTCCACCAACGGTAGTATCAATGGTTTTACCGGTAAGAGGATGTTCTTGAGCAAGTTTTTTCTTTTTGGCAACTTCGACTTTAACTTTGCGCGTTGTGACGTTGCCAGAGCCATCCTCGGAAGTAATGGTTACTTCCTTTTTATTCATGTCTTTAGTAACAGTGATTTCGTCTGATGAAAGCGGATTGTCTTCGCTTCCAGCGCCTTGCTTGGTTATAGGAGTGTCCGTTAAACCAGAAATACTAAACTTCTCAATATAACCCTTGTTATCGGTGGTAGTGAAGCTTAGTTTATCGCCTTCCTTAAGTTTAATGGTCTGATTGTTATCGGTGATTTCAGTTTTGCCGTGATAAATTTTTGGCGCTTCGCTGTCATCCTTGTGACGTTTTAAGTTTTTATCTTCGTCAGATTCTGGATCTCGTCCAGAAATCCACGCATAGGACGAGCTTGTTGTTCTTCCATATGTTGCAGAATCTGCCCAAGTCCAAGCATTATGTATATTAGCGTACTTTTCATCATACGTTGTAGCTTTTTCGTTAATTGCTGTATCGTTAAGCTTTACTGCGGCATGCATATGGAATGCAAGATTTACTTCTGAAGTTTGAATACCTATTCCATAATTCTTACCACTATATGGGTAATTTGGGTAAGTTGCTTTACCAAGAGCATAATTCTGATAATTTTCATGGAATAGACTCTTCATATTTGCTACATATTGTGAATCGCTTGTTAGATTCGGTCCTAAACTATACTGGAATCTTGAAGGATTTCTTACACCGAAGTTCTTCTCGCCATCATTTGGGAAGTTTATAGTTGTTGACTGATTGTCTACTTTTTCAAACTTGGCAAAGTCGCGCGAAAGAGCAAAGTTCATCTTTCGTTTTATTTTGTCATTTTGTGATGCATCTTTAAGTTTGTAAGCGTCAAAACGTAAGTCGCGGATTGTGTCGTTTGCAAACGAACCATCGGAATTTAACTTAGCAATTTGGTATGGTACTTGCCATATATACCACTGCCTCTTTGAAGCTGTTACCATCGACTGAGCATCATTGTTGAAGAACACGTCGAATACGAGATATTTAGCACCATCTATTGTTTCGATATGTGCATACATATCCGTTTTTTTAATCAGAGTATTGTGCTCATCGCTACCATACTCGTCGGAATTCATTGTCTTTTTATCTTTATTTTCATCATTAGTAGAACGATAACGCTGGAACTCAAGAATACTAGGAGTTTTGAGCCATTCTGGATTGTTAACAACCACATCAGCTTCACGATCTTGATACTTAGCAACCGTGCCGCTCGTAAGATTTCTAACTACTCCAGCCTGTGTTGGTGTAGTAATTGTGGTTGTTGGAGCAGCCATGGCAGGCTGGCTGCCTAAGCAGGTTGCTGCTGTCAGTAAAGCAGCCATTGTTGCTAACGGAAGCGTGTGTACTTTGTGTGCAGGACGCTTTCTAGAAGATTTTGATGATGTATGTTTTGAAGGATTAGCGGTAGTCATAACAATCTCCTTAATTTTCCCTAATCTTTAATGACTTTTTAAACAAATAAATAGAACGAATTCTATGACAAATCTCTCCAAAGCTAGTAATAAAGCTCTCTATTTAAATGAGTCTACTTAAAATTCTATCATTTTTTGCTATTTTTAATAATATTTTTCAGTTTGAAATTAGTTTAGACTGTAAAATTTACTACGGGGGGGGGGTGCTATAAATGAAAATTTTTTGCGAAATGTTATAACAATATAATTTTTAATAAAATTTCTTATTATTTTCGTAATCTGTAATACGTCTTATGGTGTGTCGCAGATATGTGATTGGGTATTTTCTAAACAAATGTTGTAGTTTATTACCTCACTATAATTTTGATACTAAATCGTTTAGTACTTTGTTGAATTCAGACATTCTGTTTTTTTGATTAAAGATAAAGAGCAAGAAATAAGGCTCAAAACGTTTGAAAGAGTTGCGGCAAATAAGCGATGCTAAAAGTTAGAGAATAACTATTATTCTCAATTATTATTCAACTATTGTTCAAGCATTATCTGAGTGTTATTCAAGCATTATCTGCGATTTTATGTTATTTTCTGTGAGCGTTCACAAAACGCCGTATAAATACAATAAGCGGTCACAATACGTTGATACACTGGAAAGCGGAATTGGGCGTTTTATGGTTTTTATCATTAAATCGCTCATAAAAAATAAACAGAAATAGAAAATAGGTAGGCATTATGCGTAAAGCCAAAATCGTTGATACTATTGGTCCAGCTACCGAATCCTTGGAAGGTATTACCAAGCTTGTTGAAGCCGGTATGGATGTTGCTCGTTTGAACCGTTCTCACGGCACTCCTGAAGATCATTTGCGCGTTTACAACAACGTTCGTGCAGCTTCCAAGTCCACTGGCCGCAATGTTGCTGCTCTTGTTGATTTGCAAGGTCCAAAGATTCGCTGCGGTTGGTTCAAGAAGAACGCTGAAGGCGAAGATAAGGTTTATTTGGAAGAAGGTCAGGAGTTCATCATCACTACTGATGATGTTGAAGGTGACGAGCACCGCACTTCTACAACCTTTAAGGGCTTGCCAGGAGATTGCCACGCAGGCGATCCAATCCTTATCGATGACGGTAAGGTTCGTCTTGAGGTAACTAAGGTAGAAGGCAACGACGTTCACACTAAGGTTATTGTTGCTGGTCCAGTTTCCAGCCACAAGGGCATTAACCTCCCAGGCGTTGCAGTTTCTCTTCCAGCTTTGACTGAAAAGGATGAGGCTGATCTTCGTTGGGCTATTCGCACCGGCGCTGACATTATTGCTATGTCCTTCGTGCGTTTCGCTACCGATATTGATCGCGCTCACGAAATCATGGACGAAGAAGGTCGTCGCATTCCAATCGTCGCCAAGATTGAAAAGCCACAGGCTGTTGAAAACTTGGAAGAGATTGTTAAGACCTTCGATGGCATTATGGTTGCTCGTGGTGATATGGCTGTGGAAATGCCTCTCGAAGAGGTTCCACTGGTCACCAAGCGTTGCATCGAGCTTTCTCGCCGCTACGCAAAGCCAGTTATCGTTGCTACTGAAGTTCTTGGAACAATGGTTAACTCTCCAGTTCCAACCCGTGCAGAAGCTTCTGACTGCGCTAACGCTGTTCTCGACGGTGCTGACGCAACAATGACTTCTAACGAAACTGCTGTCGGCAAGTATCCAGATGTTACCGTAAAGACCATGTCTCGCATTTCTCAGTACGCTACTGAGCATGGCTATGATCGCATTCCTGCTGTTGAGCTCGACATGTCTAGCACTGGTGCAGTTTCTTCTGCAGCTGTTGATTTGGCAGATAAGCTTAACGCTAAGGCTATCGTTGCCTACACTCAGACTGGTCGCACGGTTCATCGCATTTCTCGTGAACGCCCAACCGCTCCAATCTACGGCTTGACTAACAATGAGCACACTTATCGTTGGTTGGCTTTGAGCTGGGGCACTGAAGGCTTCTTGATTGATGAAGATTACCATGACATGAATCGTCACGATTTGATGATCTTCACCGACAAGGTTCTTCGCGAAGCTGGTAAGGTTTCCGATGGTGATCAGATCGTTATCTTGAGCACTGCTCAGGGTGAACGCCAGGCTGGTCGCACTGACTCCATCTACGTTCACACCGTCGGTGCTTGCGACTAATTGCTTGATTCTGCGTGATTGCGCCAATACGCTAGTTCTTCTAGTTTAGGTGCATTTGCGCAGTAGTATAATTTGCATAATGCGCGCTAGCTGTTTTGCAGTTTGCGCGCATTATGTTATGTATAATCAATATTGTTGATTTGCGACACGCGCAAAACGCTTTAACTATTTGCATGTGGCTTAAAGTGTGCTATAGTCAACAAGTCGCAAAAAAATGCGGAAAATTAAAAATGCCCCTGTATCCCAATTGGTAGAGGAAACAGCCTCAAAATCTGTGCAGTGTGAGTTCGAGTCTCACCGGGGGCACGTGCACGACGTCGCTTAGCTTGCTAGGCGACGTTTTTATTTTGTGTTTTAATGTCTCGTACATAAACAATGAGCGTATAATAATAAAAGTATTCTCGCACAATGAAAGTGCTGTACGTGATGTGAAAGGAACAACGATGATCCACAGTGCACGATTGCAAGTAAGTGAGCGTAAAAAAAGTAATTATGCTTGCGAATTAATCAATAATTACAAGCGCAATTTAATGCGTTCTTTTACTGCAATTGCTGCAAGCGCTGCTGTAGCAACAGTATTAATGTGTGTTTTTGCTATTGTTCCAAACTCTTCGGCATTTGCTTCAACTAAATCAACAGACTCTCTTCCGCCAAAAGGTGTGATTGTTACTGCTTTTCAACAAAACTGGAGGAGCATTGCAAAAGAGTGTGAGCAAACTTATGGTCCTGAGGGCGTGAGTTATGTGCAGGTTTCTCCTCCGGAGGATCATATTAAAGGTAAAGCGTGGTGGACTTCTTATCAGCCAGTTAGTTACAATCTAAATTCAAAGCTTGGCACTGAAGACGAGTTTAAAAATATGATTACTACTTGCAAGGCTGCTGGTGTTGGAATTGTTGTTGATGCTGTAATTAATCACACAACTGGCGATAGTAATAAAGATACTGTAGGCGTTGGCGGTAGTAAGTATGATGCGGCAAATCAAAGCTATCCGGATGCTGGTTACACAAAAGATGATTTTCACCAAATAGATAAAGATATTTACACATATAAGGATGCGCAAGTAGTTTGGAATTATCGTTTAGTTGGTTTGCTTGATTTGGATACTTCTAAGCCTCATGTGCAAAAAATTCTTGGTAACTATTTTGCAAAATTGCTAAAAATGGGTGTTGCAGGCTTTAGAGTTGATGCCACAAAACATATGTGCCCTGAGGATGTAAAAGGTATAAAAGAAGCTGCTGCTAAGGCTGCTGGAACGAAGCCTGAAAACATATGGTGGATGCAAGAAACAATTGGTTTCCCTGAACAAGATCCTAAAATTCAGCCGGATCAATATGTTGGTACAGGCGAAGTAGATGAGTTTGAATACTCGTATCGCTTGCGTAATTATTTCTATGGCTCAATTGAGAATTTGTCTCATATTACAGATCAGCTTATTCCTAATAAGAAAGCCGCTATTTTTGTGACTAACTGGGATACTGAGCGTGACAATTCGACTCGAGTTCTCACTTATAAGGATGGAGCAAAGTACGAGTTAGCTAATGCTTTTATGCTTGCTTATCCTTATGGAACACCAAATATTTATTCTGGATATAAGTTCACTCAGCGCGATGAAGGTGCTCCTGGTGCAACTGATACGCACATTCCAGATGTAAAGTGCGGCAAGAATTCAAAGTGGCAGTGCACTCAGCGTTGGACTTCTATTCGTGGAATGATTGGATTCTACAATGCTGTTAAGGGCACGAAAGTGACTCAATGGCAGGATGACAACGATAATAACATTGCTTTTAGTCGCGAAAACAAGGGATTCTTGGCGATTAACAATACTGACAAGCCTAAAAATGTGAGTTATAAAACTGATTTGCCTGATGGTGAGTATTGCAACGTGTATGCTTCACGTAAATGCTCTAGCACAGTTACTGTAAATGGTGGGAAAGTAGATACAACTATTCCAGCTAACTCGGCTATTGCTTTGCATGTTAAGGCTGTAGAGCATTTTGGAAGTACTTCCACGTTTAGTACTGTTACGATGATTGTAATTGTTTTCGCTGTGCTATTGATTGAACTAGCTTTGATTTTGCACAAAAATAAGGCAGGTTCTAATAAGTAAGATGCGAAGTAAAAGACGATTTGGAAATAAATTTGTATTGACATTATTACAGTTTTCGTATAGTTATTGCAATATTGTCAGTATGTAGATGTTATAATTTTCTCCGCTGATAATGCATATTTATAACGATGGCTAGCAACATAGTAGTGCTAGCCATCGCTTGTGTATTAAAGCTATTAATGCGCCCAAGGAAGAAGCGCGTTAGTTCCAATGGAGGAAAGGATACTGATGAGTCATCGTCGACACTTTGCATCGAAGATGGTTGCTATTGTTGCGTCTGTTGCAATGCTTGTAACTGGTTTTGCTGTTACAAGTGGCGCAAACGCTGTTAGCGATAGTTCAAATAAAGAAAATCTAACTCTTAACCGTAAAGGTGTTATTGTTACTGCATTCCAGCAGAATTGGAATAGCATTGCTAAAGAATGCACTAAAACTTACGGCCCTGAGGGTGTGAAGTATGTGCAAGTGTCTCCTCCAAATGATCATGTAAAAGGTTCTCAGTGGTGGACTTCTTACCAGCCTGTGAGCTATAGGCTTGATTCTAAACTTGGCACTGAAGCTGAGTTTAAGCAGATGATTCATACTTGCAAGGTTGCTGGTGTTGGAATCATTGCTGATGCTGTTATTAATCACATGACTGGTGCTGATAATAAAGATAAAGTTGGCGTTGGTGGAAGTGAATACGATGCTGATGCACAAACTTTCAAAACAGCTGGATATACTAAGGATGATTTCCATCAGAGTGCTGAAAATATTACAAATTACAAGAATGCTGAAGAAGTTTGGACTCACAGGCTTGTTGGTTTGCTTGATTTGGATACGTCAAAGCCGCATGTTCAGCAAGTTTTAGGTAAGTATTTTGCTTATTTACTCGAGTTAGGTGTTGTCGGTTTCCGTGTGGATGCTGTAAAGCATATTTCTCCGAAGGATATGGCTGCTATTAAGAAGGCTGCTGCTGATGCTGCGCACACTACGCCTGACAAGATTTGGTGGATGCAGGAGACGATTGGTGATACTTCTGAAGCTTCAGAAATACAGCCAGATAGGCATTTAAACGAAGGTGAAGTCAACGAATTCCAATATTCCTATCGTTTAAAGAATGATTTTTATGGCTCAATCTCGAATCTAAAAAATATTACTAATGGTCTTGTTCAAAGCGATAAAGCTTCGATTTTCGTGACTAATTGGGATACTCCTCGCGAAGATTTTGTGCGCACGCTTACTTATAAGGATGGTCCTCGCTACGAGCTTGCAAACGCTTTTATGCTTGGCTACCCGTATGGAAACCCAAATATTTATTCAGGATACAGGTTTGATGCAAAGAATAAGGACTATGGTGCGCCTGGTGCATCTGAAACGTCTGTTCCAGATGTAAATTGCTCTCCAACAACTGGTTGGCAGTGCACTCAGCGTTGGACTTCGATTCGTGGAATGGTTGGATTCTTTAATGCTGTAAATGGTACTCAAGTTACCAATTGGCAGGAGAGTGACAACAATAACATTGCATTTAGCCGCGAGAAGAAGGGCTTCTTAGCAATCAACAATACTCCAAACGCAAAGAGAGTTTTGTATAAGACTGATTTGCCAAATGGTGAGTACTGCAACGTTTACGCTGCAGGTGACTGCTCTAAGACTGTTAAAGTTGAAGATGGCAAGGTTGCTGCGACTATCGCTCCTTATTCTGCAATTGCTTTGCATGTGGATGCAACAACTAAGAATGTAATAAAATTTACAGCGCGCAATGAATCTGATCCAAAATATGTTGACGATGTTAAAGACCAGTCAACAACTGTCTACTTTAATGCTAAAAATAAAGCAGGTAATCCAAGCTCAGTAAATATTCATTATCAAATAAGTGGTAATAATTGGACTGTAGCTCCTGGATTGCCAATGCGCAAAGTTTGTGGCGATTGGTTTGCAAAGACTATTACTAATCGTGGTGAATTTAAAGCTGTATTTAATAATGGCATTGCAAAGAGTGATGGTAGCAGAGATTGGTATCACGTAAATGGCTGGAATGATGGTGATTTCATTATTCCTGCTAATGCAAAGAATTATGTAGTAGATAATAATCTCAATGGTTCTACCGCAGAACAGGCTCCTTGCAAAGTTGAGGATACATCTTCAAAACCTTCTGCATTAAAGACGAAGATTGTTATTCACTATAAGCAAAAATCTGATGACAATCGCAATATGGGCGTTTATATCTGGGGCCTTAAAAATGCTCAAGGTAAGGAAATAGATAGCGCTTGGCATGCGTTCAATGGTAAAGATGCTTTTGGTAAGACTTACACAGTTGAGGCTGATGGCACTTACGAGAGCGGAAAAGTCGGATTTATTATTACTACTGATCCAGGTCCTAATAACTCAAATTGGAATAAAGACGGCGGAAATCGTAATATCTCGCAAATAGAAGATGGTGTTGGCGAAGCTTGGGTTTACGGAGGAGATTCGAATACTTTTGCTGAACCGCCATCTGAAGTTTCTGACAAGCTTAATAACCTCAAAACGTTAAATGTTACTGTTCACTACCGCAGAACAAACAAGGATTACGCTGGTTGGAATCTCTGGACTTGGTATGGTAAGCAAGAAGGCGTAAAGAGAGATTTTACGGCTCATGATGATTTCGGAAAGATTGCAGAATATACGTTTACAGATAATAACGGTGTGAAGGATCCGAAGTTTATTGTGCGCTATTCTATGCAAGGCAACGATTGGGTTGCTAAAGATCCTGGTGAAGGCGATCGCGCGATTCCTGCAAAGGCAATCACTTTAAGCTCAGATGGTAAAACTGGCAACGCTGAAATCTGGCTTATGCAGGGCGATAGTAGAGTTTACTTAAGTCCAAACGTAATCAGCACGAAGGCTAATGCTATTAATGCTGATATTACGTCTTTGAAGGAATTTACTGTAAACGTGAGCGGTGACACTTCAGAGATTAAGAAGAATGACGTAACTATAACTGATGTTACAGATTCAAAGAAAGATCAACATAAGACAGTAGATATTTCGCAAGTTGCTGTTGTAGATAATAAGATCGTAATCGTTGCAAAGAACGACATAGATATTAAGAAAATGTATGAAATCAACATCAAGGGTGTTGGTGGAATGCCTAGAACAGTGTCTGTTTCAACTGCTAAAGGATCTAAGATTGTTCGCACTGATGAGTTCGATAAGAAATACGCTTATACTGGCGACGACTTGGGTGCTGTTGTAAAAGATGGTTCTACAACTTTCAAGCTTTGGGCACCAACTGCTACAAAAGTGGAGTTGGTAACTTATTCTGGCACTGATGAAAATTCTGCAGAAGCTAAAACACAAGATATGAAGCTTGAAAGCAATAATAGCGTGTGGAGTATTACTACAAGCGATGCAAAAGCTGGCACTGCTTACACGTACAAGGTTCATTTTGCAGATGGTGCTGTTAATAATTCTCCAGACCCTTATGCAAAAGCTGCTGTGAGAAACGGAATGAGATCCGTTGTATTCGGTGGCAACATGGCAAAACCAGTAGATCGCATGGCATCGTTTGAAAAGCGCCCAACTGATGCGACTATTGCAGAAATGAATATTCGCGACTTCTCAATTCACGAAAGTTCTGGCGTGAGCGAAAAGAAGCGCGGCAAATATCTCGGTGTAATTCAATCTGACACTAAGAATGGAAGCAAGCCAACTGGTTTGGATTATTTGAAGTCACTAGGCATCACTCACGTACAAATCATGCCAATGTATGATTTTGGTTCTGTGAATGAAGCAGGTAACTTGGGTTACGGTCAGCCAGGTGCTCAAAATTGGGGCTATGATCCAATCAACTACAACGTTCCAGAAGGATCATATGCGTCTGATTCAGCAAATCCTGTTACGCGTATTACTGAACTAAAACAAATGGTTGACGGTCTTCATAAGGCTGGCTTGCGCGTGATTATGGATGTAGTTTATAACCACGTTTATAACGCTCAAAAGAACGCTTTTGGTCAAACTGTGCCTGGTTACTACTTCCGTTATAACGATGACGGCAGCTTGACTAATGGATCTGGTTGCGGGAACGATACTGCTTCAGAGCGCAAAATGATGCGAAAGTATATTGTTGACTCTGTAAAGTATTGGGCTAATGAGTACGGTATTGACGGCTTCCGATTTGATTTGATGGGATTGATTGATCTTGAAACCATTAAGGAAGTGCGTAAGGCTGTTTATGACATTGATAAAAACTCTATTATTCTTGGCGAAGGCTGGAATATGAGCCAATTGCCTTATGAAAACCGCACTATTCAGCCTAATGCGTATAAGCTTGCAGATAATAATGGTGTTGCATTCTTTAACGATTCCTTCCGCGATGCTGTAAAGGGCCAAGGAGATGATGAGGTTGCTGGATTTGTGTCTGGAAACAGAGGTAGTGACAATCTGGTAATGCAAAATCTTTACGGTTGCCAGCCTGGAAACTCAAGTTGCGCTGATAGACATTATGCGAATGCAGGTCAGACTGTGCAATATGTTGAAGCTCACGACAATCTTAATCTTTACGATAAGTTGAAGAGATCTTTGCCTTATGAGACAGAAGAGAATCTTAAGAAGCGAGTAATGCTTGCTAATTCGCTTGTAATGTTTGCTCATGGCATGCCATTCTTTGAACTTGGTCAGGAGTTCTTACGAAGCAAGAACGGCAATAAGAATAGTTACAATGCTGGCGACGGCGACAATTCCGTTAACTGGGATTTGGTTAATAAGAATTCTGATGCTGTTGAGTACTTTAAGGCATTGATAAAGTTAAGAAACGAGATTCCAGCTTTACGAGATTCTACATATTCTGATGTTAATAAGAATATGCATTGGATTAAGAGCAGCGATGGCATTAATGCGTTTAGTGTTGATGACAAAGATAAAACGTATGTGTTTATTTTCAACGCTAATGACAATGTTACTGACGTAAATATTGGCAAAGGAAAGTATCGCGTGCGCATTGCTGATGGAAAATATAATGGCGATGATGCATCAAAGTTCCCTGAAGCATCTGTAGATGATAGTGGAAATTACAAGGTTTCTGCTCTTTCGACTGCAGTGCTTGTGAAGGATGCTGAAAAGAAGAAGGATGAAAATCCTATTGATCTTGAAAAAGTTGCTGAATATAAATTGCATCCTGCTGACGTAAGCGAACTAGTTAATGGCACTGTGAATCCTGCGCCTGAGCCATCGCCGGCACCTGGTCCACATCCTGAACCACAACCTGGTCCTCAGCCACAGCCTGGTCCTGGTCCGGTGACGCCAACGCCTCAACCACCTGCTCCGGCTCCTGTAGTTCCAACTCCAGCTCCTGGTCCTGTGAATCCAGCTCCTCAGCCATCGCCGGCGCCTGGTCCTGTGACACCTGCTCCGGTTCCGTCTCCAGCGCCAGCTCCAGTGCCAACGCCTCAGCCTCAGCCATCTGAGAATGAAACTCCAGCTAAACCGGATCAGACTAAACCTGATCAGACTAAACCCGATCAGTCTAAGACTGAAACTCCAGCTAAGCAGTCTGAGCCAGCTAAATCTGAGCATTCTGCGCCAGCTAAGTCTGAACATTCTAATCCAGCTAAGCCAGCAGAATCTGCTCCTGTACCTATTGCTCCTGAAACAGTTCAGCAGCTTAACCCAGAATTAAAGGGAACTCTTAGCATTGGCAACAATAACGTTGCAACTGCAGGTGTTGTTAACAGCGTAAGAATTAATCTTGTAAACAGCGAGTTCATCGAGCGTTTGCAACGTGATGGAGTAGTTTATGCATACGCGTACATTTACTCGTCTCCTCGTTTGCTTAAGGGTGCTGATGGTTCAAAGTTTGTGACTGTTCGCATGGTGAATGGCAAGCCTCAATTTGATGCTCAATTCCCAGCTGGATACACCGGAAAGCATACGGTTGTTTTGGTTGACGAAAAAGGTAATCAAGTTGCTTGGACAGATATCACAGTAACAAGCAATGCAGTTTCGCAACAGCTTCATAGTTTAAGTGCAACAGGCAGTAATATATTCGTAGTTACTACTGTATGTTCAATGCTCATTGCTGCTGCGAGCGTATTGTTACTTCGTATTAGAAGTCACAAGCGTTATACGAACTCGTGAGGTTTTTATAAGTAAATAAATAAACTAATAAGTTCGCTATTATAAAAGCCGAGGTAATTGCATTTGTTGCGATATCCTCGGCTTTGTGTTTGAAGCAGGGTATAGAATTAATAGATAGTTTGTTTTTATAACTGTATGCGAATGTTTTACTAATAAGGAAAAGAAAGAAGAAAATCATGTACTGCGTTAATTGCGGAGCTACTTTAAAAGATAATACGAGGTTCTGCACGCAGTGTGGTGCAGAAATTACTTCTCCGGCAAATAATACTCAGCCTCAGCAAGCAGGGCAGCCTTATCCTGAAACGCAAACGCAAGTATTCTATACAAACAACATTCCTAATCAGTATTATCGTCGTGAAATAAATACGCAATACCCGTATCAACCGCAATATGGGTATGCGCAAGTTGCTGCTGAAAATGATGCGAAGCGAAGGAATATTATTATAGCTATTATTGTTATGATTGCTGTTATTCTTTCAAGTATTTTTGGGTATTGCATTTGGGATTATATGAGACCAAAGCAAATTCCTTACGAAACTTTGCGAAAAGAAATTATGAAATCCAATAAATATGCGGATTATAAGTTAAAAATCGTTGATTCTGACGTATCTAAATATCCTCATGTAAAACTGTACTTTTCGCTTACTGATAGTAGTGGAAAAGCTTTGGAAATTGATTCTCCTACTGCTGCAATTCGTGAGAAGATTGGTGGCGGCAAAGAAGCTGAAAGACTTATTCGTAAAGTTGAGCGCATTAAAGACAAACAAGGTGTTAATTACGAAATTCTGCTTGATAAATCTGGGTCTATGGAAGATTCTATAGATACTATGAAACGCACTATGAGCGATTTTGTGCGCAATCTTAATTATAAGGTTGGCGACACTGGAGAGCTTATATCTTTCGATAGTTACTTAATGTATATGGCAACGTATACTAACGATAAAGATCGATTGCTTACGGGCATTGATAATATGACTCCTTACGGCATGACAGCTTTGTATGATGCCCTTTATACCGGAATTACTAACGCTTCTAATCATCCTGGCTTTAACTGCGTAATTGCGTTTACTGATGGTCAAGATAATGAGAGTACTCATACTGCTGATGATGTTATTTCTTTAGCTAAAGAAAAAGGTATTCCTGTATATTTGATTGGTACTAGTGAAGCTGATTCAAGCACTTTGCAAAATATTGCGAATGAAACGAATGGTTACTTCTGGGATATGAATTCAATATCAGATATGAAAGATGTAATGAATAGAATTCGAGTCAATCAAGATAATGTTTATTGCTTAGAATACGATTCTGATTCTTCTTCGAATCCGTATGCTGATCGAGTTGTTTCTGCATTGGTTGCAGATTCCAAGAATCATCAATCTGGTGGTATAGGTGATGATTTGTCGTTTAAGCCAATTAAGAAGAAGAAGTATAAGAAGACTGCAACTCGCTTCGTGCTACATAAGGGTGATGTGAAGTGGACTGAAGCTAACAGTGCATGCATGCAAGATGGCGGTTACTTAGTAACTCTTACCAGCAAGAGTAAAGAGAAAAAGATAATCGATATGGCAAAAAAGGAAGGCGTCAAGTATGTGTGGATTGGCGGTTACACTTCGCAACGTGAGAATGGTGACGTATTTGCGCACTGGGTTACTGGTGAAAAAGTAAAGTACGAAAACTGGTTGCCAGGAGAGCCAAGTCGAAACGATAAAGATGGAGAGCCTGAGTTCTATCTTATGCTTTGGCGATTAAATGATGAGTGGTCGTGGAATGATCAACGCGATGATTTATTTACGACTCCTACATTGCGTAAAACCTTTAGTGGCAAAACTGGCTATGTTTGTGAGATAAATAGGAATTAGCATTGTGCCACTTTTTGGTTCATTTTTAGCGAATTAGAGGAAACTCGTTATGCGAAAGCAAAGGACACGTAAACTACAAAGCAGTCCGCATTATGTGGATGGTCGCACTATGCAATATCGTAATGCTCAGCATCATAATCAAATTGCAAGTGTTGCTCCAAGAAGGCGTTTTGCTTCTATTTTAGTGGCTATTATAGCTATTGCTTTACTTGCGATATCTATGTTTGCTGCAGTGTCTGTTATGCGCTCGCATTTTTTTAACGTTTCTTCTAAAAATTATGCTAGTAAAAAAACAGTTAATCCTGCGGATGTAGCTAAAAAACTTGAAGCACTAAAGAAAGCACGTAAAAAGCAAGCAAGACAGGGGATTGATCCTAATAGCATTGCTGTTAAAAATGTTCTATCAAAAATGTCTCTTGAAGATAAAGTTGCTCAAATGTTCATAGTTAAGCCTGAAGAATTAGCTGGAACATACGGGATTGTGGTATCTTCTGGTTCGCAAATGCAGCAGTCGTTTAATTCCATACCTGTTGGCGGCATAATGTACAGCAGGGAGAATATTCAGAACCCTAGTCAAACTCAGCAAATGATTTCTGGGTTGCAATCAATAAGCGAATCTAGAGTGTCACTTCCTGCTTTAGTAGCTGTTGACGAAGAAGGCGGCACTGTTGCGCGAGTTAGCTCAAATCCTCAAATGGGCGTTAAATCTTCGCCTAATATGAAGGATATTGGAGCGACTAAGAAAACGCGTAAAGCTTATAAAACTGGTGCTTACATTGGTAATTATCTTTCGAATTTAGGTTTTAATGTCGATTTTGCTCCAGTTGCTGATGTGATTACTAATCCAGATAATAAGTTGATGATCAAGCGTTCATTTGGTTCTAATGCTTCGTTAGTTGCAAATATGACAGATGCGTTTACAGATGGTTTGCAAGAGAATCACGTTTTTGCTACGTATAAGCATTTTCCTGGTCACGGTTCAACTTTTGAAGATTCTCATAAAGGTGCTACTGTTTCGAACCAATCTCCAGTTGCATTAAGAAAAATAGATTTAGTACCGTTCAAAGATGCTGTAGACACTGGTGTTAAGTTTATTATGGTCAGTCATGTGTCGTATCCGAAGATTACGGGTGATGATATTCCTGCTAGCATGTCCGAGAAAATTGTTACTGGTTTAGCTCGTAAAAAGCTTGGTTATAAAGGAATTCTTATTTCTGACTCTTTAGGAATGGGTGCAATATCGTTGCGCTATTCTCCTGGGGTTGCTGCAATTACAGGAATTAAAGCAGGTATCGATATATTACTTTCTCCTGCAAATTTGCGTCAAGCGTATTATTCTGTTGTCAATGCAGTTCGTCAAGGTGATATACCTGAGTCTCGAATTGACGAATCAGTAAAGCGAATTATTGCAGTAAAATTGCAAATTGCTCAGCAATTAAAAAGTCAAAATGTAAAAGATTCTAAAATAACTAAATGAATCAGCGTGTTGCATTTATTTAAGTAAATTTTTTCTTTTACATTATTTCGGGAGTTTCTTTATTTAAGACGAGATTTTCTTTGCAAAATAAGGATTTACGAATAATAAATTATAAATATTTTTGTAATAATTATTTCATTGCGAGAATATTTTTGGAAAAAATGTTTGCATTTGTACTTTTATGGTGTTAGCATCATTTCCAACACAAACAAATATCGAATACTTCGGTTGAGGTTTGTGCGTGAACCACAGTTAGTATTAATGAGTTTAGGAGGCAGACATCATGCTTAACATGAACATGAATGCTGAATCTTTCGATACTCTTAATGCTGCACGTATGTGGTGGTGGCAGTCTTCTCTTTGGCGTGAGTTTACTCTGAAGTTTTAGAAGCTGCGTATAAAAGCTTGTAAAAGACCTCCGGGTAAGCCCCGGGGGTCTTTTTGTATACAAGCCTTAAATTTCAAAAATAACCAAATCACAAATCACAAATCACAACAAAATATTCGGTAGCTTTATATTCAAATAATATAAAGCTTAAACAAGGAGAGAAATCATGGCTAATGAAACTAACGAAAATGTTATGGAAGCTACTAACGACGTTGCAAATGCAACTGCTGATGTTGCGTCAGTAATGATGAAAAATGTAAAAGTTAAGAATCATGCACTAAATATTACTTCGTTAGTGCTGGTTGCAGTTCTATTTGCAGCAGGATGCATTCTTGATTTTACTGTTGCCAAGCCTCTTTCTATTGGAAATATCCAGCCTGAGTTTGTTATTGCTTCATTCTGCTTGGCGATTTTATTGGTTCGTCCAAAGATTTATCAAGGAGCTATTATTGGAGCTCTTGCTGCAACATTAATCCAACTTAATACTTCGATTCCATTCCTTGAATATGCGTGTGACATTCCTGCTGCAATTATTATGACAGCTATTTTAATTGGATATGTTCATCTCTTCCCAAAGGATGCTGCTCGTAAAGTAAGTGTTTTCCCATTTATTGCAACTTTTGTTACAACAGTAATTTCTGGTTGCATTTTCGCTTCTATTGCTGCTTACTTTATTCTTCATTCTCCAAACATGGTAATCGTAATGATGCCAATTATTTTCGGTACTGCTGCATTTAATGCGATTATTGTTGAAATTCTTTATACTCCATTGCGACTCGTGTTGCACAAGTAATAATAAATTAATTAATAAATTAATTAAGAAATTCTCATGATTGCATGTTTAATTGCACGTTATACGCCATTATTAGCGATTTGTTTAATGCGTATAAATGTATAAAGTCATAGAGGTATAAATATAAAGGTATAAAAGCAAGTTGGCATCAGTCTAATATGATTGGTGTCAACTTGTGTTTTTGTGTTATTAATTTTTTAGCGTTTGCTCGGTATGTTAGAGTTAGGAATGTTATGTCTCAGCAAGAAAAATATGTTGCAGATAATCATTTAGTTGATTCTGCCGAACCGTGTAAAGAGCCTATGAAAAAAAGTGATGAATCAATAAAAGAAGCGCCATTGCTTGAATTAAGTAATGTATCTTTTCACTACGATACTCATAGTGATGAAAGTGTTGCAAATAAAGATAAAAAAGACAATGAATGTAATTGCAACTATGCTCTTCATAAAGTAAACCTTAGCATTCATCAAGGTGAATTCGTTGGAATTATTGGACCTTCTGGGTCTGGTAAAACAACTCTTGCTTCACTTTTTTCTGGAGCAATTCCTCATCATTATTCAGGCAAGTTTTGCGGAACTGTAAAAATTGCTGGTCATGACACTACTACTCTTGAGCTTACTAATATTGCTTGTTTAATTGGCTCTGTTATTCAAGATATTGATGCGCAAATGGTTGCTGCAAACGTTGAAGATGAGTTGCTTTTTGGTTTAGAAAACTTCGGAGTTCCGCACGATGAAATTCCTGAGCGTATAGCAAATGCACTAGAAACTGTTGGTATTAGCAATTTGCGAAATCGTGATTTAGACACGCTATCTGGAGGTCAAAAGCAGAAGGTTGCAATAGCTGCTATTTTGGCTTTAAGACCTAAAGTGATGGTTTTAGATGAGCCTACTTGCGCGCTGGATCCAGTTTCTTCACGTATGATTTTCGATGTTTTAAGTGATTTGAATAAAAACTTTGGCATTACTATTGTAGTCATTGAGCAAAAAGTAGCTTTATTAAGTGAATATTGCAAGCGTCTTATAGTGCTTTCTAAAGGTGAGCTTGTTCTAGACGCTCCTGTTTGCGAAGCTCTTAAAGATATAGAGTTACTTCGTAAAGTTGGCATTAATTATCCACGTACTACACGATTGCTTAAACAATTACAAGATGAACAAATTTGCGATCCAGCACCTCTTAGTGTTGGAGTTGATGAAACTGTAAATACTATTGTTAAAACTTTGCGCTCCGATTATTCTAAACTTTCTAATAGTGATGACGCGCATGATGCAGAAGTTGATTTAGAACTTAATAAAGAAGTTTCTATAAAAGCTGACAATGCAGTTAATAATATTGATAAGCCATGCCTTTCAATAGATCATGTGAGTTTTGCTTATGCAAATGATGTCAAGGCTCTAAAAGATATTTCATTTGATGCTTATGCTGGTGAATTGATTGCACTAATTGGCAAAAACGGTGCCGGAAAAACTACTATTACAAAAATTATTAACGGTTTACTAAGACCTACTGAAGGTAGTGTAACAATTGACGGTATCGACACAAAGCCATTGCGAATTAGTCAAATAGCAAAATATGTTGCGACATTATTCCAGAATCCTGATCATCAATTATGCAAAGAGACTGTTCTTGAAGAAGTAGAGTTGAGCTGTATTTTAATTGGTGAAGATTCTAGTCAAGCGAAAAAGCATGCAATGGAAATTATTGAGAAACTTGACTTAAATCCTACTGACAGTCCATTCATGCTTTCTAGAGGGCAGAGACAAATGGTGGCATTGGCTGCAACTGTCGTAACGCGTCCTAAAATACTTGTTCTCGACGAACCAACTTGTGGTCTTGATTACAATGAATGCGTGAAAATTATGCAAGTGGTTGAGGAGTTGCGAGCTAACGGTTGTTGCGTGATTATGGTTTGTCATGATATGGAAGTTGTGCTTGATTATGCAACTAGACTTATAACGATTAATGATGGAAAGCTTATTATTGACGGTTCAGCGCATGATGTTTTTGAAAAACCAGACGTATGCTCAGCTGCTTCTTTATATCCACCGTTATTGTGTGCTGTTTGCCAAGGTTTGGTATCTAACGGTTTTAAGCAATGCGATGGATTGTATACGCGAAAAGAATTAGTTGAAGCGTTGCGTTTTGGTAAAAACACAAAACTTAATCAGAATAAGCAGCATAATCAGCAGAATAGTTAGAAGTAAAAAAGGCATCTGATATTTATGAAAACGAGACTATTAACCTATCAATCAGGCAACACATTCCTTCACCGCACCAATCCCATTGCGAAGCTAATTCTTGCTGCGAGTATTGTAATAAGCGTATTTATTGCTAAACAGTATTCTGTACTTATTGCGCTAGCTGTTATTATTTTTATTGGCATGGCTTTTACTCATGTTATTAAAACATTATTTGGTCTTATTAAAGCTATGCTAATAATTTCTTGCGTAATGTTTTTGCTGCAAACTGTTATTGCTCAAAGTGGAAACTATATTTTTCTATGGTTTACGTTAAGAGGTATTGATATTGGAGCGAAAGCTTCTTTGCGTTTGTTCTGTTTTGCTTTTCCTCTTGTTACAGTGCTAACAGTAACTAAATTAAACGATCTTGCAAATGCTGTAGTCCAATATTTGCATATTCCATATTGTTACGCTTTTACTATAACTACTGCGGTTCGTTTTGTGCCTATTTTTGCGCAAGAAATGTCTCAAATCACAGAAGCTCAAATGGCTCGCGGAGTTGAATACGATAGTAAAAATCCATTTAAAAAATTAAAACTAATGATGCCTCTTATTGTGCCTCTTTTGGTTTCTTCAGTGCGTAAAGCAGATAGTTCTGCACTAGCAGCGGAAGAGCGCGGTTTTTATTTGCGTACGCGCAAGTCTTCGTATTACAAATACCCATTCGGATGGCGCGGATTCTTGGCTTTAGTTATTTCTGCACTTATTATTGCTTTACCAATATGCACTTCAATCTTTTTGCCAAATTTAGTGTAAAATATTTATGTAAATCACAAATAAATAAATCATAAATAATTTATGAGGCTTTTGATGAAAAGTGTAAAAATTTGGCTTAAGGGTGCAAGAATTTACACGCTTCCAATAGGTTTAGTTCCTGTTGTTATGGCGTTTGCGGTTTCATTTAGAATGATACGATTTTCGTATTTTGAAGAACCAGTTATGCATCTAGAGCAATGTTTTATACAATTTTTCTTGTGCTGCATGGTTGCTGCGTTTATACAAATAGCCGTCAATTATGCCAATGATTATTGTGATGGATTAAATGGCCTGGATGAGAATCGTAGTTTGCGCGCTTTAAGTAGCAATAATTCAAAACCTTTGTGCGATGTATCTTGGCGCCTTGCAAATGCTGGAATTTCCGCGAAATCTGTGCTTAAAGCCGTAATAATTTCTGCTTTTATTTCTTCTATTTTTGGTTTGATTATTGTTTTGCGAACTGGAATATATTGGTTTATTTTACTTGGAATTGCGTGCTTTGCTGCAGCATGGTTTTATGCAGGAGGTAAACATCCTTACGGTTATAAGGGTTGGGGAGAAGTAAGTGCATTTGTATTTTTCGGTCCTGTTCCTTTTATTGGTTCGTTATGCGCAATTACATACGGAATTGGTATTCCAGAAACTAGCATATTTATCAATAACAGGCAAAGGATTTTGGCTTGTGTGCTAATATCTTGCATTCCTGGTGCTTATTCGGCTTGCTTAATGATGGTAAACAATCTTCGAGATATTAAAAGCGATAAAGAGCATGGAAAAATAACTGCCATGGTTAAAATTGGCGAGCGCAATGGCAGACGTTTATGTGCTGCTATGAGCATTGTTTCTGCTGTTCTTTTGATTGCATATTCTGTTTTGCTTATTGCGTTACCTTCAGCAGTGCCGTCAATATGGCGCTTTTATAGTGTTGAAATTTTCCTCAGTTTTAGTGCGATTGTATGCAATTCTTCGTGGCATTTATTTTTTGCTGCTTTTCAGTGGCTTTTATTGTTAGTCATTGCAATTAAATCTTATAAGTTTACTAAATGTGTGCTTATAGGTGATTATAAGAATGCTTTTCCTATGTGCGTTGCTCAAGCAATACTTGGTGCGTTGGCTGTATTATTATCTGCGATTATATAAAATAAGCAAAATAGTGCTAATTGTATGTGCTTGTTCGCGCGTCTTGCAATTCTTATGATATTATTAATTGACACGAACATGGTGCGCGTGCGGTATTTTAATGACATGCAGATTGCGTTATGATGCGCAATTTCCACTAGTGTTTATGAGTGTGCCGTTGCGTGAGCGCCATGTTAAAGATGCATGGCGATGTTGCCCTGTGAATGTGTGGCAATGAAGTGAGGTTTTGAATATGCCAGGTATGGATGAAAATGAAGGGACAGAGCCAGCAATGCCTGAGGTACTTACTGATGATGAGCTGCGCAAAGCTGCAAATGATGAAGCTGCTCAGCGAGAATCTAAAGAAAAGAAAGACAATCATATTCGTACTGTAGTAGTTGCAGAAGATGAATCAGTTAATCGTATGGATTTAGTTGCAATGCTTGAAGATAACGGATATCAAGTTGTAGGTCAGGCTGCTAACGGTCAAGAAGCTATTGAGTTGACGCGTGAAAATCATCCAGATGTTGTGTGCATGGATGTTAAGATGCCTGTTATGGATGGCATTACTGCTGCTGCAACAATCTGTGATGAGAATATTGCTCCTGTAGTAATGCTCACTGCTTTTTCACAGTCAGATTTAGTAAAACAAGCAACTGGTGCTGGAGCGATGGCGTACGTTACTAAACCGTATGAAGAATCTAAACTTCTTCCTGCTTTGGAAGTTGCTATGGGTCGCTTTAGTGAAATCAACGATTTATTAGATAGTGTTGAACGTGCAGAAAACAAGTTACACGATGCTGAAGATCAGTTGAAGAAAACAGAAGAAAAGTTGAAGAAAGCTGAAGATACCTTAGAAGAACGTAAGCTTGTAGATCGTGCTAAGGGTCTTCTTATGGATAAGGCTGGATTCTCTGAGCAGGGTGCTTTCCGTTGGATTCAAAAAACTTCTATGGATCAGCGCATTCCTAAGAAGCGTCTTGCAATGGCTATTATTGCAAAGTACAGCGATGATAAAATAGAATCTTCATCTGAAAATTAGTAGGGTTATTATTCATTTTTATATAAACGCATAGTTATTTATTAGTAATTTACGGAACGTGGGTGAGTAGTCAACAGTGAATACCAACATCGTTGAAGAACATTCTTCGGAACTTAAGAATGAGAAAGGAACGTTGTTGGTTGTCGATGGCCATTCTCTTGCGTTCCGTGCTTTTTTTGCAATATCTGCAGATAATTTTTCTACTCGCTCTGGGCAGGCAACAAATTCCATTTGGGGATTTATTACTATGCTTTCGCAGGTTGTAAAAAAAGAGAAGCCTGACCGCTTAGCTATTGCTTTTGACGTTAAAGGTGGAACTTTTAGAAATACTATGCTTCCTCAATATAAAGGTACTCGTGATGCTGCTCCGCAGGAGCTTCTTTCTCAGCTTCCTATTATTCAGCAGATGCTTAAAGCTCTTGGTGTCACTTATATTGAGAAACCAGGTTATGAAGGTGATGATGTTATCGGCACTCTTGCAACAATGGGAGCGAATGCCGGTTATAGAACTTTAGTACTTTCTGGTGATCGTGATGCATTCCAACTTATAGATGACAATATTACTGTTTTGTATCCAGGACAGCATTTTAAAGATTTAAAAGAAATGGATAAGGATGCTGTTTTTGAAAAATATCATGTTACACCTAAGCAATATCCTGATCTAGCAGCGTTAAGAGGAGAAACTGCAGACAATATCCCAGGAGTTCCAGGTGTTGGAGATGGTTATGCTGCTAAATGGATTAATCAATTTGGAAGCCTAGAAAATATTATTGAACATTCGAATGAGATTAGTGGCAAAAAGGGAGAAGCTTTAAGAGAAAATATTGATCAAGTTCGTTTAAACCGTAAAGTTAATGCTTTAGTTTGTGATTTGGATTTAGGCGTAACTGTAGATGATTTGTGCTTCGGTGAAGTTGATGCTGCAAAATTAGGAATCTTGCTGTCTCAACTTGAATTTGGCGAATTAAAAAAGAGAAAGATTCTCAAAACTTTTAGCAACGGTACGCAACAATCTATTGAAAATAATATGCGTATAATGTTTTCTTCTACGTATGAAGGTGATGCTAATAACGATAAGCTAGCTCAAAGCGATCAATCAAATATTGACGCAGAAAATTTTCAAGAAATGCTAGCAGGCATTGACTTACATCATGTTAAAACTGTAGAAGACTTTATTAATTGGGAGAATTCCGTTTCTTCTTTACTCTATGCAGAAATAAAGAAAGATTCAAAAAATACTGAAGATGCTTTTGAAGAATTAAGTTCCGAAAAAATTATAAATAATTCTCGTAAATGTGCTGAACCTATACGTAAAAATCAAGAAGTTGTAATATACGCTCATGAGTGCAATAAGAATTCAAAACATCATTTTGAGTTGACTGCAGATTCTTTAATAATTCTTGTTGCTAATAAAGCTGTATTATTGTATGCCTCTGATTTGCAATCAGCAGATCGAGCTTTGCTTGAGATGTTGCAAAAGTTCTTGCAAAAAAATTCTTCAATAACAGTATTGCATGATTATAAAAAGCATTTGGGATTGCTAAAATCGTTAAAATTATTCGATTCTAATAATCCATTCGGTACTCCACTTCTTGATACTCGATTGGCATCATATTTATTGGAGCCTGATTTTCGAGCTGAAACTTTAGAAAATATGGCTGAACATTATTTAGATATTCAGTCAGATGAAGATAATTTGGGCGAAAACGAAGCTAAGCAAGGTGAGCTTGATCTTCTTATTGACGATGAAGCTCCGGCTAGTGAAGAAGAAACTAATGAAAAGCAAACTCAAGCACGTGAAGCAAAATTCTTAAGAACTGCGCTTCTTATTCGTCTTTTGGCTCTTCATTTTGCTTCAACACTTGACGATAGAAAACAAACTGGTTTGATGACTGATTTGGAAATGCCTATTTCGCGAGTTTTGCGTGGCATGGAAGATGTCGGTGCTGCAGTTGATATGCAACGTTTAAGTAGTATGCTTAAGCAATTTTCTGCAGATGCTGAGTTTGCGCAAAATATGGCTTGGAAAGTTGCAGGTAGTTCTGTTAATTTACAAAGCCCTAAGCAGTTGCAGCAAATACTTTTCGAGCATTTTGGTCTTAAGCCTACTCGTCGTACAAAGAATGGCTCGTACACGACTAATGCAGAAGCTTTACAAGCTATGTACGTTAAACTTGACCCCGAAGAGCCTGCAAGTCAATTCTTGGGTGCGCTGCTTAAACATCGTGAAACTAATAAATTGAAGCAGATTGTGCAAAGTTTAATTGATGCAGCTCATTATGACGATAGGCGCATCCATACAACTTTTGAGCAAACTATTGCAGCAACTGGTCGTTTAAGTTCTGCTGATCCTAATCTTCAAAATATTCCTAATAGGAATGCTGCTGGTCGTGAAATTCGTGCTGCTTTTGTTCCAGGAGAAGAATTTGAATATTTAATGAGTTGTGATTATTCACAAGTTGAGCTTCGTATTATGGCTCATGCATCTCATGATAAAACTCTTATTGAAGCATTCCGTTCCGGCGTAGATTTTCATAAATATGTTGCTAGCTTAGTTTATAAGATTCCTGTTGAGCAAGTAAGTCCGGATCAACGTTCTCACGTAAAAGCTATGAGCTATGGATTGGCGTATGGATTGAGTACTTATGGGCTGGCAAAACAGCTTTCTATTAGTCCGGCTGAAGCTGAAATGTTAAAAAATAAGTATTTTGATACTTTTGGCAATGTTCATGACTATTTGGAATCTCTTGTGTCGAAAGCAAAAGAACTTGGGTACACAGAAACTATGTTTGGTCGACGTAGGTATTTCCCGCAACTTTCTTCCAATAATCGCGCATCTCGTGAAGCTGCTGAGCGCGGAGCTCTTAATGCTCCAATACAAGGTACTGCCGCAGATATTATGAAACTTGCTATGCTTCGTGTTGATTTGGGATTGCGTGAAGCAAAAGTGCGCAGCCGCGTAATATTGCAAATACATGATGAATTGATTTTAGAAATTTCACATGGTGAGCAAGAGCAGGTAGAAAATATTGTGCGCAAAGCTATGGAAAATGCTGTGAATTTAGACGTTCCTCTCAATGTTTCTACTGGAGTTGGTGTAGATTGGCAATTAGCAGCGCATTAACAGTATTGATTAAAGGGAGAAGAAAATGATTAGATTAAGCAAAGTAATTGAAGCTATAGAAACGTTATATCCATTGAGCTTTGCTGAAGAATGGGATGAGCCAGGTCTTATTGTTGGAGACTTGCATTCTCAAATTCAGCGAATCGTATGCGTTAGCGATCCTACGATTAGCGCAGTTGATCGCGCGTTATCAATGGGTGCAAACTTATTAATAACTCATCATCCTCTATTTTTTAAAGCTGTACATGGAGTTTCAAACGAAACTGTTCGTGGCGAAATTGTGCAGCGCTTAATTAGTAATAATTGTGCGCTATGGGTCGGTCACACTAATGCGGATGTAGCGTGGCGTGGAGTTGCTCATACTGCAGCAGAGTATTTTGGTCTTCACAATTTGCGCCCGATTGTTGTTTCCAAGCAGATCGATTCTGCTGGACGAAACATTGGTTTAGGTAGAATTGGCGTTTTGGATATGCCTATATCATTGCGTGATTTTGCGCAAAATGTTTTTAACGTTCTTCCTCATACGAAAGTTGGTATTCAAGTTGCTGGAAATCTTGATGCGAAAGTTAGTACAGTAGCTGTTTTGCCTGGTTCTGGTGAAAGCTTGTTAGATGAAGTTCGCAAACAAAAAGTTGACGTATATGTTACAAGCGATTTGCGTCATCATCCTGCGCTTGATGCAATTGAGCGAGCTAAATATGAATCGAAATTGCGTCTTTCTTCTGGTGAAGATTATATGCAACACACATATCCTATGATTATTAACACTTCTCATAGTGCTATTGAATCATTGTGGTTTACTTATGCAATTAATGATATTGCTGATTGCATAGAAGAAATGTATGGAGAGCGTCCAGAAGTTGCTTGGTTAGGCGAAGCTTGCGATCCATGGAATTACGTTATTAATTGAGGCTTTCATTAAAATTAAAGCTTTTTTTAAATAACGTCAACATGACGTGAAAACTACTCGAATATATGAGATACTTATATTATGCATATACGACCAGGTTCCATGTATCCGCTTGGCGCAAACTATGATGGCGCTGGCGTGAATTTTGCGCTGTTTTCCGAAGTTGCAAAGCGCGTTGAATTATGTTTATTCGATGAGCATGATAACGAAACACGTATTGACATGACTGAGCAGAACTCATACGTGTGGCATAACTATGTTTCAGGCATACAGCCTGGTCAGCGTTATGGTTATCGTGTTCACGGACCTTATGATCCTTCTCATGGTTTATGGTGCAATCCTCATAAGTTGTTGCTTGACCCGTATGCCAAGGCGATTGAAGGAAATATAGACGGTGATGAGAGTCTTTTCTCGTATTGGTTTGATAATCCAGATGATATTTCAGCAATGAATACTTTGGATTCTGCAGATCATACGATGAAGGCTGCAGTTATTAACCCGTATTTTGATTGGGGTAATGATCAACACCCTATGATTCCGTATCATGATTCTGTTATTTACGAAGCTCATGTTCGTGGAATGACTAATCTTGATAAACGTGTTCCTCCAGATATTAGAGGCACTTATGCTGGACTTGCACATCCAAGCGTTATTTCTTATTTAAAGAAGCTTGGTGTTACTGCAATAGAATTGATGCCTATTCATCAGTTTGTAAACGATTCTTTCTTACAAAATAAAGGATTAAGCAACTACTGGGGATACAATACTATTGGTTTCTTCGCTCCTCAAAATTCTTACTCCAGCTCTGGTCAGCGCGGAGAGCAAGTTAACGAATTTAAATCAATGGTTAAGGCATATCATGCTGCAGGCATGGAAGTGATTCTAGACGTTGTCTACAATCACACTGCTGAAGGCAATGACCGTGGTCCTACTTTGAGTTTCCGTGGTATTGATAATCGCGCATATTATCGTCTTGTAGATAATGATCAGCGTCATTATTTTGACACTACTGGTACTGGTAACTCCTTACTTATGCGTTCTCCAAAAGCATTGCGGTTGATCACAGATAGTTTGCGTTATTGGGTAACTGAAATGCATGTCGATGGTTTCCGTTTCGATTTAGCAGCAACTCTTGCGCGTCAGTTCCAAGAAGTAGATAAACTTTCTGCATTCTTTGACATTATTGAGCAGGATCCTATTATTTCAAGTGTGAAGCTTATTGCTGAGCCTTGGGATATTGGTGTTGGTGGATATCAAGTTGGTGGATTCCCTCCAAGTTGGTCTGAATGGAACGGAAGATATCGCGATTGTGTCCGCGACTTTTGGCGTTCACAACCATCTACATTACCTGAATTTGCTAGCAGGCTTATGGGTAGCTCAGATTTGTATGAGCAAAATGGACGAAAGCCTGTAGCTTCCGTGAACTTTATTACAGCTCACGATGGCTTCACTATGAACGATTTAGTTAGCTATAACGAAAAGCATAATGAAGCTAATAAAGAAGGCAATTGCGATGGTGCGAACGACAATCGTTCGTGGAATTGTGGTGTTGAAGGACCTACTAATATTCACGATGTTAACGAATTGCGTGAACGTCAAATACGTAATTTGTTCTCAACTCTTTTGATGAGCCAGGGTATCCCTATGATATGCGCTGGTGATGAAGTCATGCGCACGCAGAATGGTAATAACAATGCTTATTGCCAAGATAACGCTATTTCGTGGATAAGTTGGGATTATAACGAAACTCAACGAGATATGTTCGATTTCGTTTCCAAGCTTATTCACTTGCGTTTGAAGCACCCTGTGTTACATCGTCGTCGTTTCTTTACAGGTCGTTCTGCTGGAGATGATGTAAGCGATATTCCACAAGTTGAATGGCTTGACCATAACGGTACTGTTATGGATATGGATGACTGGTCAAATACTCATGCTTTATCTGTGATGATTTATTTGAATGGTTCTGATATTCCAGAAACTGACTGGTATGGAACAAGAATGGTTGATAATGACTTTATTCTTATTTTTAATGCGCATTATGAACCTATTACTTTTACTTTGCCAGATAAACGTTATGGTGAAAAGTGGAAGTTGATTGTGGACACACATAATCCAAAGGGTCCGGAATTGTTATATGAAGCAGGATTTAATATTGTCGCACAATCTCGTAGTTTCTTGCTTCTTATGAGCGAGCATAAGCCAGAATGTTAAGTATTATGCTTTATTCGTAAAGAAGTTTGTGACTTGTAAAAAACTAAAAGCAGCGCAGAAATTTAAGTTTCTACGCTGCTTTTGTTAGTTTAATTTATATTTGTTCTTATTCTATTTGTGCTTTTGATCTTCTATTTAGTATTAAAGCTTGATTTATTTTTGATTGAAGACGATCACTTTGCATAGCAGCAACTTGTCTTGAAAATACAATAATCCATCCAAGGAATAGCAGACATGATAACGCTTCAACATTTGTAAGAGTATTATTTCCATGCATCCACTGGTTTCCTGCCCACGCAGTAAGAACAACCGCTAAATCGGAAGCAACATAGAATGTGCGAGAAAGCCTAGGAGCAAGCCATGGAAGGCAAACAAGCATTGTACAAATTAATCCTGTCACGCCTCGAGCACACAAATCATGCAAGAAAGGATGTGGTGTGTATCTAAAAGTTCCTATTCCAATAAACGATATTCCTCCAAGAATAAGCAAAGCTGCCATAACAGTTGTGCGCATCTTGAAGTGTTTAATCAGTTTTTGGTTATTGTGTTGCAGCATTTCATGCTGCGTTGCAACGAATTCAGTAATAGCAAAGTAGCTCGTTATGATAATGCAAATTCCTGATAAAACAAGTGTTGCATTAAACATGCTGGCTGCAAATGTTGTGCGGTCTCCAAGTTGAGAGAAATTATTGTTATACCAGTACGGATCATCTGTCGTAAGACCTGCAGTTGCAGCTCCAGAAATAACAAATAATGGCAGTAGGGAAGCCACTGTTTTAGCTTCAAGAAGTTCAGCTTGAATAAGAGTTGCGTATCCAACAATTCCAGATAGAGCTGAGCATAATACTGGTAAATAGCTGTTCATTGCTGATCTGCCAATAATGCTATTAATAATAGATAGCAAAGCAAAAGACATAAGAAACATCGTTGCGCCGTAAATCGTAGAAAGTGCTGTTATTTCAAACGCATGCTTAGCTACTCGAATTAAGTGATGACTGATAACTTTTTTATTTGTACGCAAGTATCCAACAATAAAAGCGCCTATGCTGCACAAAGACACAATAGCTGAAGCTGTAAGGAATAGTCGCTGGCTAATTTGCCAAAACGCTGGCATTGTTGCCATATACATTCTCATAATAATCATTCCACAAGCTGCGCAAACTATGAATGATATTAATCCCATTGCCTCTGTTCGCTGGAAGCGTCCCATAATTAGCCCCTTTTTATTTAAACTAATTCTATTGTATCGTTTGGTAGCTAGTAATGAGTTTTGCTAGTTGAATTTTGCTAGTTGAATTTTGTAATGAAGAAAAAAATTTTCATAATACGTGTGTCGTAATTTGCATTTGTCTGCAAAGTGCGCTATTGTAGTTGATTGTGCTTGGAACTGGTAATCAGTTCAAAAGCCTCGGGGTGTAGCGCAGTTTGGTAGCGCGCCTGCTTTGGGAGCAGGATGTCGCAGGTTCGAATCCTGTCACCCCGACTTTTTTATATCTAATGAAATATGCGTATTTTTGCTTTTTTATTCTTATTTAGCAGTACATGTCAATCGATAGTATTCATAGTATGAGTGATGTTAACGATATTGCAGATTGCGCTACTTCTTGGAAAGCACCGTATGCTAATCATCAATTAAAAGCTTATATTGAGGTTCCTGGCAGTAAATCTTTGTCGAATCGTTATTTAATTTTGGCAGCTTTGGGTACAAAACCAGTAGTTTTACAAGGATTGTTGCGCTCGCGCGACACGGAGCTTATGATTAACGCTTTATCTACATTTGGCGTTAGATGTGAGTCACTAAATGAAGATGGAACTAAGCTTCGTGTAATTCCTCCAGAAGATGGAATTTTTAGGGTTCCAGATAATGCTGAAGTTTATTGCGGTTTAGCTGGAACTGTAATGCGTTTCGTTGCAGCTTTAGCTTTATTTGCAAATAAAGCTGTGCGATTTGATGGCGATAAGCAAGCTTATGCTCGTCCTATGAAGCCAGTTCTTGACGGTTTAGAGCAGCTTGGTGCTCGCGTAGAATATCAAGGAGAAGAGGGTTTCCTGCCTTTTACTATTACGCCACCTTCAGTCGAATCTAGAATAAATGATTTTTCTGAAAAAGTTGTGAAAATTGATTCTTCTTCATCATCACAATTTATTTCTGCGCTGCTTCTAATTGGCTCGCGTATACCTGGGGATTTAAGTCTTAAACATATTGGTGACACATTGCCAAGTATGCCGCATATTCGCATGACTATGGACGATATTTGCAAAGCGGGTGGGGTTGTAAATATGACTAGCAACGCAATGTGGCATGTTAAAGAGAGCGAAATAGCTTTAGCTAACGTTGTTACTATAGAGCCTGATCTTTCTAATGCTGCGCCATTTTTAGGAGCATCATTGATTGCTGGAGGAAGTGTCAGTATACCTAATTGGCCGTTTTCTTCAACTCAACCTGGTGGATTGCTTCCTGGAATATTAGAGAAAATGTGCGCAAAAGTTAGTTTTGAAAAAACAAGCGATGACGCTGGAATAATGCATGTGGAAAGCGATGGTGCGATTAAAGCAATTCCGTATCTTGATTTGAGTGCAGCAGGGGAGATTGCTCCCAGCATTGCAGCTATTCTTGCTTTTGCGGACGGCCCAAGTGAACTTCATGGTATCGCGCATTTGAGAGGGCATGAAACGAATCGTTTGCAAGCTTTAGTTAATGAATTGAATCGAGTTGGGATTGGTGCTAAAGAGCTCGAAGATGGCATTCGTATTGAGCCAAGTAGTCATATGCATGGGGAAGTGATGGAAACTTATGCGGATCACAGAATGGCAACGTTTGCTGCAATGCTTGGATTGCGCATAGAAAATATAAGAATCAAAAATATTTCTACTACTCGCAAAACGATTCCTGATTTTCCAGGCATGTGGCATAAAATGCTTGAATAATAAATAATCCCGAGCCTTTTTGACTCGGGATTATTTATATCTATTTATTTGTTTGTTCTGCGCTATTAAGCGCAAACAATTTAGTGCTTGAACTTGTTGCCGTAGCTATCCTCGCCAGCTTCAGCAATAGCTGCAGCCTTGCGTGCAATAGCCAACTCTTCGTTCGTTGGAATCACAGCAATAATCACAGAGCTGTCTGGAGTGGAAATAACGCGTGGCTCCTTAGAACGAACCAAATTCTTTTCCTTATCGAGCTTAACACCGAATGGCTCAAGCTTTTCGCATACTTTAGCGCGCACGATCTCGTCGTTCTCGCCAACGCCTGCAGTGAAGGTAATGACGTCAACGCCGCCCATTTGAGCAGTGTAGTTGCCAATATAACCAACAATGCGGTGCACGTATACGCCGAGAGCGAGCTTAGCGTTTTCATCACCATCTGCGATGAGCTTGTGAATATCGCGCAAATCACCGTGACCAGTCATACCCATCATGCCGGAACGCTTGTTGAAGAGAGTGTCAAGTTCGTCCACGTTCATGTGAGCATTGCGAATAAGGTGGAAGACTACAGCTGGGTCAATATCGCCAGTACGGCCGCCCATCATTAAGCCTTCGAGTGGGGTTAAGCCCATAGAAGTTTCAACTGGCTTACCAGAAATCTGAGCAGAAGCAGAAGCACCGTTACCAATGTGCAAAACAATCTGCTTCAAACCTTCTGCAGGCTTACCGACAACGCTTGGAACAACAGAGCCAATGTATTCGTGAGAAGTGCCGTGAGCACCATAACGACGAATATGATAGCGATCTGCGATTTCCTTGTTCAAAGCATAAGTTGCTGCAACCTGTGGCAAAGCATGGAAGAATGAAGAATCGAATACCATAATTTGTGGAACATCTGGCAAAAGTTCAGTCATGACTTCAGCGCCAACAGCTTCTGGACCGTTGTGAAGTGGAGCCAAAACTGCCAAATCCTTAACCTTATTGATTGTCTTTTCATTGACTAATGCAGGCTTAGGGAATGTTAAGCCACCCTGAACAACGCGGTGACCGACAGCAACAATGCCAGACTCTGAAAGCTTAGGACCATATTCTTCGAAGAATCCAAGTACGCGCTTCAAGCCCTGCTCGTGGTCGTGAACTGGCTCATCGAACTCATGCTTTTCGCCATTGAATACGTGCTTGTAGTGGCCGTCAACTGGCTCGCCAATCTTCTCAACGATGCCTGAAGCGATACCTTCACCGCTTTCCAAGTCAACGAGCTGATACTTAATCGAACTGGAACCAGAATTGATAACAAGAACGGTTTTTGCCATGTGGGCATCCTCCATAAGTATTGATAAGGCTTGTAAATTGCCACGCTCTAGTTTAGCGTTAAGTTCCTACAAACTTAAAGATATTGAGTGCAATGCAATATCTCAAGGTTATGTACGCACTGTGATGCTGTTTTAGGAACTTTATTATGTTTATTCTGATTGTGCTTCTAACGCGGTTAAAGCAACAGTATTAATAATATCTTGTACTAAAGCTCCTCTAGATAAATCATTTACAGGCTTATTTAATCCTTGCAAAATTGGGCCAACTGCTAGCGCTCCGCTAGAGCGTTGAACGGCTTTATAAGCGATATTTCCTGCGCACAAATCAGGGAATACAAATACATTCACATGACCAGCAATACTATTATTTTTTGCTTTTGCTGCAGCAACTGTAGGAGACCATGCTGCATCAAACTGTATAGATCCAACAATTGCTAAATCAGGTGCTTTTTCTTTCGCAATGCGTGTTGCTTCTTCTACAGTATCAACATCTGGTCCTTTGCCGGAACCAAGCGTTGAGTAGGATAGCATTCCAACTTTAGGGTTGAGTCCGAAAGTCTCAGCAGTGTGTGCAGACTGAATAGCAATATCAGCAAGTTGTTCTGCACTAGGATTTGGGTTGATTGCACAATCTGCAAATACAGATACGTGATCTTTGAAGCACATAAGGAATGCTCCAGAAACCAGCTTAGAACCAGGCTTAGTTTTGATAACTTGAAGAGCAGGACGTACAGTATTTGCAGTTGAATTAACTGAACCAGAAACAAGACCGTCTGCCTGCCCTAGTACTACTAGCATAGTGCCGAAGTAACTTGCATCTGTTAGTTGTTCACGCGCTTGTTTTTCTGTCATTCCTTTCTTTGCTCTTAATTCGCAAAGTTTTGTAATCATATGGCTTAGCATTGCTTCATCGTGCATAGATTGGAAACTAGCTTTGCAAAGAGAATTTAGATTTAGTTCTTCTGCTCGAGCAAGAATAGATTCGCGTTCTCCAATGATAATTAGATTTACAATATCACGTTCTAGCAAATAGTTTGCTGCTTTAAGAATGCGATCTTCTTCTCCTTCTGGAAGAACTATAGTTTTTTTATTTTCTTTTGCTTTCCCTAATAAACTGTATTGGAAAGCATAAGGTGTAGTTGGAGCTTCAAATGGTTGGTGAAGAGCATTAAGAACATCATTTTCTCGAACGCAATTTACGAATGTTTCTAATGAAGAATTTTTAGTTTCTTCATCTATTGGTGGCAAAACCCATAATGGAGTTTGGCTTACTCGGGATGCTTCGTCGTTTGAGTTTGCATAATTCCTAGAGCTATAGTCACGCATTAACTCAGCTCCAAGTTCTGGATCGCAGTTTGTAACAAATACTCCTAAAACTTGTGTGCATGATTTAAGAACGCAAGCATTTGCAGAATCTATAGTTTGTAAAATTTGTTGCGAGTTTCTGCCTTGAGCTGAAACTGTGAGAAAAACAGGTGATGCCAAGTCAGCTGCAACAGTTGCGTCGAAAGAAAACAGTTCTGGATCATATGCTGGGTTTGCGTCACTAGAAACAATAATAGAAGCTTGAGCAGAAGTTGCTTGCAATAATTCGTTATAGCGTGCAACAATATCTCCGCGCACTGTGTCTTTATTTGTTCTAACTATTTCTGGAGTTGTTGCAATAACTTGCTCTAATTTCGTTGAAGTATTTGCGATACCCAAAAGTTGTTTAGTAAAAGTGTCATTTGGTTGAGCGCATGGACGAAAAACAGTAGTGCTGTAGTTATTAGACAGAATATGTGTTATTCCAAATGCAACAGCATTTCTGCCGTACATATCTTCGTTGCCGATAATTGTTACATTAATATGTGACACGATGCGTTCTCCTTTGATACTTCGTGTTACTGCTAGGTTTATATTGCTAATGTAAGTTTCGCATTTTGCAATATAAACAAACTTTTTCTATTGTACGGCTTATCTACGTTGTACACGCACAAAATAGTAATTATAAATGTAATTTATTTTGCATATAACTAGTTTTATTGCATTGTTTGTTTTTAATAGATGAAGCTTTTTTGTTTTAATACACAAAACGGGAGCCAATCTTTCGATTGACTCCCGAAATGTTTTTAGCTAACCAGTTTTAGCTTTATGAGCTTAAAACTACTCGTTATCGCCTGCGGTTGCAGCGGTAGCGGTGACAGCGCCTGGCTTGTCGGTCTTAACGCCTGGCCATACCCAATCGGTGTAGTCTGGGTGATCAAGACCCTTGTCGACTGCATACTGGAAGGCTTCGAGGCGGAAGTCCTCGAGCTTCTTGATTTCGTCGGCATACTTAGCTGCGTCAACCATGCGCAATGCTTCAGCGGTAAGCTCGTAACGATCCATGTCGTTCACGCGAACCATATCGTATGGCGTTGTGGTGGAGCCCTGCTCCTTGTAGCCATGAACGTTGAAGTTGTCGTGGTTTGGACGATCGTAAATCAAGCCGCGAACGTCATGTGCATAGGAGTGATAAGCGAAGAGGACTGGCTTGTCAGCAGTGAAGAGCTCAGTGAACTCTTCGTCAGTCAAAGCTTCGTTGTTTTCCTTAGCGGACTGCAACTTGAGCAAGTCAACAACGTTAACAACCTTGAACTTAACGCCAAGCTTGTTCAACTTGTCGGCAGCTGCCATCAATTCCTGCTGTGGAACATCGCCAACACCAGCGAGAACAACCTGAACTTCGTCATTGTTCTTAGCGTTGGAAGCCCACTTCCACTCAGCAGCACCCTTCTCGAGCTCTTCGCGAGCTTCGTCGAGAGTCAACCAAGTAGCAGCTGGCTGCTTACCAGCGAAGATAGCGTTAATCATGTTGGTGGACTTGTAAGCCTTTTCAGCAACAGCAAGCAACATGTTGGAATCTACTGGGAAGTAAATGCCAATTACGTGATCGTTGTTGAAGGTCTTGTTCAAGAGCACGGAGGTTACGCCTGGATCCTGGTGCGAGAAGCCGTTGTGATCCTGACGCCATACGTGAGAGGATACCAACAAGTTCACAGAGGAGATTGGCTTACGCCATGGGATCTCACGAACGGTAGCCTCAAGCCACTTTGCGTGCTGGTTCAACATGGAGTCGATAACGTGTACGAAGGACTCGTAAGAGCTCCAGATGCCGTGACGACCGGTGAGCAAGTAACCCTCGAGGAAGCCTTCCATCTGATGCTCGGAAAGCTGCTCGGTGACCTGGCCGGTAACAGCCATGTGCTCATCGACTAAGCCGGAGAGATAGCCAGCATCCCACTGCTTGTTGGTTACTTCGTAAGCAGCCTGCAAACGGTTGGAAGCAGTCTCATCTGGTCCGAAGATACGGAAGGAATCTGGGTTGTTCTTGATGATGTCACGAGTGTAGACACCAAGGCGACGGGTAGCTTCGAGCTGACCCCAGCCGTGACCGAATTCCTTAACTTCCTTGACTTCGTAATCATCAAGCTTTGGAAGCTTCAAGTCTTCACGAATACGACCACCGTTGGCGTTTGGATTTTCGCCAATGCGGAGTTCGCCCTTTGGCATGAAGGAAAGAACGTCTTCCTTCACAGCGCCCTTTTCGTCGAAGAGCTCTTCAGGCTTGTAGGACTTCATCCAGTTCTTCAAAACCTCGAAGTGAGCTTCGGTATCGCGAGCAGATGCCAGTGGCACCTGGTGTGCACGCCAAGAACCTTCGGTCTTCTTGCCATCGATGAACTTCGGGCAGGTCCAACCCTTTGGAGTGCGGAAGATAATCATTGGGTAGTAAGGACGAGTTACATCGTTAGTCTGAGCCTCAGCCTTAATATCGCAAATTTCATCGAAGATAGTTTCGAACATGTCAGCGAAGCGACGGTGGATGGACATATGATCCTCATCGTCGAAGCCAGCAACGAACTCGTATGGTTCGTAACCCATGCCGTGGAAGAACTCATGAAGCTCTTCATCGGAAATACGGGAAAGAATTGTTGGGTTAGCAATCTTATAGCCGTTCAAGTGCAAGATTGGAAGCACGATACCATCGGTACGTGGGTTCACAAGCTTGTTGGACTGCCAACCGGTAGCCAAAGGACCGGTCTCAGCTTCACCATCGCCAACGATTGCTGGAACGAACAAGCTTGGGTTGTTCATAACAGCGCCGTAAGCGTGGGAGAGTGCGTAACCAAGCTCGCCACCTTCGTGGATGGAACCTGGGGTTTCAGGAGCGAAGTGAGAAGGAATACCGCCTGGGTAAGAGAACTGACGGAAGAACTTCTGCAAACCAGCTTCGTCCTTAGTGATCTTTGGATAGTACTCAGTGTAAGTACCGTCGAGGTAAGACTGAGCAGTACCAGCTGGGCCGCCGTGGCCTGGACCCATGATAATCACGGTGTTCTGCTGGTGATCAGCGATAAAACGATTGATGTGGCCGATAAGGAAGTTAAGACCTGGAGTGGTGCCCCAGTGGCCCACCAGACGATGCTTAACGTCTTCGCGAGTGAACGGCTCCTTCATTAGAGGGTTGCTGCGAAGATAAATTTGGCCAATCGCAAGATAGTTGGCAACGCGCCAGTACTTGTCTACGCCTTCGATAGCTGCCTCGGAAACTGGAGCGTTGAGCTTCTTCCAAGGTGTGCCAATAACAGGACTCGTCATGTGTACTCCTGTACTCAAGCACTTTTCAGTGCAATTTGATCATTACCATTTGGTTATAGAGACTGGAAAACAAATGTATTACAGCTCTTTTTCCATCCGTTTCAGTATAGTGCCAGCGTCTGACTTTTGTTCGTTTGGTTACTTCTTCGTGCATTTGTGTTGAAAAAATGTGTGATTATGTGCGTAAAAAATGAGCCATTTGTATAGATTATGTTATATTTAATGTTCATTTTATACTTTATAGTTAAGCGTTTCGCACAAAAATCTATCAACGTTATTTGCAGTGTTAGAATATATGTGCAACTTTTGTGTTTAATTTTCGGCGTTTTGTAATTACGTAACGTCGCAAAGTTTCACTATTATAAATTGAATCGTATTAGAACATATATATAAGGAGAATCATGGCAAAAGGACCAGTGCTTGTCGTTGATTTTGGCGCTCAATATGCTCAGCTTATTGCTCGTCGAGTGCGCGAAGCAAACGTGTATTCAGAACTTGTTCCTCACTCTATGCCAGTTGACGAAATGCTTGCTAAGGATCCTCAAGCTATTATTCTTTCAGGCGGTCCTGCTTCTGTTTATGAACCAGGTGCTCCTGACATTGATCCAAAGATTTTTGAAGCAGGTGTGCCAGTTCTTGGTATTTGCTATGGCTTCCAGGTAATGGCTCATGAGCTTGGTGGCGATGTAGATAAAGCTGCACTTGGCGAGTATGGCAAGACTGCTGCAACTATTGATGATTCTGAAGGTTTACTTTCCGGATCCCCATCTGCGCAGAATACTTGGATGAGTCATGGTGTTGCTGTTAAGCGTGCTCCAGAAGGTTTTACTGTCTTGGCTCACACAGAAGGTGCTCCAGTTGCAGCAATGCAAGACGAAAGTCGCAAACTTTACGGTGTGCAATGGCATCCAGAAGTTAAACACACTCCATTGGGTCAGGAACTTATATCTACATTCTTACATAAGTGTGCAGGACTGGATAATAATTGGAATCCTTCTAATATTATTGAGGATCAAGTTGCTAAGATTCGCGAAGAAGTTGGAGACGCACAAGTTATTTGTGGTCTTTCTGGCGGCGTAGATTCTGCTGTTGCTGCAGCATTGGTGCATAAAGCAATTGGCAATCAGCTTACTTGCGTTTTTGTTGACCACGGTTTGCTTCGTAAAGGTGAAGTTGAGCAGGTTAAGCATGATTTTGTTGAAGCAACTGGCATTAAGCTTATTGCAGTTGATGCAGAAGATGACTTTTTGGACGCACTTAAAGGCGTGAGTGAGCCGGAGCGCAAGCGCAAGATTATTGGCGAAAAGTTCATTCGCACTTTTGAAAAAGCTCAACGTCAGGTCATTGAAGAAGCTGGTAAAACTGGAGCAGAAGTTAAGTTCCTTGTGCAAGGCACACTTTACCCGGATGTAGTTGAGTCCGGTGGTGGTGATGGTGCTGCAAACATTAAATCTCATCACAATGTTGGAGGTTTGCCAAAGGATTTGAAATTTAAGCTTATTGAGCCTTTGCGTACTTTGTTTAAGGATGAAGTTCGTGCTATTGGAACTGAGCTTGGACTTCCAGATGAAATTGTTTGGCGTCAGCCATTCCCAGGACCTGGTTTAGGTATTCGTATTGTGGGTGAGATTACGCGAGAGCGTTTGGCTGTTCTTCGTGAAGCAGATGCAATTGCTAGAGAAGAGCTCTCTAAAGCTGGATTGGATCGCGACATTTGGCAGTGCCCAGTCGTTTTGCTTGCTGATGTTCATTCTGTTGGTGTTCAAGGTGATGAGCGCACATATGGTTCTCCAATTGTTTTGCGTCCTGTTAGCTCTGAGGATGCTATGACAGCTGATTGGTCTCGTGTGCCTTACGATGTATTGGCAAATATTTCTACTCGAATCACGAATGAATGCCGTCAAATTAATCGTGTAGTGCTTGATGTAACATCTAAGCCGCCTGCCACGATTGAGTGGGAGTGACAGTTTTTGGTGGGAATTATTGGCCGAAATTTAAACATATGTTTAAACAGTAAAACATTCGTTTATTTTCATTAAAAACTGTAATATTTACTGATTTTATAAAGCACTTCGTGAAAATGGAGTGCTTTTTTCTGTATATTGGTGTGTCGAATTTTCTAAAAACAGGTAAATTTTCGAATTTTATCGATATTTAATGAATATTTTAATTATAAATACTGTTGTTTTAATTGTTTATAATGTTTAAACGATATAATGAATCTGACATGAAACAACAGTATGAGCTGTAACAGTAGTTGTTGGCTGGGTGTAAAAACTACTGCTCGTAGTAGCTCTTACTACTTTGCTTCATTGCGGAACCGTGAATTTTGTATGTGTAGTTTTACTGTGCTACGAAACTAATCGTGTATTTCGAATAGTTTCGCCTACGGTATCGTTTGCGAAGTTTGTAAGATATTTTGCCGCCAATAATTGCGTAAGCCGCTCAAACTATATCGATTAATATGGTAAGGAGAGTTACGTGGACGGTATTCTGTCAGTACTGCTCGATATTTTCAGACAGCCATCTGTTATAGTTGCGCTTATTTCTTTTATTGGTCTTGCAGTGCAAAGAAAGAAATTCTCGGATATTTTGCAAGGATCAATCCGTACTCTTGTTGGTTTTCTTGTTTTAGCAGCTGGTTCTGGCGTTATTACTGAAGCGTTGAACCCATTCGGCAAAATGTTTCAATACGCATTTCATGTACAAGGCGTAGTGCCAAATAATGAAGCAATTATTGGAACTGTTTTATTGAAGTATGGCTCTGAATCTGCGCTTATTTTCTTCTTTGGAATGATTGTTAATATTATTCTTTCTATTACTTCTCGTTTTAAATTTATCTATTTAACGGGTCACGTAGCTTTCTATATGGCAAGTATGCTTGCAGTTATATTTAATGTTGCAGGATTTAGCATGTGGGAAGTTCTTTTATGGGGTTCAATTGCTCAAGGATTGTTTACGACAATTTCTCCAGCACTGGTGCAGCCATTTATGAAAAAAGCTTCAGGCAAAGATGATGTTGCTTTAGGTCATCCTGCTGGTACTGGTGTTGCTTTAGGCGCGTTAATTGCAAAGCTTACTGCTTCAAAAAAGCGTCCTTCTAAGTCAACTGAGGATATTAAATTCCCAGCAGCATTGGGATTCTTGCGTGACACAACAGTGCTTATCACGCTTTCTATGGCTGTTATTTATATTGTAGTGGCGCTTTTTGCTGGTTCTTCGTATGTTGAAACACATTTATCTAATGGTCAAAACTCCATTGTTTTCGTTATGTTGAAGGCTGCAACTTTTGCTGCAGGTGTTTATATTATTCTTGCAGGCGTGCAGATTGTTCTTGACGAAATTGTTCCAGCTTTTAAGGGAATATCGGAAAAGCTTGTTAAAAATGCTCGTCCTGCTTTAGATGCGCCAATGACTTTTGGCTTTGCTCCTAATGCTGTTCTTATTGGTTTCTTAGCTAGTTTCTTTGGCGGTTTGCTTGGAATGACGCTTATGGCGGTTTTGGGAACGACAATTATTATTCCTGGAATTGTTGCGCATTTCATGGCTGGTGGTGCTGCAGGAGTATTCGGTAATGGTCAAGGTGGAATACGTGGTTGCTTGACTGCATCATTTATTAACGGTCTTTTCATTACTTTCCTTCCGTTGTTCCTTTTGCCAGTGCTTGGCGATTTAGGAAGTGCAAATTCTACATATTCTGATGCGGATTATGGCGTATTTGGTGTAATACTTGGTCACGTAAATATTGTTGGTGGCCGTACTGTTCTAATTTCTGTAGTACTTATTGCACTAATATTGTTCTATTCTGTCTCAATATTTATGAATAAACGCGATTCTAATAATTTTGAAAAAGTTGAAGAAATAAAATAAGTAAAGAAAATAAAAATACAATTAAATAATTGTATATACAGATAAAAATTAAAAAATTTTTTACTAATTTTCCTATTTGTTTGTACATTTTATGTTAGGACTGATAGGATAACAGAGTTATTAGTTTTGCATGAGCCGTTGTTACTATGCTGTGTTTTACACAAACTAGTATCAACGGCTTTTTCATGTTAGCGTTTAGTTAGGGGAGAGTGAAATGGTCGAAGGTGTGCCTAAATACATTGCTGTGCGAGACAATCTACGCGCTCGCATTGATTCTATGGAAGCTAACGAACAATTACCTCCTGAAATTGAATTGTGCAAACAATACAATGTGAGCCGTATTACTTTGAGGCATGCAGTCGATAACCTTATTGCTGAAGGATTACTTGTTCGTGAGCAGGGTAGAGGAACATTTCGAGCTTCTTCAATTATTCCTAGTTATAGTCAAGAAGTAATTTCTGATCGTGCGCAAGGATTTTACGAGCAGACTTATTCTAATGATGCAAAAATTAGAATAAAAGTTATTGAAAACGATGTTATTCATGATGAAGATGCTGCTGCTCGTTTAGGCCTTGATCCAGTAGATGAATTGATATGTTTGAAACGTTTGCGTTACGTTGACGATGTTTTATCGCGTTATAGTGTGCTCTATTTGCCTGCTTCTCGTTTTCCTAAAATTTTGACGCATGATTTTTCAGATGAGTCGTTATCTGATTTTTTGCTTAAAGCGTACGCTGTTCAGCTTGTAGAAAATGAAGTGTCTGTGCATATAGAAAATCTATGTGACAGTCTTTCAGCAGTACTTAACCTTGAAGTTGGAACTCCTGCACTTACAGCTTATTCTACTGTAAAAGATAAGTTTGGTACGATTATTGCTTTTGGTGCAGCTGTTTATGCGCCAAATTCTGGTGAGATTCGTTTCCACTTGCATTCAAATGCTGCTTAATTAAACTTTGGTGCTAGCTAAGATATTCTTAGTTAGCCCATTTTTGTGTTAAAAAACAATAAAACCTTGCTGGTTTCCCAGCAAGGTTTTTTCGTGTCCGGAGCGGGAGTTGAACCCGCACGCCTGTAACAAATAGGCACTAGCACCTCAAGCTAGCGCGTCTACCATTCCGCCACCCGGACATGTGTTTTAGACAACAGATAAGACTATAACATCTTTTTTCCATCTTCGCTTCGGCGTGTTGAAAAAATTACGAATTTTTAAGATATTTATATATGAAAACAGTAATAATAGTTTTAAATTATGCTATTTTCAGTATAAAAATCTCCTTTGCTATCTTGTTTAAAATCAATAACATTCACTGACTTTTTTGCCAAGTTTCCATCAAAGTCAATGAACGAGTGTTGTGGCAATGAAGAAATATCATGTTTTGGATAGTCTCTTCTAAAGAAAGCACCTCTAGATTCATGTCTAGCAAGTGAAGATTGCAATACTGCTTTTGCAAGTAGTGACATGTTCTTTATTTCCCATATTGCAGTAATTTCTTGGTTAAAAACTAAATTATTGCTATGGATGTGTAATGATTGAATTTTAGGATCTATAAATTCTTGTATTTCATTGAGTGCTTCCTTAATTGATTGCTCGTCGCATGATATTGCAACAGCGTTTTCCATGATTTTTCCTAAACCTGCAAATAATTTATAAGGATTATATTCTTCTTCTATTTGTGAAGATTCGTCGTTATGGCTGTTGTCTGTAAAATCTGTAGCTTGCTTTGCGCTTGTTTCAATAAGCTGATTAAGTTCATTATTTCTTTGTTTATATAAGATTTGTAGTGCAGTATTATTTGAGATAGTTTTATTTGTTTCGTTGATTTCGTTGATTTCGTTGATTTCGTTACTGTTAGTTTCGTCATACTTGTTTAAGTTTTTCAATTCTTTTGCTATTGTTGCTCCCGCGCGATTTCCAAAAAGGCATGCGTCAAGCAAGGAGTTTCCTCCTAATCGATTAGCTCCGTGCACTCCTACGCATGAGCATTCTCCGGCAGCGTATAAACCATAAACAATATTTTGGTTGTTATTTTGCCATCTATATACTTTTCCATCCAAAGTTATCGGTATTCCGCCCATTGTGTAGTGAGCTGTAGGGCGAATTGGGACTAAATCGCAAGTTGGGTCAAGATGAGCATATTTTTCAATAGTTTCTGTGACTTGTGGCAAGTATTCTAACATATTTTCTCGGCTGATATGTGTCATATCTAGCCAAACGCAATCGTTATGTGAATTGCTTTGTTGTGTAGTTGTTGAATCGTTCACACCTCTGCCTTCGCGAATTTCTTGGGCAATTGCACGAGAAACAACATCTCTTGGAGCTAAATCTGAATGTACTTCATCGTATTTTTTCATAAAAGCTTCGCCATTTGAGTTCCTAAGCACGCCGCCTTCAGCTCTTGCTGCTTCTGAAAGCAGAATGCCAGTATGAGCTAGTCCAGTAGGGTGGAATTGAATGAACTCACAGTCTTCAAGTTGTAATCCTGCTTTTAGAGCTAAAGCCATGCCATCGCCTGTTAAATCCCACGAATTAGATGTTGTTGCAAATAATCTTCCCGATCCGCCTGTAGCTAAAAGTAAGAATCTAGACTTTATTGCTCGCAAGTTTCCTGCAGATAAATCAAATGCAACAATTCCTTCAACACTCATAGTTTGATCGTTTATAGCAACATCTGTTACGTAACAATCTTCAGCAAATACAATATTCTCGGAAACACATTGTTGCCATAAGCTATGCAAAATTTGGTGACCAATACGATCCGCAGCAAAAGCCGCACGTTCAATTGGATTCTTTCCAAAATTAGCAGTATGTCCACCAAAACGGCGTTGGTTAATATATCCATTTTGTGTTCGAGAAAATGCTACGCCATCATGTTCAAGCTGAATAACTGTTTTTGGTGCTTCTTTTGCAAGTAGCTTTGCTGCATCTTGATCGCTTAGCCAATCTCCGCCATGAACTGTGTCATAATAATGCCATTGCCATTTGTCGTGCTCTACATTCCCAAGGCTTGCTGCTATACCTCCTTCAGCAGAACCCGTGTGTGAACGCAATGCTGGCACTTTAGAAATCACTAAAATTGATGGTGTTTTTCCTTCTTTTTTCATGCATGCGTATTCTTCGGATTTAATTAATCCTAGTGCTGCAGATAATCCTGCAGCTCCAGCGCCAACAATAATAACATCGTAGTATTCGCTTGATTGCATACTTTTATTTTCTCACATATCTTGTATTGGGCGCGTTATTTTACGCTACTTTTTGCTGTGATAATGTTAAATTTTCTTTATTTTGTACAATAATTCCTTCCAATTCTAGCAATGCAATTTTCCCAGAAATTTCAGCAATAGATGGTATGTAATCTAATTGTTTTTCTTTGTAAGAAGCTTTTATTATTTCGTATATTCTGTCAACATTCGCAAGTTCACGTTTGCGTTTGCACGTTGTAATTGCGTCGATAATTAGTTTTTGCGTATTGTCATAATTTTTATAGTCTATGCTTAATTTTTCTGGTTTAGGTTGAGAATAAGCAAAGTAATGATGAGATTGAGGAAACAGAATATCTATATCTTGAGTTGAACACAATATTATAGCTTGTGAATCGTGTATTAGCTTGTTGCATCCTGCATTATTAGGCTGATTTATATCTCCTGGTATAGCGTATAGTTCGCGATTTAAATCCGTTGCCCATGTTGCAGTATTTAGCGCTCCGGATTGTAATCTTGCTTGAGCAACTATAATTTTTGATGCTAGAGCTGCAATAATTCTATTTCGCAATAAAAATCTGTGGCCTACTGGTGTTGTATCTGGGCATAGTTCGCTAATACACGCTCCGCCTTTTGCAATAATTTGTTCAAAAAGCTGATAATTGTATCTGGGCCCCATGTGATTTAATCCTCCTGCAAATACAGCAATGGTTTTTCCTGTAGGCTTATTTTCATCTACATCTTGTGCATCTAATGCTCCCCAATGTGCTGCTGCATCAATTCCGTATGCTCCACCAGAAATAACAGTATGACCTTTCGAAGCGCAATCATAAGCAAATTGATATGCAAGTTCTCTTCCGTAGTCTGTGCAAGAGCGTGAACCGACAATAGCAAGTGGATTATGACATTGTGTTAATGTTTGTGGATTCCCTACGCCCCATAAGCATAAAGGTGGTGAGAAATGACTTTGGAAAGCCAAATCTTGCAATTGTTTCGGCCAATATTTGCTGTGTGGCGCAATAATCCATTGCTTTCCGCCAGAAGTGAACCATTGACATAGTGATTCATTATTCCATGTCGGTAAATGCAATAATCGAACGCACCATTTTGAAATAGAATTGTGTAACACTTCTAAAGACTTAGGCGCATTATCGTTGTGATAACCCCACGCTGTTAAGCCCTTCTTGAAATAATTTTCTAATAGCGCAAGTTCTTTATGTTTTTTTATGAAGCTTAACATTGTAGATACTAATTCTTGATTTTTGTTACGTTTTCTTGAGCTAAAAGTTTTAGAATTGGCATCGTTTTCTTGATCTGCTACTTCACTAATAATTGGAAGTTGCATTTGTTGAGCTGAGCCTATTGATTGTTGTTTCGTATAATTTTTCACAATTGTTTTTAATAGTGAAACAATTTCTTTAGCGCTTTTAGATCCCAATAGTAGCGTGTACATAATCGCATCCGCTCCTTCAAGGCAGAATGTAAGTATTGCACGAGATATTGTTTCTTCGTCTGGTGAAGAAAAATCGCTAGATGCACTAATAGTTTCTTCCGTGTTGTCTATGTTATCCGTGTTGTTTATGTTTTTAGTATTCATATTCGTGTCCTTAAACTGATAGCTTGTGCAATGTCTGTCATGTCTGGTGAAGTGTGTCCAGAAAGATCAGCAAGCGTCCATGCGAGTCGCAATGCTCTATCTGCTCCGCGCAAACTCAATTGATGCTTTTCTAATGCACGGTTAATAAGTCCTACCGCTTGCTGTGAAGTGTATTTTCTAAGCCATGTTCCAGATGCTTGTGCGTTGCAATCCCAACCTTGCTTTATAAAACGGTCGCGAGCAATTTTGCGAGCTTCTATTACGTTATCTCGCATTGTTTTGCTATTTAGATACGTGTTTTTAACTGAGTTTTGTGCATTGTCTTGATGATGGTTTGACATAATAATTCGTTCTACTGGAGGTACATCCATTTGAATATCAATACGGTCAAGAATTGGTCCTGAAAGGCGTGAAAAATATCGTGCTCTTTCGCGCTCTTTGCAAGTGCAGCGCTCGCCATTTCCGTATGCGTATCCGCAAGGACAAGGATTTGCAGCAATAACAAGCTGGAATTTAGCTGGATAAAGAGTTGTACCTTTTGAGCGAGAAATAGCAATATGCCCTGATTCCAATGGTTCTCTTAGGGTTTGCAATACTCTAGGAGAAAACTCTGGAGCCTCATCCATAAACAGCACTCCGCAATGTGCTCTAGTAATAATCCCAGGTTTTGCAACTCCTGTTCCTCCTCCAATAAGAGAAGCTGCTGAAGCAGTATGGTGAGGTGCTTCAAATGGTGGAATATTGCTAATTCCGTAGTAGGGTAGTGTGCCACAAAGTGAACGAATTGAAGCAACCTCAAGCTGTTCTTGTTCGTTAAGTGGGCACATAATGCTTGGTATCCGTGAAGCTAGCATGGTTTTTCCAGATCCTGGAGGTCCAATCATCATCACGTGATGCCCTCCAGCTGCAGCAACTTGTAGAGCCCATTTTGTATGTTCTTGCCCTATTACTTCAGACATATCTCCAATTTCATATTTTGGTTCAATTTGTAGTGGGGAAGTGCTTTCTTCGTGAATTGACGAATTATAGTCTTCTTCTCCATTGTTATAATTTCCATTTCGTTCAAGAACTTGCATATGTTTATACGCAGGGTCTTCTTCAATAAGCTTTAGTGATTCTTCGCTCAAACTGCCATGCAATTGCGTCACTAAATCTAAAATATGGTGTATTCCAATAGATTCAATTCCATCTACAAGTTGCGCTTCGGCAAGATTTTCTTGCGGAATAAGCATTCGTTTAAAATGCATCTTTTTTGCGTAAAGTGCAATAGGAAGAATGCCTTGAATGGGTAATACTGTCCCGTCAAGATTTAGTTCTCCTAGAATAACTGTATTTTCTAATTCTGTAAGTGGAATATACTTTTCTGCGCTTAGTATGCTTGCTGCGATAGCTAAATCGTATGATGCTCCGCTTTTTGGCATTGAAGCAGGTGATAAGTTTACTGTTACCCTTCCTTCAGGCCATTTACAATGCAACGCAAAATGAGCTGATTTGACGCGCTCTCTTGCTTCGCTTAATGAAGTGTCAGGTAAGCCGATAATAGAAAAGTTTGGCATATTTCCAGATATAAAAGCTTGCAACTGAATAGTAAAAGCTTTAAGACCAATAAGTCCTATTGATGTTGCGTTTCCAATGTGCATTAGAATGCTCCTTGAACATGCTTGAATTGGATTGATGAATTATCTTCAATTTCTTCCAAAGATTGCAATTCATATGCAGAGTCTGGATAAGTGTATTTGTTAATAACAAGAATTGATACAGCGTCAAATCGAATACGGTAATGAGGTATATCGCTTCCGAATTCTTCCAGCCATTTCATACCAGTTGTACGTAATTTGCTACATTTTTCTTGAGTAATTGCTTCAAGCGGAGTACCACAACGTACGCTTCTTCGAGTTTTTACTTCTACGAATACCAATTTTTGTTCTGGAGTAATCATCACCAAATCTAGCTCTCCATTGCGGCAATGCCAGTTTTTGTCAATAACGTGCCACCCTTTTTGCATAAGTCGCAAAGCGGCGTATGTTTCTCCCAGTTTTCCCAACTCTTTACTTTCAAGAGAATCATCTTGAAGCTCGTTGGACACTTGTTCAAGTTTTTCTTGCAAAAATACTTGAGCAGTCTCAGCGTCGTCAATCTCGTCAAGCGAGATAATTTCATCGTCAATAATGTGTTTTTGTGTAATCATGCTGCTATTTTCTGTGCTTATTGAGCAGTAATCCAGATTTTTTAAGCATTGTGGATAAAAGCTATATACGGCGTGTTGTATTAGAAATTCAGTATATTTTTCGTATTTTTCTAAAACAAATTTCGCTATTTTTTGCAAACTGTTAATTCGTTATAGCTAATTTTGATAACCGCAGGTATGTACGAATGAACCATAGTGGCATATTGTCGTTATCACTTAAATAAATATGTAAACAGAAAACGGAAAAGTAAGCGGATGCGCAAAGTAAGCTGAAGCAAACTAATCTACTGTTTAAAAGTCGCAAAACTGGAGGGGTATTATGAGCGATATTGAAGAAACGCAAGGAAAGTATCATTTTGAAACCTTGCAATTGCATGTTGGTCAAGAGCAGGCGGATCCCGCAACTGATTCTCGTGCAGTTCCTATTTATCAAACAACAAGCTACGTGTTCCATGATTTTGATCATGCTGCAGCTCGTTTTGATTTGCGTGATGCCGGAAACATTTATGGTCGTTTGACGAATTCTACTCAAGATGTTTTTGAGCGCAGAATTGCAGCTCTTGAAGGCGGAACTGCAGCTTTGGCTGTTGCTTCTGGTGCAGCAGCTGTCGACTACGCTATTCGTAACATTACGCAGCAGGGCGATCACATTGTGTCTTCAAAGAATGTGTATGGTGGAACTTATAACCTTCTTCGTCACACTCTTCCTCGAGATGGTGTAACAACTACTTTTGTCGATCCTAAGAATCCTCAAAACTTCGAGGATGCTATTCAGCCAAATACAAAGCTTGTATACTTTGAAACTTTTGGTAATCCTAACGCAGATTTGCCTGATTTTGAGGCTATTTCCGAGATTGCGCATCGCCATAATCTTCCTGTTTTTGTTGACAACACTTTCGCAACTGCGTACCTTTTCCGTCCGCTTGAGCATGGTGCAGATATTGTAGTTGAGTCTGCTACGAAGTTTATTGGCGGCCATGGCACAACTCTTGGTGGTGTTATTGTTGAAGGCGGCAATTTTGATTGGGCTAAAGTTCCTGGAAAATTCCCAACTCTTACAGAAGCTGACCCAAGTTACCACGGTTTGAACTTCTATGAAGCTTTAGGATCTGTAGCTTTTGTGACGCGTATTCGTGCGATTATTTTGCGCGATACTGGCGCTTGTATTAGCCCGTTTGCTGCATTCTTGCTTTTGCAAGGCACGGAAACTTTGAGTTTGCGTGTTGAACGTCACGTTGAAAACGCGTTGAAGGTTGTGAAATATTTGCAAACTGTGCCAGAAGTTGAATCTGTAAGTCATCCTTCTATTGAAGGTCGTTCTGATCATGAGCTTTATAAGCGTTACTTCCCGAACGGCGGTGGCTCTATTTTCACGTTTGATATTAAAGGTGGAAGGGATGCAGCTCGCGTATTTATTGACAATTTGCAGCTTTTCTCACTTCTTGCAAATGTTGCTGACGTGAAGTCATTGGTTATTCATCCTGCTTCTACTACGCACTCTCAGGAAACTCCTGAAGAATTGGAAGATCAAGGCATTCATGAAGGAACTATTCGTTTGTCTATTGGAACTGAACATATTGACGATATTCTTGCTGATTTGCAGCGCGGGTTTGACGCAGTTCGTAAAGCAGGACTTGCTTAAAGAGAAAGCGAAAGTAAAAGTAAAAATTATTAATTAAAAATATTCCTGAAGATCCATTACCATTTTATTCGGAGCGCATTCGTATTTGTATGCGCTCCGATTTTTTGTGTATATTCTGTAAATTTACGCATCATACTTTAGGATGAGATACTAATTCTTTCTAAATAATTTCCGTCTTACGCACGATAGTAACCAGCAGTCTTTTCCCGTAAATTTAAGTATTAGCAATAGATAACTATGCGATTACTACTTTTTAAGAAAAGGAGCAGTTATGAACAGTCCATACGAAACAAGCTCATACGAGCAAGAAAGTGCTTTAGATTTTAGAGCAGATTTTAATCAAAATTTGATTGGCGAGACTGCGGTTGCAGCTTTGCATGTTGTTAAAGATTTTGGCAAGGGTGCAGGCATTGTTCACGCTCTGCGAGATGTAAGCGTAAGTTTTGAGCGCGGCAAGTTCACTGCGATTATGGGCCCGTCTGGTTCTGGAAAGTCAACTTTAATGCATTCTTTGGCTGGACTTGACAGCGTTAATTCTGGAAAAGTTTTGGTTGATGGTTTAGATATTACGGGCATGAGTGATAAGCAGCTTACGCTTATGCGTCGCGAGATGGTTGGGTTTATTTTCCAAAGTTTTAATCTTCTTCCAATGTTTAGCGCTGAGCAAAATATTCTTATGCCTCTTACTTTGGCAGGCAAAAAGCCAGATAAGCAATGGTTTAATACTTTGGTTAATACTCTTGGCTTGCAAAATCGCTTAAAGCATAGGCCTGCTGAGCTTTCTGGCGGCCAGCGCCAACGCGTTGCAATTGCTCGAGCTTTGATTTCTAAGCCTTCCGTAGTTTTTGCAGACGAGCCTACCGGAAATCTTGACTCTGCTTCCAGCTCAGAAGTTTTGCATTTCTTGAAAAAGTCTGTAATGGAGCTTGGTCAAACTGTGATTATGGTTACTCACGACGCTGTTGCAGCCTCTTACGCGGATCGAGCAATCGTATTTGCAGATGGTCAAATCGTTGAAGACGTACAAAATCCTACTGCAGAAGGCATGAGCAAAATGCTTATGGAACGCAGCGAAGCTGGTATTAATAATCAGCCTGCACAATTGCAATAAAAGGTGGTGAAGTTAGAATGTGGAAAATCGCACTAAAACTTATGCGTAAAAGCGTACGCATGCTAATCGCCTCTGGAATTGCAATTCTTATAGGCAGCATGTTTATGAGCGCTACTTTGCTTTTTGTGAACAGTGTTGACGACTTGATGGTTCGCAACGCAACGGAAGAATTCAGTAGCGCAAATTATGCAATCTCATTTAAAAATCCTAACAGCTCTCCGAGTAGTGAAATTCATTACAAAGATCTTCATTTAGACAAAATATCGAAGATGCCTGGTGTCAACGGTATTCGCAGTGACGATGCGACTGCGCTTGTAAGAGTAGAAAAAGGTGATAAATCAGTTACAAGTATTGCTTGGTCTAGTGGTTTGTATGGAAATCTTCCTGTGTATAAATCAACAGAAGGTAGAGATCCGCAAAAAATAGGCGAAATTACGCTTATTAAAAGTATTGCTAAATCAATACATGCAAACGTTGGCGATACTATAACTTTGGTTAAAGTAGATGACACTGGCGGAGATAAAGAAAAATCCTACGATGTTCGTGTGGTTGGTCTTGTAGACGATGGAGAACATTCTCAAATACCAGTTTCAAATCGCGGCACGTATCTTGGTGGAGTAACGAATGATTTTTGTGCAAAACTCAAAAATCTTAAGAATTTTGACAATCAAGTTGTGCAAAGCAAAGTATACATGAGTATTGATGAATCTAAAATAAACGATTTATCTCCTAAGATTAATGCTTTGCTTCCAGAGCAATTTTCTCTTATGTCTAGGCATGAAGTTGGTGTAAGATCTGTTCGAAATGTGTCTAACGGCACTAATTTTGTGACTATGTTCTTGCTATCGTTTGGTGTTCTAGCGTTGCTTATTTCTTCGCTTGTTATAGCAAATACATTCCAAGTTTTGGTTGCTCAACGCAGACGTACTCTTGCACTTTTGCGCGTAATCGGCGCACAATCGCACCAGCTTTATGCAGCAGTTTTGCTTGAAGCTGCAGTACTTGGAGTTATTTCTGCGGCTGTTGGCGTGCTTTGTGCAATCGGATTTATGGGCGTAATTAGTAACGTGAATATTAATTCTGGACCATTATCTAAGATTCCTTTGATTGTTTCGCTTCCAGCGGTTGTGTGGCCAATAGTAATTGGTGCAATTGTAACAGTTCTTGCGTCTATGGGTGCTGCTCGATCTGCTACAAAAGTAACGCCTATGGAAGCACTACGACCAATGGATTTGATTAAAGATAAGCGTGCAAGCATTATTCGCGCTGTTTTTGGTGTGATATTTATTGTTATAGGTATTTTAGCTACTGTTTTAAGTTTTAATGCTTTGACAAACATGATTGCGGGGAAGTCACCTAATGCTGGTTCTGACTCTTGGATGACTTTGCTTGGAGCAATGTTTGGTTGTGCGCTTGTTTTTATTGGCATTATTATGACAGCCATATTCTGGATGCCGTTTGCTATGAAGGCAACTGGCGCAATCATGGCACTTTGTGGGCCTGCTTCTAAAGTTGCTAATGCAAACGTGCAAAGAAATCCTAGAAGAGTTGCAGCAACTGGAACAGCTTTGCTTATTGGAGTAACGCTTGTTTCTACAGTAGTAACGGGCGCAATATGTGGTAAAGCAACTCTTAAAGGTGTTGTTGATGACCGTTATAGTGTTGACATTATTATTCAAGGCAAGAATGTTGATGAGTCTTTAGCTGCCGATATTTCAAAGATTAGTGGAATAAAGAATACTGAGTTGCTTCCTGCAGTTCCTATGACTTTTAAGAACGCTAAGGGCGAAACTGAGTATGCTATGGCAGCTGGAGTTGATAATGTAAATCAGCTTCGAAATGTAATGCACACAAACCTTGATGGCGTTAACATAAACAAAGATTCTATACTTTTGCCTAAGTTTAATAACGAAGGCGGCGAACCTTTTGAGCTTAAAAAAGGAAACCTTAATCTGCAAGCTTACGTAGAAAAGTACAGTTCTGGTGAAACAGACAGTAATAATATTACGCCATTTACTGGCATGAATACAGACTCGAGTAATAACGATAAGAGCATTACTGTAAAGCAAGTTCAGTTTAAGAAGTATCGAAATGTTGGTGTGTATTCAAATAATACTGCCTTTGTGAGCAAATCCTACTTCAATAACTATCTTAAGCCTACAACGCATATGCTGCTTATTTCGGTAGATTCTAGCAAAGGTAATCTTATAGATATTGTTAAAAACATTCGAAATGTTACATCTAACTATGCGGAGGTTATTGCTGCTGGAAGCGTGTTCCAGCGAGCGCAGTGGGAGAGTGCTATCGACATAATGATGATGTTGCTTGTTGGCTTAATAGCAGTAGCTGTTGTGATTGCTTTAATAGGTGTTGCAAACACATTAAGCTTGTCTGTTATTGAGCGAACCAAAGAATCTGCAACTTTGCGCGCAATAGGCATGACAAGAGGCCAGGTTAGAAGATCTCTTGCGTTGGAAGCAACGTTGATTTCCTTAACAAGCACTGTTTCAGGCTTGATTGTTGGAACAGCGTTTGGGTGGATTGGATCCTACATGGTGTTTAGCACAATTGGCAAAGTTCCGTTTGTAGTTGATTGGACTATTTACGCGGTTCTTGCTCTAATCGCTTTGCTTGCAGCGCTTCTTTCCAGCGTGCTTCCAGCTCGTAGAGCAGTGAAGTCTTCGCCAGTAGTTGCGCTCGCGGAAGAATAAATTTCGCAAAAATTATCTGTAGAAAGATAGTTTTTATAAGTTAAGTTGCAGAAAATAAAGATAATGCCGGTGTGTAAATTTTACGTGCCGGCATTATCTTTTTCTTAAGCTTTTTCGACACTCTGAAAAAATTTGTATTATCATTATTATTTTTTTATTAAAACGTGCGTATAATTATGCGACTAACATAATATTATGTATAAAAAGAGCATTTTTTATTAGTAATATTCAAAAATAATACGATTATTATTCATCATGACAAGTTTTATCGGAAATATTCCGAATAAATGGCGTTGAAAATGTATTTATTTCTTTGTTATGCTCAAGAATGACTGCTGACATAAGTTAGACATGAAGGCCGCTACGAGCAAGGAGTAGAAAATATGGTAACGGTCAAGAAAAAATCTGCCGCAGCAATCGCAGGATTTGTTTTGTTCCTGCAAGGCCCAATGCCAGCGTGGGCGCAAGAAGCTGCTGAGGTTGTACAAAATACACAAGTCCAAACAGAGGCGACTGTTAAAGCGTCTACTGAAGAAGCAATTGAAAAAGCTGAAGAGCAAGTTCAGCAATTAGAAGATCAAATTGAAGCGTATAAGAAAAAAGTCGAAGAATTTGACAATCTTTTAAATAAAATCTCTGAAACTGAAAAAATAGCTGAAAACGCTGAAAATGATAAAGCGAAAGAACTTTTAGAAGCTGAGAATGCATTGAAAATGGGTTCCGAAGCTGCAAAAGCAAAGGCTGCGGAATTTGAAAAATCCAAAAAAGAAAAAGAGAGCAATCTTACTGGATTAAAAGAAGCATACGAACTTTTAAAAAAGCAATATGATAATGCAAAATTAGCTCTTAACGATTTGCAAAATGACGAAGAAGAAAAAAGTCAAACAAAAGAAAGAGCTGCATCTAGCATAAAGCAGTATGAATCGCAGATTTCAAATCTTCACAAAGAAGTAGATTCTCTTAAGGAATCTATTGCAAGCGATTCTGCTCAAGTTAAAGAGTATGATACAAAAATCGGTGAATTAGAATCTGCGTTAGAAAAAGCTAATCCAGACGATGCCGGTAATATTTATTCTCTAGCGGAGCAGTTTAGAAAAGTCTCTAATGATCAAGTTTCGCTTAGCAGAAAAGTTGAAGAAAATAAGAAATCTGTTGCTGCTAAAGAAGAAACTCTGAAAGAATTAGAGACACTTTTCAAGACAGCGCAGCAAGAATTTGAAAAAGCAGATGAAGAACTTAAAAAGATTAAAGATCAAATTGATGAGTCTAAAAAAGATGTAGCCAAAAAGCTTGAAGCTTCTAATACTAAAGATTCTGAAGCAAAGAAAGCAGAGTCTGAAATAAAGCTTCTTAATAATATTATTGACAACTATAAGTTAGTTGGCAAAGATGATAAGCTAAGCCAAAAAATTAACTCCTTAAAAAATGGTGTTGAGGGTGCTAAAACAGCTAAGAAAAATCAGATTCATGAGAGAACTGAGAAAAGTGATTTAAAGAAGAAAGCTAAAGATTCTTTAAAGGAAGCAGAAAAGAATCTTGAGGCAGCTAGAATTAAAGTTACTACTCTCAAAGCTCAATTGGAACAGGAAAAAGCTCAAAAGAATCAGCAAAATAGCAGCAGCCCTGCTGGTAATAATGAGGCAAAAGAATCTGAAAAACAGGCTGCTCCTGTTGCTCCAGAATCTTCTGATTCTAAAAAAGATAATAAATCTCAAGAGCATGCTGCTCCAGTTCCTGCACCTCCTGCAGTATCTGCTCCGAAAGTAGCTGCTCCTGCTCCTGCAGTACCTGAAGCTAAGATTCCAGCTCCGTCTGCTAAAGCACCAGCTATGCCATCTGCTCCTGTTGTTCCGTCAGTATCTGTTGCTCCTGCAACCCCTGCGGTTCCAGCAGTTCAAGTTGAAGATAATTCAGCGCCTGCTGTTTCTGAAGCACCTTCGGCTCCTTCAGTGTCTTCAGCACCTGCAGCAAATCCTACGGTTGCAAATACTCAGAAGGCAGTAACTACAGTTGCTGAAGTATCTAAAAAGGTTTCTTCTGCAGCTGCATCTCAGGTGCCAGCTGTTGCAGATCAGTCAGAAAATGCTTCGCAAGCAAACAAGTCAACTGAGTCTCAGGTTTCAGAAGAAAACTCTACGAAGCCTGAAGATAACAAGGGTGATGTTGAAGAAGTTGACGAAAAGATTTCGGATACAGTAAGCGAAAATCCAAAAACTCAAGCTAGTGCTACAAGCGAGAACAAGTCTTCTGGCAATATGCTTAGCACTATAATGTTAGGTGTTTTGGGTGCGTTAACTATTTCTGGAGCTGCTGCTGCCGGCGTTACTGTTATGCGTCACCGTCGCCTACCGAAAGCATAAATTAAAAAGCTACTAGGTACGTTGACAAGCTAAATTTGCGGCTATTTGTGTATATGCATAAATAGCCGCATTTTTATATGCTTTGTATGGAATTTATTGGTTTTGCAGTGGTTTATTCTTCATAAGAATAATGTAAAACGTACCCACCTAATCAGCCTTTGGCATCAATACGACACTTTCGACGTGGGTTGAGTGAACGGGTAGTATATTTACACTTTTTTGAGTGCACACTATGGATAGTGAGTGCACCTTTTAACGATAGAAAAAGCTATCGTTAAAAGGTTTAAAATTAGTATCTTACCACTTAAATTTTATATCCGGATCATCATAATTACATGTATGGCTGCACACATTTGTAAGTTTTATTGTATAACACTGTTTTTTCTGTTTATTCATATAATTAACAATTTCTGTTTTATTAATATATTTTCCTGTACTTGGTTGTTTTAATGCAGACCAATAATTTAAGTCAATAAAATTATTAAATTCCAATTTATCTTCCCGCTTAAATCTGCAATTCCATAGTCTATAAAGCCAATCAGAGTAGTCTTTTTTACGGCCTCCTGCATAACATAAATTATCAAGATAATCAATTGATAATATGATTCGTATCAAATCAACAATCAAAATATTCCTTTGAATATGTAGCTCTTCATTTTCACGCATTGCATCATAATTAATAAATTCCTTTATAGGATATGAAGATAGTATTTTACAAGTATTATTAACAATAAAATTAAGATCACGTTCAATGCCGAAATTGTGAGTAGTTTCCTCCCACTCCGATGTGCCATAATCAATTAGTTCTATTTTTGTAGGTACTAAGTAATTACCACCGCACGAACAATAGTTCAAAAAATCATTTTTATTATTAATGCTGTTCTGTTTCAAAAAGATTACATTGCCAACATTAATATCTCCATGTGTAATCTCACCACAATCGTTATCGACCAAATTATAACAATAGTACAAAAAACCTAAAGCAGCATTTATTTCAATTGGTTTTATTAATCTTTTTTTCTAGTGATTTTATTTTCTGTAGCCATTCTTCTAGCGTAATGCCATCTAAATAATTCATAATGCAATACAGATATTTAAAACAGTCTACGCTGACAGTTCCAGCATCAAATACAGCATGATTATATTTTGTCAAATTTATTTTTTGCATTCTTTTTAATCTCTTTTAAATGCTTATCCTTATAAGATTTTTCATTATTTTTAAAAATTTTATAAACTTTAATAACAACAGACTGCTCTGTAACTTTATGCTTAGCTTTGAACACCGTAGCATTACATCCACTACCAAGTATCTCAAATTCTTTATAATGACTAAATTCTTTGCTATTTTTTACTTGATTAAGTGAAATGCTTATTTTATCACTTTTGCATTTAGGCAAAATATTATATAAACACATGATTAACCCCTTGGAAATCTTGATGTTATTCAAACACTACACTAGAAAAACGTTTTATGGAAATTTTAGAAAAACAAATCAGAACACCACAAAAGAAAGTACTTAAAATTCGCTTTGTACCAAAACCTGCTTTATCAGTACATCATTAGATATAGTATTAGCACTCGTCGTTATCATACTGATCCACTATAACGCAAAATTAAAAAAGTAAATTATGACTTTAGAATACGTAAACCTCTCAAAAGCAGCTAAAAATACAGGCAATCCTGAAAAATTTGTAGATTAACTTATTAGCACTGAAAAAATGAGGGACATAAAGAAATATTACCATGCGCATTTTCTGCATTAGTAGTATGTATTCTTGGATATATTTGCATCTAAAAATTGATTCAATTGTTCATCTGTAATCTTATTTGAGGAAGCACAATCTAAAAGATCTCCAGTGGCGTTAATCCGAAACCTGGAATAAAAATCTCTGCAAAGCGGATCATAATTCACCCCATCTTTGTTAAATACAATATTAGATCCAATGGAAAGCTAACTTGACATTTACTTTCGAAACGATTATCTTATATGTAAAGCTAGCTTTCCATTATGAAGGAGAATGTAATCTGAAAAATAGACTTGAACAAATTAGAAAAGAAAAAGGCATAACCCAAGAAGAACTTGCAGACGCACTTGAAGTATCAAGACAGACAGTCGGCTCTTTGGAAAATGGAAGATATAACCCGTCAATCATATTGGCATACAAAATTGCCAAGTATTTTGATTTAACAATCGAAGAAATATTTATTTACGAGGAAGATAAAAAATGAAAAAACAGAAAACCCAAAATTTTTGGTACATAGGATATGTAATAGGAATTTTCGGACTAATTCTTGTACTGACTCTTAAACTGAACGAATCCGTAGAAATTGTACTGTCAGTTGTTTTTGTTGCAACTATCTCACTTTCACACGTAAAAATCATGCACTATAAGATGATGGAAAAAGACCACAACTACAAAATAAATGTGAACGATGAAAGAAACGAGAACATCAAAGATAAAGTAAATGCAACAATGGCATTCATACTAATGCACCTAATGGGAATAATTGCCATAATTGCATTTATCACAAAAGCATATTTACCAGCTGCTCTTCTAGCTATTTCGATCGCATTTTCTCCATTAATCATGTTTTTTATCAACAAATATTATGAGAAAAAATATTAAAATCAGACCTAACCTGCCCATTTACTACTTATCACGCAACTTACCAACTTGCGTAAATTACTTATCCCCAATACGAAACTTTTTTATCTCAAAGTTGCATCAGGCAAAGCGAATGAAAATGACCTTTACACTTGGATTAAAAACCACCAAGCCTAATACTCCAACATTCCAAAGAATTTTTAGAATATGCCAAACTCTATTTCATGCGACTAGTCACAGTGGCGGACATAAAACACCACAACAGTATTACTTCACTACAGCTTTCCCATTCAAACAATGCACAGCATAGTGAGCACATCCATCTGTTTTGTACCCAAAATCTGCTTTATGCTTATCACAAACTTCAGCCACACCATTCTCACAAACTACTTCAAGACATGCACCCTTGGTAATTTCTCCTTCTAAAACACTCGTACCATTTAACGTATACACCGTGCAAGAAGCAGAAGCCTTAACATTATTCGCCACAGCAGAACCAATATCATCGCGCGCGTTTAATGTCTCCAACAATATTCCCTCATAAACGAAGCAATCACCTGCAAATCTTCACCCTCATAATATTCAACAAGCAACTTCTTAAACTCAGGAACCTTATTTTCTGGAATAACCAACAAGCCCCTGCCATGAGAAATCAAATAATGATTCGCAAAAATCACAGAAGCCCTCTTATTCCCATCTAAAAATATCTGCGACTTCATACAATAAACGCATAATTCAATCGCAATATCAATAGGCTCTTTCCTTCCAACTCTACCTTCAACATTCTCACTATCTTTCTCACATTCAACAATATTCCTTATTTTTTCTTTAACATCTATTTCATTAGGAATAGGCGGAATATAAGTAGATCCACCAATCGCAACAGGAACACCCCTGATACGACCGCCATCTAAGAAAAACCCCTCATTAACAAGCTTCGCTATATGACTTAGCATGTAATAATCAGACCTGCTTAATACAACATCCTCGTCTAAAATAAACTCCCAAGCATGCTTCAAATTCAAGATTTTTTGAACATCACTCGCAGAAACACCAAATACTTTCCCGTTATCTATAATCTCTTCAGTTTGAGGAAAAGTAGTAGCAACACCTTCCAAAACCGCCTGATCGTAAATATTCGCCTTTAAGTTAGCCCTTGCAAAAGCAATATTGTTCACCAAATCAGCAGATAACTCACTATTAGAATATCCAGCATTCGCGAGCTGCCTTACTACAGCGCGAAGTTCCTTACGCAATTGCCTAGATTCACTTGCATTGTGAAGAAGAAGATTATACAAATCGTCCGAATACACACCAACATACGTGGACGTCAACTTTCCCGAAACACGCTTTCTGGTGTATAAATATTTACCATCTCCACGATTTTTGATTTCAGGAGTACCATCATACGCAAGCAAACTCAAGCGAGCATTAATATCAGCCTTTTTTCTAAGCAATTCTTGCACATCATCATATTTTGCAGCCATCTTCACACTCCTTTTTCACATAAATTGGGGAACATTTGCTTAAATAAAATACCATTTTGTTCCCCAATAATCAAATAATGTAGGGAACTTTTTTATGATTTTTACACCGATTTGTTCCCCAAAATATAAGCAACTAGAGCACGCAACCAGTAGGCTTAAAGGTAGCAAAATCACATCTAGAATCTCGAGAAGTAAGCTTAAAGTCACCGCACGCTAAACCTTTTAACGATAACACTCGCTAACCCCTGCTACACAAAGCCTAAAATGCACTAGCCTAATTAGCCTTTACCTCAAGACAACACTTTCCACGTAATTAGTTGAAGGATAGAAGTCAAGCATGCAAAAGCTGTTGGACTTCTTGTATAACAAATATAAAACTTGGTATGAGAGAAAACTCTGACAATTCACGTCTCATTAGACAGAGAAATCTTGTAAAATAGCTGTATTTTACGGCTTAATTAAGCCATTTTCATAAGCGAAAACTACAGCCTGCACGCGGTCTCGAGCATCGATTTTTCCTAAAATATGCGCAACATGAGTTTTAACTGTTGGTAAGCTAATAAATAGTTTGTCAGCAATTTCCTGATTTGAGAGTCCGTGAGCAATTTCAACAAGAACTTCGCGCTCTCTATCGGTAAGTTCTGTAATAGCTGAATTTGTGTACGCGCAGCTTTGTGTTGCTTGCGCAGCCGGATTTGCTTGTACGTCGTAACTTACTTGTGCAGTGTAATTCGCAGCATAACTCGCAACGCTGTTTGCTTTACTATTTGTTGCTACTTTGCCTTGCTGAATCATATTTTCAATCAAGCGCTTCGTGGCAGTCGGAGCAATAATTGCGTTTCCTTGATATACCGTTCGTATGGAGTTAAGTAAAGTTTCAGGTTCAGTATCTTTCAAAAGGAATCCGGAAGCGCCCGCATGAATTGCAGCCATAACATATTCATCAAGGTCGAAAGTTGTTAGAATAATAATTTTAGTATTTTCGTTAGTTCTTTGCTGCAGAATCTTGCGAGTTGCTTCCAATCCGTCCATTACAGGCATGCGAACGTCCATAAGAATAATGTCTGGATTTTGGCCTTTAGAAAGCTCTACAATTTGTGATCCGTTAGAAGCCTGAGATACAACGTGCATATCTTGTTGCGAATTAATTACCATAGCAAATCCTGCACGAACAAGCTCCTGATCGTCTGCTATTGCGACGCGAATTACTTCATTGTTTTCCATATTTTCCATAGTATCAACTTACTCTTGCTTATTTAATGCGCTGTGTTGAATTTGCTCATCAAGTGGGGCAGCAGGGCGAATAGCAATCTCAGCTACATTCGCAACATTATTTGCTGAATTAGCGCTTGAACCTGTTTCTCGCAAAACTCCAAGCAATTTTCGCATATATTTCAGTGCTGAGCGACCTTCATCTCCAATATTTTTGAAAGCTTTACTAATTTCTTCACTTTGTTCATGTGATTGCTTTGGTTCTGATAACTTTCGATTTTCTGTATTGTTATTTGCTTTTTCGTATTTATTTAGCATATCAATTCCGTTATTTGCGGCATCGATTACTTTATGCAATGTAATAGCAACTTTTTGCTGAATATTTGAGCTAAGTCGTTGCCTTTCTGCGTTAGCTGCAAGTACTTCTAGCTGTTTTTGCTCTTGCTCTAATTCTGTTCTGCGCGCTTTTAGAATCAGCAAATTATTGTCATCGTTTCTGCGGGAATAAGCAAATGCAATGGCCGCAAAACAAATTAACGCAACTATAAAACCAAAAACTAATCCTACGGATGCCATTTGCATAATGACATAAAAATTAGTTGTGTCTATTTTAGATGTAAAGAATTGTATTGGAGTTGCATTTTGTGGAATATTTCTTGATGCAATGCCAATTTTTAATGAAAAAATAGCAGATTCGGCGAGCACTACTGCGCTAACCCATTGCCATGTGCGCTTTTTGCCGTATAGAACTGCAGAATAAATAATGCTTGGAATAAATAAGTTAGCAAACAAAATATTAGGTAAGAATATTAGCTGTATTGCAGAAAATATTGCGGCAACAATTGCGCATGTAGTTGGAGCTTTTCTACGGAACATGAATGGCACCATGGTTGTAATAGTAAATACTCTATAAAATACTTCTAACGAAAGTGAGTTGAAATATTGTGAAGACATTCCATCTCCAATAATAAAAGCATAAGTTGGCACAAAAAGCATCAGAACAATCCAAGGCGTTGCATAAATAATGTCTCCAATAAGCCAATGTTGTTCAAACCATTGTGATACTTTCTCAATCCTATTTTGTGAAGCATTTGCTTCTGGCAAGACTTCTGGCAAAACTTCTGGCAAAACTTTTGATGAGGTTGGAGCATTTGCATTTGCAAGTTTTGTTTGCTCTACTGATTGATTATTGATTTTTGCATTCTCATAAGTAACGTTAGGAATACTATTTAATAAAGAAGCAGTAGTGTTTGACTGGTCTGTGCTGTAAGAATATGGAATAAAAGCAACAATACTAAACGTTCCATCGTTTAGTTTTCCATAATCAAGTGTGCCATGAAGATTTTCAATGCGCTCTTTCATGCCAATTAAGCCATAGCCGTTTTTATGTTGTGCATTGCTATTTTGCGCTTTGCTATCTTCGATTTTGTGTATTTCATTTGTAATTTTTAGTATTAAACCCTGGTTGTTCCACTCTTCATGAATGTTTACTTTAACGCATTCGCCTGCATGCTTTCGAATATTAGTAAGTGCTTCTTGAATAATTCTATATGCTACAGTTTGCGCATCTTTGTTGAGTTTATTAGAAGAATTTATGCCATCAACAGTATGCCAAAAAATATTATTTGGTGAAGCAATTCGCGCTTGCTCAATAAGCGAAGGCACATGATTCAAATTTGTGTCGTTAGAAGGTGCATCAGTTAAAGCTTCTAGCAGTCGACGCATGTCGTGAACGGCGCGCTCGGCTTCATTTTTAATAATATGCATTGTTTTTTTAGCAAGCGAAATATCTTTGGTTGCTGCATAACGTCCGCCATCTGCTTGCACAATAATAATAGAAAGCGTGTGAGCAACAATATCGTGCATATCTCTAGCAATTCTTGCTCGCTCTGCAGTAACAGCAATGTGTTGAGCTTTTCGGCGGTACGCGCGAATAGCGTTATTGTGTTCTTGCAAAAGTTGAATAGTATGCACGTGAGTGCGCTGCCAGTAGCCAATAATAACCGTAATAGTGGTAATAATAATCGCAAAAATTATGGAAGGAATCGCAAAATCAAGTATATTTGAAACGCAATTTTTTATGTTACTACTATTTATATTTCGTACACTGCAAGTATAACTAGATTTCGAATGATTATTGCCATATATTGGTCCCATTACAGCATTCCACGATATTAATGCGCAAGATAATACGGTTGTTACGTAAGATGCAATAACAAAAGCTTTTGAATGTTCTGGATTTCCTCGCGCAATAGCGTTAACAAGCAGTACGAAACCAAAGAAATCAGCAAAAAGTTGAATAGGACCAAAGATTACTTGCACAATGCAAATAACAATAAAAGTAATAGCTGCATGTTCAGGCCATAGTTTTCGTACTGAAAGTAGTAATGCAACAACAATATTTATAAGTATTACTGCAATTAAAGAACTTTGTGTCAAAAAGCCATCAACATTGCTTATAACATAGCGATTGCTTGAAAGAATAAAAAGAACGAATGGAATAATGAACCATAATATGTCGTTTAATGTGAGCTCTTTTCGTAAGCGTTGAATAACACTTTGAAACATATTAGGTACTTTCATAATTACTAGGCTAGTGCATAGCACTTTATAGAACAATCGAACTTGAGTATGATTTATATAAGAGTGTGTAATTTGTAGTTGCAATGTAGCACGCGAGACAGAAAGGCAGTATTAATATGGCATTACTTACAAGCTACTATGTTCCGGGATTGCATGTTGAAGAGCGTGCGATTGACGTGCCTCTTGATTGGGAAGGCAACACTCCGGGTGGTGCTATTAAAGGTGAAACAATTCGATTGTTTTGTAGAGTAGTTTGTGCTCCTGAGCATGTACATGATAATTTGCCTTTGCTAGTATTTTTGCAAGGAGGTCCTGGTGGGCAGTGTCCGCGACCACTTTCGCCTTCTAGTGATGGTTGGATTCAAGAAGCTATTAAACATTTTCGCGTAGTCTTGCCGGATCAGCGTGGTGTTGGGCGTTCTTCAAGAGTGGACGCTTCAACTATGAAGCGCATGGCAGATGACGGTGTAAGCGTTGAGCGACAAGCATGGTATTTAAAGCGTTTCTTGGCTGACTCTATTATTCGCGATTTTGAACATTTGCGACTTACTGAATTTGATGCAAAACCGTGGGTTTCACTTGGTCAAAGCTATGGTGGCTTCTTGACTCTTACATATCTGTCACTATTTCCTCAAGGATTAATTGCAAGCTTTACAACAGGTGGTATTCCTCACGTTCCAGCAAATGCGCGTGAAGTCTATGAGCATACTTTTCCTCGTATGGCGCGTAAAACTGAGCAATTCTATGAGCGCTATCCGCAGGATGTCGCTCGTGCTGCAGCTATTGCAGATCGTATTGCGCAGGGTGATGTTGTGCTTCCGAATGGTGAAAAACTTACGGTTGAGCGATTCCAAATGTTGGGATCTTCTTTTGGTATGAAACCAAGTTTTGAACGAGTGCACTGGCTTCTTGATTCTGCGTTTGCAGATGGGGATGGTTCTTTGAAAGCATTTAAGCACGGAGGAGGAGCTTCTGCAGGTAGCTTAAGTGACGAATTTGTGTACGGTGTCATGGATTCTACAGCTTCTAGTCCACTTTATTGGCCGCTGCAAGAATTTATTTATGCTGACGGTGAATTAGAGCATCCAATTTTGTGGGCTGCTCAACAGGTTCGAGAAACTATGCCAGAGTTTTCTGGTTCTGCTCGTCCTCTTCTTTTCACTGGCGAAGCAATGTTCCCTTGGATGTACGATCAAGAGCTTGCTTTGCAACCATTCCTTCCAGCTGTTGACTGCTTGATGAAAGATAAGCAGTTCGGCAAAATTTACGATCAAGATCAACTTGCTAATAACGAAGTTCCATTGCAATCTGCAGTTTACTTTGACGATATGTACGTAGATTCTGGTCTTCAGCTTGACACTCTTTCTCGTATTGCCAACTCCCACTATTGGACGACGAACGAGTTTGAGCATGATGGTTTACATGGAGACATTGTTTTCCGTCATTTGTTTGATGAAGCGTTGAATCGTGGTGATTTAGAGGGAATTTATAAGAGATAAGCAGTATACAAAGGTAATAATTTTAATAAGCGCAATGATTATAGTGCACTCTTTGCTATGCTATACATCTGTTTGCTTAGTAATGAGTGCGCTACTGTTTTATCAATGCGCTAAAGGGGGTCATGTATGGGTACTTGTGTATCTGGAACTGTTGGTTTTATAGGTTATGGCAATATGGCACAAGCAATCGCTAAAGGTGCTCTTAATGCAGGCATATTGCAAGGTGAAAATATTGTTGCGTGCGCGCATAATTTTGAAAAACTCGAGCATAATACTTCGCTAATTGGCGCTCGCGCTATGCGTACTGCTCAAGAAGTGTGTGAAGCAAGTGATGTGATTATTATTGCTGTAAAGCCGTATCAGGTTGCTGAAGTGCTTAAGCCAGTTTGTGAAATTATTAATGAACGAGGTATTGCTGTTATTTCCGTTGCAGCCGGTTGGACGCTTGAGCGTTACATGGAACTGCTTGGAAAGAATGCTCATGTTCAGTGCATTATTCCGAATACTCCTATTGCGGTAGGTCAGGGTGTGACTTTAGCTGAAACTTCTAATTCTCTTACGGATGTTCAGCTTTCAATGTTTAATGCTTTATTTGAGCCAATTTCTTTGGTAGAGCGTGTGGATGCTGAACATATGAATATTGCAATGTGTATTTCTAGCTGCGCTCCAGCTTTTACAGCAATGTATATTGAAGCATTGGGTGATGCTGGTGTGAAATATGGTTTGCAACGTGATTGTGCTTACCGCTTAGCTGCAAAAATGATTGAAGGAGTAGGTGCGTTATACATGGATTCGCGCACTCATCCAGGTCAAATGAAAGATGCAGTGTGCTCTCCTGGAGGAACAACTATTCGTGGCGTTGCTGAGCTAGAATCTCGCGGATTTAGGGGAGATGTTATTGCTGCAGTTGATGCTATTGAAAATAAATAGTAAATAAAATCAAGTTGTGTCGGCTTTCCCGACGCTGGTCTAAACTAGGTAAATATGTCTTTAACTATTGGAATTGTTGGATTGCCAAACGTTGGCAAGTCCACTATGTTTAATGCTTTAACTCGCAACAACGTTTTGGCGGAGAATTATCCGTTTGCAACTATTGAGCCTAATACTGGTATTGTTCCGCTTCCGGATCGTCGTCTTTCAGTTTTAGCTAAATTAGTTAATACTGAAAAGATTGTTCCAGCAACAGTTACTTTTGTTGATATTGCAGGTATTGTTAAGGGTGCTTCCGAGGGCGAAGGCTTGGGCAATAAGTTCCTTGCTAATATTCGCGAAGCAGACGCTATTTGCGAAGTTGTGCGCGCGTTTAATGACGACGATATTGTGCATGTTAACGGAAAAGTAGATCCTGCTGACGATATTGACACGATTAATACTGAGCTTATTCTTGCCGATATGCAAACTATTGATAATGCTTTGCCAAAGCTTGAAAAAGATTTGCGTGGTAAGAAAGTTACGCAGGAATACGTAGACGCTGTAAATAAAGCTAAGGAAATTCTTGAATCTGGCAAAACTATTGACCAGGCTCATAACGAAAAGCTTATTGATAAAAACGATGTGTATGATTTGCACTTGCTAACTGCTAAGCCATTTATTTACGTGTTTAATGTAGATGATTCGGAGTTGGCTGATGAAGATTTGAAGTCTAAACTTTCTGCTTCTGTAGCTCCTGCAAAAGCAATCTTCTTGAATGCTCAGTTTGAGTCCGAGCTTACTGAGCTCGACGAAGCTGATGCTCGTGAAATGCTTGAAGATGCTGGATTAAAGGAATCTGGTTTGGATCAGCTTGCTCGCGTAGGATTCGATATTTTAGGTCTTCAAACCTATTTAACTGCTGGTGTTAAGGAAGTTCACGCTTGGCAGATTCATAAAGGTTGGACTGCTCCACAAGCTGCTGGCGTAATTCACACTGATTTTGAGCGTGGATTCATTAAAGCAGAAATCGTATCTTACGATGATTTCGTGGCTGCTGATGGTTCTATGGCAAAAATTAAGGAAGAAGGAAAGCTTCGTCTTGAAGGTCGCGACTATGTGATGCAAGACGGTGATATTGTCGAATTCAAATTTAATGTATGATTATTTTCATGTTCGTTCAAAAAAATCTATGATTTTTATGTTACGAGTGATTTTAATATCATAATAAATAAAAGATTTTTTTTTAGCGTTGCTCTCCTCAGTTTGCTGTTAAACTAGGGGGAGCAACGTTTTTGCTTTTACAATGGAGATGTTATGCAATTTATTCGTAACTTTGTGAGCGATATACGCAAGTGTGTTCGCATTGTTGCAAGATTTTGCAAATGGTGGAAGCGTAGTTCTAATTTTGCTCGTTGTGTTGCGTCAGCTTTATTAGCTGCATTATTGATTCCGTTCTTCTGCTTTGTTGGTTTTGAAACTTCTAATGTTGTTTCTGCTTCTTTAAGGCATAGTGCTCAGTTAAAAAAAATTAATTTGAGTAAGCGCGAAAAAATTGATTGCAAAATAAGCAAACTGAATAGGAATGATAAATCTTTTATTAAAAAGTATTGCAAAAATTATCTAAAGAATAAGTCTTTAGTTAAACCTAATTTTTGGAAATATCCTACTGGTGGAGCCTATCCTAATCTTACAGGAATAAAGGTTTCGGATTTGCATGTGAATGTAAATTTGAAAAAACAGCGTGTTTATATTATTGCTCATGGGAAAACTGTGTACTCAATGGTTATGAGTTCTGGAATAAAAGACTCGACTCCTCATGGTAATTATCAAATTAATGGTCGTGGTGATCATTTCTTTAATCAAGATGAAAAAGTTGGAGCAGATTATTGGGTTGCTTTTATTGGATCGCAATATTTATTCCATTCTGTGCCGACGAATTATAATTTTGGAGAATATATTCCGTCAGAAGGCATGAAGCTTGGAAAGCCTGCATCGCATGGTTGCGTGCGTTTAAGCGTTGCGGATGCCAAATGGTTTTATAAAAATATTCCTGATGGAACGGCTGTGCATATTGGATAGATTTTTCAAGAATACACGCAAATAAATTATCGAGAATATAAAATGAGGATCTTCAAACGAAGACCCTCATTTGTTAAGCAAAACTATTTTGCAATGTTTTATTTAGAAGAACAGTACTGCAGCTGCATAAGCCAAAGCAACTAAAACAATAGAAGCTAGGAAGCTTGCTGCAAATGCTGCACGGCCTTGCTTAAAAATAGCACGGAAGTTTACGTTAATTCCAAGTGCAGCCATAGCCATGCCAAGGAAAACGTATCCTGCTTCTACAAGAGTTGATGCGTGTGCTGTTACGAAAGGAATGTAAGTTCCAATAACGGATGCTGCAATAAAGCCAAGCATAAACCATGGGAAGCTAATCTTATGCTTTCCACCATTTTCAACTTTGCTATGACGAGCATTCCACCAAATTGCAATAAAGATGGAAGCTGGAACTAGCATAAGAACTCGCGAAAGCTTCATGATTGTTGCGACATCAATACTATCGAATGCTCCGCCAGCTGCAACAGCATGTGCGATTTCATGAAGAGATGCTCCAGCTGTAATGCCAAGCTGCTGCTTTGTCATGCCAAAGTTAGGCAGGATAAAGATTTCAGCAAGAGCGTAAATAGTGCCCATAATTGCAACTGTTGCAACAGCCATAACTTCGTTCTGCTCTTTTTCGTCTTCCTCTTCTGGAAGAACTGGCATTGAGCCAGAAAGACCCATAACTGCAGCAGCGCCACAAATACTTGTGCCTCCTGCTGTAAGCATTGCAAGCTGAGGATTTACTTTCAAGAGTTTAGCAATGTTATAGGTTACGCAAACCATTATGGCAACTAATACTGCTGCAATAGGCAAGCATTTAATGCCCTTTGTAAACAGATCGTGCAAATTCAGCTTAAAGCCGAGGAGAATAATACCTAGGCGAAGAAGTTTGTTTGCAATCAAACCAGCAGCGCTTTTAACGCCTGCTCGCCTTGAATCATTATTCATTTTGTACACGTGCAATGGCAGCTGCAGAGCCATGCCAACAAGCAACGCAATAATAAGAGCACCAAGTAATTGGAAACCTGGGTACTGCTTAAGCCAGCTACCAATAAAGGAAGCTAGAAGTGTCAATACAGCGATAAGAGCCATATCGATGGTGCAGATTTTCTTTTTCCATGTATCAAAGAAATTAACCATTTAGCTCATTATTCTCTCACAATCGGACAAAAACGAACATAAATTAAAAAATTAAGCAAATTTTATATAATTTTGCTGCAAATAAACGCGACACGCCGACATAAAATCACATAATCGAACATAATAACTCAATTTATATCGCAGAAATTTTTGCTAGTAAATAATTCCTTGAAAAAATAAATAAATCTGCGATTATGGTAAACGTATAAAGGAGATTTTATGAACAAGTGCACTGTGAAGATTAAGCGTGTGTATGAAACGGTTAGTGAAGATGATGGTATGAGAGTCTTGGTTGATAGACTTTGGCCGCGTGGTATAAGCAAAGAATATGCTCATATTGATAAATGGCTTAAAGATATTGCTCCTACTTCGCAGTTACGCAAGTGGTTTAATCATGACCCGGAGCATTTTGAAGAATTTTCACATCGTTATGTTGAAGAACTTGATTCAAATCATGAAGCTGTTGGTGTGATTATGGATTTGTTTAATAAGTATCAAACCATAACTTTATTGTATGCTGCAAAAAATCCAAAAGTAAATCACGCATTAGTTTTGCAAGAATATTTACAAAAATTACTTGCTTGAGTATGTGTTTACTAATTTTGCGATTGTTTAACTTTGCTTAACTTTAATTATTTTATAAACATAAGTTAGTAGGAACTAACTTTAGTTGGTGCTCATTGCAATCTTTTCAACACGCCGATTTTGCTTGATATTTCAACAAAAATAAAAAACAAAACTGTAATTTTTTTCTTATTCTCGACACTTGCGTTTTGCAACATTAGAATGTCCATTTGGCATATGGGTCGGTGGTGCAATGGAGACCTCCCAGAAGCTGCCATCCCAGCGCTCGACGAGTGCTTGTTTTTTTTTTAAGCGATCACTTGTTTACCAAACATTTTGTATAGCTTGTTTTTGCAAGGAGAAGAAATGAATTCGTTATTCACGTGGCAGCTTCACGGCGATGGTAAAACATTAAAACCGGGTGAGGTTGTGGAGCCAGATGAGCGTTTAACCTGGACCCGTACTGCTGGTATTGGTGCTCAGCATGTTATTGCAATGTTCGGTGCTACCTTCTTGGTGCCTATTCTTACTGGCTTTGATCCATCAACAACATTGATGTTCACTGCTATTTCTACAGCACTGTTCTTACTTATTAACGCAAATAAGCTTCCTAGTTACCTGGGAAGCTCTTTTGGTCTTATAGCACCTGTTACAGCTGTAACAACAGCTCATAAAGGTATTGCTGTTGCAAGCTTTGGCATTATGTGCACAGGTTTGCTTCTTGCTCTTATCGGTGTGATTGTGCATTTTGCAGGAGCTAAGTGGATTGACATTATTATGCCGCCTGTTGTAAACGGTGCAATCGTTGCAATTATCGGTTTTAATTTAGGTCCTGCAGTTTGGACTAACTTCCAGAAAGCTCCAGATACTGCACTTGTAACACTAGTTGCTGTAATGCTTATTGCTGTAGTTTTCCGAGGACTTCTTGGTCGTTTGAATATTCTTTTAGGTGTTCTTGTTGGTTATGCTTACGCGTGCTTCCAAGGTCAAGTTGATTTTAAAAAGATTGAAGAAGCTTCTTGGATTGGTTTCCCTAAATTCCACACTCCACAAGTTGATTTCTCTGTTCTACTTATGTTCTTGCCGGTAGTGCTTGTTCTTATTGCAGAAAATGTTGGTCACGTAAAGTCTGTAGCTCAAATGACCGGTCGCGACTATGACTCTAAGATTGGAACTGCATTATTCGCAGACGGTTTTGGTACAGCTATTGCTGGTTTATTCGGAGGTTGCGGTACTACTACTTACGGTGAAAATATTGGCGTTATGGCTGCAACAAAGGTTTATTCTACTGCAGCTTATTGGTGTGCTGCATTCTTCGCATTCATCTTGAGCCTCTGCCCAAAGTTCGGTGCTGTTGTAAACTCAATTCCAGCTGGCGTTCTCGGTGGCGTGACTACTTTGCTTTACGGCATGATCGGCATGATTGGCATAAGAATTTGGGTTGAAAACAAAGTGAACTTCGATAAGCCAGTGAATATTATGATTGCTGCAATCGTTATGATTATTGGCATTGCTAATTTCAATTTTGCACTTTCTGGCATTCAGTTCAACGGTATTGCAATCGGAACCGTCGTGGTGTTGGTTGTATACCACTTATTGAAGGCTATTGGAAAGCTTACTGGCACGATTGCTAAAGACGATCCAGATATTGCTTAACAATACAGTTTGATTTCCTAATCGCAAAATCTTATTTCTCTAAGCGCGTTCGCATTAACTTTGCGGGCGCGCTTTTTGTAATTAGTTCTGACTACACAATATGTAGATTGGAAATAATTAGTATAGTATCATTAACCTTATGTTGAAACTCATCATAGAAATAGTTATTGGCATTATATGGGCTGCTGCTGGTGCATATATGGCTAAGAATAATAAAAATAGAAAGAGCGGCAAGAATAGCAAAAGTAGCAAAAGTGCTACAAGCGATAAAAATAACGAAAATGTGCAAGCTTATATTCTTAATGATGATGAGAAAGATAACAACAATAAACTTAAGAATGAAAGAAATTCTTCTATGAAAATCGATTTAAATTTTGCAAAATTTACTAATACTGCAAAAAAGTGGCGGTGGATTCCTGCGATAGTATTGTTAATAGTTGTGCTTGCTATAACTGCAATATTTGCTCTCGCAAGGTTCATAACTGATTGCATGTGGTATTCACAGCTTGGATTCGAGAGCGTAATTTGGATTCAGTTAGGTGCAAAAATCGGCGTTTGGGTGCTTTATGCAATATTAATGTCTGCTTTTGGCTACCTGTCTGCAGCTTTGGCAATAAAAGCGCGTCCAAGCAATGCGGATGGAACTTATATTCGAATTAAAGGCAACGTTATTGATTTAAAGCAGGGAATTAGTTCAAAGCTTGCTTTGCATGTTGCAGGAATTTTTTCATTGATTGTAGGCGCAGTATTTGGGTTTAAATTCTACAATCATTGGGCGCAAATTTTGTTAATGTTTAACGCTCAACCTTTTGGCATTAAAGATCCGCAATTTGGAATTGACAATGGATTCTACGTATTTGTGCTTCCAGGATTAAGGTTATTTATAAGCGCATTTGTGCTTTTATTGGTAATATCTCTTGTTTTCTCTATTATTACTCATGTTCTTATGGGAGCAATTCGTTTTAGTATGCCTATCGATGGTAAAGGCATATTAAGTATTACAAAACGAGCACGTAGACAAATTTCTGTATGGTTTATGCTTGTGATTTTGGTGTGGGCACTTCAACAGATTTTAGACATGTTCGCTTTAGTAACTCTTGATGGCTCTCGAATTACAGGCGGCTCATACACTGACATGAATGCTGGCGTTCCTGGAAGCATAGCAATGGCAGTGATAACAGTGCTAGTTGGTTCTATTATTGCATTTTGGTTTATGAAATCTCATGCTTTATCTGTAGAAGCACCAATTTCAGTGCGTTTTAAAACAGCAATTAAGGCATGGAAAACACCAATTATTGCTTTAGCTTTTATGATTGTTTGCTCAATGGTTATATCTTTAGCTTGGCCAGCACTTGTGCAGCGATTTAAAGTTGCTCCTAATGCTCAGGAATTGGAAGCTACTTATATTCAGCGTAATATCGATGCAACAAAGTTTGCTTACGGACTAAATAACGTAAAGAAAGAATCGTATAACGCTACTTCTAAAGGTAAATCGGGAGCATTATCAAAAGAAGCAGAGTCAACTGCGCAAATTCGTTTGTTAGATCCACAAGTTACGTCTCCAACTTTCCGTCAATTGCAGCAATCGAAGCAATACTACACTTTCGCAGATACGCTTTCAGTTGATAAATACGATATTGATGGAGTAAGTCAAGATACAGTTATTGCTGCGCGTGAACTCGATTTAGCTGGAAACGATAACCGAAACTGGGTTAATGATCATACAGTTTATACGCATGGCTACGGAATTGTTGCAGCCTACGGAAATAAAGTGACGTCAGATGGTCAGCCGCAATTCATGGAATATGGTATTCCTGCTCAAGGAAAGCTCACTAAGTCACAAAAGTATGAACCACGTATTTACTTCTCTCCGAATGCTCCTGAGTATTCTATCGTTGGATCTCCAAAAGGGACAGCTCCATGGGAGTTTGATTATCCGACTGGTTCTCAAGGTGCGTTAACTACTTTTAAGGGCAATGGCGGTCCAAGTTTAGGCAATTTCTTCTCTAAACTTTTGCATGCAATTAGGTTTGGGTCTGATCAGATTCTTTTCTCTGATCGTGTGACTGCTGAATCTCAAATTTTGTATGATCGTGATCCTAAGACGCGAGTGTCTAAAGTTGCTCCTTACTTAACTTTGGATGGTCGAGTTTATCCCGCAGTAGTAGATGGTCGCGTTAAGTGGATTGTTGATGGCTATACTACTTCTGATTCTTACCCTTATTCTCAGATGACTGATTTTGGTAAGATAACTCAAGATTCCACAACAACAACTTCTCATTCTATTAAGGGATTGACAAATCAGCGCGCAAACTACATTCGCAATTCTGTGAAAGCTACAGTTGATGCTTATGACGGATCTGTTGATTTGTATGTGTGGGATACAAAAGATCCTGTGATTAAAGCATGGCGTTCAATTTTCCCTGGTCACTATCACGATATTTCTAAGATTTCTGGTGATTTGATGAAGCATTTGCGTTATCCAGAAAGCTTGTTTAAAGTTCAACGCTATCTGCTTGCAAAGTATCATGTGGATACAGCAAGCCAATTCTTCTCTGGAGAAGATTTTTGGCAAACCCCTGTGGATCCTACTGAATCTCAGAAAGCACAAAAAGAAGATATTTTGCAACCTCCATATTATTTGACTTTGCAAACTGGAGACGCAAAGAAACCGGTGTTTTCGCTTGTTTCTACTTATATTCCAGCTGGTAAAAGCACGCGTGAAATATTGACTGGTTTCTTGTCTGTTGATTCGGATGCTGGGGATACTCCTGGAAAGATCGGTCCGAATTACGGTAAGCTTCGTTTGCAAGAATTGCCTAAAGTGTCTAATGTTCCTGGACCTGGTCAAGCTCAAAATAATTTCAACGCTAATGCGAATGTTTCTAAAGAATTGAATTTGCTTGAATCTGGTTCAACGAAAGTTAAGCGTGGAAACTTGCTAACTTTGCCTCTTGGTGGAGGACTGGTTTATATAGAGCCTGTTTATGTGCAATCTAGCGGTTCTACTAGCTATCCTTTGCTTAAGAAGGTGTTAGTTGCTTTTGGAGATCAAGTTGGATTTGCAGATACGTTAGATGAAGCACTTAATCAAGTATTTGGTGGAAACTCGGGTGCTTTGGCTGGAGATGCTTCTAATAATTCTTCTTCAAACAATGCTGCTGAAAGTAACGAATCTAAGGATGCTGCTTCTAAAGAAGGTAGCTCTAAAGAAGGCACCGCTAAGGAAAATGAGTCTAAGAATTCAGAAAAATCTAATTCTATGAGCAAAAAAGCTAAAGAAGCGCTTAAACGTGCAGCTCAAGCGTTAAAAGATTCTGATTCTGCTATGCGATCCGGAAACTGGGAAGCTTACGGAAAGGCGCAAAAAGAGCTGAGTGATGCTATTAATGAAGCAATGAAAGAAGAATCAGGTAAGTAAATAGGTTTTCGTTAATATCTCAGTTTGTGAGTTACAAAAGTAGCGAATGTTACGTTATTTTCGTTACTTTTGTAGCTCACATGCGCTGTTTTAATTCATTTCACAATTGGTTATCTGGATCCTCATCTTCGTCTGCTGAGCCAAGCAGAATTCTTTCACAAACGTTAACAATGCACATAAGAAGCGCAGTAAGAATTATTATTACTATTGTTGCAGAAAAAATAAGTGGTGTTCTAAATGAGTTATAAGCGAATTGAAGCCAAATTCCTAGCCCATCTTTGGCTCCCAAATATTCTGCAGTTGAAGCAGTTCCAAAAACATAAGCTGCACTAATGCGTATGCCACCAAAAATTTGGCGAGCTGCAACCCTTAATTTAACATGCCACAAAGTCCAAGTTCTGCTTGCTCCACAAGTTAAAGCAACATCTGTATAAAAACTTGGAACAGCGTCAAGACCTCGTATAGTTTGCACAGCAATAGGGAACATGCTGAAAACCATTACTATTACAATTTTTCCAGATATTTCAAAACCAAACCAAATCAAAAAAATTGGCGCAATAGAAATTAATGGCATAGTTTGCGCTGCGCATAAAAGCGGGAATAAAGCAGATTTAACAAGCTTACAAACATGGAAAATAACACCTAAAAGAATTCCAACTACTATTGCAATAGAAAAACCGATAACTGTTTCTTGTGTTGAAATTAATGCTGCAGGTAATAGAGTTGGCAAAGCGTCAGCTGTTGATTGAGCAATTGAAGATGGTGTTGGAATCAAATTTTCCGAAATTTTATAATATTCGCATGCGTACTGCCAAAAAACAAGTAAAACTATTACAGAAAATACAGTTGGCAGATATTTAATTAGCATACGTTTAAAACGCGATTGCGTCATGAAAACTCGATTCCTTTCTTTAAATGACTTCGATTGCTGCCCCAATCGAATTATTTAAAACTACAAATAGCATGTACATTCTATTAGAAGCGCACAACTTCTGTGAATTTAATAGTGTACATGATTTTTATTTGTCTATTTAATCGTGCATAATCTAAATGTTTCGTGAGTCAATGTGTGGCAAACTGTAGCAGATTGAATCTGCTCAGGGGCATTGAACGGCGCGGGCTGGGCCCTTTGTTACCGTTTTCTGCCGAGTTCGTGTCACTTTCCCAGAAGAACGGTACAAGAAACAAAGTAGGGAACTCATGAATATGCGTATTTTAAAGCGTACTCTTGCGTTTGTTCTTTCTGCATGCTGCGTATTTTCTTTCTCGGCATGTGGATCTGCAAGTAGTAGTAAGAATGCAAATCTCCGTAAAGTGTCGTTTATGCTATTTTGGGCACCGGATACTAATCATATTGGTATTTATGTTGCTAAGCATAAAGGATGGTTTAAAGATGCTGGATTAGATGTCAATATACTTGCTGTTGCTCAGACTGGTTCGGAACACGCAGTTGATAGTGGTGTTGCTGATTTTGCTCTTAGTACTTTGACGAATGCTGCTGATTTTTCAACAAAGGGAGCAAATCTTGAGCAAGTTATGCAAGTCCAGCAAAAGCCAAGTGCTATTTGGTGTTCACTTGCTTCGAACAATAAGATTCATTCTCCAAAAGATTTTGATGGTCGTACTTTTGCAACTTTTGGTTCAGCTGAAGGTGATGCTGTAATTCGTAGGATGATTCAACACGATGGCGGTCAAGGTAAGTTCGACAAAGTTACCGTTGGAACTTCAACTTTTAGAACTCTTGAATCTGGCAAAGCTGATTTTGGCGGCTTCTACGGCACTTGGGAAGGCGTGCAGTCTGAAATGTTTGGACCAAAGCTTCGCTGCTTCATGGAGGGCGACTACGGTGTGCCAGGTCAGCCAGATACTATTGGAATAATAGCAAATAAGCGTACTGTAGCTAAAGACCCTAAGCTTGTTCGAGCATTTGTTAAAGCTGCAAAGCGCGGATATGAATATGCTTATGAACATCCTGATGAGGCTTCTGAAATTCTTGTGAAAGAAGCAAAAGATGCTAATCTCGACATAAAGTTTGTTAAGCGTAGCATGAAGATGATTGTTGACGGTCAATATTGGGGCAATCGCGCGGATATTAAGAGCGGAAAATTTGTGTTCGGAACCACTGATGTTAAAGGCGCTCAAGCTTACTTTAACTTCTTAAGTAAGGAAGGTGCTTACACTGATTCTAAAGGCAAAGTAACTCATAAAACTCCGCAAGCAAAAGAATTGTCTACTGACGAATTTTTGAAATAAATAACATAATGACTTGAGTCTTGATAGAATAGGCTGAAGTATATAAGGGCGTATCGAGTAGTTGTAATTTTACGTTCAGCTACAATCGATGCGCCCGTTTTGTTGTTTTGCTAAATATTTGAATGGGGAGTGGTCTGCCATGGCATCGGATTTTTGGCTTATTGCTGGCTTGGGAAATCCTGGTACAAAATATGAGGGTACTAGACACAACATGGGTTTTATGGTTGCAGACGTTTTGGCACAACGTTGGTCAGTATCTCTTTCGGATCACAAAGGTTTAGCTAAACTTGGCAAAGGTGTTATGAATCTTGATGGTCGCGTAGCAAAGTTTTTCCTTGCTAAACCGTTGACTTTTATGAATGATTCTGGTGCTGCAGTATCTTCTATAAGCTCCTATTATCAAATAGAACCGGATCATATTGTGATAATTCACGATGATATGGATTTAGATTTTGGGCGCATTAAAGTAAAAGCAGGAGGCTCTGCTGGAGGACATAACGGTATTCGTTCTATCGATCGCTCTCTTGGTACTCCTCAATATTCTCGAGTGAGAATGGGTGTTGGTCATGCGCAGCGTGGTGCTCACGCGCACGATAATACTGTCAATTGGGTTCTTGGAGGTTTTGCTGCAGCTCAAAAATCTGATCTTCCAAACTTTTTAGCAGATGGTGCTGATGCTGCAGAAAGTATTATTTTCCATGGATTAGCAGCAACGCAGGAGAAGTTTAATGGCCGCTGATAGCAGGTCTAATATCAAAAACAACAAGAATGATAAGACTGATGATATTTCAGTAATAAGCTTGAGAGATATTCTTAATGATTTATCAACTAAGGATTCACTTTTTAAAGCTTTATCTGAATATAATCTTGATGCGATATCTGATTATTGTTGCGAAAGTGCAAATAAAAATCGTAAAGATTTAGATTCAATAAGTGGAGATTTAACAATTTCTTCTCCTATTGGCATTCGTTCTGCTATTGTTGCTGCATTAGCTAAGAAAAAGCCGGTTGTTGTTATTGTTCCATCGAGTAGAGATGCTGAAGATTTTATTGCATCCGTACGTGATTGGTACGATGCTGATGCTCAAGACGTTGCTAAATTAGAAGCGTGGGAAACGTTACCTCATGAAAGGCTTTCGCCTAGAGCAGATACTGTTGCTAGCAGGATTGCAGTGTTTCGTAGGCTTTGTCATCCTGAAAATAACACATCACTTTTTGGTCCGATTCGCGTGTTGGTTATGCCTGTGCGATCGCTTATTCAGCCTGTAGTTGAAGGCATTGGTGATATAGATCCTCTGTTATTTGAGTGCGGAAAAGAATTAACTCTTGAATATGCTGTGAAACGTTTGGTAGAAAACGCATATAATCGTGTTGATTTGGTGATGGAACGCGGAGAGTTTGCTGTTCGCGGTGGAATTATTGACGTTTTTGCGCCAACAATGACACATCCTGTGAGAATTGAATTTTTTGGCGATGAAATTGATACTATAAAGCAATTTCATGCTTCTGATCAGCGCACTTATGGCAATAATATTGCAAGTATTTGGGCTACGCCTTGTCGTGAGCTTCAGATTACAGAAAAAATTTGCAAGCGCGCGCGTTCTCTTATTGGCACAATTCCAAATGCTGACGATATGCTTGAATCAATCGCAAATTCTATATCAGTAGAAGGTATGGAGTCTTTGTTGCCGGCACTAGTGGATCGCATGGAATCAGTGCAAAATATGCTTCCAAAGGAATCTGTTATTATTCTATCTGATCCCGAAAAATGCCGTAGAGCTGCAGATGACGTAACTGCTACAGCTAACGAATTCTTAGCAGCTAGTTGGCATGTTGCTGCTTCTGGTCACGGTTCTGGAGCTCCAATAACATTCGATCAAGCTAATTTCTTGGATTTTGATGAAACGATTTCATCGTTAGAATTGTCTAATCATGACGTATGGAAATTAACATCTTTTGGTGTTGACAATCAAATTTATGGAAATATTGCTTTGCCAGCATCTGCGCCACAAGAGTTTCGAGGAGATGAATCGAAAGTTTCTGGAGGCATCACTTCTCTTGTTGACAATGGTTTTGCTGTAACTATTACTGCAGCGGCTTCTGGTACTCTTGCACGCTTGAGGCGTGCTATATATGCGACTGGTGTACATGAATTTACTACAGTGCGCTCAAGTATTTCGGATGGCTTCATTGATAATGCTTCGCGTATCGCGATTCTTACAGAGCGTGATCTGACAGGTAAATCTTCTGCATCAGCTCAACTAAAAACTCCAAAACGCAGGCGCAAAGCAATCGACCTAATGGAACTAAAGCCTGGTGATTTCGTTGTGCACGAGCAGCATGGTATTGGACGTTTTGTTGGCATGAAACAACGTAATATTGCTGTTTCTGGTGGTAGTGCAACTCGCGAATATTTAGTAATTGAATATGCCCCTAGCAAACGTAACGCTCCTAACGATAAGCTTTTTATTCCAACAGATCAGCTTGATTTAGTGAGTAAATATATAGGTGCAGAAATACCAAAGCTTAACAAGCTTGGAGGTTCCGACTGGGCTCAAACTAAAGCAAAAGCTAAAAAGCATGTTCATGAAATTGCTGAAAATCTTATTAAACTTTATTCAGCAAGGCAGCAATCTCGCGGATTTGCGTTTAGTAAAGATACTCCTTGGCAAAAAGAGTTGGAAGACGCATTTCCTTATCAAGAAACTGCTGATCAGCTTACAACTATTGACGAAGTAAAAGCAGATATGGAAAAGCCAATCCCAATGGATCGCTTAATTTGTGGAGATGTTGGTTTTGGTAAAACTGAAATTGCGTTACGTGCAGCTTTCAAAGCTGTGCAAGATTCTAAGCAAGTTGTTGTTTTAGTTCCAACGACATTGCTTGTTCAGCAGCATTACGAGACTTTTACAAATCGCTTTGAAGGATTCCCTGTAAAAGTTGCTGCAATGAGTAGATTCCAAACTTCTAAAGAGATTGAAGAAACTTTAGCTGGATTGCAAGATGGAAGCATTGACGTTGTTATTGGAACGCATAAGCTTTTGAATCCTAGTATAAAGTTCAAAGATTTAGGTTTGGTTATTATTGACGAAGAGCAGCGTTTTGGTGTGGAACATAAGGAAACGCTTAAAGCTTTGCGCACAAACGTTGACGTATTAAGTCTTTCGGCAACGCCAATTCCTAGAACTCTTGAAATGGCTGTAACTGGTATTCGTGAAATGTCTACTCTTGCAACTCCTCCAGAAGATAGGCTTCCAGTGCTTACATACGTTGGTGCGTATGATAATTCTCAAGTTGCTGCATGCATTAAGCGTGAATTGTTGCGTGGGGGTCAGGTTTTTTACGTCCATAATCGCGTTGAAGATATTAGTTCTGTTGCAAGTAAGATTCAGGAGCTTGTGCCAGATGTTCGTGTTGCTATTGCTCATGGAAAAATGGGCGAGAAGCAGCTCGATGCTGTTATTCGTGATTTTTGGCATAGAGATATTGATGTGCTTGTTTGTACGACGATTATTGAAACAGGTCTTGATATTTCTAATGCGAATACACTTATTGTCGATCACGCAGATAGATTCGGTTTAAGCCAGTTGCATCAGCTTCGTGGTCGAGTAGGTAGAGGTCATGAGCGTGCTTACGCTTACTTTTTGTATGATCCGTCTAAGCCTATGACACAACAATCTCACGATAGGCTCTCAACAATTGCTCAGCATACTGCACTTGGTTCTGGTTTTGATGTTGCGATGAAAGATTTGGAATTGCGCGGAACTGGAAATTTGCTTGGAGATGAGCAAAGTGGTCACATTGAGGGTGTTGGATTTGATTTGTATGTTCGTATGGTTTCTGAAGCTGTTGAAAAATATAAGGAACCTGAAAGAGTTGAGCCTGTTTGTGTAACTATTGATCTTCCTGTTGAAGCTTCTCTTCCAGTTGATTATATTGCTTCTGACAAGCTTCGTTTGGAAGCGTACAGGAAGCTTGCTGCTGCTAAGGATAATAGTGATTTGCAAGAACTTCACGATGAGCTTCTTGATCGCTTTGGTAATCCGCCTGAAGAGTTTGAGTCTTTGTGTGATGTTGCTCGTTTGCGCTTTAAAGCGCGCGAGATTGGTATTACGCAAATCAGCTCTCAAGGAAAATCAGTGCGAGTTGTTGGCGTAGATCCAAAAGAGTCTGTGATGATGCGTTTGAAGCGTATTTATAGAGGCTTACAGTATCGTCCTCTTACTCATATGCTTATTGTTCCAGCTCCTTTTGAATCTTCACTCGGTGCTGATTCAATGAGTGAGCATGAGATACTTTCATGGGTGCGTCAGCTTCTTGATGACGTCGCTTGGTAAATTAGTTCAAAAAATTGTGCATGTCACTTTTATGGAATGAATATCAAAGTTGCCTTGTTATGCTAAAAATATTTTGCTCAAAATGTTCTTGTGCTTTTATATTATTTTCACTCGGTGTGAGATAAAACAGAATAATGTTTGCAGGATAAACTTTGATTCCATTACGTAAAACATCGATAATACCGCGTTTAGCTAGCTCTGATTGTAGGCGGTTCAGGAACGAACGTCTTTTTTGTTCGGATTGTCCTATGCCTAACAAATCAAATTGTTCAGGCTGCGTTGTTTTAAGAAAGCGGAAAAGTCGCGTTTCATCAATGGCGTATTCCTTGTTGTAATCAGCGTTGGTGCCTTCTTCATAACCATTATGTTCAACAAGCCAATTGACAATGAGTGTTTCTAGGCCGTTTTCTTTTGTGTTGGTAAAAGTTATCATTGTTCTTCCTCCGCTTTTTTCTTTGCTGTTTTCTCAAGGCTTTTTATTGTGTCAATGTAAGATTTTTCAACGGGAGAAAGATTATTGACAATAAAACGCTGATATTCTTTATCGGCTTTTTCGATCGCTTGCTTATGGCTGACTTTGCCTGCACCACTTAAAAGCTTTTCTCCGGTAGCAGAAAGAATATGATCTAAGTGTTCCACATAATCACTCATATGCATAGGATTGTGACGCATAGCTTGCACTTCAGCAAAATCGAAATATCCTGAAACAATACTATTCAATATCTTCAGCTCATCTTCTGATAAATAATTTTTAGCAATATGCGTGTCTTTTGCTGTTGGAAAATCGCCGGAAAAAGTAGTAAGGCCCATAAAAGGTTTATTCGCATCTGCTCGTTCATAAATAACTTCAGCAGCTGTGTGACCGTGAGCAGCATAATGTAGCTTGTTTTGTACCAGCTTGAAGAACGCAAGTGATTCTCTGCTTTTTGGGTTATAGTCCACGCTTGTGGCATATAAATCCAACACTTGACGATACATGACTTTTTCTGAAGAACGAATATCGCGAATACGATCTAAGAGTTCATGCCAATAATTGCCACCTCCGAGCTGTTTTAAGCGTTCGTCGTCCATGGTAAAACCCTTGATCATGTACTCTTTCAAACGCTCACTTGCCCAACGGCGAAAATTCGTCGCGATTTTGGATTTAATACGGTAACCAAGGGAGATAATCATGTCGAGATTATAGTAGGTAGTGAGATATTTTTTCCCGTCTGAGGCAGTTGTTCGGAATTTCCGAACAACTGAATTTTCCTCAAGTTCTTCCTCTTCAAAAATATGTTTAATGTGCTCACTGATGTTGGATTTACTTGTTTGATAAAGATCGCATAGTTGTTGTTGCGTCAGCCAAACTGTTTCATCCACGAAACGCACGTCAATTTTTGTTTCACCATCATTGCTTTGATAAATAACAAGATTGCCTTGATTATCGGCACTAGATATTTTTTTGTCTTCAGGCATAATTACACCTCCTCTGGTATTTCATCTTCGCTCTGTAATGTGTCGTTATCATCTGATTTATAGAGAGTTTCTTCAACCTGTTCATAGTCTTGTATCTCAACATCTCGTACATCAATTTGTCCTGTAACCACGTCGGCAATAAGGCTTGATATCGTAGCAGGAGTAGGTGGCATCTTTAATTTTGTCTGCAACAGGAATAAAGATTAGGTCTCTGCTAAAGTCAATCAAAATCATATTTTAGATAATTTAATTAACGAAACGGAGAGCCGCCTTCGTGCATAAAGCGTGTCTTTATTTTACATGAATTGCTCTTAAAAGAGAATCTTTCGTTTCGTAAAAAGATGAAATAGAAAGCTAGGTGATGAAAATGTATAAGAACAGTAAGCAGACCTCATTCAACAATTAGAAAGCGTGTATGTGAGATTTAAACGCTGTTTATCAAAGGCGTAAATATGCTTGTTAAAGATAAACGAGAAATCATCGCAACGCATAAAGAGATGGTAAAAACTGTTTTTGATACTTCAAGTCTTGAAAATGAACAACTGAAACTTGAAGAAGAACTCAACATCGTAGCTGACAAGGTTAACAACTGCATCAATGAAAATGCACGGAAATTGCAGGACCAGGATGAGTATGAGAAAAAATATACGAGTTTACTTTCCTTGATGGGAGCGTAATGAAAATAGACGGGTAAACAACGAATATACAATATATAAAGGCTAGTCAATATTGCAGTGCCTTTATCAATTATTTTTTCGCGTTCTTACTGTAACGCTTCTCTAAGCTCATCTTCTATTTCAACGTGATTATTTGGACGCTTTTGTGCATCAAGTTGGCTTCGATCAATATTCCAGTTTTTCTCAATGATTCCGTCTTTAATCATAAGAATTCTGTCAGAAAGTCTTACTGCTTCGGAAATATCGTGCGTGACCATTATTGTGGTCCAGCCATGTTTCTGTCTTAGATTATCAAGCAAATCTTGCATGTCTAAACGAGTTAAAGCATCTAATGCTCCGAAAGGCTCGTCTAAAAGTAGTAATTCAGGATTATGAACTAAAGCTCTAGCTAATGAGACTCGTTGGGCTTGACCACCTGAAAGTTCTGATGGCCATTTCGAACCGCAATTATTAAGTTGCATATCATTAAGAGCTTTTTCTGCAATAGATTTTAGTTCTGATTTGTTTCCTTGTATGCCGAAAACTACGTTCTTACTTACTGTTAGCCATGGTATTAATCTTGCATCTTGGAAACCTATTGCTTGATGTTGTGTGACGTTTATTGTTCCAGAATCAGGTTTGATTAATCCTGAAATAACTTTAAGAAGAGTAGTTTTTCCGCATCCTGAGCGTCCTATTAAAGATACGAATTCGCCTTTTTTAATATTTAGATTTATATCTCGTAATATTTTAGCGTTATTTTTAAAAGTCACGCCAATATGTTCTAGAGTAACGCAGTAAGAGTTATCTTTAGTCTCATAGTTTTCTTCTATTTGAGTGTTCATATTTACTCCTACTGCGTTGCTCTAAATCATGTTTATATAATCTTGTTATATAACTTTGTTTTAATTTTGATTAATCAGTTATATATTATTTTATTTTGATATTTAATTTTTGTTTTTTATGAATATGTGTTTTATAGATAAATGGATTAATTTACTTTGTGCAATCCATTACAGAATCTTTCAAATTCTTTGGAGCTTGCTTGATTAAACCATATTTCACGTATTCTTTAGCTTGAGTTTCCATCATTTTCAAACCTTTTTCATCGATTGGACGAATAGTTGGATTGTCAAACTTTTCAATTTGCTTAATAATAGTTTCGCTTGCTCCGAGCTGCTTGTAAGCGTTTCCAATAACATTGTTTTCTTTATGAGACTTTTTTGCTTCGCGAACAAGAGCCTTGTACATCTTCTTAACAAGATCTGGATGCTTTTTGGCAAAGCTCTTAGAAACAATGTGAATAGTAACGTTCATATTTCCGTACTTTTTAGCATTTACAAGCAATTTTGCACCTGGAGTTGTCATTGCTGCAGCAAGATTCTGATCGAATGAGGAAATTGCATCAATCTGTCCGGAAGTAAATGCTGCTTGGAAGTTCTTAGGGCTCATCTCAACTTTGTTAACTTTAGAAACGTCTAAACCGCTTTTATCAAATGCGCGGTGAAGCATGTAATCGCCAGTGTCACCGTTGTGAATAATAGCAACTTTCTTACCATATAAGTCTTTTAGTGTTTTCACGCCGCTTTTTGCGGATGCAACGATTCCTTGAGAATCACCATTGTAATATTCGAGCGCAAAAGCTACCCATGGCTGTCCTTCAGCAATCAAATCAATGAAGCGTCCAGTTCCAGTAGTTGTAGCATCTGCATTTCCGCTCATAACGGCAGTAAGACCATCAACTGGAGTGTAAGGACCAGTGTAAACTACTTTAGATTTGCCAAATTCATCTTGAAGGAATTTCTCATTTTTCAAAGTAGTTAAATAATTTGCTGTAGAAAGATAAGCAACTCTCATAGTTCCAGCGTCTTCTTTTGAAGAAGCGGTTGATGATTTTTGTGAGCTTCCGCAAGCTGCAAGAGATACAGTTGCACAAGCAGCGCAGATTAATGCAATAATGCTCTTTTTAGAAAATCGCATTTTTAAATTAGCCATGATATATAGCTCCTTTTGTTTGGTTGTTATTATTTGTTGTTTGTTTGGTTGTTATTATTTGGTTGTTGATTCTAAATATTGACTAATTCTTAAAAAGCAATTTAATGCATTTTAAAAAGTAGTTAACTTTAGAAAAATGTTGATATTACTAGATTATTTGCGTGATTTTCTATCTAATCTGCGTTCAGGTATAAGGAGATACTCTAATATATTTGCAGTAAGCTCAGATCCAAGACCTGCAATTGCGTACATAATAACGCATGCCATCATTTGATCTGGCCTAAAGAATTCTTGCGCTCTTGAAAGAATGTATCCAATTCCAATAGAAGAATTAACTGTTTCGCAAGTCACTAATGCAACCCATGCTACAGATATTGCAAATCGCAAACCTGTCATAAAACTTGGAAGTGTGCCGCGAAGCAAAATAGATATAAAAATAGTAGATTTTTTAACGTGATAAACCTGCGCTAATTCAAGAAGTTTTGGATCAATATTACGAACTCCGTCGCGAATATTAACGTACATAGGTCCAAAAACGCCAACAGCTATAAGCGCTATTTTCATCGTTTCATCTATTCCGAGGAAAATTATTAATATTGGAGCTAAAGCCGGGAATGGAATTGACCTCAACATGTGGCTTGGTTTATCAACTACAATATTGCCAAGCTTACTGCCTCCTGCAAGTATGCCTGCAGGAACAGCAAAAATAATTCCTAGCAAAAGTCCTAAAAGAACTCGTAAAATACTTATTCCTAAGGATTTTAATAATATGCCTTCGCTGTTTAAATCAATAAAAGCTTGTATTACTTCATATGGGGATGGCAAAGAACGGTCTTCGACTGGAGAAAGAGTTGTGAAAAACCACAAAACCAAAATGAGTATAGTTGAAATCCACACTTTACACGAAGATACCGCTTTAAACGCAATCTTCAATATGTTCTTCGCTTTATTAGGCGAACTGTAAGTCATGCGACAATCCCTTCGATAGTTTTAGCTATATCAGGTTCAACGAGTGTATTCTCAGCGCAACACTGTATGTATTGTTGTTTGGCACGATGTAGTTGCGCACCCCGTGTCTGAGGTCATTATCACTTAAGGGTATGGACAACTGTATTTTAAATCGATATTTATAAACGATATTGCTTAAAAATATACAATTGGCTCATATGACTCGAGTTAAATCAAAATATTGTGAACGTTCACGGCATAAATACGCTGATACTCAATATAACGTCCATAAAACGCACTAGTCTTGGAAGAGTCATCACAACCCATAGGTATAAAGGAGTAGTTGTGGCAGCTATTGAAAGCGTATATGCACGCGAAATTTTGGATTCTCGTGGAAATCCTACTGTTCAGGTTTATTTGGAGACCGAAGATGGCGCTCAGGGTATTGGTTTAGTGCCTTCTGGTGCTTCTACTGGTGAAGCTGAAGCTTGGGAACGTCGCGATGGTGACAAGTCCCGTTATCAAGGCAAGGGCACGTTGGAAGCTGTTAAGGCTGTCAACGAGGTAATCGCACCTAAGGTTATTGGCATGGATGCCACCGATCAGCGCGCTCTTGATGAGACGATGATTGAGCTTGATGGCACGCCAAACAAGGGCAAGCTTGGTGCTAACGCAATTCTCGGCGTTTCCCTTGCTGCTCTCTACGCTGCTGCTGAATCCGCTCAGCTTCCGTTGTACCGCTACATTGGCGGCACCAATGGTCACATTCTTCCAGTTCCAAACATGAACATCATGAATGGTGGTGCTCACGCTGATTTCGCAACCGATATTCAGGAGTACATGATTTCTCCTTACGGTTTCGCAACCTACAGCGATGCTTTGCGCGCTGGTGTTGAGGTTTATCACACCTTGAAGAATGTTTTGAAGAAGGAAGGTTTGGCAACTGGTCTTGGTGACGAAGGTGGCTTCGCTCCAAAGATGAAGTCCAATGAGGATTCCTTGAAGTACATCATGGATGCAATCGCAGCCGCTGGCTACGAGCCAGGCAAGCAGATTGGTATTTCTCTTGACGTTGCTTCTTCCGAGTTCTACAACAAGGAAACTGGTAAGTATCGTTTCGATGGCGAAGAGCGCGAATCTGCTTACATGCTCGATTACTACGAGAAGCTCATCAACGAGTATCCAATCGTTTCCATCGAAGATCCATTCCAGGAAGAAGGATGGGATGATTGGGCAGAAATCACCAAGCGTCTTGGTGATCGTTTGCAGTTCGTTGGCGATGACTTGCTCGTCACCAATCCAAAGCGTTTGGCTAAGGGTATTGAGCTCGGTGCAGCTAACTCCTTGCTCGTGAAGTTGAACCAGATTGGTTCCGTCACCGAAACCCTCGACGCTATTGAGCTTGCAACTAAGAACGGCTTCACTTCTATGGTTTCCCATCGTTCTGGTGAAACCCCAGATACCACCATTTCTGATCTTGCCGTTGCTAAGAACACCGGCCAAATCAAGACTGGTGCTCCTGCTCGTGGCGAGCGTATTGCTAAGTACAACCGCTTGCTTGAGATTGAGGAAGAGCTTGGTTCTACCGCTCAGTATGCTGGTTACAGCGCATTCAAGGCTTGCAAGAAGTACATGAAGTAACTTTTAGTTTTAAAGTAACTTAGTGGCTTCTTAAGTCTTTGAGTTTTAACGGTCAGTCGTGTTTACGGCTGACCGTTTTTTATTAAATATTTTTGAAAAAATCGAAACGCGCAAAAAATTTTCTTAAATTTACTTTCATTCTCACCATAATAGTGATATTTTTGTGAGAAAATCGAAACAGAAGGAGATGTTTCATTATGCGAAAAGTAGCAGTTATTGGTATGGGAAATGTTGGCGCAGCTGTTGCTCACCAGCTTGTTGTTGGTGGTTACGCCGACGAGTTATACCTGTATGACAAGAATGAAGCTAAGGTTAAGGCTGATGCATTGGATTTTGAGGATTCAATGGACAATTTGCCTTTTAATGTAAACATTACTGTCAATGATTACGATGCTTTGAAAGATGTTGAAGTTATCGTAAGCGCTATGGGCAATATTAAGCTTTTAGACGTCCCAAATCCTGATCGTTTCGCAGAACTTAAACATAATCGTGTTCAAGTTGAAGAAGTTGGTGCAAAGATTAAAGCTTCTGGCTTCCATGGTGTTTTAGTTGATATTACTAATCCTTGCGACGCTATTTGCCAGCTTTATAAAGAAACAACTGGTCTTCCTTATGAAAAAGTTATTGGCACTGGAACTTTGCTTGATTCTGCACGTCTTCATCGCGCTGTTGGCAAATTCTTCGGAGTTCATCCAAAAGCTGTGAAGGGCTATAGCTTGGGTGAACATGGCGATTCACAGTTCGTTGCATGGTCCACAGTTAAGGTTCTTGAACAGCCGATTGTTGAGCTTGCAAAAGAAAAGAATATTGATTTAGATGCTGTTGATGAAGAAACCCGTCAAGGCGGCTTCACTGTGTTCTACGGAAAGAAGTATACAAATTACGGTATTGCTGCTGCTGCAGTTCGCCTGGTTCATGCTGTTCTTTCGGATTCAAAGGAGCAAATGCCTGTTTCGAACTATCGCGAGGAATATCATTCTTATCTTTCTTACCCAGCAATCGTTGGTCGCGAAGGTATTGTGAAGCAGTGCCAACTTGACTTGACTGAAGAAGAGTTGCAAAAGTTGCAGCATTCTGCAGATACAATTTTGAGCAAGGCTCAAGCAAAATAGATAAGTCAAAATAAAATAACTAGAAAATACTACTTTTGAATCTAAAATATTTTTACAGATTTTAGATAAAAGCGTATTGAAAAATGTCGTTGTAGGTTTAATTGCTCTTCAATAGTGTTGAATTTACAGCGACATTTTTGTTATAAAAATTTTTGATATTAGATTATTTATTATTTGAATTCTTAAAGTTGGCTAGTCCTAATTGTTTATGATATATACTTTTAGCTATAAATGACATTATTTTTTGGGGGGAAATATGATTTCTAGTGCATACATAAGTGTTGGAAGCAATATAGGTGATAGATTACTTAATTTGCGTCAAGCTGTTTCGCTATTGAAGCAAAATTCACATATAAGCAATATTATCGTTTCTTCAGTGTATGAAACTGAACCAGTTGGTGACGTAGTGCAAGACAGTTTTTATAACATTGCTTTACGCTTGTACACTGATTTAACAGCTTTTGAATTGCTTGATTTTATTCATGATATTGAACAGCGTCTTCACAGAAAGCGCATAGTTCGTTGGGGCCCTCGAACAATCGATTTAGATATTATTGATTTTGGTGGTCAAACTATAAAAAGTGAAAATCTTACGATTCCGCACAAAGAAAGAGATAATCGCAGATTCGTATTAGTTCCTTTGCTTGAAATAAGCGCAGACGATGCTAATTATCATGAGCTCATCCAAGATAAGCTTAATAAAACTAGCGACACTAATTGGATTAATATTATTGAAAGTAGCGAAGTTTTTAATTAGTTTGGAATATAAATTTAGTTTTAAATATGAGGCTTTAGAAAGAAAGAATACAAATGCGAATTATTGAAAGCAATTTGGAGAATGTATCTTCTAAAAATATTGCAGATATAGCGTTACTGCAGGATCTTTGCGTAAATCAAAAAATTTTATGCACGTGGGAAAATATTAGCGAAAACGATTTAAACAAAGTAGCTGATTTTCTCGATCATTTTGATACAGCTATCAAAGTATCCGAGTCTTCTATTGACTTCATTTTGCCGCTTATTGCTCTTAAACCTTTTATGCAAGAGTGCGAAAAAGCATGGTACGAAGATCAAGAATTACTTGCAAGTTTGCGCTCGCTATTAAAGCAAAAAGCAATTGTGTGGAATGCAGGGCGATTCTGCTTTGATACACTTGACAAGCCTATAGTTTACGCGATTTTGAATATTACTCCTGACTCATTCTATGATGGTGGCAAGTACCAAAGTGAAGACGAGGTAAATAGCCATATTAAAGAAATAGTTGAAGCTGGTGCTGATGTTATAGAAGTAGGCGGTCAAACTACAAAACCTGGCGGTTATTTAGAAATTACTCCAGAAGAGGAAATAAGGCGCGTTATACCTGCTATTAAGTATATTCACAAAAATTATCCTCAAATTGCTGTAGCAGTAGATACTTACAAGTTACCTGTAATGGAAGCTGCAATTGAAGCTGGCGTAGATATTATAAATGATGTTCGCGCGTTTGATTCTCCAGAAAAAGTAAAGCTTATGGCAGATTCTAACGTTGGATTAGTGACAATGCATAGCAATAGAGATACAGAATATGACAATTTAACAAAGGTTATGTGTCAATTCTTTAGCGATAATTTAAAAATGCTTGTTGATGGAGGAGTTGACTTAAATAGGATTATTCTTGATCAAGGAATTGGCTATGCAAAGGTTGCTGATGGTGAACAAGATTATGCAATGATGCGAAATATTAATCAATTGCATCGTTTTGGTCGACCAATATTGGTTGCGATTTCTAGAAAAGGCTTTGGTAAGAAGCTTTTTAATTTAGATAAAGAAGATCGTTTGCCTGTCACTTTAGTTGCAGAAACAGCGATGTTTATGGCTGGTGGGCGTGTAATACGTGCTCATGATATTGCAGAAACAAAGCAATTAGTCGAAATGATTGATGTTATTAATAGAAATTACTGGTTTAAGTAGAAAAATTTAAATAATTTTTTTGCAGTTTTGTTCGTCAGTTTTTTTAATTTTAATAACGAATAAATGTAGTGTGACTGTAAATGCAGTGTTACTGTAAATGTGACACAACAGCATTTTGCATCTAAAAGCGCGTAAGATACTAGCGGAATGCATGATGTTTTCACGTCGAATACATCAAGTAATTTAGAAAGTATGGTTATGAAAAAGCGTCGTAAAACAGCATTAGGTGAAGATGTAGCACCATTGCAACAGCGTCGACTACTTTCAGGACCACTTGTGTTTTTATTTATGGTTTTTGTAGTTACTGTTGGTTCAATTGAGTGCATTTCAACAGTTAGAAATTATGCGTTAAGCTTATCTGAGCTTCATGCACTTCAGCGTGAAGAAAGTGATTTACGTGAACAAAAGCGTACGTTGAATAATAATATTGACCGATGGAAAGACAAAGCATACGTTACTGCTCAAGCTAGAGATCGTCTCGGCTTTATTTTTCCCGGTGAACAGGCTGTTCGCGTAGAGCATCCTGAAGCAGTAACTGGAAAAGTTCCGAATGAATTTGCTCAAGAAAATAGCGAAACTAAGACTCATTCAGTCTTGCCTTGGTATAGTGACTTAATGTATGCAATACATAAAGCAGACAAACCAGATACTGTGCCATCCTTATAACATATAAACTGATAAAATATATAAACTGATAAAGTAAAAAATTATTTATTTGTAAAACAGCTTTAACAGGAGTAGAAACGCATGGCTAACAGCCAAGAAAGTTCAGATAAAATGCAGAACAGTAATAAGAATTATATTCCAAAAGAAGCTGTAAAACGTTTATTTACTACACCTGCGAGTGATGCCGAGCGTGCAATTGTTGAAAAGCAACTTGGAAGATTCCCTAGAGGAATGGTAGCTGTTGGTGCTCGTTGCGTTTGTGGTAGACCTCTTGCTGTTATTACTAGACCGTGCTTAGAAGATGGCACTCCATTCCCAACTACATGCTACCTTACCAGTCCTGAAGCTGTAAAAGCGGTGTCTCGCGTCGAAGCAGACGGTATTATGCGAGAATATAACGAGCTATTGCAATCGGACGAAGATCTGAAAAAACAATATGAGCGTGCGCATAAGTATTATTTGGAATTCCGTCATGAATTAGCTGTGTCTTTGGGAGATAGTGAAGAGCATATTAGTCAGATGAGCGCTGGTGGAATGCCAGTTCGTGTCAAATGCTTGCATGCTTTGCTTGCGCAAACATTGGTAATGGGCAAAGGTGTAAATCCGATTGGTGATATGGTGTTAGAGCGCATTAAAGATGAGTTTGATCCTAGCGTGTGCCGCTGTACTACTCCGTGGAGCGATGATGCATATGCTGCTGAAACGGAAGTTGTTGTGGAAGACGAAACGGATGCAAAAGATAAAAATGCAAAGTGTGAAGCTGTGAAAAGTGACACGACTACTTGTGCAGAAAAAACAGTACAGGTTGCCGCAATTGACTGCGGTACGAATTCTATTCGACTAAAAATTGCGCAAGTTTCTGAGCATGGAATGAAAGATATTGTGCCTCGTATGCTTCGCGTCGTTAGACTAGGTCAGGGAATTGACGAAACTCATCGTTTCGCAGATGACGCTTTGGAGCGAGTGAGGGATGCTGCGCACGAATTTGCGCAAGTTTTGAAAGAACATCCAGTTGATGCGATTCGTTTTGTTGCAACTTCAGCTACACGAGATGCTGAAAATCGTGAGATTTTTGAACAAATGATGATTGATGAGCTTGGTGTTCGTCCTGAAGTTATTAGTGGTACTGAAGAGGCAGCTCTTAGCTTCCTTGGGGCAACAAGCGTTGTGTCTCGCGATGAGTTGCAGCCACCGTATCTCGTAGTTGATTTAGGTGGAGGCTCTACTGAGTTAGTGCTTGGAGGGGATGGTGACTGCTTGCCAGCGCACAAGGTTTCTGCAGCATACTCCATGAATGTTGGTTCCGTTAGAATGACTGAAAGGCATTTGCATACTGATCCTCCTACAGAAGAGGAAATTCAAGCTGCTATTGAAGATATTGACAAGCATATTGATGATGCTTTCAAAGTCGTTCCTGCAGGACGAGCGCGCACTATTATTGGCGTTTCTGGAACTGTGACAACTATGGCTGCTTTGACCATGGGATTGCAGCATTATGATCATACTGCTGTCGATGGTGTGCGTATTGGATTAGAGCAGGCTTATGCTGTTAATAATCGATTTTTGCGTATGCCTAGGGACTGCAGGCGCACGTATGCGACGATTCACCCAGGGCGTGTGGATGTTGTTGGCGGTGGAGCAGTGATTTGGAGCCGTGTGTTGGAGAGATTAGCAAAAGCTGCGTATGAGGATCACGGAGGTGTTTTGGATACCTTTGTCGCAAGTGAGCATGGTTTGCTTGACGGAATTACGCTTGATTTGGGAAGAAAGTTACTCGCCACACGCTGAGCTTGTTCTTTGCTTAGATGTATGGCATAATAAGTGATTGCGCCTCTGTGGCGGAATTGGCATACGCATCAGACTTAAAATCTGACGCCCTTACGGGCTTGTGGGTCCGAGTCCCACCGGAGGCACAAACAAAGCGCTGCACAGTTTTTAGCTGTGTGGCGCTTTTTGCTTTCTGAGTTTTTGGGTAGTCTATGCTTGGGTTGTGTTAAAATTCCACTGTGATTTGTTAGCGCAAATCCATATAATACATTGATATTTATTAGGATTTATAATGATTCGTGATAATAATTGTGCACTAGGGAAGTGCAGTAATGTTCTTCATTCTAAATATAGAAAGTTTCGTCGCTTAAGCTCACTTGCATTCATAATACTAATTTCTTTTTCTATGGTTTGTTTTAGTGGATGTGCGAATTCAAATGCAGAATTTAAATCATTACAGAAAACTTGCGAGAATTTGAAAGTTAAAGTGAATGCTGCGAGTAAGTCTCTAAAAGATGCTGTAAATGATGCAAAAAATAAAACTAGTCAGATTTCTGCCGAGGATGTAGAAGATTCTTCAGTGCTTGATAACTTGAATTCTCTATTTGATGAAGTTAAGAATGAAGATTTTTCCACAATTTCATGCTTAGCAGATAATGCTGATGATATTAAAAAATCAAATAAAGAACTTAATAATCGTTTAGAAAACTATAAAGATAAAACAAAGCAATTGCAACAAGCTTCCGATGATCTTCAGGTTTCATATAGAAAGCATGTTCTCAGTGAAGCGAAAAAAATTGCGGATGATGCAGTAGGTAAAGTTAAAGATCCTAAAGTTATTGATAATCTTAATGAAGCAATAAACAACAACGATATTGATGCAATTCCTGATGCTGTAAAAGCTGTTAATGAAAGTATTGAGGCAAAAAACAAGGAAGATGAAGAGGCTCGTAAAGAATCTCAGAAAAAGCGTCTTCCAACTACCGTAAGTAAGCAGCCTACAAATAACGTTAATCCACAGCCTCAGGAGCAGCAACCTCAGGAGCAGCAACCTCAGGAGCAGCAACCTCAAACTAATCAGGCTCAGGTATCTCAAAATTATGTTCATCCTGGATCTTTCTGCTCACAAGAAGGTGCTACTGGTGTAACAACTAAAGGAACTCCAATGGTATGTATAAGCCGTGACGGTGATAGGCCTCGTTGGAGAAGAGGATAGTTTTTACAAGTTATTTTTTTAAATTATCTATTGATGGACAGTAGTGGTTGCTACTGTCCATCAAGGTTATTTATATATTATTTTTTCTTAGACTTTACTTTTATAGAGAAAAAGAAAGTATTTAGAGTTAGAATTATTCCAATTGAGTTGTTACCAACATTGCTTGTGAGGTAAAGAGCAAATGGAAGCCAAACAATTAGTTGAGTTATCTAAGCGTATAGATAAGTGGGCAGAACAATTATTGGATACTGGTAAGCGAAATAATCTTGTAAGTTTTAAAGATCGTAAATTGTCTATAGAAATATTGAAGCCAAGTGCCAAAGAGATTTTCCAAGCGTTCTCTTCAGCTAATCCAGAGCCTTTTGAAATATTTAATCCTCCGCAGATTTTTGACGCTGATAATAGTAATGACGACTCTTCTGTACAAAATACATGCTTAGATAGTAAAAGAAATAAACGTATTTATAACAAAAACGATTTTCTTAATAAATTCTCTAATGAAATAAATTCCTCACAAGTTCTTGCTTACAGCACTTTCGGTAATCCTGTAGCTGCTGCAAGAAAGATTATGAAAACTTCCAATGAAATTATGAAAGAAACAGGTATAAACGTTGCGTATATAGCATTTGGATTTATTCATTGGAAAGATACTAATTACGCTGATACTGTTCGTTATGCTCCTATTCTTTTAATTCCTATACAGATAACAAATAAATCTCTTACTGATCCGTACATAATATCTGTACTTGATGATGAAATTCTCATAAATAAAACATTTTCGTGCAAACTCAATAATGAGTATGGCATAACTCTTCCGGAATATGAAACTGGAACAACTTTAGAAGAATATTTTGAAAGTGTGCAAAATTTAGTTTCTAAATTAGGTTGGGAAATAAGCAAAGAATGTAAAATCGGACTTTTTTCTTTCGCAAAAATAAATATGTATATGGATCTTAAGAATAATAAAAATAAGATTCTTAATAATTTAATTGTCAATAAGCTTTTAGGCGGTTCTATAGATTCTTATGACGAATCTGATGAAGATATAGATGAGTCTGAGGCTGTGAAGGATTCAATAATTGATTTATGCAATGTTGTTGATGCTGATTCTAGTCAAATTGATGCTATAGAAATGGCTAAATCTGGTAAAAGTTTTGTTTTGCAAGGCCCTCCAGGAACTGGTAAAAGTCAAACAATAACAAATATCATCGCTGAATGTCTTAACGATGGTAAAAAAGTACTATTTGTTTCAGAAAAACTTGCTGCGCTAAAAGTTGTATATAACAAAATGCAGCAGACAGGTATTGCTGACTTCTGCCTTCAACTTCATTCAAATAAAGCCAATAAGAAAGATGTTATTAAAGATATTTGTAATAACTTCGATATTCAAAAGAATGAAATTAATCAACTAAAAGTTGATGAGGAAATAAATGTTAAAGTAAAAGCAAAAGAGAAATTGGATTCTTATGATTACAATCTTCATAAAATAAATCCTGTAATTAATAAGAGTTTGTATGATTTATATGAGAGTCTTGCAAAATTTGATAAAGATCCTGATGTTATATGTGAGGTTCAAGATATATCTAAATTAGGATCAGATTATCTCGATGATGCCACTAATCTTTTAACAAAATATGTAGATTATCTTCCTACTATCGGATATGACTATCATGACAATCCTTGGTATGGGTATTTGAATCGAAATCTTTCCATTATGGAAGAAATTCGGATAAAGAATAGTGTTTCTTCTTCTGTTGATACGTTAGAAAAGTTATCGCAAATATCGAATGATATTTCTGAGCGTTATAATATTTGCTGCAAAAATTTGGCAGATATTTTCTTCTGGAGAAGTTTCTTTGAACTTGTTGGTGGTTCGTATTTAATTACTCCTGTTCTTCTAAATAAGCGCAATTTTGATATGGCTTATGATTCTTTGCAAAAATTGCAGTCAATTAGCAATGGGATACATTCTTTGATGCAAAATCTGTCTGATTGCAATGATGATATTTATAAGTTAAATGGTGTAGAGAATTACAGTGATCTGAAACATTTTAGTGGTGCATTATCTAGGATTTTTAATTCTGATTATAAAAAGATTGTTTCTGATATACGATTGTGCAAAAAAGTAAATAAAAAACCTAAATATTATGAATCTGTTCTTTTAATGAAGAACTTATCGGAATATCAGAAGGCAATGAGTGAATATGCTCATATTGAATCCTCTGTAAAATCATTACTCGGCCCTGCATATAAGGGAATTGATACTGACTGGGATTATGTTAATAATCAGATGGAAGCTCTTAAAAATGTTATTGATAGTGGATACTCATTTGAGCCATTAGAAAAATATTCAAGTTTCTTATCTGAGAATAAATACTTCATTGAATATTCTAATCAGATTGCTGGTATTTTAAGTGAAAATAATCTTCAAAATCTAAATTATATTTTCAATAGTTTTGACAAGAAAATTGTTGATTTTAATGTTTTAACTTTGGAAGATGCTAAAACTAGACTGAACTGCTGTCTTTCATCTATTAATGGACTGAAGTATTGGTGCGTTTTTAGAGATTTACTTGTTGATCTTAAAGAGATTGGGATTCTTACATTTATTAATGATGTTATAAAGAATAATGTTAATGAAGATAGCATTGTAGGAACCTTTAAAAAGCAATTCTATTTGCAATGGATTGACTTACTTATTAGGCGTAATAGTACTCTGTCACAATTTAGTAGAATTTCGCAAGATAGAGCAGTGAAAGAATTTGCAGAAAAAGATATTGAGCAGTTTAAAATAAACCAAATAAAATTACGTGAGAAGCTTTCATCTGCATGCCCTGAGTCTAATTGTGCTTCATATGGAAGTCCTTTAAGCATGTTACTGCGCGAAAATCAGAAATCAAGAAGTAAAATGGACATACGTTCGCTTTTTAAAGAAGCTGGAGCGCTTGTTCAGAAAGTTAAGCCATGCTTTATGATGTCACCGCTAAGCGTGAGTACGTATCTTGACTATGATTCTATTAAATTCGATATTGTAATATTTGATGAAGCTTCGCAGATGTTTCCTTGGGATGCGATTTGCGCAATAAGTCGCGCGAAACAAGCTATTATTGTTGGCGATTCTAAGCAAATGCCGCCTAGTAATTTCTTTAGCACTGTTATAAATAATGGTGAAGATGATGACGAAGATGATGATGTAAGAAGCTTTGATTCTATATTGGATTTAGCTTCTGTTGTTTTGCTGCAGGTCAGATTAAGCTGGCATTATCGTAGTCGCTGTGAGCAGCTTATTGCATTTTCTAATAAGAATTTTTATGATAACAAGCTTATAAGTTTCCCATCTGCTGAGGCTGATTCTGAAGGTCTAGGAATTGATTATTACTATGCAAATGGCGAATTTGATCGTTCTTCACATAACAATAGAAAAGAAGCTGAGTATGTTGTTGATTTGATTTATAAGAACATCGATAGGTATCCTACTAGAAGTTTGGGCGTGGTTGCGTTTAGTCAAAGTCAGCAGGATCTTATCGATAAATTATTGCTAAGACGACGTCAAACTACTCCCGAAAAAGAATTTTTCTTTGATGAGAACAAGGAGGATGCGTTCTTCATAAAGAATCTTGAAACTGTACAAGGAGATGAGCGAGACACTATCATATTCAGCGTTGGCTATGGTCCAGATTCTAAAGGTACAATTTCGCTTAATTTTGGACCTTTGAATAAAAACAGCGGTGAAAAACGTTTGAATGTTGCCGTTACAAGAGCTAAATATAACATTCAAGTTGTTTCTTCTATGCATGCGATGGATATAGATCTAAGTCGCACTGAATCAGAAGGTGTTAGACTTCTGAGGGAGTATCTTGATTTTGCTGAAAATGGTGAGATTGCTTTAGAGCGCAATGAGAGTGTAGGAAATATAGATCAGTTTGATTCAGATTTTGAATTTGAAGTGTGTGAATTCTTACGAAATCATGGGTTCTCTGTAGACACGCAGGTAGGATGTTCTGGATTCAGGATTGATCTTGGCTTAAAAATGCTCAATAGTTCCGACTATGTTTTGGCGATTGAATGTGATGGTGCTACATATCATTCGTCTAAGAATGCTCGTGATCGTGACAGGCTTCGACAGACTATTTTGGAAAATATGGGTTGGAAATTCTATAGAATTTGGTCGACTGAGTGGTTTAAGAACAGGATAGTTGAGCAAGAGAAGCTTTTGGTGGCCGCTAACGAAGCTATAAAAATGAAATGCATTCATGAAGAAGATTCTTCTGATAGTAGTCCTGCTTTGTCTGATAAACGTATAGTTTCTTCGGATAATAATTCAGTTGATTTACTTGATTCCGTTCACGGTAAGCATGTAACTCATGCAGATTCTCATAATGAATATATGGAGAATATGAGTAGGCTAGAAGAAAAATCTTCAGCAAATCTCAATAATATTACACAACCGGTTGATACTAATCATTTTTCTTTTGAAAAATACAAGATGGCTGATTGCAAAAATATTTTTGATGAGCATAAAAACATAGGTTTTAAAGAAATTGTTAAGGATATTCTAGAAGTTGAAGCTCCTCTTTCAGAAAACCTTCTTTTGCAGAGGATTGTTTGGTATTTTCAACGTGAGAAAGTTACTTCAGTCGTGCAAAAAAGTTTTGATATAAAAATGCGAGGATGTGAATATTTCGGTATTATTCGTAAGAATGGCTTTATGTATTTAGAAAATAAACCTATTGTTTTCAGATTACCTGGAGATATTGTTCGTGATTTTAGTCAGATTTCACCTGAAGAGATTGGCGAAGGAATGCTTGAGATTATTAGTAAAAATGTTAAGGTAACAAAAGATGGTTTATATAAATTTATTGCAGAGCTATATGGAAAAAAGAGAATAGGAAAACACGATACTGAAGCTTTAGATAATGCTTTATTCGCGTTGATTAAATCTTGTAAAATCGTTGAAAATGATGGCCAAATAAGCTTGAGCTAATTGATGAAATATTTCATAAGCACATTACGAAGTTATATTAGTTTTCTAAAATTGGCAGTGAGAGCCTAACAAGTAATTGACAGTAGCATTACTGCTTTACGAGTTTTGTGTGACGTTTAGTTTGTAAAGAGAATTGGTGAGCAATGGGTTTAATGATGACGAACAGTTTTCAAATATTTTCTGAGTGTAAAGTTGGATTTGTCTTTATTTGTGTTAGTTGACAATGTTCTTTAAAGTTATAAGTATAACCATTATTTATTAGAATGAGGTGTGTTTTTAAAATATTGTGCGTGCATGATATTCGTTAGAGCATGTTTTACTAAAAAGTTAATTAAAGATGAATGCTGAGCTTTTTGACTTAACTGCAGCATTTCTTTCGATATTGTAACGAGATTTAGGTTCTTAAACACATTTTTTGGTTTATAACCCACATTTGCACTTTACTTAGCATATTTGCGTTTGACAATCCCGTATTTGTCTTATAGTCAGTTCGATTGTTATAATTGTTGCGAATTTGCAATGCAATAGTTGTATTGCTTAACAACTGAAGTAGAAGGTTAATTATGCTTTGTAATTTTTGCGGTAAAGAGAACGACGCAAATAGTCAAGTATGTGTTAATTGCGGAAATCGCTTAGGAAACACAAATGTACAGCAGACTGTTAAAAATACTCAGCAGCCAGCAAACGATACTTTAAATTCTGCTAAAGATGGCTTTAAGAATTTTAATGAGGCAATAGATTCAGTAATTGAAGATTCAGATCCTGAGCTTTTACATAAGTACTCTTTGATTGCTTATATGGCAGCTTCTGTTGTTGCAATTATTGCTCCATTCTTGCCACTCATTACTATAAATTGCTTGGGTGTTTCCAAGTCGATTAATTTTGTGAACAATAATAACGCTCCTGGCGATGGAATTTTTTATATAATTATTGCTATTGTTGCTTTAGTTTTTGCTTTTATGAATAAGTCAAAAATAATGATGATTGTTGGCGGTGTTGCTGCTTTATTTATGATTTTTGAGTTTTTCCATATTAATGGCAAGATGTCTTCCGTCAAATCGCAGTTTGGCGGATTCTCGATGTTTGGATCTGTAAGTTATGGCATTGGTTTCTACTTATTTATTCTCTCTGCACTTGCTTTGCTTGGATCCTCTGTATTGTACTACCTGTGTGAAAGAGTGCTAAAAGCAGAGAAATAGCATTACTTTGTAACATGTTTTATACAATGTTTATACATGTTGACGGTGTGTGATTACATAGTTGTAGATATGACTGTTTAGCAATTTGAACCCCGGCTTAGGCTGGGGTTCATTGCGTATAAGGCAAAATGCGAATGATATTGAGAAACGATATCGTCCAAATATTTTAATATTTTAGGAGGCTGGAAAGTGCATAATCATAACGATGTAATTCGAACTAATAGCACTGATTCACGCTCAAGAAGTGCGAATGAAAATGCTAACTCTTTCGATACTAATTACAACAATGCCAACGCAGCTTCCCAAGCAGAAGTAATTCACGCAAGTCATGCGCATCAGCATCGTTTGCTTCTTACGCTTTCTCTTACTGCAACTGTGTTCTTTGCTGAGGTAATTGGTTCTTTCATGACCAATTCTTTGTCGCTTCTTATAGACGCAGGTCATATGCTTACAGACATTTCGGTTCTTGCAGCTTCAACAGTTACTGCAATTCTTATGCGTCGTCGTCCAAATAGTAAGCGCACGTGGGGTTGGGCGCGTCTTGAGATTATTACAGCTGCTGCAGGAGCTCTTATTTTACTGCTTGTAGGAGTGTATGCTCTTGTTGAAGCTGGAATGCGTCTTTTTGGTAGTGGTCATCAAGGCATTCACGATGTAAATCAGCTGCTATTCTTTGGTATTCTTGGTTTAGCTGCGAATTTAGGCTCTCTTGTAATTCTTATGTCTCAATCTCAAGACAACATGAATATGCGTGCTGCATTTCTTGAGGTTATGAACGATGCTCTTGGATCTGTTGCAGTTGTAGTTTCAGCTATTGTAATGATGAGTACAGGCTGGGCAGGTTTTGATGCTGTAGCTGGCGGTATTATTGCACTTCTTATGATTCCTCGTGCGCTAAAACTTCTTAAGAATGCTGTTAAGGTTCTTCTTGAGCAGACTCCTGAAGGTCTTGATTTAAACAAAGTTCGTGAACATCTAGAACATGTTCCTCATGTTCTTGCAGTTCACGATTTGCACGCTAGTACTGTCTCTACTGGTATGCCGATTTTTATGGCACATGTTGTTGTGGATCCTAATATGACAATGTCTCAATGCTCTCAGGTGCTTTCCCAGCTTCAGGACTGCTTACGTGAGCATTTTCCTGTTTCTGTCTCTCACACTACTTTCCAGCTTGAGCCTAAAGGCTATACAACTTCCAGTTCTTCAGAGCATCATGAATAGAGTTTATAAGGTTTTGCTTATAAGTCTTGTTGCAAAGAACGTGACAAGTTTGCATAAATACGTGAATGCGTATTTCCTGTGTCGTAATTGTTTTTGAAGTAAAGTTATATTTATGCCGTTAAAAGAACTAATTGATAATACTCACAGTGAGCGTGTTCGCAGACTCGTTTCTTTAGGTCGCGCAAAGTCGCATGATTTGCAGCGTTTTTTAGTTGAAGGTCCGCAAAGTGTGCGCGAAGCTGTACGTTATGCCACAGATTCGTTATGTGATATTTATGTTACTAAAGATGCTTGTGAAGGTAATGAAAAGGAAAGTTCCCAATTTTCTTCTTTGCGGGAAATAGTTAAAGAAGCTTTATCCCGATCTTGTTATGTTCATCCTGTTGAGTCGAGTATTATGCAAAAAATTAGTGCTGATTCACAGGGAATTGTTGCGGTTGCTAATTCGAAATCTTTAGATGATACCTATGTTAGTGAGTTTAAAAATTTGCAACAATCAGCACAAGTAAAAGTAAAAAACGATTTTAAGCCTCTTCGTATTGCAGCTTGCTGGCAGGTAAGAGATCCTGGCAACGCTGGTGCTATTATTCGCGTTGCAGATGTTGCTGGATGCGATGCTGTTGTTTTTGTTGATGATTGCGTAAGCCGTTGGAATTCTAAGCTTGTGCGTTCGACTGCTGGCTCGTTATTTCATCTTCCTGTAGTGCAATTAAGCGTTCAAGACTGGTTCGAATACGCTGCAAAATCAAATATTCGAGTTATTGCAGCTGATATTTATGGAACTGACAAGATTAAACCTGTGCCATTTCCAAAAATTTTAGTCAATTCCGAGGTTATTAGTAGTTCTTTGGCTATTTTATTTGGCAATGAAGCTAGAGGCTTACCTAAAGAAGTATTGCAACAGGTTGACGATATTTCAATAATTCCAATATATGGGAAAGCGGAATCGATGAACCTTGCAACAAGTGCAGCAGTAATGCTTATGGGCTTAGCTATGTCGAGTCATGAGCGAAAAATATAACTTTGGGCAATATTTTGCAATATCGTATATAAACAATGAGTATACGTATAACACAGATAGGAAGGGTGCTGTGACCGATAATAAGCCATTCGATATTAAAGCTGTAGCTAAAGCAGTAAAAGAAGGTATTGCTAGCGTTACAGCTGCTCAAACTATGGAAGAGCTGAAGGCTGTTAAAACTAAGTATGCTGGCGCACAGTCAGTGATGACTGTTGCAAGCAAAGCAATTGGTTCTTTGCCTGCAGATCAAAAGAAGGAAGTTGGCAAAGTAATGTCAACTTTGCGAGCTGATTTTGGTCGAGCTTTTGCAGAAGCTACAGAGCGAATTAAAGCCATTGAAGAAGCTAACATGCTTTCTGCAGAAACTGTAGATATGACTCTTCCGATTAATCGGAAGCCTTTAGGTGCTCGTCATCCTATTGCTCGTATTATTGAAGATTTTGAAGACTTCTTCGTGTCTATGGGTTGGCAGATTTCTGCAGGTCCAGAAGTTGAAACTGAATGGTTTGATTTCGATGCATTGAACTTTGGTCCGGATCATCCTGCGCGCCAAATGCAGGATACTTTCTACGTTCAGGGCAATCAAGCTAAGGATGCTGCAGGCTTTGTTGGTTCAAATATGGTTTTGCGCACGCAAACTTCTTCTGATCAAGTACGTGCGTTAATTGAGCGTGGAGTTCCTCTGTATATTGCTTCTCCTGGTAGAGTGTTCCGCACTGATGAACTGGATGCAACACATACTCCAGTTTTCCATCAATGTGAAGCTTTGGCTGTAGATAAGCATTTAACAATGGCTGATTTAAAGGGTGTTCTAGATCGTTTAGCTGTTGCAATGTTTGGTCCAGATGCAAAGAGCCGCTTGCGACCAAGCTACTTCCCATTTACTGAGCCTAGTGCTGAGCTGGATCTTTGGTTCCCGGATAAAAAGGGCGGTCCAGGCTGGATTGAATGGGGTGGCTGTGGAATGGTTAACCCTAATGTGTTGAAGTCTGCAGGTTTAGATCCACAAGTGTATACCGGTTTTGCTTTTGGTGTCGGCTTGGAGAGGACTCTGCTTCTTCGCCACGATATTAACGATATGCATGATTTGGTTGAAGGCGATAAGCGCTTCAGTGAACAGTTTGTAATGGGGGAGTAAAACTCATGCCAATGGTAGATATTGACTGGCTCAAAGATCATGTTGAAGTGCCAGAAGGTTTAACATACGAACAGCTTGCTAAAGATTTAGTTCGTGTTGGTTTAGAGGAAGAAGAGATTCACACTTCTCAAGTTACCGGTCCAATTGTTGTCGGTTACGTAGTTGATGCAACTCCTGAACCGCAGAAAAATGGCAAAACTATTAATTGGTGCCATGTTGATGTCGGAGATAAATACAACGATGTTGACGAAAACGGTAAAAAAGTTCCTCGTGGCATTATTTGTGGCGCTCCTAATATGGCTGCTGGTGAAAAGGTAGTTGTTACTCTTCCTGGTGCTGTTCTGCCTGGAGATTTTAAGATTGAGCCTCGCAAAACTTACGGCCACATTTCTAACGGAATGTGCGCATCTGAGCGTGAGCTTGGTTTAGGAGATAGTCACGACGGCATTATTTTGCTTCGCGAATATGGATTCTCTAAAGCAGAATACGAGGCATTAAAGCCTGGCGATGATGCTATGGAATTACTTCATCTTAATAAGCCGATTTTGGAGATTAACATAACGCCTGATCGTGGATATGCTTTCTCTTATCGTGGTGTTGCTCGCGAATATCATCATTCAACTGGTGCTGTTTATACGGATCCTGTTTCAAAGTTGAATGAGCAGGTATCGCAAATTAATGATGAAGGTCACAAGACTTCAGATATTGACGTGAGTATTGAAGACACTAATCCAATTCATGGTGTACCTGGTTGTGATCGATATTATACGCGTGCTGTACACGGTTTTGACTCCACTTGTGCAAGCCCACGTTGGATGCAGCGTCGTTTAACGCGTGCAGGTATGCGCAGTATCTCTCTTGCTGTTGATATCACTAATTATGTCATGCTTGATTTGGGTCAACCTCTTCATGCTTATGATTTAGACAAAATTGAAGGTCCAATTGTAGTTCGTCGTGCACATGAGGGCGAACATCTTACGACTTTGGATGGCAAAGATCATGAATTGCATGTTGAGGATTTAGTTATTTGCGATTCTCCTCGTGGAAACCATGGTTCACGCGTGCTTGGCTTAGCAGGTGTTATGGGCGGCATGTATGGCGAAGTTACGAGTGAAACGAAAAATATTTTGATTGAGGCAGCTCACTTTGATCCCGTTTCAATTGCTCGCACTGCTCGTCGTCATAAGATTCCTTCTGAGGCTTCTCGTCGTTTTGAGCGTGGCGTTGATACTCAATTGCAGCCAGCAGCTGCACAAATGGCTGCAAATCTTTTGGAACAGTTTGGTGGAGCTAAGCCATCTACATCGCCGTGTGATGTCAATAATACTCAGTCGCGAAATGTGATTGTGTTCAAAGCTAATGAAGTGCAGCGAGTTGCCGGTTTGGATGTTGATTTGAATCGCATTAGCGATATTCTTACCGATATCGGTTGCTCTGTTGCTGGTGGTGGCAATGGATCCTTCTCCGTTCTTCCTCCAACTTGGCGTCCTGATTTGAATGAGCCTTGCGATCTAGTAGAAGAAATTGCTCGACTTATTGGATACGATGAGATTCCTGTTAAGGTTCCTGCTGTTCCTGTTACTGGTCGAACTGGCTTAACTGCGCAACAGCAAACTAGACGAGCTATTGCTTATGAGTTAGCGGAAACTGGTTTTGTTGAATCTTTAAGCTATCCATTTGTTGGTGAGGAAGATATTAAAGCTTTCCGTCAAAATGTGGACGAAGTTGCTGAAGTAAGTGTTCGTATTGCCAATCCTTTAGCTGGAGACAGGCCTTGGCTTCGTCGTTCTGTTTTGATGACTTTGGCTGGTACTGTTCGACGCAATCTTCATCGTGGTTTAACAGATATTTCCATGTATGAGCTTGGTCATGTGTACTTTAGCGATCCAAATGCTCCTGCAATTCCTGCATTACCTGGTTCTGTTAGACCTTCTAATGCTGAGCTTGCTGCGTTGGATGCTGGATTACCGGAACAACCTTTGCATGTTGCTGCTTTGCTAACTGGTCATGCTGAAGAAACTGGTTGGCTTGGTACTCATAGAGATGTTGATTGGAGCGATGCTGTTGAAGCACTCCAGCGAGTTGGTAAGAGAATTGGTGTTAAGTTCATTCTCGAACAGTTTAAAGCTCAAGATGCTCCATCTTCTTGGCATCCTGGTCGTAGTGCTCAAGTTTGTGTTCTTGCTGAAGATGGTTCAAGCGTCAATCTCGGTGTTGTTGGCGAGTTACATCCGCATGTTTGCGAAGCATTAGATTTACCTAAGCATTCTGCAGCATTCGAGCTTGATTTAACTGAATTGTTTAAGAATATGCTTATGAAGCCTGTTCAAGCTAAACCAATTTCGACTTTCCCTCCTGTAAAGCAAGATTTTGCTTTCACTGCACCAATTGAGTTGAAAGCGAATGAATTGCAGTCTGCTATTGAAAAGTCTGCTGGAGATTTGCTTGAATCTGTTGAGTTGTTCGACGTGTATGAGGGTGAGCAGCTTGGAGAAGGCTTACGTTCTCTTGCTTATTCCGTAACGTTCCGAGCAAATGATAGAACACTTTCTGGCGAAGAGATGGAAGAAGTTCGTAAGAAGATTACGGATGCTGCTGAAGTCTTGCACGCAACTTTGCGAGTGTAAAATATAATATATTTTAGTTAATGCGATTGTGCATACGTTCTAATAATAGTATGCATAATCGCATTTATTGTATTATTGACTCTTTTTCTTTTTATGTAAAGTAACATCTATTTTTTTAAATAAAATATAGCGTTTTTATGCATAATAGATATGTGTGAGGAAGAACACATAAATAATTTTTTTATGCATGTAGATATGTATACACATATTCGTATATATTTAATTGAAAATATGTTTATGAAAGGTTTTGATAAAACTATGATGAATCCAGAAACGGATGCAGAATCAAATAACGAAGTGTCAATAAAGCAGCAACGTCCTGCAACAAAAGCAGCGCGTTTAAACGCTATTGAACAAGCGTTACTGGCAGAAGTGATTACTTCCCAGTCTCAACTCGCTAAAGTGTTGGCGCGTCATGGTTTTAATGTTACTCAAGCTACTTTGAGCCGAGATTTAGATGAGTTAAATGCCGTTAAAATTCGATTGACGGATGGCAGGATTGCGTATGTACTGGGCGATGGTACTGGCAATCGTCATGCTATGGATACTGTGCGAATTGATCAGCAAGTTGCTCGCACTTTAGCAGGTCTTGTCACTGAAGTTGGACATGCAAATAATATTGTTGTTATTCACACTCCATCAGGCGCTGCACAATACGTTGCAAGTGTTATAGATCGTCAACCTTTGAAAGGTATTTTAGGATCAGTTGCTGGAGATGATACAGTTATTATGGTTTGCGTTTCAAATGAAGAAGCTGAAAATCGAGCAAATTGGATGCTTTCAGTAGCTTCTCGTTAAATAATCTATTAAGAAGTATTGTGTTTATTTAAATAAGAGTTGTATTAAAAAATAATTTTGCAGTAGAAGAGAAGATTTATACGCGTGCAGTGCATTGTTGAGCTGCACGCGTTTTTATATGCATAACTATAATCGATATATTTTTTGTATTTTGTAATAATTCTCCGAAGATTATAAAAATATAATAATTTTTTGGCGCGTCTGTTGATTTTATTTTATATGTATAATATGCTCTTTATTGTTTATTTATTCAATATATGACCTGGGAGGTCACAATGACTAATAAAAAACGTATTGTCTTGGCGTATTCAGGTGGCCTCGATACTTCGGTAGCAATTCCATACCTTAAAGAGCAAACAGGTCAAGACGTTGTAGCTGTGTCGCTAAATGTTGGTCAAGGCGGTGAAGCGCTTGAAGTAATTAAAAATCGTGCTTTGGCTTGTGGTGCAGTTGAAGCATATGTTGTCGATGCTCGCGAAGAATTCGCAGATAATTATTGCATGCTTGCATTAAAAGCTAACGCAATGTATGAAGACGTGTATCCATTGGTTTCTGCTCTTTCTAGGCCTTTGATTACTCGCCACTTAGTTAATGCAGCTCATCAATTTGATGCAGATACAATTGCTCATGGTTGCACTGGCAAAGGAAACGATCAGGTTCGTTTTGAAGTTGCAATCCAATCTTTGGATCCAGAATTAAAAGCTATTAGCCCAATTCGAGACTTGTCACTTACTCGTGATGTTGAAATAGAGTTCGCTAACGAGCACAAGCTTCCAATTGAACAGAGCAAGAAAAGCCCATATTCGATTGACCAAAACGTGTGGGGTCGTGCAATTGAAACCGGTTTCCTAGAAGATCCATGGAATGCTCCGACTGAAGAGTGCTATTCTTATACGCAAAATCCTCTTGAATCTCAAGAACCGGATGAAGTTACAATTACTTTTGAAAAAGGTGTTCCAGTCGCAATTGACGGTCATAGTGTAACGCCTTTGCAAGCAATTGAAGAAATGAATGCAAGAGCTGGAGCGCAAGGAATTGGACGAATCGATATTATTGAAGATCGTCTTGTAGGAATTAAATCTCGTGAATTGTACGAAGTTCCAGGTGCTCAAGCTTTAATTGTTGCACACCAAGAGCTTGAAAATTGCTGCCTGGAGCGTGAACAGCACAGGTTAAAGCGTGCTCTTGATAAAAAGTGGGCTGAATTTGTCTATGACGGTCAGTGGTTCTCTCCAGTTGTGCGTTCTCTTAACGCATTTATTAATGAAACTCAAGAGCATGTTTCTGGAGAAATTCGAATGACTATGTATGCTGGCAAAGCTGTAGTTACTGGACGCCGTTCTGAGGAATCATTGTATGACTTTAATTTAGCTACGTATGATTCTTCGGATACATTTGATCAGCGTGCTTCCAATGGATTCATTGAAATCTACGGATTGTCTAGCAAGGTTGCAGCAGCAAGAGATATGCGCGTTGCAAACAACAACTAATACGATATATATAAAAAAGATATAAAGGTAATAAACTATGCACGATGCAACAAAAGCAGCAGCCGCAGAACTAGAAAATAATGAAACTAATAATACTAATCACCCTATTGCATTGTGGGGTGGACGATTTAGTTCAGGCCCTTCAGCAGAGCTAGCGAAACTAAGCAAGTCCACACAATTTGATTGGAGATTAGCGGATGATGATATTGCTGGTTCTAGAGCTCATGCGCATGCGTTGCATCGTGCAGGTCTTCTTAACGAAAAAGAGTATGCTGATTTATCTTGTGCATTAGATGAATTGCAAAAGCGTGTAGATGACGGAACTTTCGCACCCATTGAGGAAGATGAAGATGAAGCTACAGCATTAGAGCGCGGTTTACTTGAAATTGCTGGAAATGATCTTGGTGGAAAGCTTCGTGCAGGTCGATCTAGGAATGATCAAATTGCAGCTTTAATACGTATGTTTTTGCGTAGGCATGCGCGCGTTATTGCATCATTATTGTTGTCAGTTTGCCAAGCGTTGCTGAATCAATCAAAAAATGCAAAAGACGCAGTGATGCCGGGTCGCACTCACATGCAACACGCTCAACCAATTTTGCTTGCGCATCAGTTAATGGCACATGTTTGGCCGCTTTTACGAGATGTAAATCGCTTCATAGATTGGGATTTGCGTGCAGATGAAAGCCCTTATGGGGCAGGAGCTTTGGCAGGCAATACTCTTGGTCTTAATCCAGAAGAAGTAGCTAAAGAGCTTGGTTTTTCTAAAGTTTGCGCTAATTCTATAGACGCAACTGCAAGTAGAGACTTAGTCGCAGAATTTTCATTCATCGCAGCAATGGTTGGCGTTGATATATCACGATTAAGTGAAGAAATTATTATTTGGAATACTCAAGAATTTGCATTTGTTCGTTTAGATGATGCTTATTCAACTGGTTCATCGATTATGCCTCAAAAAAAGAATCCAGATATTGCGGAACTTGCTCGCGGTAAAGCTGGTAGATTAATAGGCGATTTAACTGGTTTAATGGCAACTCTTAAAGGTCTTCCTACTGCTTATGCTCGCGATTTGCAAGAAGATAAAGAAGCTGTTTTTGATCAAATTGACACTTTAGAAGTGCTTCTTCCAGCTTTTGCTGGAATGGTAGAAACTATGAAATTTGATCTAAATAGACTTTATGAACAGTCTTCTACTGGTTTCGCTCTTGCTACAGACATTGCAGAATGGCTTGTAAAAAAGGGTGTTCCATTCCGTAATGCTCATACTTTGTCTGGTTTGTGTGTAAAGCGAGCTGAGGAAATTGGGGGAGATCTTGCTGATTTAAGCGATGATGATTTTTCAAATATTATAAGCGGTTTTGTTGATAGCGCAGAAATTGCGGATATTAGAACAATATTGACTAGTGCTGGATCTGTGTCTGCCAGATGCGGTCGTGGCGGTACAGCCTTTGTTCGAGTTAAAGAGCAAATTTTAGAGGCTGAAAACGCAATGGATAATTATTATAAATTTGCAAATTCAAAAAGCGATGGTTCTGCTTATATCTCGCCTATAAAATAATTTTAAAAATTAGATTATTAGCTGTTACGCTATAGTGCCAAGTATCGTACTTTATGATATTTGGCACTTTTTATTATGCGTGTCGTCATGTGCTGCAAAAATTGAAAGGCTTGTGGACGCGCAAAGCGCCCGATATTTATCGGTATTCTGTATTAAGGAGATACGAATGGCTCAGGTCAGGAACTACAAGGAAGCAGGTTTTGCTTCTTTGTTTGAAGAGCTTAAGTGGCGTGGATTAATTTCACAATCTACTGATGAGCAGCAACTTGCTCAAGCGCTTGACGGAGAACCATTAACGTATTATTGCGGTTACGATCCTACTGCTGCTTCATTGCATATTGGTAATCTTGTGCAGCTTATTAATATGCGTCACTTGCAGGCTGCAGGTCATCATCCTATTGCTTTAGTTGGTGGTGCCACTGGTTTGATTGGTGATCCTCGTCAAAGCGGAGAACGCACTCTTAATTCTAAGGATATTGTGGCTGGCTGGGCTGAACGCTTGCGTAAGCAGATTGGTCGAATTTTGCCTCTTGATGGTGAAAATCCTGTTCGTTTTGTCAGCAATTACGACTGGGTTTCTAAGATGTCTGCTATCGACTTCTTGCGTGATGTTGGTAAGAATTTCCGTGTTGGCACAATGCTTTCTAAGGATATTGTGGCTCGCCGCTTAAATTCTGACGAAGGTATTTCTTTTGCTGAGTTTAGTTATCAAGTTTTGCAAGGCAACGACTTTTTGTACTTGTTTGATAATTACAACGTAACTTTGCAACTTGGCGGTTCGGATCAGTGGGGTAATCTCACTTCCGGCATGGATTTGATTCGTAAGGTTCGCGGCGCATCAGTAAACGTGTTTACTAGCCCAATTATTACAGATAATCAAGGTCGTAAGTTTGGCAAGTCAGAAGGTAACGCCATGTGGCTTGATCCTTCTATGCTTAGCCCTTATCGCTTCTACCAGTTCTGGTTCAATCAGCCTGATGATGAAGTTGTTAAGTTGCTTAAGGTGTTCACTTTCTTGCCAAAAGATGAAATTGAGCGTTTAGCTCAGCAAATTCAGGATGATCCTGGAAGTCGTGAAGCTCAGCGCGTACTTGCGTGGGAAGTTACAAGTTTCGTTCACGGTGAAGATTTAACGAACCAGGCTATTGAAGCTTCTTCCGCTTTGTTTGGACGTGGTGATCTTTGCAATATTGATGAGCAGACTCTTGAAGCTGCTTTAGATGGCGTTAAGGTTAAGGCTGAAGACGGTAGTTTAGATTTCGCTAAGGCTAAAGTTGCAGATCGTGTTGTTGAGGCTGCAGTTGCCGCAGGTCTGTTCCGCACTGTTTCCGAAGCTCGTCGCGCTATTGAAGCAGGCGGTTTGTATCTGAATAATGAACGTGTAAGTGGTGTCGACGATGTGTTAAGTGAGGGCTCTTTCTTGCACGGTCGTTTCGCTTTGCTTCGCCGCGGCAAGAAAGCTATCGGTGCCGTAGAGCGCGCTTAATAAATGTTTGTGATTTATTAAAAAATACATCTGTTGTAAGCTTGCTGCTTGATGTATGCTATAGCTTGCTTACAGCAGATGTTTAGTTGTTTTATGAATATAATTAAAATGTGATTTTGTAATAAAATTGCACATAGATGAGAGGTATGCCAGAATGGGCGAAGAACGCGAACACTCGCGGAGTGGTAAGAAATCTTTTGGTGAACGTGGCGGATTTGGTCATCGCAATGGTGGTAAAAGTAGCGAGCGTCGCGGCGGTTTCCATAAAGATGGTTTCCATAAAGGCGGTTTTAAGAAGGGTGGTTTCCGCCGTAATGATGATGACCGTGAAGAGAGCTTCCACTCTGGCGTAAAGCGTGATGGTGATCGTCGTTTTAACCGTCATGACGATCGTAAAGATGACCGTCGCGGTGGTTTTAAGAAGAATGGTTTTAAGAAGGACGGATTCCGCTCAGAGAATCGCGATAATGATCGTCGCTTTGATCGTAACCGTCATTTTGATCGTGTAGATGATCGTCGTGATGACCGTCGCTCTAGAGATTTTGAACATTCTGGTGAAGAAGGTGGCAACCCACGCTACAAGAAGTTTGATGGTGAGCATCGTTTTAACCATCGTGACGATCGCAGGGATAATCGTCGTGAGAACCATCGCAATGGCGATTTCCATAAAGATTTCCATAAAGGCTCTAAGGGTGGCTTCCGTGATGACCGCAGAGACGATCGTCGCGATGAGCGCAGAGATAATGAGCGTCGTTTTGATCGTCGTGACAATCGCAGAGATGACCGCAGAGACGATCGTCGCACAAATTCGCGTAGTAACTTCCGTTTTGAAGATGGTCCACGCCGCAATTCTGACGGAACTGTTTCTTATCCATCTCAAAATCCTTATACAGCACGTCGCCCTGGTGAGCCTAAGATGCCAAAAGGTTTGGAATGGGCAATGCTTTCTAAAGAAGATCGCGAGCGTTTGCGCGGTCTTTCAAAGGAGCATGCTGAAAATATTGGTCTTCATATTCTTGCGGCCTATACTTTGCAAGAAGAAAATCCTGAACTTGCATTAGAACATGCAAAGTGGGCTGCTAAGCAAGCATCTCGTATTGATTTTGCTCGCGAAACTTTAGCTTTTGTGGCCTATCGTCAGGGCGATTACAAGCTTGCTTCTAAGGAATTCCGCACTGCAATGCGAATGAATGGTTACCTCGATTATTTGCCATTTATTGCCGATTGCGAGCGCGGTATGGGAAATCTAGATAAGGCTTTAGAAATTTGCATGTCAGATGAAGCAAAAACCTTAAGAGGAGAAGTAAAAGCCGAAATGTTCCTCGTTTATGCAGGTGTTTTGGCTGATACTGGTCATGCTGATAAGGCTATTGAATTGGTTCATGCAATGGGTCGTTCAAAGGGTCTTCCTGGGGAGTATCGTATGCGTGCAGTTCAAGCAGAACAATACTTCTTGGAAGAAGCCGGTCGTAGTGACGAAGCAATTGAATTAGAGTCTTTGCTTGATAAGCTTGAGCAACAGTATGCTGATGTTGATGACGAAGATATAAATCCTGATGATATTGTTATCGACTATGATTTAGAGCATTTGAATGATGACATGATGGATGAAATTGGCATGAGTGAAGATGATGCTCAATTTGCTCCTGATGAAGATACTGATGAAGAATCTGATGCAACTGAAGATTCTGAAGATTCTGAAGATTTAGAAGAGTCAGAAGAAACAAGTAACTCTGAGAATGTGGATAATACGGATACTATCGAGATGAGTGCTGTTCACTCTGACGAAGAGTAGTTCGTAACATTTGGATATTTGCGCCCGGCTGCTTTTAAGTAAGCCGGGCACTTGCTGCTTTAAGAGTTGATATTTATAAAATAGGCTTAATAAAATTTGAATCTAAATTAAGTGCAGTGATTAGCAAACTTAAATGAGGTATAGTATGCAAGTTGAAACGAAAAAGAATTTTTCTTCATGTAATCGTCCGTTAAGCGATGCATTTCGTTTAGCACTGCTTGATTTAGATGGTGTTGTATATCGTGGTGGAAATGCTGTTGAATATGCGTCTGATTCCATTTTGTTTGCGCAAAAAAATGGAATGGCAATTGAATACACAACTAATAATTCTTCGCGTTTCCAATCTGTTGTTGCAAAACAACTGGAAAGTTTTGGCTTAAAAGTAGAACCATGGCAGATTATAACGTCTTCTGTTGTTGCAGCAAGAATGGTAGCTCGCAATGTTGAGAAAGGATCTAAAGTTCTTGTTCTCGGCGCTGAACATTTGCGTCAAGAAGTGCAACGCGTAGGATTACAACTCGTAGATTCGTGCGAAGATAATCCTAAAGCTGTTATTCAAGGCTGGTATCCTCAAATGACATGGCAAGAAATGGCGGAAGTTTCTTTCGCTGTTGAGCATGGTGCAAAATATTTCGTTACTAACCGCGACTTAACTATTCCAAGAGAGCATGGTATTGCTCCTGGATGCGGTTCCATGATTCAAGCTGTTATTAATGCTACGGGTGTAGAGCCTATTTCGTCTGCTGGAAAACCAGAATCTGCAATGTATGATGAAGCAAGGTTTTTGGTTGCTGCTAATGCTAAGCATGATGATTCTGAATGTGAAGAATACACTGAAAAAGACGAGTATGGGAATCCTGTAATTAGTATTGAGCATTCATTAGCAGTTGGAGATCGTTTAGATACTGATATTGAGGCTGGAACAAGAGGAGGCTATGCTTCATTACTTGTTCTTACTGGAGTTACAGATCCTCGCATGCTTATGCTTGCGCCAAAACATTTGCGTCCAAGTTTTGTTTCTAAAGACTTGCGAGGATTAAACGAATCTCATAACGCTCCTGAACGAGTTAACGGTAGTACTTTTACTTGTGAAGATGCTATAGCAAGAGTTGTGAATAATAATATTATTGAAGTTAATAACACTAACGATTGCAATGCTTTAAGAGCTGCTTGCGCGCTGGCATGGAGCTTGCAAGATTGCGGTGAAAATATGGAAAATTATACTCTTCCGGAGTTTTCCTTATGACTGTGAATGAGGATTTAAGTAAACTTTCAAATAGCAATATTTCACAACGCTTAGATTGCGCTTTGGTTAATCGTGGTTTAGCAGAAAGTAGGACAACTGCTCAGCGTTTAATTCGTGCTGGCGTAGTGAATGTTGACAATCGAAATATTACGAAATCCTCATTTTTAGTAAACGATTCACATACAATAACAATCGACGAATCAAAAAATACGCAATCTTGTATTAGATACGTTTCTCGTGGAGCACTTAAGTTAGAAGGTGCTTTCGAAGCGTTTTCTAAAAATGGTTTAACTACTTCCAAATCAACTAAAGCTCTAGATATAGGTGCATCAACAGGCGGTTTTTGCGACGTTCTTTTGCAAAGAGGTGTTAATTCTGTAATAGCTTTAGATGTTGGTCATGGTCAATTGCATCCAAAAATAGCTAACAATTCACATGTAATTGAAATGAGTGGCGTAAATATTCGAGATGTGTACGAAGAGAACTTGCCATATAAGCCAAATCTTATAGTTTCGGACGTTTCTTTTATTTCTCTAACGCTTGTTATTCCAGTAATTTCTAGAATAGCTCAATTGCATGCAGATATTGTGCTTTTAGTTAAGCCGCAATTTGAAGTAGGAAAAGGAAACCTTGGAAAAGGTGGAATAGTAACTGACGAAACTTTAAGAATTAAAGCTTTAGAAACAATAAAAAGTTGTGCAAACCAAAACGGTCTAAAGGTTATCTCCTCTTGCGAATCTCCTATTGAAGGAACGCATGGCAATACGGAGTACCTTCTTTATGCACGTTACGAGAAATAAATTAATCATTGAATGTTTAGCATTTTTCAATATGTATCCTAACAATTACAATAGTAGTAGTTGTGTTTAAACAGTACGAAGGGGCTGTATATGCAGGAACATTTCGATACTAATTCCGCTTCGTCGGCTCGTCGTGCTCTTGTAGTTACTCACGCTAGGATCGATGTTCATAGTGATGTGGTAAATCAAGTCAAGACTCAACTTATTAAAGCTGGATTCGTTGTTGACGTATTCAACAGTGCTTCTGTGTCTGATTTTGCTAAAAAAACTACTCGTATAGTTGACGAAAATACGGAAATAGTTGTGGTGCTTGGGGGAGATGGCACCATGCTTCAGGCTGCTGAGTTAGTGCATTGTACTACTGTTCCAATTATCGGCATAAATCTTGGTCATGTTGGTTTTTTGGCAGAATTTGAAAGTTTTCAAATTAATGATGCTATTCGTAGGATTGCAAACAAGGATTACACTATTGACAGGAGAATGGAAGCTCATGTAGATGTGTGGCTTCCTGGCGAAAGTGAGCCTTTAAGTGATTGGGCGTTGAACGATATAACTCTTGATCGCGAAGATAGAGGTCGAATGGTAGAACTTTCAATACGAGTAGACGATGTTGAAATGTCATCTTTTGGTTGCGATGGTGTAATAGTTTCAACTCCTACTGGTTCTACAGCTTACGCATTTTCAGCAGGTGGATCAATTATGTGGCCAAATGTAGAAGCATTGCAATTAGTGCCATTAGCTGCTCATGCTCTTTTTGCGCGTCCTCTAATTATTGGTGCTGGTTCTACTTTTACTATTGACATTCTTAATGAATCGTCTTCTGGCGGTTGGATTTGTTGCGACGGTAGAAGACAGCGTGCGCTCCCTCAAGGATCAAGGATTCAAGTTCGTCAATCAAAAGATGAGCTATTATTAGCTAGACTTTCTGGCGCTCCTTTTACGAAGCGTTTAGTTACAAAATTTGATTTGCCAATAGTTGGATGGCGTGAGCACAATAATAATTCTTTAAAATGAATTATTTAAGTAGAAAATAATATTAAATATAGCATTTATAAAACGAGGTACAGCGTGCTTGAAGAGTTAGAAATACGTAATCTTGGGCCAATTTCACATGCGCTTATTACTCCTTCGTCTCACATGACAGCTATTACGGGCGAAACAGGTGCTGGAAAGTCAATGCTTTTAAGTGCTATCAAGCTTATTTCTGGATCGAAAGCAGAAGTTGCAAGGATTTCTCCAAATGCTAAAGAAGCATGGGTTCAAGGCATATTTAGTATTCCTAAAACAAGTGAATTAGTAGATGCTGTTGGCAAATCCGGTATTGAATTAGAGCCTTCAGAAAATGACGAAAATAAATCAGATATGTATGTTTCTCGAACAGTACCACAAGAAGGTCGTTCAAGAGCAACAATTTCTGGTTTCGCAGTACCAAAAACAGTTCTTGAACAAGTATGCTCTCGATTGATAGTGATTCATGGACAAAGTGACCAATTACGCATAGCAACAAATTCAAAACAACGCGAATTGCTTGATACTGTATCTAAAAATAGTGAATTACTTAAGCAATACACATGTGCGTATCAAGCGTGGAAAGATGCTAAAGAAACATGTAATCGACTAGAAAATCAAGCGTCTTCTTCACGCCAACGTGCAGATTACCTTAGAGAATCATTAGCGCGAATACGAGATGTGAATCCTCTCCCTAATGAAGATAAGGAATTGCGTGCAAAAAGAGAAAGAATTGAGAATTCTGCTCAAATTGTCAAAGCAGTGAGCATTGCGCTCGCATCCCTTGATTCCAGTCAAATAGATTATGGTGCTTCAGAATCATCTGAAGATGCTTGTTTTCTTGTAGATAAAGCTTCTCAAGCATTACGAAATATTCGTGTAGATGATTCTTTCAATTCTATTGCAAATCAACTTGACGATATTCATGCTCAGCTTGACGATATCGTAATGCAGCTTGCTCAACAGTTGGATATCGATGTAAGTGAAAAAGATTTAGATGATTTAAATTCTCGTATTCATGATCTTACTGAACTTACTCGCCGCTGGGGTCCTACACTTGACGACGTTTTAGACTGGTCCGAAAAAGCTCAGTTTGAACTTGAAGATTTAGATGATTCTCCTGAAGCTATTGCCAAAGCGCGTGCTAAATGTGCTCAACGATATGATGATGCTCTTAAACTTGCTGAAGAGTTATATAAAACTCGTTTAAATGCAGCTCATGATTTTGGTACTTTAGTTAGTGAAGAATTAAACTCTTTGGCTATGCCAGGTGCTCAATTAATTATCAGTGTAAATAAGCGTTGCGAAGATTTATCTGGTTCTATTTCGCTTGATGCTAACGGATGTGATGATGTAGAGTTTTTGTTCCGACCATTTCCTGCTTCTTCAGATTTGCCTATGAGCAAAAGTGCTTCTGGCGGTGAATTAAGTAGGCTTATGCTTGCAATTGAGCTTGTTGTTGCGAAGTTGACAGATTGCGACGAAGATAATATGACATTTATTTTCGACGAAGTAGATTCTGGTGTTGGTGGTGTTGCGGCAGTAGAGCTAGGTAAACGTTTGGCTCAACTTTCTAAACATGCTCAAGTTATTGTTGTTACTCATTTAGCTCAGGTTGCTTCTTTTGCAGATGCACAATTTGCAGTACAAAAAAATCTTGTTGAAAATGGCGATAATAGCGAGAATAGCTCTTTTGCTAAAGTTGCAAATACTTCTGTTATTGAGCTTAATGATTTGTTGCGTGAGCAAGAGATTGCTAGGATGCTTGATGGAAGTGAATCAAAAACTTCATTAGAACATGCTCGTGAACTATTGAGTGCAAGTAGGAAGATCATTGATGGATTTACAAAATAATTCGTCTATTGTTGCAGCGATTTTTGATTTTGACGGCACGTTACTTGATTCTTTAAGCGTTTGGGACGATATTGATCGAGTAAGTTTTGCGAAACGTGGTATGAGCGTTCCCTCAATCTTTGCTAGTACAACTGCAACAATGAATCCTAGACAAATTGCGGAATATGTTATTAAAAATTACGGGTTCACTGATTCTCCTGAAGATTTGATGAAGGAGTGGTCAGATATGGCTTTTGACGCTTATGCTAATCATCTTCCACTAAGAAAAGGCGCGTATGAATATGTGCATTATTTGCATTCTAATGGTGTAAAGCTTTTTCTTGTTACAACTCTTTCTAAACGCTTGTGTATTCCAGCTTTAAAAAGAGTTGGTATTTTTGATTGTTTTGATTTTCTTCATTTTGGAGAAGATTTATCTGAAAAAGGTAAGCATAGTCCTAAAACTTATACCGATATTGCTAATCAACTTAAAGTAGATCCAGCTGAATGTGTAGTTTTTGAAGATTCTGCTGCAGCTTTATGTTCAGCTCAGCAAGCTGGTATGCAAACATGCGGGATAGTTGATAATTCAAACGTAAAAATTGATTTAGATTCGTCGTTTAATAAGTGCTTAGCAGTATTTTCTGATTTTTCTTTCGCTCCAAAAATCAGCGATATAAGTTGAAAATATGCTATTTGGTTGAGTTGATGAGGTTTCACATACCCCGGGTTTTGTCGCATGCACAAGTGCATGCGGATGGCCATCCATCTCGATTTGACGTTACCGCCAAACTCTAGCAGTCTACCCGAAGACTTGAGCGAGCAGCTCTAAAGCGTCTTCTGCTTGACCTTGCTCCCAATGAGGCTTGCCATGCGGCTTACTGTTACCAGAAGCCCGGTGGTCTCTTACACCGCCGTTTCACCCTTACCCGAACGAAACGTTCAGGCGGTCTATTCTCTGTTGCGCTATCTCTCAGGTCGCCCTGGGCGGACGTTATCCGCCATTGTGCTCTGTGGAGCCCGGAAGTTCCTCAGCCACTCCGAATGAACATTGTGACCGCGGCCATCGTGAAACCTCAACCTTCCTAATTGTAGCAGATAATATTAATATCGTAAAAAATTCATTATTTTATAAGAAATTCCGTAATAAACGTTAATTTTTTTATTTTAATTTAATAAATTGCTAGGTTTGTATGGATTTAGCAGATATAATAGAAGAACCGACGGCATCGTGGCAGTCGGGTTGTACAAATCGAACTTAAGGTTCGAGTCTATATGGGGAGGTTTCGCATGGAAATCGTCATTACTGGTCGTCATACGCAGATTAATCAAAGGTTCCGTGACGTTGTAGAAAGTAAGATGAATCGTGTGACCGCCATTGCGCCTGATGCGCAGCGCGTGCAAATCGTGCTGACTCATGAAGGCAATCCAAGGCAGGCTGACACAGCAAAGCGAGTTGAAATTACTGTTGTTGCAGGAAGCACAGTGATTCGCGCAGAAGCTTCTAGCACTGATCAATTTAGCGCATTAGATATGGCACTTGATAAGTTGACGCTTCGTTTGCGTCGTACTCGCGATCGTCGTAAGGATCATCGTCGTGGATATACGGAAATGACTCCTGTAGATATGGGTCCTGTAGAGCCTGAGATTGAGACTACTGTTGAAGAGCCAGAAGAAAATGAGGTTAATAGCGCAGATGCCGCTGTTGCTTCCGATTTAGGTCCTGGTGAATCTGTGGAAGTAAGTGTTGGCGACACTCCTATTGTGATTCGTCGTAAGCTACATATTGCAGAGCCTATGAGCATAGATGAGGCTTTGTATGAGATGGAGCTTATTGGACATGATTTCTTCCTGTTTGTAAACAAAGAAACTATGAGACCATCTGTAGTATATCGCAGACATGGTTGGAGCTATGGCGTGTTTGAAATTGATACACCTGAAAATGTTGCTAAGCAAAAGTAATGGTTAAAAAACACGTCTAAAATGCGCGAATAAGTGCGCGTGCCCGTCTAGCACAATGTTGGGCGGGCATTTTTATGTAATAATCAGACTCGCTAACTTATAAAAATCGTAGCCGTCGCGTAATATAGGCACAGTTTACGTCTATGTTGGCTAGGCCGTCGTCATAGACATGACCTAAGGGAGCAAAACGTGGTAGATATCGTCGATAAAGCCTTGCGTATGGGTGAAGGCCGTCAATTGAAGCGCCTTGAGAACGTAGCAAAGGCTGTGAATGCGTTGGAAGATGAAATTTCCGCGCTTTCCGATGAAGAATTGAAGGGTCAAACTGCTAAATTCAAGCAGCGTTTAGACAATGGTGCAAAGCTTGATGATTTGATGCCTGAAGCCTTCGCTACTGTGCGAGAGGTTTCAAAGCGTACGCTTGGCCAGCGTCATTTCGATGTGCAGCTTATGGGTGGCGCTGCATTGCATTGGGGCAATATTGCAGAAATGAAAACTGGTGAAGGTAAAACGTTGGTTGCTACTTTGCCAAGCTATCTGAATGCTTTGGAAGGCAAAGGTGTGCACGTTGTTACAGTCAACGATTACCTTGCTAGCTACCAGAGCGAGCTTATGGGTCGTATTTATAGATTCCTTGGCATGAGTGTTGGATGCATTATTACAGACCAGCAGCCGCCAGAGCGTCGTAAGCAATACAATGCTGATATTACTTACGGTACAAATAATGAGTTTGGCTTCGATTACTTGCGCGATAACATGGCGTGGGAAAAGAGCGAACTTGTGCAGCGCGGTCATCACTATGCAATTGTCGATGAGGTCGATTCCATTCTTATCGATGAAGCTCGTACGCCACTTATTATTTCAGGTCCTGCTGAAGGTGATGTAACTCATTGGTATCGTGAATTTGCAAAGCTTGTTTTGAAGCTTACTCGCGATGTTGATTACGAGATTGATGAAAAGAAGAAAACCGCAGGTATTCTTGATCCTGGCATTGCAAAAATTGAGGATTACTTGGGCATCGATAACCTTTATGAGCCAAGCAATACAGCTCTTATTGGTTATTTGAATAACGCTTTGAAAGCTAAGGAGCTTTTCCTTCTAGATCGTGACTATGTTGTCACAAACGGCGAAGTTTTGATTGTCGATGAGCATACTGGTCGTGTTCTTCCAGGTCGTCGTTATAGCGAGGGCTTGCATCAAGCAATTGAAGCTAAGGAAAACGTGGAAGTCAAGGCAGAAAATCAGACTTTTGCTACTATTACTTTGCAAAACTACTTCCGCATGTACGACAAGCTTGCTGGTATGACTGGTACTGCTGAGACTGAAGCTGCAGAGTTCATGGGAACTTACAAGCTTGGTGTTCTTCCAATTCCTTCCAACCGTCCAGTAATTCGTAAAGATAAGGACGATTTGATCTTCCGTACAAAGAAAGAAAAGCTTACTGCTATTGTGCGCGATGTTGCTGAGCGTCATGCAAAGGGTCAGCCTGTGTTGCTTGGTACAGCTTCTGTTGAATCTTCTGAGATTCTTTCTTCACTTCTTGACGTTGCTCGCATTCCTCACCAGGTTTTGAATGCTAAGCAGAATGCTAAGGAAGCTGCTGTTGTTGCTGTTGCAGGTCGTAAGGGTGCTGTAACTGTTGCTACTAATATGGCAGGTCGTGGTACTGATATTATGCTTGGCGGCAATGTTGAGTTCCTTGCAGACGCTAAGTTGAAGGCTGAAGGATATTCTCCAGACGATACTCCTGAAGAGTATGAGAAGCGTTGGCCAGGCGTTTTAGCTGAAGTTAAAGAGCAAGTTAAGGACGAGCACGAAGAAGTTAAGAATCTTGGTGGCTTGTATGTGCTTGGTACTGAGCGTCACGAGTCTCGCCGTATTGATAACCAGCTTCGAGGTCGTTCTGGTCGTCAGGGTGATCCTGGCGAATCCCGCTTCTACTTAAGCTTGGAAGATGATTTGATGCGCCTGTTCAACACTCAGCTTGTTGCTCGTGTTATGGCTAAGGGATTGCCAGAAGGCGAACCGATTGAGTCTAAGTACGTTTCTAACGGTGTGCGCACGGCACAGAAGACTGTTGAAGCTCGTAACTTTGAAATGCGTAAGAACGTTTTGAAGTATGACGATGTTATGAATAAGCAGCGTACTGTGATTTATGCAGAGCGTCAGATGGTTCTTAAGGGTGAAGATATTCACGAGGACATCTTGAAGTTCATCAGTGACACCGTAGAAAGCTATGTGCGCGGAGCGATGAAAGGTTCTGATAAGCCAAAGAATTGGGATTTGGATGGCTTAAAAGATGCTCTTAACTCTGTAATGCCTGTAGTTCTTGATTGGGATCAAGTACGTGAAACAATCGTTAAGCTTAAGGGCGAAAAAGCTGTTACTGCTTTGCACGATTTGATTGTCGACAGTGTAGTAAAAGTTTACTCTATTGTAGAAGATGGTCTTGGTGCTGATCCACTTCGTCAAATTGAACGTCGCGTTGTTCTTTCTGTTCTCGATCGCAAGTGGCGTGAACATCTTTATGAGATGGATTATTTGAAGGATGGTATTGGTCTGCGTGGTATGGGTCAGCGTGATCCTCTTGTTGAATACCAGCGTGAAGGCTACCAGATGTACAATTCAATGATTGAGGCAATTAAGGAAGAAAGCATTCAGCTTCTATTCCATATTGATATCAATCAGATTGCTTCTACTGAAGATATTTCTTCTGACGATGAGCTTGATGAAGATGTTGCACAAGCTTCATCTGAGGTAGATGCTGAAGATCAAGCTGCTGGTATTGTCGGTCCTGCACCTTTGAGCCATGCTGAGGGAGATGTTCCATTGAGCATGCGACCAAAGAATGAAGAATGGAAGACTCCATGGTCTGATGGACGTACGTTCCCAGGAACAAATAAGAATGACGAGTGCCCATGCGGTTCTGGTCGTAAGTACAAGCTTTGCCATGGTCAAAACGAAGCTGAAAATGAAGCTGAGTAACTTGAAAGCTTGCTAAAGTAAATAAATAAAAGGCGGTGTGATCAAAATCATGCCGCCTTTATTATATTCGATTGATTACTAGCTATACTCGAGCGCCATCTCCATAATCGCTGTAATCTTCCTTATAAGGATCAGGTTTTTTGCGATTCATAAGTAATCCTGCTCCACTAAGTAGCATTAATAAGCCGCATATAATGCCAGCAACGTTCGCTATAGCAGGAATAAAAGCACTTACAATAACACCGAATACACCTATAACAAATAGAATCCACAAAACTACATTAACTAAAGATACGTTATAAAATTGTGGATTTGGAGGCACAAAATCATCGCCATATGCTTCCATAGTATTATCTAAATCAAGCCAACTTGTGCGAGTATTATCACGAGGACCCTTAGCAGTTATGATTGTGTGAGAATCTTGCATTCTAGTAGGAATAATATAAGATTTATGGCTACTTAGATTTTTTAAGTTAAATTTATTTTTTATTACACTTTTTTGATTTTTAGAATTATTGTCGCTTGCTATAGTGTTGCGCTCTTTCTTTTTTTCTTCTTTCTGAGCGTGCTTTTCAAAACTTTTTGCGCTACGTGAATTAGCAATATCGTTCATGTCGTCAGAATGTTCTGCAACAAAAGATGACCATTCGTCATCAAAATCTCCGTTGTTTTGTTTTTGATTATTCTTTAACGATTCTGACATTAACTCGTCGTCACGGCGAGGGTCGTTGGTATTCTTAGAAGAAGTCATGAACTATACTGTAGCAAGTCTTCCTGATTCTATGCTTAAAATGTTCGAAATTGGACTTGCAAGAAAGGATATGGTATGTTGTACTGGTTCTTCGTGAAGGGACTTGGGGGTATTGCCCGCATGAGGATTCATCCATCAGCGCAAGGTGTTAAAAATGTTCCTAAAAAAGGTGGAGCTATTATTGCTGCAAATCATCTTGCTGTTATTGATGACGCGCTGCTGCCATTGACTTGTCCTCGTATGATTCACTTTATGGGTAAAGCAGAATATTTTGAAGGCAAAGGTTTAAAGGGTCGTTTCAAGAAGTGGTGGTTTACTTCTGTGGGCGTTTTCCCTGTAGATCGTTCTGGAGGCGCAAAATCGCTTGGCGCTTTGAATCATGCTCGTGAAATATTAGAAAAAGGTCAGCTTTTTGGCATTCATATTGAAGGCACAAGAAGCCCAGATGGTCGTTTATATCGTGGTCATACTGGTGCTGCACGTCTTGCTCTTGAAACAGGTTGCCCGATTATACCTGTTGCAATTATTGGAACTAGAGAATTACAAGTGCATGGTCAAGTTATTCCAGCAAAAGGCAAGACTAAGGCGATTTATGGCGAGCCTATTCAAGTAGAGCGTGTTCGCAACGAAAGCGAGATTACTCACGAGCGTTTACGCGAAATTACAGATAAAGTGACTAAGTCTATTCAGCAAATGAGTGGTCAAGAATACGTTGATGAATATGCTCAAACCGTAAAAGAACGTATGCGCCAAAAATGTGAAGAAAGTAACGAAAATAAATAATATAATGCTGATTCTAATGCTATTAGGTTAGCGTTATTAGATATTTAAATTTTATTTATATTCAAATATTTAAGCGGCGAAAGTTATTTAGATTCCGCCGCTTTTATAATGCTTAAAACACGCTTATATTACTGTAAGAGTAATAACAGAAGGATTTCCATTAGAATCCTTCAATGGCACTTCACTTCCAGCTCCAGGGGATTGGAAGCGCACTACGTGCATTAAATCACCAAGTGGAGCAGAAATACGAACTTTCAGACCTAGATTTTCAATAATCCTTCTAGCTTCATCACTGCTCTTTCCGCAAACGTTTGGCAATGTAACAGTTTTTGGACCTTTTGAAACAACAACATTAACACTATCGCCCCAATGTAAGTCAGAACCAGCTTCAACGGAAGCGCGGATAATCTTACCCTTTGCTACAGTATCGCTATTTTCTTCTTCGTACTTTACATCCAGCTTAGCGTCAGTTAAAGCTGAATCAGCTTCACTCTTTGTTTTCCCAACAATATCTGGCATTTGCACAGGCTTAGGTCCCTTAGAGAGTAAAACACTTACTTCTTCGTTATGGTTCATGCGTGTGCCAGGTTTAGGGTTAATATCAATTAAGCTGCCAGATGGTATATCTATAGAATACGTGTCTCCTGACTTATCGTGAACAATGTTAGTAAAGCCTGCTTTACGCAATGTTTTCAAAGGATTTTTGCCATTGTAAGTTTTTGGATCTGTAATATCATCCGGGATTGTAGCCTTACGAATTCCACGCGAAATCACAACATTAAGAGTGCTATTATTGTGCTTTTGGATATGGCTGCCGACGACATCAGGATTTGTTGAAACTACTTTTCCTTCTGGCACATCGTCACTATAATCTTTTGAAACTTTGTAAGGAATTCCAGCAATTTTAAGCGTGTGCTCATATTGTTGCCAATTTACATCAGTTATTTTGCAAGATGCATAATTTTTGCATTGAAGATCGTCAGGCTTAGGCAGCGTCCAATAACTGCCAGGACCTAAGAAATACCAAAAACCACCAATAGCAGCAATTGCTAATACTCCAGCTGTGCTTAAACCTGCAATAAGGAAAACACGCTTTTTAGAAGAGCGATTAGGCTTGTTTGCTAAGTTTTTTGTCTTATTTGACATGCCAAACGGTTTTGCTGCATTTAAGTTGTTGTTAAAATTGCGAGAGCTAATAGCAATTGTTGGCATATTGCTATCGTCAAATTCTTCTAAAGGATTATCTTGCGAATTGTATGACACATCTTCTGCATTAGTAGCATGCCATTGCATAGCTTGTGTTTTTTGAATATTATTCGCATCGAAAGCACTGTCGGATTTCGCTAGTGAATTGTCTATTGCTACATTATTGACTTCAGAATTATTTAAATCATTATTCGTGCGTGAATCGAGTTCACTTACAGAATTATCTCTAGGTATTGCAACAGTTTCGTCTGCAGCATTTTGCAATAAAGAGTTGGAATTATCAGAAAAGTCAGAGCCTGAAGCATTTATTGCTTGCGTAGCATCTGAATTATTATTAGGATTCAATTTGTCCGAATAATTTGCGTCAGGTGCAACACGCAAATTGTTGATAGGAGAAAAGTCTGTTTCTTCTGAAAACTCTTGTGGTTCTTCTGCTTTGTATTGCCAATCTTCAGGTTTTAATTGTGTAGAAAGTGCGCGTAATTTTGCTAATGCATCGCTTGCATCTTTAGGCCGTTCGTTCATGTCGCGAGCAGTTAAGTTTGCTATGAATTGTGCAACTTTTTCGCTAATTCCAGGGCAAGCTGTAGCAATTGAAGGAGTGTTTTCATGCACATGCTTAAAAACAAGCGTAACAGGATTATCTGCAGTAAAAGGCACTCTTCCTGCAAGCATTTCCCAAGCCATCATGCCTGCTGAATACAAATCACCTTGAGGAGTTGCAAGATTATGCTCAATAAGTTCAGGAGCAAGATAAGCTGCTGTGCCAAGAAGCAATCCTGTAGAAGATAATGTTGCTTGCGAAATTGCTCTAGCTAAGCCGAAATCAGTAATCTGAACATGACCTCGATCGTTAATTAAAATATTTTCCGGCTTAATATCTCTATGCACAACTCCAGCGTTGTGTGCAGAAGCGAGACCATCCAAAGTTTCTGCAAGTAAACGCAGCGTATCTCGCACACTAAATGTGCCTTGCATATTCATTTCATAACGCAAATTAACGCCATGAACATATTCCATTACAAGATAATCAAGCCCGTCATATTCGCCTGTATCATAAACTTGTACAATATGTGGATTTGCAATTGCTGCAGCAGAAGTTGCTTCTCTGCGGAATCTAGCAATAAATTGCTGGCGATGCACACCTTGAGCAAGTTGAGTGTGCATGATTTTAATTGCTACAGGTCTATCAAGGCGTTCATCTTCTGCTTGATACACAGTAGCCATGCCACCCTGAGCTATTTTGCGCACAATGCGATAGCGATTTTCAATGCGCATACCTGGCTGCGCCTGCGTAGCTTCATCCATTGTCACAATCCTTATACGCGTAAAACCATTTTTACTACTTACGAGTGTACAAGCAAGATAGTAAAGAAGGCTAATTTCGAGCGTTATTTACTAAATATTATTGTACATTACGCCATGCTTCAGGTATAAATCGTTTGCTAATTTCATGCAAAATAGCTTTTCCACTATCGCTCAATGTACTCGATTCGATTGCTTGTTGTGAATCATTCCACAGATTCTCAATTCGCTTTTTTGATTTTTCAATAGCACCAGAATCATAGTAAATCTGTATTATTTTATTTACATCATCTTCACTTCGAGTACTACTCGTGTAAGCTTTTAATAGTATTTCTCTTTCACTATCGGTTCCGTATTGCAAAGCGTCTGCAAGAAGAACTGCACGCTTGCCTTCTCTAATATCACCGCCAATAGGTTTACCTGTAATCTTGCTATCTGAAACAATATCAAGCAAATCGTCAGCAATTTGGAAAGCAACACCTAACGAATCGCCAATAGAATTAGCAAGATTGTATGCTTCACTTGGTTGCATGTTTGCTGCAAGAAAGCCGAGAGTTAATGGAGCAACTGTAGTGTAACTGGCTGTTTTCCATCTAAAAACATTCAAAGATGATTCAGCAAGTTGCATTGGATTATCTAGTTGCATCATTTCTATTGACAAATCCAATACTTGACCAATACCAACATTTCTTTGCATAGACGCAAATGCTGCTAACAATTCCTCTCCATAAGTAAAATTCTTCGCACAATTTCTTGCAATATCGAAACTTTCTGTGGCAAGTAGATCTCCCAGCATTAAACCTAAGCCTGTGCCAATATGCTTATTATTGCAAGCTTTACTTAATGCACAATACGCACTAGGCTTTCCACGTCTCAAATAAGATTCGTCGATAATATCATCATGAACTAATGCAGCTGTTTGAAATACTTCTAGAGCACAAGCTATGTCAAATACAGACTGTTCATGGATTTTTTGAATATTGTTTTCTTTTGATGCAGCGTAAAATGCTGAAATCGTAAGAAGGGCTCTAAGACGTTTTCCGCCTTCGCTTGAAACAATAGCTTGCTTTATTACTTGCTGTAATGTTTGCGCACATGTGGATGAAAGATTATTTTCTAGTTCCGTATTAAATTGCTGAGAAATTAAAAAAGCAATTCTAGATTCAATATCGTTAAGACTGTAATTGTTGCCTATAAATGTGCTCATATTATGAAAGTTATCCACAGGGCTGAACATTACAAAACGCAGTTATTATTATGCTTTAATAAGCTTTTCACCGCAGAAATAATTTTTTATTGAATGCTGACTTATATCTTGAGAAACTTCAATATATCAAAAAATGCTATTGCATAGTTTGATTATCAAAATAAAAAATCATGTAAAAAATCATGTAAAAAATGAGGGGGAGTATGCATGGAAATTGTAGAGGATGATTTGAAAACGAAAATATCGCATAATTGTATGGATGACTTTGATATGCAAAGTCTTATGCAAATTTATGGCGAAAGCGCTAATTCTTTTAATGGTTGTTTAGATTTTGCAGGTTCAGAAGATTTTGAAAGTTTTGCTGGAAGAGAAATTTCAGATATTAATGGGAATATATATCCTTCCAAAGAGTGCAGCTTTTTTATGACTTTTTCTAAGGAATATATTTACAACAACTGTAGTGACAGTGCGCAATGGATTAAAGGATTAGAATATTGGGTTCCTGCAGTTTCGGAAGCTTTTATAGAAAATGTTGATCGAAATGGCAAGCAATACGCTATTAGAGATATTGCAAGCAGAGCGCTTATGCGATGGTACAACATGTTTGCTTACGATGAAAAAATTTTTGGATATGATCTAGTAAACCTGCCAATAGCAATGTTGCATAATATTAATGTTCGTGATGCAATGCTTATTTCTATTCTGGATGAAAATCAAGAATGGTATGACGAAAAAACTTTGTCGGAATTTGCTTGGTGCCCTCACACTCCTGAAGTATCTCGTAATTTGCGGCATTGTTTAGAAGCAAAATTCACTCAAACAAATAATAAGCCTGATATAAAGAGAGCTATTTTCGCGTGCAAAATTTTAAAATCTATGGCTATTATTACTAGAAGCATTCCAAAGTTATCTGTGCAAGTTTACGCTTTGTTAGCTTATATCAGCTGGTGGTTTAGGCTCGGAGAAGTAAAGTATTATTGTGATTGTGCATTGCGAATTGATCCTGATTGTTCTATGGCAAAAATAGTTTGTGGAGCATTCGAAAATGGTCTTGAGCCAGCATGGATTGAATAATTCGCCACGCCGCAAAAATTAGTTGGGGAATAATCGTCTTGCTTAAATGGTTTACTACTTAAGGTAAAACTTGCCCTTGCATGAACTATGCCTATATGCGTTACAAGGGGATAATACAGGAGGAACAGTTTGACGAGTGAAGTTGGATCAACGGTCGACAGCGACGAAATGCAAGATGATACTAAGCCTGTAAAAACTCGCAAGGCTAGCGCTGCGCGTAAAACCAGTACTCGAACTTCGTCAGCTGATAGCAAGACGCGCAGTTCTCGCTCAAAGAAAACTGAAGACAACAAGATTGATACTGAATCAGTATTGTCTGATGCTGAACATGACGAAACCGAGGATAGCGTAGACATTGAATCTCAAGATCAATTATCTATTGACGATCCTTTAGATAACGATCCACATCTTGATGTTGATGATGAACATTTGAATCTTGATGATTTAGACGATATTCAGCCAGAAGATATATCTGATGTTGACGATTTAAGCGATATTGACGTTACAGATGATCTTGATGATGAAGAGTCTGAAGATCTTGATGACATTGAGGATCACGACGAAATTAAGCATGATGCTCCGCAAGTGCCACAAGCAAAAGGCGCATTTGTTGTACGTGATGATGACGATGACGATAATCTAACTCCATCTGGTAATCCTAAACGTCGTGTAATTGCTACAGGCGCTACTGCAGATCCTGTTAAGGATTATTTAAAGCAGATTGGTCGCGTGAGCTTGCTTAATGCTGAGCAAGAAGTTGATTTGTCAGAGCGTATTGAAGCTGGATTGTATGCTCAGCATTTGCTTGATACGCAAATTGATCAAATGGAGTTTAAGCGTAAGCGTGAGCTTAAGTGGGCTGCAGCAGATGGTAAGAAAGCTAAAGATCATCTTCTTGAAGCAAACTTGCGTCTTGTTGTTTCTCTTGCAAAGCGTTATACCGGTCGAGGCATGCTTTTCCTTGATTTAATTCAGGAAGGTAATCTCGGTTTGATTCGTGCAGTTGAAAAGTTCGACTGGAAGAAGGGCTTTAAGTTCTCAACCTACGCAACTTGGTGGATTCGCCAGGCTATTACGCGTGCTATGGCAGATCAGGCTCGTACTATTCGAGTTCCAGTGCATATGGTTGAAGTTATTAATAAGCTTTCTAGGGTTCAGCGTCAAATGCTTCAAGATTTAGGTCGCGAGCCTACGCCAGATGAGCTTGCACGCGAGCTTGATATGCCTGTTGAGAAGGTGCAAGAAGTACAGAAATATGGCCGTGAGCCAATTTCTTTGCACACTCCTTTGGGTGAGGATGGCGATTCTGAGTTCGGCGATTTGATTGAAGATACTGATGCAATCGCACCGTCTGATGCTGTTGCATTCTCACTCCTTCAAGAACAGTTTAGGCAAGTTTTGGAAACTTTGGCTCCTAGAGAGGCTGGAGTTATTAAGATGCGCTATGGCTTGGAAGATGGTCAGCCAAAGACTTTAGACGATATTGGTCGCGTTTACGGTGTTACTCGTGAACGTATTCGTCAAATTGAGTCTAAAACAATGTCTAAGCTGCGTCATCCTTCTAGATCGCAAACTTTGCGTGACTTCTTAGATCAGTGATTGTGTGAAGTTATATTCTAAAGTGTCGTATTGTTGCTTTTGCGATAATACGACACTTATTGCTTAAAATAATCGGTTGTACGTTTAATAAGTGCAAGGGGTAGAAGTGGTCTCTCATAAAGAGCAGTATGATGCTGATAGCTTGACTGTGCTTGAAGGCTTAGACGCAGTTCGTAAGCGTCCAGGCATGTATATTGGCACTACTGATAGTCAAGGTTTAATGCATTGCCTTTGGGAGATTATTGACAACGCGGTTGACGAAGCTTTAGCTGGAGCTTGCGACCATATTGTTGTTACTCTTCACGACGATGGATCTATTGAAGTTGCAGATAACGGTCGTGGTATTCCAGTAGATGTTGAGCCAAAAACAAAGCTCACTGGTGTTGAAGTTGTTTTAACTAAGCTTCATGCTGGAGCAAAGTTTGGTAACGCTTCTTATAATGCTGCAGGCGGTTTACATGGCGTTGGCTCTTCTGTTGTAAACGCTTTAAGTTTGCGTTTAGATGTTGAAGTTGACAGAGATGGCAAAACGCATCATATGGCGTTCCATCAGGGACATCCTGGTGTTTATTCTGATGCAGATCCAGAGCATCCATCTCCTGCTTCTCCGTTTAAGCGCACGCGCAAAAATAAGCCTACTGAGCTTGAAATTATTGGCACTGTTTCGCCAAAAACTACCGGAACTCGTGTACGCTACTGGGCGGATCCAGAAATTTTTAACTCAACTGCACATTTCAGCTATGAGCAGCTTATTGCTCGCGTGCGTCAAACAAGTTTCCTGGTTCCAGGTTTAAAAATTACTGTTATTGACGAGCATGTTCCTGAAGGTGAATCTGCAAATATTGAAGAAATTGATTCTCCAGAAGACAATGCTATAGAAGATAATGTTGCAGAAGATAATCTTCTTGAAAACCAGTCTGATAATAGCGATAACTCTGTGTCTGAATTTGAAGAATTAGAATCTGAAACAACATTAGAAGATGAAGATGATTCTGAAGATAAGACTGAAAATATCGCGAATGAAGATGAGACTGAAGATGAGACTGAAGATGCTGAATCTGAAGAATCATTTGCACAATCTGTTGCAAATGCTCAGTCTGCTAACTCAATGCAAAATAAGCATCATCCTCGAGTAGTTGAATTTTTGCATAATGGTGGCGTTAAAGATTTCGTTGATTTTCTTTCAAAAGGTGAAGCAGTATCGGATATTTGGCGCATTTCTGGCGAAGATACGTATGTAGAAGAAACACAAGCTGTTGATTCTGCTGGAGATTTACACGCTCAACAAGTAACTCGAAAATGCGGCGTTGACATTGCAATGCGTTGGGTAAACGGCTACGATTCAACGATTATTAGTTTCGTAAACGTTGTTGAAACTCCTGGCGGAGGTATGCACGTTGACGGATTCTTGCAAGGATTGACTAAGCAAATTCGTAAAGCTGTTGAAGACAACGCGCGCAAACTAAAAGTAAATCTTAAAGATTCGAATACGAAAATTGAGCGCGATGATATTACAGCAGGATTGGTAGCAGTCGTAACTGTTCGCATTGCTGAGCCTCAATTCCAAGGTCAAACTAAGGATGTTCTTGGAACCGCTCAAGTTAAGCCAATCGTTACTAAAATGACTGATGCTCAATTCGGTGAGATGATTACCGGTTCTAAGAGAGGATTCAAAGAGCAGTCTGCTAGGGTTTTGGAAAAAATCGTTTCCGAAATGCATGCGCGTATTCAGGCGCGTAAAACTAAGGAAGTTACGCGCAGAAAGAATGCTCTTGAGTCTGCTTCAATGCCGCCGAAACTTTCTGACTGCCAGCCTGGAAACGACGATGTTGCAGAACTTTTCATCGTCGAGGGTGATTCTGCACTTGGTACTGCAAAAGCTGCTCGAAATTCTGCTTTCCAAGCGCTTCTTCCAATTCGCGGTAAGATTTTGAACGTGCAAAAAGCAAGTCTTGCACAAATGCTTTCCAACAAAGAGTGCGCTGCAATTATTCAAGTTGTTGGAGCAGGATCGGGCGCAAGTTTTGATATTTCACAAGCACGTTATAACAAGATTGTTATGATGACAGATGCTGATGTTGACGGCGCGCATATTCGTATTTTGCTTCTAACGCTGTTCTATCGTTATATGCGTCCGCTTATTGAGCACGGTCATGTTTATGCTGCAGTGCCACCTCTTCACAGGATTGCGCTCGCTGGAAAGCACAAGGGCGAGTATATTTATACTTACTCAGACGACGAATTGGCTGGAAAGCTCAACGATTTGCAAGCTAAGGGCATTGATTTTAACAGCGATATTCAGCGCTACAAGGGCTTGGGTGAGATGGATGCGGATCAGCTTGCAGACACAACCATGGATCCTAGAACCCGTATGCTTCGAAGGATTCGTATGGAAGATGCTCAGCAAGCGAGTGAAGTATTCGATTTGCTGATGGGCGATGATGTTCCTCCGCGCAAGCAGTTCATTGTTGATAACGCAGACGACTTCGATCGTTCCAAAATCGATACCTGATATCGGCATGTTGTTTGCATTGCTTTATGATGGCGTGTTTGCGTTAGAAATATGAAGTACTGAGGTTAGGGAATTTTTATGATTAACCTTCTTCTTGCTGTTATTTATCTTGCTTTTATAAGCTTGGGTTTGCCGGATGCTCTTCTTGGAGCTGCGTGGCCTACTATGAGTCACGATGTTGGTGCGCAAATTTCTTGGGCTGGTGGAATATCAATGGTTATTTCTGCAGGAACAATTGTTTCTGCGCTGCTATCTAATAGGCTTACGCATAAGTTTGGTCCTGGGAAAGTTACGCTTATTTCAGTTGCTTTAACAGCTTTAGCGTTACTAGGTTTTTCTTTTGCTCCGAATTATCTTGTGCTTATTTTTCTAGCGATACCATACGGTTTGGGTGCTGGAGGAGTGGACGCAGCTCTTAATAATTACGTTGCAGTGCATTATGAAAGCTGGCACATGAGCTGGCTTCACTGCATGTGGGGAATTGGAGCTTCAGCAGGCCCCTACGTTATGGGTTTCGCACTTTCTCACGGTCAGCGTTGGCCTGCAGGCTACCAGTATATTGCTGTTATACAAATTGCTCTCACTCTTGTGTTATTCATAAGTTTGCCGCTGTGGAAAAATAATAATAAAAAGGCAGAGCCGCATAATCTTACTGAGGTAAAGAAACAATCTTCTGGGATGCTATCTTATAAGGAAGTTTTGCGCATTCCAGGAGCGAAAAATATTCTTATTATGTTCTTTTGCTATTGTGCTTTAGAACAAACTGCAGGATTATGGGCTAGTAGTTACATGGTTTTGCATGGGGGAGTTAGTAGCGTTGTTGCAGCCGGTTGGGCAAGCTTGTTTTATGTTGGCATTACGGTTGGCCGTTTTGTAAGCGGATTTCTTACTATGTGTTTTAACGATGCAACAATGATTCGTATTGGTCAGTGCGTGATGCTTGTTGGCATTTTAGTATTGTTGCTGCCTTTGCCGAATCATATTGAGCTTATTGCAGGATTTGTAATTATTGGACTAGGATGCGCTCCAGTTTACCCATGTATTATTCATTCAACTCCGCATTATTTTGGTGCTGATAAGTCTCAAGCGATTGTTGGAATGCAAATGGCAAGCGCATATATTGGATCTATGGTAATGCCTGCTATTTTTGGAATAATTGCGCAGAATGTTTCCATGATCCTGCTTCCAGCTTATTTGCTTATTCTTCTCGCTGTAATGACTTTTATGCATGTGCGTTTGCTTCGAACTTGCGCAACTCGTGTGTGAAAGCATTTGCGTGCGCGATTAAGTGTAAGCTTTCATAATTTTGTATATACATTATATTGAATTATGGTATACTGGTTAGTGAGGTTGCATTCTTAGGATGAGATTGCAGCTGTGTTATTTTTATAAGTTTTTTAAATTTGTTTATTTTATAAGAGGGAAAAATGAATAAGAGAACTGTGCTTGTATTGTCGACGACGATGATGAGTATTGCTACAGCTGCTTGCGCTTTTTGCGTTGCGCAGAGTGCGAGTGCTGCTGAGGTTTCCACTTCTACTATTTCGGGTGTTTCTACTGCAAAAGTCACTACCCCCCCCCCCAATTGAAAATATTTCTTCTCAAGAAACCAATTCTTCTGAGACAAATGGCATAAAGTCTTCTGATTCTTCTGATAAAGATAATATAAAACTTGAAACGAATTCGAAACCAAATTCTAATGCAAAAACTGAATCCAAGCTTGAAGATAAGAGCGATGTAAAGTCTGATTCAAAGCTTGATACAAATACTAATGTAAACACTTTCGTTAAGACTACTGCTAAATCTAATGTAGATTCTGTTGCAAATACTGATACAAAAGTTGAATCAAATATTAATTCAAAGTCTAAAGTTAGTGAAAACTCAGTTTCTCCAACGATTTTTAATCAAGCGCTTTTTGCTAGCGGTAAGCCAGTTGTTAATCCAACTCCTAAACCTCAAACACAAACAACTGAGCTTAAAATTATGTTCCAGTGGGGAGAAATGAATGATGAGTATGCTAATAAAAATAATAGCAGACTCGTTAAAGCTAATTCTGACTTTGGAGAAGTTTCAACAAACTGGGACTGGGGGACTAGCCGTAAAAGTGATGGAAAAGATGTTGAAACTGAGTTTGAAGGTATAGAGTATAAAATCACTGATAATAATGATGGTACAGTTGTAACAAAGAAAAGTAGCATTCCTAAAGATTCTATTACAACATCTGTTAGTTTAGGTAATTTTGATTCTAGTCACACTTACACAGTTTCTGTTGTAAACACTACTATTCCAAGTCCTTATTTTGTAACTTATAATGCTGGTACTAATGATGGTAAAGAGTTTACGCCTGACATTTATAGCTTTACTTGGGAGCCAAGTAAAGGGAAAAATAAGGATTTGCAAGAAAAGTGTATTCGTTTAGATGTTCTTGAGATTGTGTATGCGAAGGATGAGTCTGTGGCAAGCAAGTGCTTCTCATATACTCAGCCTAAAGATGCTAATGGTGAGTTTATATCCAAGGGAAACTGGAGTTTCAAGTACAATAATGACAATATTTTTGCGCGTTTACGTGTGAAAGACAACGCTATTCAATTCCCGACAACTAATCCTACAAAAGTGGGTTACAAGTTTGCTGGCTGGCAATTCTATGTTGCTAAAAAGAAAAATGGAAAACCTTATACGTCATTTGACCGTATGTTTGATGACAAAAAAAGGTCATTAATAGTACAACTGATGCGTATTCTGATTTTGGTATTAAGCCGTTTATTGACTATCCTTATTTGTTTGCGATTATTAGAGATAATAAGGGTGTTAACGTTTATAGTGATAAATGTGGATCTCAATATGGTTTAACAAGCCGCACTTTCGTTGTGTTCCCGAAGTGGGAAGCTGCTGGTTATAAAGTAACTTTTATTGACGAAGATAAAACGTATGCAACTGTGCAAGTGGAGGAAAACAAGTCTATTAATGGAGATGAGTGGACTACTGAGTCAATGCCAGCTGATCCTTCAAAGCCTGGGTTTACTTTTAACGGTTGGTTTACTGAGAAAGATGGTCAAGGTACTCAGTTTACTGGTGATACTCCTGTGAGTGGAAGTATTTCGGTGTATAGCTCGTATACATCTAAGACGCCAACTCCTAAGCCGAAACCAACGCCAACGCCAACTCCAATTCCTGAGACTGAGCCTGAACTAGAAGCAGAGCCAGAACCTGAGTTTGCTCCAGCTCCTTCGCAACCAGAGCAATTGGAACAACCGGAGCAACCAGAAGCTAAGCGCGTTGTTGAGCGTCTTCCACAAACTGGCTCAACCACAACACCAGTTCTCGCTTCCGCAATTGCCTCGCTTTTCGCTGGGCTCGCTGGCTTTGCTAAATCATTTGCTGCAACGCGCAAGCGCAGAAACTAGACTTTGTGCTGTGAATGTTTTGCACAATTGTTAGTAATTTTCCCCTGTTGTGTTCATATCAGCAGGGGAAAATTCTTATTTATAGTGTTACTTGCTTGAAAACATGTATTGTGCGTACTGGCTAATGTCGTTGGGATTTATCATGTTAAATTTTGTTTTTATTTCGCTAAAATAATCACCAATAATGTTTTTGCTGATTATTTTATTTGATGATTCGTTTTCGTTAAGATTTCCTCGTGTTAGCACCCATGGTTTTTCAGTGTGTGTGAATCGTTCAAGTTCTTTACCGCTGTAGCAGCAAAGATTTTCAATCACACTATCGCATACTGCTTTTTCAGTAGCAGATAGTGTAGTTGTTAGTTCTGCTGTAAGTCTCGTGATGTCGCTTTTTTGAGCGTATTTGTAATCAGCTAATTTTCCTGATGATTTAATTCCTGATATTTCTGTTGTTGGCGAATCGATTGGTGTAAAAGTGTAGTCTTTATAGCGCAAATAGACGTCTTTATACACGGGTCCATGAACCCATGCTTGACAATCATCGGTAAATAAGAACGATTTATAGAATGCAAAGTAAAAACCTTGTATGTAGTACAATGATTTTTGCAAAGCAAGGGGAGTAATGTCCTCGCATTTTACGAGCAAGTATTGTATTACATCGTTTATTTTGTTGCTTGAATCTGTGTTAATAGAGTCGTTATTGCTTGAAGAATTGTTGGACTTAAGCAATAGTTTTTGAGTTGCCTTGTAGCTTTTTTCGTAGCTAAGTGAGGATTTCAGATTGTTCTTATTGCTGATTAACAAGTGCAAGTAATATTCCGGATCATTATAAATGTGTTGCAAAATGTCAGAATATTGTTTTGAGGGGATATCTCCGTCTGCAAACCTAGAAAATGTTTGCTCGCCCCAGCCAAGTAGCAGCGAAAGTGGACGTTTACCTATTGAGTATTTAGCAGGGATTTTCTTGATTTCGTCAAGTGGAATAATATTGTTTTCTTTACGATACACGTCATACAATGCTCGAAGATTCGCGTCAATAATTTCGGGTACATATACAGCAGAACCGCAATCTTTGCAGTGTGCTTCTGTGCCAGTGTAGGAATATTGTTTTCCTTTAATAGATGCAGTCATTGGAACGGATTTTGTTGAGTACTCAACTTCATCCCTGCACTCTTCGCAAAATGTTTTATTTGCACGCATTTATACTCATTTTTTAGGACTAATTAACATTTACATGAACTTAATTTATGATACAAAAAAATAAGCATTTTTATCAAGAAAAACGCATCTATTGATGCATAAATAATTGCACATGCATTTTAGAATAAAATTTATTAGCCATATAAATGTTCTTGGCTTGTTTTTGGTATTATTTTTCGTTTTTTCATAAAAAAGCCAGCCTTTTGATAGATACGAATAGTATTCTCAACTAATATCTATCGAGGGCTGGCTCAAAAAACGCTATTTTTTGAATATTTTTTTATTTAATTTATATATCGCCCAATTCCATCAATAAGAATACGACGCTTGCTTATTGATTGGTCGTGATTTACTGTGTAATGAAGCCTAACAACACCATCATTTGTAGCTGTGCGGTCAGCTCTAACGACGGCCATTCTAAATGGTGCTTTACATTCAATCCAGTCGTTATCAGTGTTTTGAATTCTATACTCGCATTTAATTGGGCCGGTTAATGAGCTAACAGGTAACCCCTTAGTATGTGGCAACTCGTGCATATATACATTCACCGTATAATCTTTTGTCTTTTCCATTAACTTATTTGTTGCTTCTTTGTCTACATTGCGAAAACCGAAAATCCTAAAAATAACATTTGCTTTGCGTTCAGTGTGATATTCAGGCGCAAACATTTCATACATGCCACTGTTAAAGAGAATATCATATTTTGCACTGTCGTTGAACGTGTCGCCTTTGGTATAAAAATCGTTCCAGCCGCCGTAAACAGGGTTCAAAAGACGCTGATAATCGTCATAAACCGTGCCAGCCACGTAATCTTGAGTCAAATACGCGTTTTTACTAGGGAATGCAGCTTTTAAGCTTTCGTCGAATGCTAATTTTGCTCGTTTTAGAGCATCAGCCTTATTATCGGCGGTCATTTCGCTACGTGGCTTAAAATAATATGGTTGAATGTCGATTTTGCCGTTAGTTCGGTAAAAATCAGCCAATTCGCGAGCTTTATTGCTTTTCTCGTCAACTTTCTTTTTTGACAAATTTTGAGCAGACACGTTGCGCTGAGCATTGCTAAATTGTGGCTTATTAGAGGCTTGATACCACCAAATAAGACCGCCCAGCAAGGCTAGTAGAATCACGCCAATAATGCAGCCTGCAATAATGCGAGTATTGCGTGTTTTAGTGGATTTATCCGCGCCTTCTACGATTTGCGTAGTATCATAGTCTGCACTTTCTTCAGTAGTGCCAGCAAGCATTTTATCCAAATCTTCTGCCTGCTTATTGTTAGGTAGGTTGTTATTTTCCATGTTTGTGTCCTTCTGCTCAAATTAACGCGATGTTCTAGTTATATGTCACGTGTATTGTCTCTCGCATATAAACGATTCAATAATATTGGGGGGGGGGTATTATTTGAGCGCTTTTATCATCTGGTATTTGTAAATGCGCTTTTTGTAGCCGCTTACCCTATAAATGGTTGGCAGTGATTAGTAAGAATCATAAGATGAAATATTTGGGGTTATAAGTCTTACAACTTATAACCCCATAAAAGAAAAAAGAAGAACCCGACGCATCAGATTCTTCCAGGTTTAGTCCGAAGACGTCCACCGCAATTCAATTACAATGCTATCATACAAGTAAAATTGTGCAACGAATTTTACTATTTTTTCATAAAACACTTAAGTAATTTCATATTAGACTTATGCTGAGTTCCAAGTATCTTACTACATATGTTCACAGGCAGCTTTTTTCTCAAACGTTCTGTTTCGCTATCATACTGTTCAACAAAATCCTTACGCATTTTCTCAGGTGCGCCCATTTTACTAAGAAAATAAGTAATAATAGTAACATAAGCATCCATGTATTTAAAATCAATATTATCAATTTTCATTTCAGTTTTAAGAAGTATTGATAACCTATTATCTACTTTTCCAGTTTTAAATCGAGTATCAAAAATAACATTATTATGAGCTATAGCATTCCTCAAATCCTTAATAGCATAAATAAGAAATCTCGTAATCATGCCATCTGAATCTAAATTAGTCGGCAAACTCATAATAGTTGAAACACATTTTTTAACCTTAATGTTCGCACACTCATACAACATTCCAAATTCGCCTAAAGTTAAAGTCTCAAATATTGCCCACACCGGTATAGATTTATCATTATCAAAAAAATGTGCAACAACGCTTCTTTTACTGTAATCTCTTATTAGTGCTGAATTTATTCTGCCCTTAAGATTCATTCTTCTAATATAAGCATTTTTATATGCGCTAGAACCTGATTTATGCGATTTGTAAGCCGTTAACGACTTATTGTAAATATCATCGAAATTTTCAGACTTACAATCATTTAATAACGCTTCTATCACGTAGCTTTTCAACGCATTTTCAATGAACATAACAGCAGGATATAAAATCGTTTTTAATCTCATGTCAAAATCATTTAATGCAACGACCTCATCGAAAGAAGAGAACCTGATACGATTAGCATCTTCGCGCACAAACCTATACCCCTTGAAGCCATGATAATAACCAATATTGCGCAAAGATTGCAATTGTGATTTTGGATCAATATCAATGTGATGCGTATTCTTTAAGTATTCCATCAACTCATAAATTGTTAGCATAAATCCCCTCCTTCTAACACTACTAGAAATCATACATCAAGAGACTGGTATTACGGTTGGTCGTTTTGTAAGCAGATTTCTTACTATGTGTTTTGATTACTTTTATGCATGTGCGTTTGCTTCAAACTTGCGAAAGTTGAGCGTGAAAGTATTTGCGTGCGCGATTAAGTGTAAGTTTTCATAATTTTGTATATACATTATATTGAATTATGGTATATTAGTTTGTGTGGTTGCATTCTTAGGATGAGATTGCAGCTGTGTGGTTTTTATTTTGTAAGTTTTTTTTAAATTTGTTTATTTTACGAGGGAAAAATGAATAAGAGAACTGTGCTTGTATTGTCGACGACGATGATGAGTATTGCTACAGCTGCTTGCGCTTTTTGTGTTACACAGAGTGCGAATGCTGCTGAGAGTGTTACAACTGCGGCTGATGCTGTTGTGAATGCTAATTCTAAAGTTGTGAATCCGGGATTTTCTGACGGGGGGGGGGGTATCCTTTCGCTAAAAATCCTGATAAAGCAAAGGATGATGCTAACTTTCAGAATGTTGATACTTCGAAAAATAATATAAATTCTAATAATGCTAATATTCATAAGAATGATGCTGTAAATAATAATGTCAAAGATAATAGTTCTGCAAACGATTCGGCTGATGTAAAGAAAAGCAAAGTAGCTGTATACAAGTCAGCTAAATCTACAAAAGAAGTATCAGAAGATAAAAAAGCAAACGGCGATGAAGAAGACAAAGATGTCAAAGGTGCAACTGGTTCTGTAAACGAAAATCCTGCAGCAAAAGATGATAAAGCGGCAGCAGACTCTACAAATAATGACGATAAGAAAAGCGAAGTTAAGCCTAATAAAGAAGGCATATACGATTTTAGTAATGATAAGGATGTAACAAATCCGTTCCCTAATGTAATTACACCGGCTGAAGTAAAAGAGCTGCAGGATAAAACGAAATCTGTTAGACCTCTGTCTTTTATTCAAAAGATTTTTTATACGGCTTATGGAAAGAAGTTTTCTGTAGAGAATGGTCAAGCATCTGGTGATACTAAAAGTATTGATGGATTTATTAATACGTATAGTGGCAGGCTTGGAAGAATTGATATTTTCATATTTTTACCGCGTGTTGATAAAGAAAGTGTATATACCGGTGATGGTCAATTTTATTCATATAGATCATCCCGTGAGCTAAAAAATCCAGATGGATCAGTAAATCTTGACCTTAATAAAGCTCCTGACGGTAAGATTCCATACAAGCTTGAGGTAAATGGGAAGCTTGTTGGATCCAATTTGGCTGATAAGACGAATATTAAAGTTTATATGAGAAAAAACCAAACGTTTATCCATGTTGTTATGGAGGGCAACAACGCTAATGAAGCTATTTTGGGTTATGAAGGATTTAATCATGAAGACTCATCTGGAGCTTTCGGATATATTGCTTTTATACCAGAATGTGGCGCGCAATTCCATTTTGTTGATGATTTGCAATATCGCAAAGTAGCAAACATTGAAGGGAATGGTGAACTTTCTCAACGCAGTTCTGGTGAAACTGATAGGTTCTCTACTAAACCGTTTACCAAGTTGGATTTATCTGACTTGTCTGAGATTAAAAATATTGCCGGCGTGAGGTTTGGTAATAATCAGGTTGTCAGAAATATGTATACGCCTCTCCTAAGCTACGAAGGAGATCCCAAGAAAGATTCTATTAAGCGCCCAACTATGGAAGAGCTTAAAAATACTAATATCCCTGGTTATATTTATTACAGTAATGATATTGATACTCCTAAAGGGGGAGAATTTACTGCGGATAATACAGGTGATTTTGGCAACTACGACTATGGTATTGTTCGAGATACGGATGATAATCAAGTAACAACAAAGCATTATTATGTGACTTTTAGGGCAATTCCTACGCAGCTGGTCGTGAAATATAAGAAAATTGATGGAACGTTTGAGTCAGGTGCAACGTATGGGCTTTTAAATTCTAAGAATGCTCAAATTGGTGATCAATTTGCTGCTGCAAGTGGTGATATTGTTGCAAGTAGTAAAGATGATTTAGTTGCAATGATGAAGTCTCAAGATACTCATTTCATACAGAGCTCTACTGGTTCTTTGCCTACTGGTTATTTATCTAAGGGTGTCGTGTATTTGCTGCCAGGACATTATACTGTAAAACCAAATGTTAAAGCGCCAGATGGGTATGAGTGGGTTGTTGAATCAACAGATCAGTCTTCTAAGAGCAGTGCAGATATTAATATTGGACTTCAAACTGGTGATGTTGCGGTTCAAGAATCTGTTACTTTTGTGTTGAAAAAGAAACCAACGCCGCCAACTCCTAAGCCTGAACCTGAACCAATGCCAACTCCAATGCCTGAGACTGAGCCTGAACCAGAAGCAGAGCCAGAACCTGAGTTTGCTCCAGCTCCTTCGCAACCGGAACAACCGGAACAACCAGAAGCTGAGCGAGTTGTTAAACGTCTTCCACAAACTGGCTCAACCACAACCTCAATTTTCGCTTCCGCAATTGCCTCGCTTTTCACAGGTCTCGCCGGACTTGCTGAATCATTTGCTGCAACGCGCAAGCGCAGAAACTAGTTATAAATGGTTGGAAACAATCGGTAAGAACCATAAGATGAAAAAATATTTGGGGTTATAAGTCTTATAACTCATAACCCCATAAAAGAAAAAGAAGAATCCGACGCATCAGATTCTTCTAGGTTTAGTCCGAAGACGTCCACCGCAATTCAAATACAATGCTATCATACTGTTCAACAAAATCCTTACTTATCTTCTCAGGTGCGCTCATTCTACTAAGAAAATAAGTAATTGTCGAATAATTTAAGTTTTGCTGAGTTTGTTGAAACTTTATGTTTAATACACTAAGCAGAAGCCTTACTTATATTTTTTGATGTAGACTTGTGTTAGGTGTGTTAGGACTTGTTGTATACGCATTATCTAGTAGATGTATTTCTAATAATGTTTTTACAAAAGGAGGGGTTGTGATTGATAATAAACAAGCGAGCTTTGACAAAGATAAGCTTGATTTTGCAATATTTTGTATTGAAAATGTTGCTAAGAAGCTTAATCAAAACCCTCGTGATACGTATGATGCTTTGACTAAGAAAAGTAATATTCTTATGTCTTATATTGTTCCGTCATATGATGTTTTGCATACTCAAGGAAAAGAGTATATTACAAACGATATTATTTCTTTCATGCGAGAAAAAGGTGTGGAAGTATGATTGTTTATCATGGTTCTTTTATGCCTGTTGAATTTCCGGACATATTGCATTCGCGTAAAGATGTTGATTTCGGTGCAGGTTTTTACACTACTTCAATACGCAGTCAGGCTGATAATTGGGCGAAGAAATTTATTCGCAAGGGCAAAGATGCTTTTGTTTCTTCTTATGATTTTTATGAGGATGCGCTTAATAAATTATCTGTGCTTAAGTTTGATTCATATTCTGAAGAATGGCTTAATTTCATACTTAATGCTCGTTCCGGGAATGACTCAAGTAGTTTTGACGTGGTAATTGGCGGTGTTGCGAACGATAAAGTTTATAACACTCTTGAATTGTTTTTTGATAATCTTATTACTAAAGCTGAAGCTTTGGGTAGGCTAAAGTATGAAAAGCCTAATAACCAAATTTGTTTTAGAAGTCAAAAAGCTATTGATTTGTGTCTTACATACGTAAAAAGCGAGTGTGTAAGTGGCAAGTTTTTAGGGGAGTGATGGATTTTGAAGGCGAATCCTGTTTTGTTGCAAAAGAAGTATGCGAGGGTTGTAAGTCTTTTAGCTGAGCGTGCTGGGTTGAGTTATGAGCAGGCGCTTGACGTGTTTTATCATTCAGTTACTTACGATTTAATGCGCAACGGTATTTCGGATATGCATTGCATGAGTGACGGATATTTGGTGCAAGATTTGCTTGATGAGATACATGAATCTAAAGATTATGATAATTCATGTCCTGAAGTAATTTCGGATGCGAGCTTGAAAAGCGTTCAATAATTGTTGATAACGCTGACGACTTCGATTGTTCCAAAATCGATACCTGATTTTGTTATAATTTTGCACCCTTACAATACCGCTTTTTGCTAAAGCCTTAGGAAAAGCATGGGGTATTATTTTTCGTTTTTTCATAAAAAAGCCAGCCTTTTGATAGATACGAATAGTATTCTCAACTAATATCTATCGAGGGCTGGCTCAAAAAACGCTATTTTTTGAATATTTTTTTTATTTAATTTGTTGTGGCATAACCAACAATTAGAATACGACGATTGCTTACTGATTGGTCATGGTTTACCTGGTAGTTAAGCCTTAAAATAGCATCATATGTAAACGTTCCTTTATCTGAGGCACCGGCCATTCTAAATGGAGCTTCGCAAGCAATCCAGTCATCATCAGTGTTTTGAATGCTATACTGGCATTTAATTTGACCAGTTAATTGGCTAACAGGTAATTTCTTAAGGCGTGCTCCCGTACGTTTATATACAGACGCTTCATAGTCTTTTTCTTTTTCCATGAATTTAGTCGTAGCGTCTTTATCTTCATTCTGAAAACCAAAAATCCTAAAGAAATTATATGCTCCATCATAATTATCAAATTAACAAAACGTAGGAATAACAAGTAGATTAGTTAAGTTTTGCATTTAACTTTGTTATTGTCTAATGCGTCTTGTGAAAATCAAACGAACATGACATAAAGAATCATGATTCGCATAAAAAAACGTGGTTCTCGTGAAAACCACGAGAACCACGAGAACCAGTAGCACAATTATTTAGCACGATTTTGCAGCAAGCCGACTAAATTGCCAAATACTGCAGCTAAAAGCACTAATTAAAGGTTTTTATAATATCAAACAATGACCAGTTAATAGGTTCTTCAAGCTTGTAGTAAACGTTGCTGTCATCCGGAGCTGGCGCGAAAGGCACTGTCTTGCTCTTTTTTGTCGGCACAAACGGGCTTGTCGGATAATTGTCAGGTCCACTAATTTCATCAGGAATAGCTACTTGTGTTTTATCGTACAGCTTTGAATCCCTTCGCATAATGAATGGTCGGCTAAAATCAGGCTTATTTTTGCCTTTGCCTTTAAAGTATCCGCTTTTTTCAAGTTCATCAAATTTTGTATTTACAGGAACAAGCACAAAGAAATCATGCATTTTGTAAGTTAATCCTGTATTAGCATCTTTGGAAGAACCAGTGTACATTCCTTGATCATCAAATTCTTCAGGGTTGTCTTCTGCGTTTATATCTTTACCATGCACACAAACTCGCGAACCTGTCGATGGTGGGAATATATTGTTTCCGCAAGATGGCAAATCTAACCCTTTGTAGAATTCTACTGCGCCAGTATCGCCGGAAAGCAAATGATTTTTCATCATGTCATACGCAGGTAATTTTTTATCGTACAGAATAAGTCCCGATGTATCTTGCGAATAATTATTCATACTAAGATAATTTTCATCACTTATCATCATAGGTGACGTTCCATCATGCATTAAATCGCCAATGCGTGTTCCTAATACAACTGTAGATTCACCTTCAACAAACGATGGTGCTTCATTGAAGTACAGACAATCGCCGCCTTTCTTGCACCAAACTCCTGCAATTGGTGAAAGGCCTTTTGTTACGCGAACATCAGCATTTTCCATTCCGCCCAAATGCTCTTTTTTAGTTAATACTTCTTTTGTTTTACTTGCATCAACACCGTAATACACTGTAATGTCGCCAGTGTTCATGGCATACAAGTCGCCTAAATTAGGGTAGGAGCCTGTAATCTTGCCAACGAAATCTTTCGAAGAGAATCTTGGTTCTAATTTATAGTTAGTTATGCCAGCTTTCTTAAGCATATTCTTTGCAGTATTCGTATCTTTTCCTAATATGTCTGCAGGCACAACTTTCCCATAGTCTTCACTAGCAATAGGGGTAGCAACAGCAATATGCATATTGTCACCTTCGTAAGCAGGAACAAAAGCATGTCCAGGAGTTGGGTAAGTTGCTACAACAGTACCAGGCTTTGAAGTTGCAGGAACTTTATGAACCTCTACTTTTAAGCCCATTTCTTTTACTTCGTCAGTAATTTCGTTTACAGTCTTTCCCATAACGTTTTTTGGCATACCTGGACCAAGAGATTCCACAACTGTTATTTTTGTGGAATTTTTAACCTTACTACCTGGCTTAATGCCCTTTAATGAAACAAAGGAACCTTTTTTGCGTTTATTAAGTTCCCTAACAATTTGTACTTTAAAACCTTTTGAGCGTAAATTCGTTGCAGCAGCTTGAGCATTTGTATCTTTAATTGCTGGAACTGTAACCATACCTGAATTTGGCTGTACTTGCGTTATGTAATAAATTGTTCCAGCGGTCGCAACTATAGCTAGAACGATTATTGCGCAAATAATTGATATGAATGCACCTTTTTTCTTATGATTTTTATTACTTTCATTAGTTTCTTCTTGCAACTCTTGCGCATATGTTTGTTGCTCTACTTGATTTATTTCTTGTTCGTTAGTTTGCTCATTGACTTGTTCTTTAGCTTGCTCCTCAGATTGCTTTGTGTAATTTTCGTTAGGAGTACCGCATTGTTCGCAAAACTTTGCGTCGTCTAACATGCTACTGCCGCAATTAGTGCAAAATAACATATTTTCCCTTTCTCTTTAAAAACTTATCTAGTTTTTAATAGCTTTAGTTTTATATTATCTATTTTCTTATCAATTACTAATTGTTAGTAATTTTCTAGAAATTGTTTGTAATCCTATCCAATATGTGCAATTGGTGAAACGAGTTCAGTTCCAGAAGCGTCCCTACGCATATCTGGCTTAGGTAACTCAACATTGCTTCCGCCTTCCGTAACTGCTTGCAATGGATAGTATCCAACATATGCGTGTATTAACGTATCTTGACCTTTAAGGAATCTTTGCGAGCGCACGCCGCCAGTTGCGCGACCTTTTGTTGGGTACATATCAAATGGAGTAATCTTTGCAGAACCATTTTCTGTTCCAGGAAGAGCTTCACTGTCTCCAGCAACGGTGAATACTACTGTTCCAGAAGCGGAGAATAATCCATTTTCACCTTCTTCATAATGCCACTCTATTGATTTTTCTGGCACTACTGCGAAGGTTGCAACTTTAGCGCCTTCTGATAAACGAATGCCTGCCATTCCGCCTGCTGTGCGCCCTTGAGGTCTAACTTGTTTAGCGTCAAAAGTAAGTAATGATGAATCATTACTAATGAACACAAGTCTGTCATTGTCTTTTGCTGGAGCTGCAGCAATAACGGTGTCGTCATCTTTCAAATCAATTATGCTCCATGAATCCATGGTAGTTGGAGCTTCAAAATTCCATCTTTTAACTACACCGTTTCGTGTTCCGATTGCAAGTGGAGTAGCGTCTTGTGAGGCATTAAATGCTATTGCTGAAACTACATGTTCTCCTCTTACTGGATCAGTGCTTTGTGTGGAAGTTAGCAGTTCTTGTGCTTTTACTCCGTGGCTCAGTAGTGCAGGTTTTCCTTCTTCGTAGTTAAGTTGTGGCAAATCTGCAACATGAGCTAGAACTAGTCGACCAGATGAAGTAACAAGAGCATAAGTTGAACGCGTTGTTGTTTCAAACATTGTTTTACAAGGAGTGTTAAATACGTTGTTATTGTGCGAATTCCAATGTTCTAACACTTCAGTGCTTGTTCTGGCAATTAACCCGGACGTGCTTAATGCTACTGCGCAAGGTTCGTCACTTAATTGCATTGCAACAGAAGATGCGTCAGCTTCTCCGGTTTTACGAGCTGCATTAGCTGCTGCAGCCAAATCTGCTTGAGTTGAAGTAATTTTATTTGCTGATTGAACGGCTTTAATCGCAATATCCTCACTGTTTTTATTTATGCTGGAGGCTACTGGAGTAAAACTACCATCTTCATTTTCGTCAAGCAAAATTGTTCTGCGCGGAGTATCCCATTGTTTAACTGCAGAATCCATATCTGCTATTACTACGTGGTCAAGCTTCGCTTCAGAACTTAATATTTGATTCAGTTCTTCAATTTTTTTGAGCAAATCGTCGCGTTCAGCTTCGAGCTCTATTCGGCTCATTTTAGTAAGTCTGCGAAGACGCAAGTCAAGAATGTACTGTGCTTGAATTTCGTCAAGATCAAATACTTTAATTAACTTAGTTTTTGCACTATCTGCATCCTCAGATGAACGAATAACCTGAATTACTTCATCAATATCAAGAAGTGCAAGAAGCAAGCCGTCAACCAAATGTAAGCGTTCTTGAGCTTTTTTGCGCCTAAATTCACTGCGTCTGCGTACTACTGTTCTGCGGTGAGAAATCCAAACGTCTAATAGCTCTCTCAAGCCCATTGTGTGAGGTCTGCCGTCAACAAGTGCAACATTGTTAATAGTAAAGCTCTCTTGCAAAGGAGTGTGCTTAAAAAGTTGAGCAAGCACAGCGTTAGGATCAAAGCCTGTCTTAATCTCAATAACAATGCGAGTTCCGTTATGTCGATCTGTTAAATCAATAGCACCTGAAATACCGTCTAATTTTCTTGATTTAACTCCTTGAGAAATTCTTTCCAAAACGCGCTCTGGGCCAACCATAAACGGAAGTTCTGTAACAATAATAGCTTTTTTGCGAGCAGTAATATTTTCTATATGTGTTGTAGATCTTGTAGTGAATGCTCCGCGACCTGTTGCGTAAGCTTCGCGAATGCCACTTCGACCAATGATAATTCCTCCGCTAGGCCAGTCAGGTCCTGGAACTAGTTTCATAAGATCATCTAGGGTTGCGTCAGGATGTTTCATAACATATTTTGCTGCAGCAACTACTTCGCCTAGATTATGCGTCGCCATATTTGTTGCCATGCCTACAGCAATTCCAGAAGCGCCATTTACTAAAAGATTTGGAATAGCTGCAGGAAGCACAGTAGGTTCTTTTAGTTTATTGTCGTAATTTGGCACGAAATCAACTGTGTCTTCGTTGATATCCGCGTTCATACCTAGTGATGCAGGAGCTAAACGCGCTTCGGTGTATCGAGAAGCTGCTGGACCGTCGTCAAGAGAGCCAAAATTACCGTGTCCGTCAACAAGTGGCAAGCGTAGTGAAAATGGTTGAGCTAGGCGAACCATTGCCTCATAGATTGCAGAATCACCGTGAGGATGAAGTTTACCCATTACTTCACCAACAACGCGCGCTGATTTCATATAAGCATGATCAGGACTCAAATTCATATTGCCCATTTGATACACAATGCGTCGCTGCACTGGTTTCATTCCGTCTCGTGCGTCCGGTAAAGCTCGAGCATAAATAACTGAATAAGCATATTCCAAGAAGGATTTGCTCATTTCTTCATTCAATGGTGTTTCAACAATATGCTCTTTAACTTTTCTTGGGTCGAAAGCTTGCTGTGTTGAGTGATGGCGTGAGGGCATATTTAGAACTCCTTGAATGACATTACGGCTATCAATCTTAGCAATTTATATGCACAAACAGCATGTTTTTGCTGAATTTTTCAGCAATTTGACTAGTTATTTATATAAATATTTGTTATTCGCGTTTTGTTCAATGCAATATAAGTGGTTCAATAGTAAGTATGAGTGCTGAAATACCGTCTGAAAATGATCTTTTACAATTCGTTGGAAATGTTAAGTACGGTGATTTTTCTAATTTCGCAGTTAATGAAGATTTTTCTTACGATTTTAATGAAAAAAATCTTGGGGGAGCGTTACATATATCTTCGGTTCTTCCAGCTTTAAGTGATGCAATAGATGCTCCTGTTAAAACAGCTATTCATAACGATCCACACGCTTTGCGAGAAAGTCTTGGTTTCCCTAAATCTAATTCTGCAATTGTAGTGCTAATAGATGGTTTAGGATACTGGAATATTCTTATGCGCAAAGGTCACGCTCCTTATTTACGATCCTTGCTTAACGAATCAATAAATCAACGACCAATTAGCACGTGCGTTCCAAGCACAACTGTTGCTGCAATGGCTACTTTTGGAACAGGCACATGTCCTGGTCTTACTTGCATGACTGGTTACACGCAAAAAAATTCTCAAAATGGTAAACTTGCGCAGCTTATCCAATTTAATGATGCACCTGATCCGCTAGTTTTGCAGCAAGAGCCAACTATATTTGAAAGTTTAGTTTCTAATGGAGTCCGTGCAGATAGCGTGGGATTAGCAAAGTTTGAAAATACACCTCTTACAAAAGCTGCTTTTCGTGGAGCAAATTATATTACTGCTGGAACTCCTAGAGCTCGCATTCTTAAGGCTGCTAATAGCAGTAAAACTCCAGGTTTAACTTATATGTATTTACGTGACGCTGATAAAACCGGTCATAATTATGGTTGGGATTCTCAGCAGTGGGTTTCTGTTTTTGAGCAAATTGACGAACAGTTGCGTCTTTTGCGAGCAAATTGTGCTCCTGGAACATTAATCGTTATTACTGCAGATCATGGGATGATTAAATCTGATCCAAGTAAGCGAGTTGATATTGCTAAGCATGATGAGCTGATGAAAGGCGTATCGATGGTTGGCGGTGAACCTCGTTCTGTAATGTTGTATGCTAACAGTGACGCAAATCCTGAAGATATTATTTACCGTTGGCGCGAATATTTTGGAACTAATGCAATTGTACGCAGTAAAAAACAAGCTATTGACGATGGTATTTTTGGTTTAGTAAACAACAGGGCAGAGGCTGTTATTGGTGATGTTATTGTGCAAGCTTGTGGAGCTTACACAATTGTTGATTCTCGCATTCAATCCGATAAAGCTATGAGTTTACCTAGCGTGCATGGATCGATGACTCACATGGAAATGGATATTCCGTGCCTCATAGATTTAGTGTAAGCGAGTTTTTGCTTCTAATATTGAAAAATATTTTTATAAATCGCAACTTAGCAAATAAAAATGTGTGGCACTTAAAATTTTAATAAAAGTGCCACACGTATTGTCAATAAGCGAAAAATTTATTTTTTAAACTTCTTATTTAGCTTTCGCCAAATAATATTTCATCCCAGCTTGGTACCGCTGCTCTTCCAGCTTTACGTTTATTGTGCTCAGAAGATGATTTTTCTTGACTATTAGTATTAATTTCTTGATTATTTTTAGCAGAATTTTGATTACTTTCAGAAGTATTTTCTTGCAAAGTTTTGCTAGCAATATCTGCTTTTTCAGCATTTTGAACTTTAGCAGCCAATGATTTTTGTGCTTTTTTAGACTCATTGGCGATTTTGCTATTCGTTTCGTTTCTATTATTAGATTCAACATCCGGTTGTATTAACGATGGCTGTTGAGGGTTATCTTCTTTAAATTGCGTATTTGTTTTAGTAGAACGCTCAGAATAGCCTTTTTCTAATACTTGCTGTATGTCAGAACTATTGTCCTGAATTTCGAGCGAAGATTGGACTTGCGCATCTGCAAGTTTGTCACTGTTTCTAAGTTCCCATTGAGAAACAGCTCGTTCAATTCTGGCAGAACGAATAGAATTTCCAGGAAGCTCTTCAGTGTTGAACGGGAAATTAATGCTCACAGTATCTCTATAAGCTCCACCATATGGAGACTGCTTAGAAGTATCAGCTGCATTGACATCTTCACCAAGCAACAATCTAGACGAAGGGTTCGCGCACGTAACAGAGTTGTCATGCATGTTCCATGTCCACTCAGCTTTAATAGTGCGAGTAGCAGTTTTGAAAGTAGCACTAATTCGCCATGGCTCTAATCCTCGGCGTGTTGCTTTCCATTGCACTGTTTCCATGCCAATATGTGCTTTAGCTAACGTTCTCTCAATTAAATCTGCAATAGTGCGCATATTGCTTTGTTTAGGAGCAGGTACTAGAAGGAACTGCTCAATTGCATACTGCTTTTCTGTTTCAACGCCTGCAGAAAAACGCCTAACTTGTGTTTCGCTGACGTTGTATCTTTGCGCTACGTGTGAAGGTGTAACTCCTGCGCGAATCAATGCCTGAATTTGCGAAATAGGCAATGTTGCATTAGATTGCATAGAATTTGTGCCAGCATCTGCTGAGTTATGTTCATCGCTGTTTTTACTCGTAATTTTGTGTGAATCAGCGATGGCGCGTTCCAGCGTGTCGTCCACTTGAATACGTAACGGCGTGTTTTCACAAATGAAAATCAAATTGCCGTCTGCGTCAACATGGTCGAAACTCGCCTCTTTTGGCGGATTTTCAAGCATTATGCACCACTTTCTTCGCTTTTAACAATACTATTTATATACTTTAGTCCATACACTGCATTCTTTACCATTTTATTTAGAATAAAAAATGTGTAATATACGGGGTAGCATTCGTGTATGCTATGCGCGTAAGTAGCTTTAAAGACGAAAGGACCATAATGGCACAGGATTATGATTCTCCTCGTAGCAAAGATGAGGACGAAGAGTCGTTGGAAGCTTTGAGTAAAGGTTCTCAAAATTCAAGCAGCGACATTGACGATGATGAAAATGCTATTGCTGAAGACTACGAGTTACCAGGTGCTGATTTAAGTAACGAAGATGCATCTGTAACTGTTATCCCTATGCAAGGCGATGAATTTATTTGTTCTGAATGCTTCTTAGTTAAGCATCGCAGCCAGTTAGCTGAAACTAATGCTGATGGTCAGCCTGTTTGCAAGGAGTGCGCAGCTTAAATGGCATACGACGAGACCTATACTGGCCCCGAACAGGTTGAGGTATTAATTAAGTATCTCGATGATGAAACATCTACATTACAGCCGCTTTGCTACGCGCATGCAGGTGATGCAGGTGCCGATTTAAGAACTACCCAAGATTTTACTTTGCGTCCTTTCCAGAGAGCGCTTGTTCCTACTGGAGTTGCTATAGCTTTACCTGCAGGTTATGTTGCTTTAGTGCATCCTCGTTCTGGTTTAGCAGCAAAGCAGGGTGTGACTGTGCTAAATGCACCTGGAACAGTTGATGCCGGGTATCGTGGTGAAATTAAGGTTCCTCTTATTAATTTAGATCCTGAGAACACAGTGCAATTCCATAAAGGTGATCGTATCGCTCAAATGGTTATACAACGTTATGTAGAAGCACAATTTATTCCCGCATCTAAATTACCTGAATCTGATCGCTCTGATAAAGGTTTTGGCTCCACTGGCGTACAATAATCTTTTTATAAATATCCGACCGGTTTTTAAAACTGAGTCGGATTTATTGTATGTATTTTTTGTTTTTGTAGTGTATTGAGCGAATTGCAGGTAGGATAGTAAAAGTACCAGGAGGTGCCAAATGGGTGAACTTCAAGAGGATGTAAAAGGATCCAATAGGCTCGGATGTGAAATCAGCGAAGATTCTCGAAATCCATTATTGCCAATATTGAGCATGTGCCAATGGCATCATCCTAATGAGGATATGAGCATTCTTCATAGAGCTTATGATCGTGCTGTAAAGCAGCATACAGGTCAAAGACGCAAATCTGGTGAGCCATACATTATTCATCCTCTTGCTGTAGCTCAAATTCTTGCAGATCTTGGAATGGGACCAATTGTTGTTGCTTCAGGATTATTACACGACACTGTAGAAGATACTGATTACACGCTAGAAGAATGTCGAGCTGAATTTGGCGATACTGTAGCAGGTCTTGTAGATGGTGTTACAAAAATATCCAACATGGAATATGGCGAAAGCGCTCAAGCAGAAACTATTCGTAAAATGGTTGTTGCAATGAGCCGCGATGTGCGAGTGCTTGTAGTAAAGCTTGCGGATCGTTTGCATAATGCTCGCACTTGGAGGTATGTTAAGCCATCAAGTTCACATAAAAAAGCAAGAGAAACTCTTGACGTATATGCGCCTCTTGCTAACCGTTTAGGCATGAATGCAATTAAAACTGAACTTGAAGAGCTGAGTTTTAAAGTACTGTATCCAAAAATTTATAATGAAATTGTTGTTTTAGTTGCTCGTAGAGCAGGTCAGCGCGAAGTTTATTTACGACAAATTCTTGAAGAAATTAATGCAGATCTTGCAGAACAACACGTTAAAGCATCAGTAAAAGGTCGACCAAAAGATTATTTCTCTATTTACCAAAAGATGATCGTTCGAGGTCATGATTTTGCTAATATTTACGATTTAGTTGGCGTGAGAATAATAGTCGATTCTATTCGTGACTGTTACGCAGCATTAGGTGCAGTGCATGCTCGATGGAGCCCTGTTCCAGGACGTTTTAAGGATTACATTGCAACTCCAAAGTTGAATATGTACCAAAGCTTACACACTACAGTTGTAGGTCCTGGTGGAAAGCCAGTAGAAATTCAAATACGTACATGGGATATGCATAGGCGTGCTGAATTCGGTATCGCAGCTCATTGGAAGTACAAAGCTAATGGTCAAGCTGGTCGTGCTTTAAGTAAGCCTGATAATGATGATTTAAAACGCGAAAATAGCATTGATGACAAAAAAGAGCTTAGCGAAGCAGATAATCTTAAGTGGATTCAACAGCTTGCTGATTGGACTAGTGAGACCCCAGATTCAGATGAATTCTTAGGTTCATTAAAGCAAGATCTTGGTGCTTCTGAAGTTTATGTTTTTACTCCAAAGGGGAGTATTGTTGCGCTTCCGCAAGATGCAACTCCTGTTGATTTCGCATATTCTGTGCATACTGAAGTTGGTCATCGCATGATGGGCGCTCGTGTAAATGGACGTTTAGTTCCTCTTGATACGAAGCTTTCAAACGGTGACACTGTAGAGGTGCTTACTTCAAAGTCGGATACAGCTGGACCATCTCGCGATTGGCTGAGTTTTGTAAAATCTCCTCGTGCTAGAAATAAAATACGCCAATGGTTTAGCAAGGAACGCCGCTCTGAGGCGATTGAAGAGGGCAAGGACGAGCTAACTCGCGCTATGCGTAAACGTAACTTGCCTTTAACTACTTTGATGACTCAGCAGGCATTAATTGGCGTTGCCGATGAATTGAATTTGCCTACTAACGTTGAGTCTTTGTATGCAGCTATTGGCGAAGGTCAAGTTTCTACACAGAATGTTATTTCGCGCTTAGTAAAAGATGCTGGTGCTGATGAAGTTGCAGAAGAAGTAGAACAAGAAGCATTGCCTTTACGCCATGTTGAGCGCAGCCATAAATCTAACGGCGCTTTGGGAGTATCAGTTAAGGGCGTTGGAGACGTTTGGGTAAAGCTTGCAAAATGTTGCATGCCAGTTCCAGGAGATACGATTATTGGTTTTATAACACGAAACCAAGGTGTATCTGTGCATAGGACTGACTGCCAGAACATGCTCGATTTGCAAAAAACTCAATCAGAGCGCGTTATTCCTGTTCAATGGACTAGTGATAAAGGCTTGTTCTTGGTTAAAGTTCAAGTTGAAGCATTGGATCGACAGCATCTTCTTTCGGATGTTACTCGCGTTCTTTCAGATCATGGAGTAAATATTCTTTCCGGAACTATTGCTACAGGCGATGACCGTGTTGCAACAAGTCAATTTACCTTTGAAATGGCAGATCCTCAGCACTTAGCAACTCTACTTGCTGCTATCCGTAAGATTGAAGGCGTTTTTGACGTTTACCGCATTACGGGAGCAAAAGATAGCGCAGAGCCGCGTTTGAGAAAAATGGAACGAGGAGATTTATAAAAGATGGGCACTCCAGCTTTGGAGTGCCCATCTTTGTTTTTGCGCAAATAGTATTTGTTTAATTTAATAAATACGAAAAACGCTTAATTTCAGGCGGTAACAGCCTTCTTCAACAAGGAGCCAGCAGAAATACGTACACCGTAAGAAGCTGGAATCTTGATGGTTTCACCGGTACGCGGGTTGCGGCCAGTGCGCTCAGCACGCTTTACGCGTTCTGCGGAGAACAGACCAGTAAGCTTCAAACCTTCACCGGACTGTAAAGCCTCAACGAACACATCCTGGAATGCGTTGACGGCGGCTTCGGCCTGTGCCTTGGTCAGGTTGGACTTCTGTGCGATCTTAGAAACGAGATCAGACTTGTTGTATGCCATGCAGCATCCTTTGTGTCAGGGGACCTTCTCTTCAAAGGTCACGTTCATACTAGATATTAGTACATTTTCCCTACAAATGTAGCCATTTTTGCATTTTTTTCTTAATATTTTTCATTATTTTTTGCTATTTTTTATTTAAAACGCACTTGCATTGAAACAGATACAATATTTGCTAATAAAAATACACAAATGTTTGTAAATCTCACTTATATAAGCTCATTATTGCTGAGCCACTTCATTGCAAACGCGCCTAACGGAATTCTCAACCAGTAGAACATAAGCCTATACAGAAGAGTGGCAGACAAAGCAACTGTTGGAGGAACACCTACAGATGTAAATGCGAAAGTAAGAGAAGCTTCAACAGCACCCAAGCCGCCTGGTGTAGGTATTGCAGATCCAGCAGCATTAGCAAGTAAGAACAGTAAGATTGTTTCCCAAGGATTTGCGTAATATCCAAATGCAAGCAAAGAAATCCAATAACCCAATCCAATGCATGAAACAAGCACAATAGCACCAAAAGAGCCTGCAATAAGTTGCATAGGATGTGAAATAAGTTCCTTAATTTGATGGCCGTAATCAGATAATATTGGCAAATAATGTTTACGAATTACTTTACGAGCGGACGGAATAACCATTAAAACACAAACTATAAGTGTGATTATTCCAATGAAAGTAATGAGCATGTGAGTAGGAATCATTCCAGAAAGCACATTTTTACCAGTGAAAACGCCTATAGAAAGTAATACTAAAGTGGTCATTAATGCTTGAATAAGCCATACTGCACTAGTAATTGCTGTAGCTTGAGCTGAAGTGTACCCGTTTTTCTTTAATAATTGCATATTTACAAATGCAGGACCAACTCCAGCAGGCATAGAAACTGCTGTGAAACCAGAAGCTGCTTGAGATGCAAACAAAACATGTGCAGAAGGTTTTTGATCATCCATGAATGAGCCGAGCGTAATTGCAGATCCAACCCAAGCAAACATGCTGCAAGCAAAGCACATAAATACCATTACATTATCTGCGTGACGTAAGGCAGCAAATACTTCCTGAGGATGCCACTGTGTAGCAATAACAGCAACAGCAACAATCGAAAGAACCAAGCTAACAAAGAAACGTATATTGAAGCGCGCTAAACGCACAGTATCATAATCTTCTTCATCTGTGTGTAAAGCAACTGTTTGAGTTAGCTTATTGCAAAGATTTTGGAAAACTTTTTTATTCCACGATGGCAAAGATCTCGTAGAAGCAGGAATAGCTGCTTTCTGCATAAAAGGCAATAGTGCAGATAACTTTTCTGCACCCCATGTGTTAATAGCAGCTTTAAGAGCAGTGTCAATATCTGTGCAAGATGCAATAAGCGTTAAAAGCTGAACTTTATCAAGTGCAATATTTGTATCATCACTGGCAACATCGCCATTTTGCCAACCTGCAATAACTGGGGTTCCGTCTTCAAGCCTAGCAATAGTTTCAGGAGTGATGCGTCTATGCGTAATACCGCGAGTATTAGCAGCATCTACATAACGCATTAATTTTGCTGCATCATCAATAGTTAAAGTATTCAAATTGCAAGGCAGTAGAGCGTTAGAAGCATGAAAAACCATTATTGAAGATTTATCGCTGTCGCTTACTCCATAAACATTCGCTGTTGGCAAATGCATATTTCGCAAAACAAGAAGCATAGAAAGATGGTGATGAACAGAATGCCTAGCAGAACGATCTCTACGAGTCGGTATATCTACTAAACGCACCCACTGCCATAACTGATTTAAATAACCTGGTAGATGAACTTGATTATCTAATACTGAAATTACGTAACGTATGCCGTGAATATCTGTTGCATCATACAATCTTGAATTTTCAATTAAATCATCATCAAGACTCGAACGAAGTACTCCAGTATGATCAGCTTGCTGAGTTCTGCGAGTTAATTGAGTAAGATTATCTATGCCAATATTTTTTAAAGCAAGAACAATATCGTCACCCCAAGCACCCTTACTGCGCGTGCCTTTTGCGAAGCGAATAAGCGTACCGATTGCTCTTCCTAAGCAGTATGATACAAGAACAGCAGAGTATGAGTCCCAAGATGAAAATAGAAGTATTGCTGTAACAATGAATAAAGCATTCCAGCCCCACATTACATGCTTATATTCGCGTCTAGGACCACTAACTGTAAGAAAAGCAACCAGAACAGCATACATGTCTGGAAGCAAATCAGCCCAAGTGTTATTAGACCGCATTTGTAAAGATTCAATCAAAGCTATATTGTGTGTAGAAAATATCGCAATAGATAACAGCCATACTGAACCATAACTTATAAACAGCGTAATAACAGAAATAGCGGTATCAATCCAACGCCTGTCAGAAACCATGTGTGCAATAACTTCTGCAACAACAATAAGAGTAAGACCTTGCTGTATCAGAACAAATGAAAGATTATTAAAAGATAATCCTATAATTTGAGTAGCATTTCGTGCATCAATCTTCATAGCGTCAGCTGTTGCTGATAAACACATTGACGACAGCAAAGTAAAAACGCCAATTACAACTGATGATATTGCATACAACAAATCAGCCCAACTACGTACTAAGCTAGGCTGAGTATCTTCAATAACAAGATTTGGATTTATGCTAGATTGCATCGCTTTACCGTCTACTTAATCAATAAAGTCCACCAATCGTGAAGCAAATCCAGTGTAAGATTCTGGTGTCATTGCTTGCAAACGAGCTGCAGTATTGGCATCAAAGCTACGAGATTTAATGAATTCTTCTACGTCACTTTGTGAAATATGGTGACCGCGCATTAATTCTTTTACTTGTTCATATGGTCGTTCCATACCAGGCACACCAGCAATTTCTTCAGCGCGCATTGCTGTTTGAATTGGCTCACCAAGAACTTCCCAATTTTCGTCTAATTCTTTTGCCATAAATTCTTTATTAGGATGAATAGAATTCAAACCACCTAAAAGATTATTCAAAGCAAGAAGAGCATAACCGAAAGCTGAGCCAACATTCCTTTGAGTAGTGGAGTCTGTAAGATCACGCTGCCAACGGCTTTCAGTAAGAGTTGCACACAATGTGTCAAACAGTGAGCAAGAAATCTCAAGATTAGCTTCAGCGTTCTCAAAACGAATAGGATTAACCTTATGAGGCATAGTAGAAGATCCTGTAGCTCCCTTTACAGGAACTTGCACAAAAATGCCCCTAGAAATATACATCCACACGTCAACTGCAAGATTATGCAAAATATGGTTTATGTGACTTACAGTGCTATAAAGTTCAGCCTGCCAATCATGGCTTTCAATTTGAGTTGTTAATGGATTCCATTGAAGACCCATTCTATTTTCAACAAACTCTTGAGATACGCTAATCCAATCAACTTCTGGGAAAGCAGCTAAATGAGCTCCAAAAGTTCCTGTAGCGCCATTCAACTTTCCTAGATACTCTTGATTATCAAGATGACGAAGTTGACGACGTAAACGATAAGCAAACACTGCCAATTCCTTACCCAAAGTAGTTGGAGTAGCAGGCTGGCCATGAGTTAACGAAAGCATAGATAAATCTCTATATTCGTTAGCATTCTTAACTAAATAATCAACTATCGCTTCTAAATTCGGACGATAAACGTTTAAAACAGCTTGTTTTACGCAACGAGCAATAGAAAGATTATTAATATCTTCACTCGTGCATGAAAAATGTACTAGAGTTTTTAAATTTGAAAGTTCAGTAGCATGACCAAGCTTATTCTCTGCTTCGTCTAACGCATCGTCAATGTAGTATTCAACAGCTTTAACATCGTGATGAGTAATAGCCTCATGCGCAGCATGACGAGCGATTCCTTCAGCATCAAAATTTTCAGGAATAGAACGCAAATATGAGCATTCTTCATCAGTTAAAGGATTAACACCCTTAACAATTGGCTGGAATTGATTAGCTTCATAACCATTTGCGAGAAGAATCATCCACTCAACTTCTACACGCATGCGCTCGCGATTTAACGCAGGTTCGCTTAAATATTCAACGAGTGCGGATGTTTGATTATGATAACGCCCATCGAGAGGAGTCAGAGCTATTGCAGGAGAAATATCGGTAAGCTTCATAGTTTTAAGGTTACATCATGCTGCGAATTAGCTTAATTTTACTCAATAAGAATTAATTATTTTATTTTTTCATTACTCCTTGCCACAATGTAGTACTTTGCAATTTGCCATTAATAATATTGTTAAAATGCTGATCTTGCTCGCGCACACTTTTAGATCCGAGTTGAAGAGCATCTTCATAAGCTGCAGTATGGTAATGCAAATCATGAGTTAAAGTTCCTTCTTCTGGAACGTCATTAACAAATATTCCGTCATTTTCGAATTTTTTAGTCGAATATTGTTTGCCAGAAAAACGCGTGACTCCAGGAGGTAAAGAACGCTTAGATTCTTTAACATGAATTGCATGACCATGAATAGTCACCCAATTTTTTCCGCGAGGATTCTCTTTGCCGTCTAAAGAAGGCACAATCTCATCGTCCATCTCAATACTAGTAACCCAAGTTTTCTTAGGAATTGGATGATTTGCAATAGGAGATCCAGCAGTAACAACATGCTGTATGTTGTATTGCTTAGCGTAATCGCTTGCAATGCTTGCAGCAACAATACCTCCTTGAGAATGACCTACTAAAGCAACAGGTTCGTTAGGTTTAATGCCAGAACGTTTCATAGCTTCTACGACCATTCGAGTGCTATCAGCTTCTTTTCTAACTAAAGAACTATGACTCATTACTTCTGCGTTTTGTTCCCAACCAAAAGGAGAGTGTGCTTTACCGTCAGTTCCTGGAATTATCACTAACCATGACGAACTGCCATCGTTACGCTTAAACTGTTGAATTGCAATAGTAGCAGCATCTGGATTAACAAGTGGGGGCCTAACACCCAAATTTCCGCTTCCGAGTTCTGTTAAATTTTCTAAAGTTTCAAGCAAATTGCGTCCAGGTCTAGCAAGAACAGATCCAGGTTTTCTCCACGTCTCATTTACTTTAGTGAGAAGTAAATTATTACCTTGCTTTATGTTATTAATAGGCGCGCTTAGATAGCTAATAGCACTAGAGATAAATGGGACAGCTTCTAATAAATATTTTTTAGCATTATATAAAAAGTTTAATGAGGTTTCACGCTCTCCCTTACTTATACGGTCTTTAGCATTTCCAGCAATAAATATTTGCGATCCTGTAATAGGATTTAAAATAAAGTACTGCGACAAGCCACGAATAATTCCTTGTTGCAAACTATTAGTTGCATAGGACCATCTAGCAAGATTTTGGAAACCTGAATGATTTTTATTATCTTGATTAACGGCGAGACCTGCAGACAATAAAACAGGTAAAGCAAGAATAGGGCATGCAAGAACTGATAAAGAAATTTTGTTGTCTAAATCGTTTTTTGCACTAAATTCTGCATCTTCATACAAATTATTTGCTCTTGCAATAAGAAAAGCAAGATTTTCTAAATTTTGAGACATTAAATAACACTTATTAGCATATTCATTGCACATGCTTTCAGTTAAAAATGATTGCGAAGAATCATTAATATATGTTTCTGATTCTTTTTGCAAACTATAATTTTGACTGGCAATAACCATCGCTGCATTAAGCCATAAATTTTTTAGCGTAAGCAATTCTTTAGCAGTATCGTTTAGTTTTCTGGAAAAACTAATATACGCTTCTCTATCAGAAACGCTGAGCTTCATTCCGCCTACAACAGAGGACTTAACTTTCCAAGACATATTATATTCCTCCGCGAATGTTATATAACGCATACGCTTGTGCGGAAATATCTTTCATACTATGACGAAAATGTTCGGCTGCAAGCCCTTGCCAATCTTCTAATTCAGTCGCTGCAGATTCGGCCATAACGCAGCGAGCGCACTCTTGAGTGCGCTGTATAAGCCATTGCCATTCGTAATATGTGTGCATAATCGTTATTACACACGTTTATTAATGAAAAGTCACTAAAAAATATTCAATGTGGTTAAAAGGTTATTTAATGCTTATTGCTTCGCTTATAGATAATCGTTGAAGATTTAATTACCAAGGCTTATTGCTGCTTTCATCAGTTTTAGTACGTTTTTCTGTCTTTTCTGAACCTTGCTGGTCTTCTTGGTCCTGTGAATATTTAGAATCCACATGATCGTTCTGTTTTAGCAAGTTTTCAACTTTATTGCGCTGAGTATTGTCCAACTGAGGCTTAGACGAATCTGACTGCTTTTTATCTTTAGAAGAATTGTTAGAATTATCGTTTTTAAAATGATTGTTATGCTTTTTCGGTTTCTGCTGCTTATTAGTATTGTTTTGATTCTGCTTTAATTTTTCTGTTAACTTTCGTGATAATTCAGCATTTTTGTCAATACTATTTCGAAGTTGAGGAAGCAGTATCATTTCTTGAGATTTAGCATCATCAAATTGCGCATCAGTTTGCTGTTGCTGAGTTAAAAGCACATTCTTGTCGCTATCTATACTCTTGGAAGATTTTATGTTGGAAATAAGGCTATCAGTAGCAGCATTATATGCGTATTGTGCTCTCCAATTTACGATAGCAAAATACGTTACGAATATCGCAATAATCAAGAACAAGAATGTAACAATGCGAATAATTGTGCGACTAGACATGTGCTTCATACTAATTTCCTTGAAGTTATAAACCACGACATTAATTCCCAAATTAAAAGTATCGACGCAAATATTGCAAACGGCCAAATAATTGGTTCAGGTCTCAAACGAGGTTTTGCTGTCTCGTTCATTCTCCATTGGTGTGAAAGAATTGGTTTTGCTTCGTCACCAAATGTTACGTTTAAAGATGAGTGCATATACTTGCCGCTAAGCTCATCGGCAATATTTCGCAAATTCTTTTCATCAAGCTTTGAAATTCCAGGATTTCCTGTAGCAGGATCAATAACCCATTGATTAGAGGTATTGTCTTCGCTGTAGTCGTCAAGTTGCAGCTGTGTTTTTTCCAAAGGTATTTTTGCTCCTTTAGATGAGCCTATTCCAATAACAAATGCGTTAGTAATATAAGCTCTGAGCGATGAAAATGTGCGGCGCTTTCGTTGAGTTGTTTCCTCACCATCGCTTAAAACATACAAAACTGTTGTATCATCTGGATGAGCATCATGTATAGCTTTTGCAGTAAGCAAAGTTTGATCTATAGGAGCGTCAAGACTAGTTCCAGTAGCTACGCTAGTTGGCTCAGTTCGTAGAGTATTTATCCAATTGTCAACTGCTCTAGCATCAGGCGTTAATGGAACATCGACAGACGTAGAAGCACCAAAAGAAATAGCAGCAAAACTTGAGTTAGCATAGGATTTTGTTATTTGACGAATAATATTCCTTGCTGCATCAATACGCTCAATCTTACTATTTTTTGCATAATCAGCGTCTTTTGCTCTCATTGAACCTGTTATATCTAGAGCAATAATCACATTTGTTGCATTTACTGCCCTTTGTAAAGTTGAACGCATAATACTTGGAGATAGCACGCAAATTATTAGCATTATGCATATGCCAATACGTCTTAATCTCATGCAAAAAGTTTCATCACTTGATCCAGGTTTCCTACGTATAGGCACAATTTCAAAAAACATTGTTGCCAACAAAACCAATATTGCAATAATCGCAATAATCCAGCCATATGATGGAGAAAAAACCAACTGACCTGCTTGAGAAGTGTCAGAAGCTTCAGTTTTAGCGTGTGCAAACAGTAGGGTAGTAGCAGAAAATAGTGTTGTTGTCATCGCTTCATCCTCTTTGCAATAGCTAGCCAAATCACAACGCTAAACACAGTAAGCAAAACCCAAAGACCAGGATCGTCGCTAAATGCAGACTGAGCAGCGCCTTGAGGAATTGCAGTATGCCTTTTTTCAATTTCTTTTACTAAATTAATAACAGAATCAGAATTGCGTTGAGAAAGGAAAATTCCGCCATGAAATTCAATAAGCTGTTTCATTTCTAACGTAGTGTCATCATTCTCATTCTGTTTTGCGCCAGAATATAACCCATCGACAGTAATTTTAGCTTGTTTTGTTAAATCTAAAGCTTGCTTTAATGAGTAAGTTTGTTTTCCAGAGACAACATTATCTGTAGCAAGAACAATGGAAGAACTTCTATTAAAACGGCTTTGTATTTTATGGTTATTATGAGCAGAACCATAAATAAAACCTGGAAGCATTGCTGCGCAACTAACTAAACCGTCTCCAATAAGAGATGTTGCGTTTTTGCGATTTTGAGTTCCTTCAAGCCAGTCAGAAATTTCCTGATATTGGCGTTGTTGTAAACGATTAATACGACTTTGCGATTGAACTCCGCCAAGTAAATTTGCAGCATATTGCAATTGTTTTTTAGCTAGTCGATAATCGTCAGTAAGTGGAAAAACTGTTCTAGATGTGGAGTTAAAAATGCTCAATCCAATGCGTTCACCCTGAAAATGCTCAATAAAATTAAGATACGCTTGAATTACTTCGCGATCATATGGTAAAGCAGAACCTGAAACGTCTAAGCATAAAACAATGTCTCTAGAACTGACTTGCTCGTTCGCATTAAACACTCGGGCTGGCCTAGAAGCAACAGCAAGAGCACTGCACAAAGATAGTACCAATGCAGCCGTGGCAAACCTTCTAAACATTCGCCACATATACCATGAATGACTAGTAGTAGTTCCTTGTAAATCATTGTCAAAAGTAAAAGTATAGAATTTTCGAGTAATATTACTAGCTTGACTCTTATACTTCTTTTTTAAAATATTGCTACGAATGGAATCTAAAATTAGTAAGATAGCAAAAATTGCTACAGAAATAACAACGCCTGCAACAAAAATCAGAGGCCATTGCCATCTCCATGGCCATATGTATTCCCAAACATTATTACTCATCAACGTTTGTCCTTCGTTTGCCAGCCTTCAAGCAATACTAAAACCCATTCAGCAGCCTGCTCAACAGTAGTATTTCGCGCTTGCTCGTTTGCTTTGCGATCAGCAAATTCTGGAGGATACAAAGCAGATATTGTTTGGCGTAACATATCAGCACCTTTTTTATTGCGCCATTTCAAACGCAAAGAAGTCAATTCTCCCAAAGTGTGAGTTTGAATATCTTCACCGCTAATCTTCGAAACATAAGATCTAGCAATAGACGCCAATTTTGCACAAGCCTGATCTTTAGTAAGTTCATTGTTATGATACTTCTCAACAATCTCATCAATATCTTTACGCCAAGCTTGTTTGTTTACATTATGAACATGAACTGCTTCTGTAGAATTGCTACTTTCAGATAATTTCTTTGGCTTTTTAAAAGAAAAATATAAAACTGCACAAGCAATAAAGATAACAACAATCGATGCAGAAAGTAGTATTAAAAAAAGCGTTTCATCATGTAAAGGCTTTTGAATATCTTCCAGGCTCATTCTATTCAACCTCCTTGCTAAATGAGTCAGCAAGATAATTTGTACGGCTCACTTTTTGCGCAGAAATATGGAAAACTTCTTCACTTGAAGAACCATGAATTATTGAAGATTGAACACCAAGCAGCATATCGTATAAAGCGTTTATTCTAATATTTCTACGAGCTTCGACTTCATTTTTATTTGATTCTTTTTTCAAAAACGCTGGTACTTTACGTAAAGTAATTCCATCAAATATTTGCAAATCAATTGCAGAATCAAAAGGATTAATAGGAGAAATAACAATAACAACAAGCTTATGGTTTTGCGTAATTTTGCGCAAAGATTCAGCGTTATGAGCTTGTAATGCATACTCGTCAGTTATTAAAACTACCAGACCATTATTGTCAATATTTTTTAGTAGCGAAGTAAGCAACGCATCAATATCTCTAGTATTTTTACGAGTATTAAGCAACGTATAATCTAGATTTCGCTCAAAATCAGAAAAGTTGCTAGCAGCATGAACATTGATAACATTTTTTCCATCTGCACACAACAAAGAAACAGCATCATGACGTTTTAAACTCAAAGACGCAAAAAAGCATGCAGAATTAGACGCAACTTCATACAGTGATTCTCCAGAAACACAAGCTCCATTCATATTTATGCTTGTATCTAAAGCAATCCAAGTATGAGAAGACGAAGTACGCTCTCTAGAAGACACCATAGGCTGTCCAGTTCGAGCGCTCGCAGACCAGTTCATCATGCGAGCTTCATCTCCTGGCTGCCATGCGTGTATGTCAATAACATCACCTGTGCCAAAACGCCTGTGCGAAGGATGATCACCCTCTAATAAGCCTAAAGCTTTACGCGCAATAGGCAAATCAATTCGCTGATCCAAAAGCTCAATTTTGCGACGTACGGCTTTAGCAGGTTCAGATAATACTAACCGCTTCGTACGAATCATGGCACAGGAACCGTCTTAACTAATGCGTCAATTACTTGATCTGTAGTAATAGAATCAGCTAAAGCTTCAAAAGTTAAAAGTATACGATGCCTTAACACTTCATGCGCAAACAATTTAATATCTTCTGGTATCACATAATCACGTCCAGAAAGTAAAGCGTGAGCTTGAGCAATACGGATAAGTGCAATTGATGCACGCGGGCTAGCTCCCATACGAACCAATGAATTAATTGTAGGAAGTGGATGCGTACCTTCACCGCGAGAAGTTGCAACAAGATCAACTACATATTTCATAACTGCTTCAGAAACGTGTATGCGACGCGCTGCAGTACGCATAAAAACAACATCTTGCAAACTTATGCGTTGAGTAGTTAGCTTTGAAGGATCAACGACATCCGATCCGCGTTGAGTAAGTAATTGCAGCATACGAACTTCCTCTTCAGGATTAGGGTAAGTCATAACTGCTTTTACCATAAAACGATCCATTTGTGCTTCTGGAAGATTAAATGTTCCTTCTTCTTCAATTGGATTTTGCGTAGCAATAACCATAAATGGTTGAGGCAGAGGAATTCTTTCGCCTCCAATAGTTGTTGCTCCTTCTGCCATAGCTTCAAGCATTGCAGATTGAGTTTTTGCATTTGAGCGATTAATCTCATCCAACAAAATAACATTTGCATGAATAGGACCAATTTGCGTAGTAAAACGTTGGGAAGCAAAATCAAAAACTTGAGTACCAACTAAATCTGCTGGCATTAAATCAGGAGTACATTGCACACGACGGAAACTACCTGACATAGCTGTTGCAAGAGTTTGAGCAGCAGTAGTTTTTGCGAGACCTGGTACTGATTCAATAAGAATGTGTCCGCCTGCAATAAGAGTAAGAATAAGAGATTCTCGTAAAGCGTCTTGTCCGACTAAAGTTTGTGCAAAACGTGCGCGCAAAATATTTGCAATTTGCTGACAACGACGTATGTCATCACTCGAAATAACTGCATTAACTTGCGCACTTGCATTAGAAACAGCAGACGGTTGAGGTACAGCTGATCCAATGCCAAGCTTAGAAGCAATTGAAGTTTTATCGGTTAACGGTTTCTTCTGTGGTTGCGGTGGAAATAATGCCATAAGTGCTATTTTAGCTGATATGCAGTACTGACACGTTCAAAAATGGCATTTTTATTATCTTTATAAGATAATTTGCAATATTTGGACAGTTAAATTTCTTGAGAATCTAGAGACCAATTAATTGGAGAAACTCCCATATTAACTAAGGCTTGGTTAGCTCTTGAAAATGGATGTGATCCAAAGAATCCTCGCATTGCAGAAAGAGGGCTTGGGTGCGCTGAAGTAATAAGAGTTGCATTCGTTAGCAAAGGAGCCAAACTTTGCGCATTACGTCCCCATAAAATAGCTACAAGCGGCAACGGATTACCATTGCAATCAGTTCTATTGTTTAATGCTCGAATAGCTGCATCGGTTACAGGCTCCCAACCTTTTCCTTGATGACTATTTGCTTTGCCAGCCTCAACAGTTAAACATCTGTTAAGAAGCATTACACCTTGCTTGGTCCAGGGCGTCAGATCTCCACTCTTTGGAGTTTCTACGCCTAAATCGTTTACTAATTCTTTATAAATATTTATGAGACTTTTTGGCAGTGGGCGCACTTTTGCAGCTGTGCAAAAACTTAAGCCCACTGGATGACCAGGCGTTGGATATGGATCCTGTCCAACAATTAAAACTTTAATGCTTTTTAGTGGAATAGAAAAAGCACGCAAAATGTTGTGACTAGCAGGAAGAATATGGTGTCCGCTTTCTATTTGCTCTCTCAAAAACACTCCCATTGCGCGTATTTGCGGCTCAACTGGCTTTAATGCTTCAGCCCAATCAGGATCCATTAGCTCATCTAAAGGTTTAATATTTTGAGGATTCATATTGCTACTGTATGTCAAGGCATAGTATAAAAGTGAATTAATCAAATTTTCTAAATTTGTGCTTTGTGCCAAGCATTAGATAGTATAGATTCATTATTGTTTAAATGATTTTTTATAAGGAGTGCAATTATGGCGCGAGATAATCAGAACGTGTCGTATACGCCTGATGCTTTTGATGAGCCACCAGAGGGACCAGTTGGAGTTCATCGTGGAAATCCTGCGTGGTATGCCGTAATACTTCCTTATTTTGTTACATTAATTGTTGCAGCGGTAGTTGGCATTTTAGTTTGGGCTATTGCTTCTGGAGAAATCTCGCATCTTCCGTTGCCTTGGAACCATCAGCAGCAATCATCTCAATCAGCATCTTCTACTAAGACTTCTGAAAACAAAAAATCTGCTAAAAGCGACGAAGATAAATCTTCTGAAGACGAAGATGATGATGACAACGACAATAAGTCTGAAGAAAATAAATCAGATAAGAAAGATGCTGATGACTCTAAAGATAATTCAGCAAATGATTCTAAAGCACAAACTTCACTAGACAAATCAGTTGCAGTGAAAGTTATTAACGCAACCAAGATAAGCGGTCATGCTGCTGCTGGCGCAGATAAGTTGAAGCAAGCAGGGTACGCAAATGTTACAGCTGGAAATCCAACTGGTAACGTCCCAAGCGAATCTGTTGTTTGGTATAAAGACGATTCCCAAAAGGCTGCAGCTGAAGATATTGCAAAGACATTAGGTATTAGCGCTGTCGAAAACGAAAAAGAAATCGTTTCTCCGATTGTAGTTGTGCTTTGCAAGTGATATTTTTCGCATAAAAATAACCGGTTAGAATTATTTCTAACCGGTTTTTGTGTATAAACGCCAAAAAAGTTGGCACTCGGGTACATAGAGTGCTAATCTTCAAATTAGCACTCAAGCCTTGAGAGTGATAATAAGCAGCTGACGGCTTATTACTCAAGATTGCAGTGAAAAGTCCATAAATAACGTATGTGGAGGAATAATGGCAAAGATTATTGCCTATGAAGAGGACGCCCGTCAGGGTATGCTCGCAGGTCTTGATAAGCTTGCAGACACTGTTAAGGTTACACTTGGTCCAAAGGGTCGAAACGTTGTGCTTGACAAAGCCTACGGCGCTCCAACCATTACTAACGATGGTGTTTCTATTGCTAAGGAAATTGATCTTGAAGATCCATACGAGCGTATTGGCGCCGAACTTGTCAAAGAAGTAGCTAAGAAGACTGATGACGTTGCAGGCGACGGCACTACAACCGCTACTGTTTTGGCACAGTCTTTGGTGCATGAAGGTTTGAAGAACGTTGTTGCAGGAAGCAACCCAATCGCTCTTCGTCGCGGCATTGAAAAGGCTGCTGAAGCAATTGTCAAGGAATTGCTTGCTTCTGCAAAGGATGTTGAGACCAAGGAACAAATTGCTGCTACTGCTACGATTTCTGCAGCTGATCCTGAAGTTGGCGAAAAGATTGCTGAAGCTTTGGATAAGGTCGGTCAGGATGGTGTTGTCACAGTTGAAGACAACAACAAGTTTGGTCTTGATTTGGACTTCACTGAAGGTATGCGCTTTGATAAGGGATATATTTCCCCTTACTTCGTCACTAACGCTGACGATCAAACTGCTGTTCTTGAAGATCCATACATTTTGCTCACTTCTGGCAAGGTTTCAAGCCAGCAGGATATCGTCCACATCGCTGAGCTTGTTATGAAGTCTGGCAAGCCATTGCTTATTATTGCTGAAGATGTTGATGGTGAAGCATTGCCAACACTTGTTTTGAACAAGATTCGTGGCACTTTCAACACTGTTGCTGTTAAGGCTCCAGGATTCGGCGATCGTCGTAAGGCTATGCTTCAGGATATGGCTATTTTGACCGGCGCACAGGTTGTTTCTGACGATCTTGGTTTGAAGCTTGATTCAATCGATGCTTCTGTTTTCGGTCATGCAGCTAAGGTGATTGTTTCTAAGGATGAAACAACTATCGTTTCCGGTGCTGGCTCAAAGGAAGATGTTGATGCTCGCGTAGCTCAGATTCGCGCCGAAATTGAGAACACTGATTCTGATTACGATCGCGAAAAGTTGCAAGAGCGTCTTGCTAAGCTCGCTGGTGGCGTTGCTGTTATTAAGGTTGGCGCTGCTACTGAAGTTGAAGCTAAGGAACGCAAGCATCGCATTGAAGATGCAGTTCGTAACGCTAAGGCTGCTATCGAAGAAGGTTTGCTTCCAGGCGGTGGCGTAGCTTTGGTTCAAGCTGCTGCGAAGATTGAAAAGACACCAGCTATCACAGAGCTTAAGGGTGAAGAAGCTACAGGTGCTGCAATTGTGTTCCGCGCTGTAGAAGCTCCAATCAAGCAGATTGCTCAAAACTCTGGTGTTTCTGGAGACGTTGTTCTCAACAAGGTACGCGAACTTCCAGAAGGCGAAGGCTTCAATGCTGCAACCAACACTTATGAAGATTTGATGGCTGCAGGCGTTACTGACCCAGTTAAGGTAACTCGTTCTGCTCTACAGAATGCAGCTTCTATTGCTGGCTTGTTCTTAACTACTGAAGCTGTTGTTGCCAACAAGCCTGAAAAGGCAGCTGCTGCACCACAAGCTGGTGCAGAAATGGGCTACTAAATAAAAAATAAAAGTAGCTTAAAAATCTAAAACTAAATAGTTTAAGTAAATGGCGACATGCTCAAATAAAGCGTGTCGCCATTTACTTTTTCTCATATTAATCAGCCCATTCCAAATAGCGAAGCAGCTTGTGTTTCAGCATCAAGATACACTCCTGATGCATGTTGCATAGCTTGCTGAATTGCTTCTAGTGATTGTTCCATTTGTTGTTGCGCCGCTCGCCATTGCTGAGCGGTCGACGCAAATTGTGTAGCCGCAGATCCAGTCCACACGCTCTGCAATTGCTGTAAATTGGCATACATCCCGTTGACTGCATCTCTAATTGCACTAACCGAGGTTCCAACGGCTGCCGCAGCCTGCTGAATTTGCTCTGAATCAACTCGAAATTGTGCCATATTTCCCCTCCATTTGTTTTGCGTCTAAATAAACGCTTTTTATAAATTATTTTTGCGAAACATTTCAAATAAATTAAGCAAAGATTTTTATAATGCTACTTTTACTTGTGTGATGTCACGCTATTATGAATATATGCCATCAAAAAAGTACGAAAAAGATTTATGCACCAATGTGGTTAAAAGCTTAGCTTGCACGCGCGTTGCAAATTTTAATTACCAGCATTCTCACTCAAAACTATTTTTAGCTAAACGCGTATTGCTTTTATTAATGGCATTTTTATTTAATTTTTCTTTTATTCTTCCAACTCTTCCAATAGATTCGCTCATATTTTCACCTTTAAATAAAGCAAATACAATTAATGCATATGCTGAAAGTAATGAGAAAAATTCTGGAATAGTTGCAACAGACTCAATAACAGACACAGAAAATTTGCTTGGAGATTCTGTCAGCAAAGTTGCTGACATGATTGATACAACAAAAAAGCGTACAGGAGTAAATGTTAGGCTCTTATATTTGTCTACTTTTGGAAATACAAAAGATCCATCAAAATGGGCTAGTGATTTGTTAATTAGTACGCTTCCAGCTAAAAATACTGTGCTTCTTGCAGTAGCAACTCATGATGGAAGATTAGTTGTAGCTGTTTCGCCTAATTCCGATGAATGGCTCAAAAATAAAAATACTGTAGACTCGTTATCCGATGCAGCTTATAAGCCTTTAGTGAGCACAACTGGAACGCATTGGGATCAATCTGCATTAATGATGATGAAACAAATAATGCGCGCAAAACGTACTTCAACAACTTCTTCTGCAAGTCTCATTTCTACAATTATTATGCTAGTAATCTTGTTGGCATTATTCTCGATAGTTGCAATTGTTCTGTTTAGAAAGAATCGTATACAACGTCAAATACTTGCTGGTGTTAGAAAAGCTCGTAAAAGGCACGCTCGTCACAGGTAAAAAATATTCTATAACTTGTTTTATTTTCAGCAATTATTCAGGAAACATTCAGCTTGATAAGTGATGCTAATCAATATGAGTAAGAACGTTGAAGCATCTATTGTTGTGGTCGATGACGAGCCATCAATCCGTGAACTTTTGGTAGCGTCTTTGCATTTTGCTGGGTTTGAAGTAGAAACTGCTGCATCCGGCTCAGAAGCTGTTGAAGTAATTGAGCGAGTAAATCCAAATCTTATCGTTATGGATGTTATGCTCCCAGATATTGATGGTTTTACTGTTACGAGACGTATTCGTCAAAATGGAATTAAAGTTCCTGTATTGTTCCTAACTGCAAGAGACGATACGCAAGATAAAATTATGGGTCTAACCGTTGGTGGAGATGACTACGTTACAAAGCCATTCAGCTTGGAAGAAGTAGTGGCAAGAATACGAGCAATTCTTCGCAGAACACAAGAACCTGATGAAGAAACTCATATTATAAAAGTTGCTGATCTTGAGATTAACGAAGATTCTCATGACGTAACTCGATGCGGTGTGCCAATCGAACTTAGCCCAACTGAATACAAGCTACTTCATTATCTTATGGACAATGAAGGTCGAGTTCTGTCAAAGAGCCAGATTTTGAATCACGTATGGCAGTACGACTGGGGCGGAGACGCAGCAATCGTTGAATCTTATATTTCTTATTTAAGAAAGAAGATTGATGGCATTGAAATTACTGACGATTCAGGAAAGCCGCAAAAAGTAGTTCCTCTTATTGAAACTAAGCGTGGAATCGGTTATATGATTCGAGAACCTAAGGCAGGTCAAGCCTAATCATGCAATCTAGTAATAATAACAACGATAATACTGAATCAACTATTAGTAGCGGTACGAATAATAGCTCTATTAATAGCTCTAGAGATGATTCAGATGTTAGCACTGCTGAAAAAAGTGTTGCGATAACACAAAGCAAAAGCGACAAAAAAGACAAAAAAGACAAAAAGCCTCGTAAAACCTGCTGGTTGCGTCGTCGCATAAATGCAATACCACTGAGTACGCGTTTAGTCGCATGCACTCTTGCTATTTTAACTGTAGCCGCTTTTTGCATATCGCTTTCAATTCAGCAGCTCGTAGGAAATTATTTGCTAGAAAAAACTGATGCGCAATTAGCTGGTCAAGCGCAATTTGTTTATGACAATGTTGATTCATTGCGCATGAAGAACTCAAATCAATCTTCAATAGGTCCAAATAATTACTTTTTGCAAGTTAGGGATACGCATAATAAAGTTATTTCCACTCCATTAATACCAAAAATTAAAGGATCGCTTGTTTCGGTTCCTAAACTTCCACCAGACGGTTTTGATAGTAAAAAAATTGTTACACGCAAACCTTATACAGCACCTGCAATCGTTAAAGGAAACGCAAATAAAGTAGATGCAATCACTAAAAAAGCTGCAAAATCGCCGTGGAGAGTTTTAGTATTAACGTGGGGTAGAGGCAACGACTATAACTCAGAGTTAAAATTTAGCGGTTATGTCTATATTGCTTTATCTCTTAGCGATCAAATTGACACAGTTAGCACACTTACTCGTTACTGCATAATGGTGAGTATTGCAGTTATTTTGTTTGGAGCAGTATTTGCAGCAATTATTATTCAATCAGCTTTAAGACCGTTAAAAAGAATTGAAAAAACAGCTTCAAAAATTGCTTCTGGAGATTTAAGCAAACGAGTTCCATCTGCTCCTGAAAATACTGAGGTTGGATCTTTAGCAGCTTCTCTTAACTCTATGCTTGCTCGTATTGAAAGAGGATTTAATGAGCAAGAAGATATGACAGAAAAAATGAAGCGATTCGTCTCGGATGCAAGTCATGAATTACGTACTCCATTGGCTGCAATTCATGGATATGCTGAATTGTACACAATGTGGCGCAAAATGCCAGGGGAGCAGGAGAGAGCAGATGACTCTATTGCTCACATTAAAGCTTCTAGCGAAAGAATGACTGAGCTAGTAGAAGATTTGCTTTCTTTGGCGCGTTTTGATGAAGGCCGTGGAATTAATATTTCGCAGCAAGTCAGCTTGTCTCCAATACTTTCTGACGCAGCTAATGATTTACATGCTCTTGATCCTGCTAGATCCGTTCAGCAAGGCTATTTGACTATTTCGGATGAGTGGAAGCTTATGAATTGCACAAATTGCAATTTTGAGCGTAAGCTCCAATTCCATGCTGGAAAACTTCCAAGTGTTATGTTACTTGGCGATGGTGCTAGATTACGACAAGTAATGACAAATATTGTAGGAAATATCCATAGATACACTCCCGTTGATTCTCCTGTAGAAATTGCTGTAGGAGTTATGAAAGCATCTATAACTCCAGACGAATTATCTAAATTACCTTCCGTAAGAGAATCATTGAAGGAGTTTTTGGAAGCAGCGGAAGTCAGCCAATCTACTGATACGGGTCATAAGTATGCCGTAATTCGAGTTGTTGACCATGGTCCTGGAGTTCCAGAAGAATCTTTGTCTAGAATTTTCGAGCGTTTCTATATTGCTGACCCATCAAGAGCTAGAGAAAAAGGTGGAACTGGCTTAGGTATGGCAATTGCGCAATCTGTAGTAAAAGCACATCATGGTTTTATTTGCGCAACTATATCTTCTCCATCAGAAGCATCGACCAATTCTAAAACTAACCTTGATGACACTATGGACGGGTCTGAGCCGATAGATGTTAAACCTCATGGCTTAACTCTTACTGTAGTGCTGCCAGTTAATGAGATTGAAGATCCTTCTAAACTTGTTAGCGATTAAAATATTGGCATTAGTAACACTTGCGTAGGTTAAAAAAATTTTATTGCCCGCGTGTATGCGCTACAATGTAATAAGGAAACAAGTAATAATAATATTTGGTACACTATCTATAGACCTATCGCATATGCTGATGCTTTATGCCTTGTGCACTTCAGCATGCGAAATGAGAATTATTTGGAGTGAGGTGTGTTATGCCCAATGGGCGCGTGCGTTGGTACGATACGCAGAAGGGGTACGGCTTTATTGTTGGAGACGATGGTAAGGATGTTTTCTTGCCAGCAGCAGCATTGCCAGTTACTGTAAAGACTTTGCATAAGGGTACGAGAGTTGAGTTTTCTGTAATTGAAGGTCGCAAAGGACCACAGGCGATGGGTTTGAATGTTATTGCAACAGCGCCGTCGCTTGTCAAGGCTACTCGTCCTAAAGCCGAAGATATGGCAGCTATTGTAGAAGATCTTATTAAGCTTCTTGATTCTGCTGGTAATGGTTTGCGTCGACGTCATTATCCATCAACTGCCGAAAGCAAAAAACTTGCTACATTGTTGCGTGCAGTGGCAGATAATTTTGACGTTCAGGAATAGTGTCTGGAATATTATTTATGACTGATGAAGTGATGGATCCACAAGAACTAGCTAGAAGTATAGCTGTGGAAACTTCAGAACGTACTGATGCAGTAGGTGATTTTGTATCTTCTACAGAGCTTGGTGACGGAGTTACAGACTTTCGTTTCGTAAGCAATTTAGTTGGGTATGAAGGCTGGCAGTGGTCAGTTACGTTGTATCATGATGAGGAAACGCAACGTTGGACTGTGAATGAATCAACGCTTGTTCCTACTGAAGATTCTTTGCTTCCACCACCATGGATTCCATGGAAAGACCGCTTGAAACCAAGTGATCTTTCTGTAATGGATTCTATTGGCACATCTGAAGACGATTCTCGACTAGAAGATGGCTTCCGTCAAGTAAATAATATTGATGATAATAATTCTGAAAAGAATATAGAATCAGCAAATTCAGATGATAATTCTGAGTCTAAAACTGAGGATGACGCTAAAGCTAATACTGAAGCTGAAGATAATACTGAAGCTAATACTAGCGAAGAAGATGCAGACACAAACGCAAACGCAAACGCAGAAAAAGATATTAATCAAAATCAAGAATCTTGCGATGCAAATAATGATTTTGACGAAGATCTTGAAGAAGCTGTTTCAACGCTAAGACTGTCTCGCAGACGAGTAATGACTGCGGAAGCAATTTCGCAAACAGCTAAACGCTGGTACGCAGGTCAACATGGTCCAAAGTCGTTGTCTACAAAAATTGCCGATGGCAAAGCATGTTCATCATGCGGATTCCTCATTCCTCTAGCTGGAAGTTTAGGCTCTATGTTTGGCGTGTGCGCAAACATGTGGAGCCCAGACGATGGGCGAGTTGTCTCGCTTGATCATGCTTGTGGTGAGCATTCTGACATTGAACCACCTGAGCCATCGCAGCTTTGGATTCAATCTGAGCCTGCATACGACGATTATCATATTGACATTTTGCAACAAGCTCCGCGAGATGAGCGAGCAGACGTTGAGCTTATTGAGGAAGCAATTGAAGACAGTAAGATGCATCGTCGTAAGCGCAGAAAACTAGATTCAAAATTGCGCAACAAAAAAGAAGCCTCAACAGATAAAGATGAACAAAATAATTTATCTGAACCTGATTTAATTGACAATTTAACTATTGACGAAAAATCATATGAAAATAATGATGACAAAAATCGTGAAATTGAAGTTGAAAATCAAACTGAAAAAATTGAAGAGACTGTAGCTAATGAATCTGAAAAATCTGAAAAATCCCAAAACGATACAGATTATCCTGATTCTTCAGAAGTAAACTTACTAAACGAAAATTCTGTTACAGAAGAAATACCATTAACAGAAAAAGTTGAAGAGCCACAAGAATCTGAAGACACTTCAAAAACTACAGCATCCGCATCAATGCGATTATATAAAAGAAAATCTCGCAGACAGCATAAGTAATTATGCAGAAACGAAAACATGAATATTTAGGTTCATCATGCATGACTATTGTGATGCTATGGAATGCTGTACGAATGAGTAAATATATACGACGCTTCGCGTCATGGCGACTCGTTACCATGGAATGAAAGAAAAGAACGGAAGGCAGTTATGTTTGAACGGTTCACTGATCGCGCACGACGCGTGATTGTGCTAGCTCAGGAAGAGGCTCGCTCACTTCAGCACAATTATATTGGTACTGAGCATATTTTGCTCGGGCTTATTCGCGAAGGTGAGGGTATTGCCGCGAAAGCGTTAAGCTCAAAAGGCGTAGACCTAGAAGGCACTCGCAAACAGGTTGAAGAAATGATCGGCAAAGGCACTGTTTCGCCTGCTGGTCATATTCCTTTTACGCCTCACGCTAAGCAAGTGCTCGAACTGAGTTTGCGCGAAGCTCTTCAGCTTGGCCACAGTTATATTGGTACTGAGCATATTTTGCTCGGGCTTATTCGCGAAGGCGAAGGAGTGGGCACGCAAGTACTTATAAAGATGGAAGTTGATCTTGGAGACTTGCGAAGCACTACTGTTGATTTAATTCGTGGAGATAATGCTCCTAATGGTAGCGAGAAGGGCGAGTTAGCTAATGCTGGAAGTGTGCAAGATAAGCGAAATCAATCCGGCTCTGCTCTTCTTGATCAATTTGGACGCAATTTAACATTTGAAGCTCAAGAAGGAAAGCTCGATCCTGTTATAGGTCGTTCTGAAGAAATTGAACGCGTTATGGTTGTCCTTAGCCGACGCACGAAGAATAATCCTGTGCTTATTGGAGAGCCTGGAGTTGGTAAGACTGCAGTTGTAGAAGGTCTCGCACAGAAAATCGTTGAAGGCGATGTGCCTGAAACGTTGAAAAATAAGCAAGTTTATTCTCTAGACTTAGGTTCAATGATTGCAGGATCTCGCTATCGTGGCGATTTCGAAGAGCGCTTGAAGAAAGTGCTTAAAGAAATTAAAACACGCGGCGATATTGTGCTTTTTATTGATGAAATTCACACTATTGTTGGAGCAGGTTCTGCTGATGGAGCTCTTGGCGCATCCGATATGCTTAAGCCAATGCTTGCGCGTGGAGAGCTACAAACAATTGGTGCTACTACTACTGACGAGTATCGCAAGTATATTGAAAAAGATGCTGCTTTGGAGCGTCGTTTCCAGCCGATTCAGGTTCCAGAACCTACAATTGCTGAAACTATCGAGATTCTTAAAGGATTGCGTTCTCGCTACGAAAATCACCATCATGTAACTATTACCGATGGGGCTTTACAGTCTTCTGCTGAGCTTTCTGATCGTTACATTCAAGATCGTCACCTTCCAGATAAGGCTATTGATCTTATTGATGAAGCTGGTGCGCGCTTGCGTATTAAGCGTTTGACTCAGCCACCTGAGCTCAAAGAATTAAACCATAAGATTGCTAAGATTTCTGAAAAGAAAGATGAAGCAATCAAGCAGCAAGATTTTGAAGAAGCTGCCAATCTTCGCGACGATCAAGAAAAGCTTGAGAATGAAGCTGCAGAGAAGGAAAAGGCTTGGCGTGAAGGCGAGTCCAACGTCAAGATGGTTGTTGACGAAGACATGATCGCTTCCGTTGTTTCAAGCACTACAGGCATTCCTGTAGTAAAGCTTACTCAAGCGGAATCGCAGAAGCTTCTTCAAATGGAATCTGAACTTCACAAGCGTATTGTTGGTCAAGATGAAGCTGTGTCTGCTTTAGCTCGCTCGATTCGTCGTGCTCGAGTTGGTTTGAAGGATCCTAAACGTCCTTCTGGCTCGTTTATTTTTGCTGGTCCTACTGGAGTTGGTAAAACTGAGCTTGCCAAGGCACTCGCAAACTTCTTGTTTGATGACGATAATGCCTTAATTAGAGTTGACATGTCAGAGTTTGCAGAAAAGTATGCTGCATCTAGGCTTTTCGGTGCTCCTCCTGGATATGTTGGATATGAAGAAGGTGGCGAGCTTACTGAAAAAGTTCGCAGGAAGCCATTCTCCGTTGTGCTTTTCGACGAGATTGAAAAAGCTCACCCAGATATTTTCAACACGCTTTTGCAAGTGCTTGATGACGGTCACTTAACAGACGGTCAGGGTAGAAAAGTGGACTTTAAGAATACGATTATTATTCTTACCACCAATCTTGGTACTCGCGATATTGCGAAGGCTGCAAACACTGGCTTTACGCTTGGAAATAACGCTGATTCCACGTATCAGCGCATGAAAGATCAGGTTAATTCTGAGCTTAAGCGTCATTTCCGTCCAGAGTTCTTAAACCGTTTGGACGACACTATTGTATTCCGTCAGCTTACGGAGCCAGAAGTTCGTCAAATTGTTGATATGGACGTGAAGTTGCTGAACGACAGGCTGTTTGACCGTCACATGTCTCTAGAAATTACGGATGCCGCTAAGAATTTGCTTGCACAGAAAGGCTTCGATCCTTTGCTTGGTGCGCGCCCGTTGCGTCGCGTAATCCAGCGAGATATTGAGGATACTATTTCTGAAAAGATTTTGCTTGGTGAACTTTCTGACGGCGAACACATTAAGGTGGATGCTGAAGGCGAAGGATTGCTTGGTGAGTTCACAATTAAAGGCGAAAAGTTTGAGACAATAGACACAACTGCTGTTGTTGCTACTGAAGATAGCAAGTCTGAAGATAGCGAAAAAGAAAGTAGCGCAGCTAAAGAAGATAGCAACAAAAAGTAAGTAAAGCTACGCAATAACTAACTGAATACATTAAAAGCCCGGCGAGTAAATCTCGTCGGGCTTTTCTACTGTGTTTTTCTACTGTGTTTTTATATCTCAATTTTAGTCATATCTAACTCGTCGCGAGCTCGTCGTGAGCTTTGCGCAAATCTTGAGGCATGTATGTTGGATCATACAAGTCTGCTAAGGATTGTCCTAGGTGATTCTCGCTTTTGCCCTTAATTTAGCGTTGTTCAACGAAGGTTATCGTTAAAAGTTTTAGCGCGCTGCGACTTTAAGCTGGGTTCCTATAGTACTTGAGTGTAATTATTGACGACTAGTAAAATACATATTATATAAATAACACTTAGGAGGGCATGAATATGAAAAAAGTAATTTGTAAATTCTCATCCTCTGCTTTAATTATGATGCTATTGCTGAGTTTTTGCGTTTCATTAGCAGGTTGTGGTAGTTCATCTAAAGTTGCAGGAACTTGGTATGAATATAATCCAGATCACGACTATGCACATCCTGAGCGTATTTTAAAAATAAAAGATGACGGTACATACATATATACGAACAATGATGGCACATTTTCTGGAACTTGGAAGCTCAATGATTCTGTAATTACATTTACTGAGGATTCTTCTAAATTTACTTCTTCTGGTGTTTTCTCAAATACACACGAAAACAAAAGAGGGAACTTCATAACAGTATGCATAATTCCAGGTAAAGGGGATACTGTCGGCGAATACGTTTTTGAACGACAATGATTTTATCATTCGTATTTTTATTCTCCTATAGAATATATAATTCTTACAAATATTGAGCAATTTGCAGATTTTATAAGACTGTTTCCATGGTGGGTGCGACTATATGTCTGCTCAGAAGTAGTGCACTACGTTAGTACGCTATGTTCACCAGCTTAGCTTTACGCACTTTGGCCGCTTACACCGAGTTTGGCATGGGTAAGCGTAGTCGTTGGTATTGTTCTTACAGATATTGTTCTCGTTATCAAGTAGCACCCACGGAAAAGAACCGCAGTAGCTGCATAAGATTTTGTGAGACTGTTTTTCTTCTTTGAGCAAAAGGCTCTGCGCGCGTCGAGAGTGTTGTTTTTATGCTGATAGTTACGCAATGCATAATAATGTGATAAAAAACACTAAAATAAGTATAATAATGTGATTAAATGCACCAAAACATATATAATAATGTGATATATGATAAAAGATAACGCAAAATATACCTGACAACAAACATATGTTTCCGTTGCCTTATTCCGTACGTTCGTTGTTGGGGATTGGCATGAATGAGATCAGAGCAATGAGGCGGATATCGGTCTTCGGCGCGTTGTGTTGTATGGCTCGTGCACCTTGGATTTTGTACGTTCTATGTTAGTTTTGTATAAATTTCTTTTGAAACAGGTATTTTCACATAATTATGTGCGCGCTTGCCAAGAAAATGCCATGTTACGATTCGTAACGCTTGTGTTCTCGTTCGTTCCTTTTCTATTCATATGTTGCTCGTTAGCATGTAATTACGCAGTGCGATTATTAATTGCATTACGAGCAAAACAAATAATCGTTAAGAACGAAAACTCATAGCCAATGAAAGGAGTTATACGATGTTGTTAGGAGAAAAAATCAGAAATGCGCGCGTGGAAGCGGGTTTAACTCAGGAAGAACTTGCTGAAATGATTATGGTTTCGCGTGCTGCGGTAGCGAAGTGGGAAGGTGGTCGCGGTCTGCCGGATGTTGCAAATTTGAAGGTGATTGCGGATGCGCTGGGTGTTACTGTCGACTATTTGTTGGATAAAGACAATGCTATTGATTTGTCAATCATTAAGAAGCCTATTGATTTAGCGAAGTATGGTCTTAATGCAAAATTGGGTGTTCGTAAGAAAATCAAGATGAAGGAACAAATTATTCGCGATGAATATGCAGACGCTGAAATTATTATGCTCACTGTGACGAAGTTTATTCCAAATTCGTCTGAAAAGTTTATGGATAATTTTATCGGGTGTATTACTACTTTGTTCGATGGTATTCCTTTGTTTGATACGTTTGCATTCGGTAAAGCGGTAGAGAGTATTGGCAGTGAACAGTATTACTTGGTGAATAAAAAAGAAAAGCAATTTTTTGTGCTGATAACGGATGAGTATATTATTAGCAGAATGATGCGAGTAAAGTTCACTGATAAGAAGATGTGTGTTGGGGATAAGGAATTTACGCAAGTTGGTAAGTTGCGTGATAAGTAAGAACTGGTAGTTGGTTGGGAATTGGTCAGAAGAATGTGGTTTTCTGCCGTTTTAGGAACTTGTAATGTAAAGCGAATATATTCCGTATAGCTCAGTGAGATCAAGGAACGCTTGCGGAGAATAAATGACGCTATAGGTTGTGCTCATACGCCGTATTCCTTAGCGAAGAATTTGTCTACTTCGTCTGCACTGTATTGTTTGCCAGTCGGAATAGAGTCGATGCCTTTTTGTAATTCTTTATCCAACTCATCTCTTGTTAAGCTGCCTAAAGCAGTAGGCTTTTCTTGCTTATTAGTTGGCAAGCGGAGTTCAAATGGCATGCCTTTTTGTAAAACAATCTGGCTGTAAAGCATTTGGATTGCTGAAGATGGTGTTATTCCAAGCTGGTTTAATATGCTTTCAGCGTTTTCTTTAAGATTTGTATCGATTCTTGCATATACAGCGTTCGTGTTTGTCATTGCGTTCGCGTCCTCTCTGTGCTTATTTTACAAAATAGTTGCAAGCATACGCAAGCATATGAAAGCAAAAGTTTAACTACTATTTAAATTAGGATGAATGAAGTGAAGTCATTGCAAACAGAATTGAGAGCATCACCATTTTTTTAAATACGAGATTAGCGCGAATGTTAAAAGAGTGTAGATCACTAGAACACTCATTATAAGTAGCATAGAATGTTATGTCTTTTGCAATGAAACTTTCCCTTTTTGTATTTTAAAACTTTGCCTTATGTGTATAGAGATTGTAGAATTTATAAAATACGAGGGCTGGGTGGTTAATTAGAATAGTTTGGAGAATGCGAGAAGTGAATATCAAAGAAGAACTATTTGCATTGCAGGATATTTCATATGCTGATTTTCAAGCGAAATTGACACCAAATATTGCGAGGGATCTGTTTATAGGTGTCCGAGTTCCGGAGGCTAGAAATCTTGCCAAAAGAATTGCAAAGGAGCCAGAAGTATCTAACTTTCTGAAAGATTTACCGCATAAATATTATGATGAAAATATACTTCACGGACTTATTGTGTCTGAAATGAAAGACTATAATGATTGTATCGTGGCAGTCGATGAATTTCTGCCTTATGTAGATAATTGGGCTGTTTGCGATATCATGTCTCCAAAGATTTTCAAAAAGAATAAAACAGCGCTTTTGGAAAAAATAAAAGAATGGTCAGCATCTGGAAAGGCATATACTTGTCGCTTTGGAATTGAGTTGTTAATGTCTTACTTTCTTGATGATGATTTTAAGCCTGAGTATTTGGAAATACCCGTTTCTGTTAATAGTGACGAGTATTACGTTCAGATGATGATTGCATGGTTTTTTGCAACTGCTTTGACAAAGCAATGGGATGTGACTATAAAATACATTGAAAATCATCGATTAGATGCACAAACTCATAATAAGGCGATACAAAAAGCACGCGAAAGTAATCGTGTTACAAAAGATCAAAAAGAGTATTTGAAAACATTGAAACGGTAACAACAAGTTACATTTGTAGTGTATTTTGACAATCTGTAACTTGCGAAATAAACTCGCAGACTAAGGGTTATAGGTCAAAAGGGGCTTAGGGCAATTTTTTAGAAATTCTACGCAATCAAAGCACGATATTCTGTAATTGCATTTTTTGGGGAGAGATGATGAGTGAGACGAATGTAAGGCCAGTGCTTTAGGGGCATTCACTTAGGGATTTAATTCCTAAAAAATTATCGGCGTAATCGGTATTACTACCGGCTACGCCGATTTTACTTATGGAGTGGAATATCAACTGCACCTATGTAATTCCACTGTATCCATATGGTTTGTTTCTTGGTTCTTGTACCTGCTACCTTTTCAGATTTTTCAACATAAATCTTATCTACAAAGGTTCGAATGATCTCTGCATTAAGTTCTTGTATATCTGTGTATTGTCGTACTAATTTCAAGAAAGAATCCACGTTGAGACATTCCTCTTGCGCTTTAGAAATAAAGGCTTCAAGGGATTCAATCTTGCTTTTCAGTTCAGCTTGTTCCTTGTCGTAGGACTCAGACATGCTCTTAAATCGTTCATCAGAAATTTTACCGTCTAAGTTGTCTTCATAGAGATGCTGAACAATTGTGTCAAGTTTGCTAATTCTTGCTTTTGCTTGCTCGAGTTCCCTATTAGAGGACTTTAACTTTTGGGTTAGTTCTTTCTCGCTTTTCTTCATCACAAGTCCCACGAACTCTTCTTCGTGCTGTTTGGCAAATGAAGTAATCATTCGTAGCTCGTGAAGCAGTATTGCTTCGATCTGAATATTTCTAATTTGATGTGATGAGCATTTGCCTTTTTGCTTACGATATGTAGCACAGACAAAGTATTCTTTATCATGGCTCCAACCTTTTCCTCGAACCTGATAAAGCTTGTTACCACAATCCGCACAAAATAGCATTCCCGATAACACCGGCATCTCTCCAAGATTGGTACGCACTCGTCTACCATCTCTTATACGTTGAACAATATCAAAAGTTTCCTGGTCAATAATTGCTTCGTGTGTGTTTTTGAAAATTAGCCAGTCTTCTTTGGGATTCAATAATGTTTTCTTGCACTTGTACGATTTCTTTCTTGTTTTGAAATTGACCGTATGCCCAAGATATTCTTGCTTTTCAAGCATATTAGAGATAGTTTTTTGATTCCAGACTCCCTTAATCTCCGATTTCGCGGAAGGAATTTTAATACCAAGAGAGAAAAAATGCTCAGAAGGTGTTGGAATATTCCTTTTGATTAGCTCATTGGCAATCTGGCTAGGCCCATACCCATTAACGCAGAGTCTAAAGATTTCACGCACTACACTGGCAGCTTCTTCATCTACAATCCAATGATTTTTATCTTCAGGATCCTTAAGATATCCGTAAGGAGGATTGATGCAGAGCGGCTTCCCACTTTGTCCTTTTGCTTTAAACACAGCTTTTATTTTTCTGCTTGTGTCTTTAGCATAAAACTCATTGAAGATGTTGATGAAAGGTGTCATGTCGTTGTCTGACTGATTATTGCTATCTACGCCGTTATTTATTGCAATAAAGCGAATATCAGCGTTAGGGAATACCATCTCTGTATACATACCAACTTGCAGATAATCTCTACCCAAGCGTGACATGTCCTTGACGATAATGGTTCCAATCTTTCCTTCGTCAATGAGAGCAGTTAATTTAAGCCAATCAGGTCGCTGGAAATTAGTACCCGAGTAGCCATCGTCTACAAAGAACATAAGATTGTTGAAATGATTATCCTCGGCATACTTTTTCAGCATGCTCTTTTGATTGATAATGGAATTGCTGTCACCTTGTAATTCATCGTCTTTGGATAAACGGCAGTAAAGTGCCGTTATCTTGCCTACATTATCTAGAGTATAAGAAGGCTGTCTATTTAGTTTATTCATCTGTTTTTCCTCCTTTCCGACAGCCTTCAAGCGGTCAGTATATATTCCCGTATAACTCAGAATTTATCAAGTTATTTAGCTTCTATTACATGGTTTAAATTGCTTAAAATAAGGTGTTTGATTAGGTCTTTGACACCTTTCTGAGCACTCTTGCTTTCAAGAGAGTTAACCGTAAATTCAGTATTTCCGATTCTTAACACTTCGGTTTTTACCGGTGTATCCTTAATTTGTTCATCCATGCATTTTGACCTCCTTGTTTAAGAAAGTTGCAATACTTTAATTGCTTCAGGATGTACCAGTTTCCCATCCAAATACTCAAAAGAGAGGTAACCTATCTGGTCTATAAGAGAAAATATTTCGTTTAGAACCTTGATGGTTGGGTTATGGCGTTCGATAATCCAATAGTTGGAAAAATCACCAAAGGCGATAACTTTTGCTCCCTTTTGCGAAGAAGGCATGGCATTGTCAATGACCACAGGTCTGCCCATTAAGTTGCCATCAAAATCAGGTAGGATGTATGCTCCGGTAGTGTCCTTTAAGGTTTGAAGATAAAGAGCAGTTTCATCATTCATAAGCCACGTGGCATTTTCTCGATACTTACTATCTAGCGAGAAGAATAAATGTTTGATGGTATCTGCGGAAATCTCTTTTGCTTGCACAGCAACCTCAGCACCTGATGTATCTGATAAAATTCCTGTCGGCTTAGTTATCCCATCGCCATTTATAAAAGCTTCCGACTCACTCAATGTAAATTGCTTTGTCAGTTCGCTTGTGATGAACTCTTCGATATCAAAGTCAAGATCAGCTGTAAAATCCGTACCCAAACGAATAAGGTTAACTAGGGTATAATCCGTTACATCAATACGCTTAAAGCCATCTTTAATAGGCATATGCGTAATGATATTCGCATCATAATCTTTCATCCATTTAGTGAACGGTGTACCTTCATAGATGAACAATTTGCTTGATTGCGAGTGTGCTTTTACCACTGTACACAGTTTTCTAAGATTACTTTTGTTTGCAAGTTTTGCTTCGAGTTTTGCTAGAGAAGAAGTCGGCAAATCATAGGCACCTGTATGAATGTGGCGCAGTTTTCCTGCAATATTGTTCGCATTACCATTTGCGTCGCGCAGTACGTTCCAAAACGTGTTGTGGTAGTCCTGACTTGCTAGTTTCATTTCTTTTTCAATATCTCTGTTAATCATAATTGTTAGTTCCTTTCATTACTGTTTTCTGCAATTGCTGCAGTAATTTGCTTGATTTTGCCCATTTACCCTTTTGAATTCGCTGTTTTTGCACGCAAGACCCTGCGCCCGTTCCCGAAGGGGTACTCTTTAGAGATTTGACCCCCCCTAGGGGGTTAGGTTCAGAAAGTAGTATGCGAATAAATTTCCAACAGCACAGTATCTAGGCAGGTTTTCTTTCTTCAATGTTGTCAAAAAGCTGAAATCATTTCAGTATTTTGATTTGTGCATGATAGTATTTCTTCTTCATGTTCAACACAGGTTTGCGATACGAATTACGCAATCATAGGCACCACCTCCTTAAACGTGGCATGATGTGGCAGTTAAATTTCGTTATTGCCTTATAGGGTTATATGGGGATATAGGTTATTAACTGCCACTAGTTGCCACTTAAAAAATCGCTAAACTCACTTTTAAGCCTGTAGCCTTTAAGAAGCGTGGTTTTTTCTCCGCCTGTATTGGGACGCTTTCTTACAACCTCGGCAAATTTTCTTAATTCCTGATTGAAGTTTCTGCTGTTCTCAGAAAAACAGCCGTTATCAATGCACCACTTCTTGTAGTGGTCGTATACAACTGCCGTTCGAATCTCAGAGCTTTGGTCTTTAACGAGTACATCTTCAGCAAACTGTGCCATTTTGTCACTGTCGTGGGCATAACTAAAAATGGCATCAAGAACGCTATTAGGCGGCTTAAAGCCTTCATCTCGGAGGTGGGTAAAGCCTTCAAGAAGCCAGTTTAAAATGGCACTTTGCACCTCTTTTTTAGAAAACTCCGCCTTTAAGGTTTTATCCTGTTCCCACGCTTCAAAATGCCTGTTAAAGGGAATAATCTGCATGCGGTCGCTACTAAACACTGTCATATCGCTGATGACGGGCAGATAATTGGTGTTCACGTACAGTTTGAACTGTGGTTTAAAGTCAAAGCTGTTCTCATGCAGGAATCGAGCGTTTAAGGTATCACTTCCCGTCATGTATTTAACTTGGGCTGAATTAAGGAATAGTCCTCGGCTCGGCTCAGATATATTGGCAAAGCGAACACCGGCAAGGCGTGCTACATCCTCTGTCGGCTGTGAGCTATTAGGGTTCTTCTTTAGAGCAATGGTTTCCGCGCGTACCGCTTTTCCGTAATCGCCCATCACAGACAGAACGCTTTCCATGAGTGTGCCTTTACCGTTTCTTGTGCTTTCTCCAAAAAGAAAGAACATGCACTCATAGCGCGTATCACCGCTTAACGCATAGCCTAATGACTTTTGAAGATACAAGGCTTTTTCACGATCTCCGCTCATAATTTCATCGACAAACTGGCGAAAACGTTCACTTCTTGCCTTCGGGTCATAAAACACAGGTGATACTTTGGTAATAAGATCTGTTGCTAAGTGCTTGCGAAATACACCGTGCTGAAGGTCTAAAGTTCCGTTTTGGCAGTTAAATAGATAAATGTTCTTATCGAACGCTTCCATCGAAATGGGGTAAACGCTTTGAGCTTCCTTGATATAAATCTCACGGTTACGACGGCTGCTCCATTTGTTCCAATACTCAACAAGCATGGAACGGGTTCTCTCGTCTTTAATGGCACTAGCATAACGTATAAGAGAAAGAGCTAAATCCTTGCATAGTTCCATCGTTTTAAGCGTTCCAATATCGCAAGTCCAACGTACACCATCGAAGATGAACCACATCTTGCGCTCCGGTACATAGTGCAGAATGTTTTGGAAAATATCAGCAAACAATCTGCCATTACCTAAATCACCGTTGCGATATCGGATATTTTCATCAGGCTTTAGTTCCTGTAATTTAGATAAGAGATCATCAAAGTCTTCCTCAGCGCTTGCATTATGGAAAGGCTCATAGAAGGTATGACATTTAGAAACAGCTTTCTGAATGGTTGTATTGCCATAAGTATCCGTGCCACGGTGTTCATCCCACTTAGGACGAAATAAAGCAGACTTACGAAAAAGTCGGTCTATTTGCTCCTTGTTGCCACCACAGTAAAAGGCAAGAATAGACACAAGCGCTGCATCCGCTTCGCTATGAGAAGGGTAAGCCGAAATGTCACCATGCCAAAGTGCTATAAATTTAGATCCATTTACGGCGTTACCAGCTTTTTCAATAACAGATGTATCGCTTAAATATGACCTTGCACACACGTTATTTTCTTTTTCATGAGTGTTTATGTTTCGCTTCATGTACGTGTCTAAAAGCCACATGATGGCTTCGTCGTCTTCTAAAAGCTCGCCTTCCTGATACGCATTGCCCGTAACCGTTAGATAGCGATTCGTAGCTAGAGCGCTGTAAACCTCAATATCCCCATGCTTGATGTAATAAGACTTTTTATCGTATGCGCCGTTAAACAGAAGCAGGATATGAAAGCCATGCTTACTTGGGCTGTATTCGATATAAGCGTGCTTGAAATGGGCAATAATCTCTTTTGCCCAGTCTTTAATGATGCCATTATCGATGCAGTGGTCTAAATCGATGCCTAAGAGGTTATCAACAAGCTTTATACCAATTCCGTCGTATTGGTCTTTTACTTTCATGGCATCATCAAGCGAGGTGAAATCGCTTAAGTTGTCTGTAGCTGCTTTCTTTCCCGTTATGGGGTTATAAGGCGGCTTAGTGAGCCTACCGTTTTCTTGCTGCTCGTACTTCCATGAACAAAAGATATTCTTGTTCTTTAGTGCTTTTGGCAGTTTCTCTAGATCCATATTTGATCCTCCTTTTCTAGAAGGCTTATCCCTTCTACATCACAGGCAAAAGAAAAAGCCGACTTTTTAACCTGTCTTAAAAAGTTTTTTTGGTCTTCTACTTGGTAGCCATGAAAGAGGGTGTAATCTGACGGTTTTAGAAAAAATTTTTGACAATAAAAATCTCCTAAGCATTCATTAGGCATTTGCCTTGAATGAATAGCAAAGGAGACTTTTTTAATCTGCTATATTCCGGAGTGGCTAGCTCTTTATATCGTTGATATACTCACAGAATCGTGATAATATTTAACTATTAAAATAAGGAGGGAATTATGGCTGTTAGTTATAAAAAACTATTACATCGCATGATTGAAGAAGATATTTCCAATCAGGACTTAATGAGAATGAGCAATATTTCCGCCAACATTATTACGAAACTACGCACTGGGCAATATATATCACTGGAAAAAGTGGAAGGTATCTGCACAGCTTTACACTGCACGCCCAACGATATTTTGGAATTTATAGCGGAGGATGAAAAGTAATGGCTAATAATCAAAAACTGGAACTTACGTGGCTTGGTAAGGATAAAGAAATCAAAATAGAGCCTAGGATTCTAGTTGAGGATAAAGAAAAATCAAACTGCAAAAATGATCCTAATACAGAAAACATGCTCATACATGGAGATAACCTACTCGCACTAAAAGCGTTAGAAAACAAATATGCAGGTAACCGCGATCACTTCTTCATATTTGAAGTAAGTACCGTAGATGAGAATCCGCTAATCTATCATTATACATATAAGAAAACTACAATATATTTAGCAGAAAAATAGGAGCAGTTCAATTGACTGTTCCTATTTTTAATATTCATAAAATCTAAAGTCTTTATACTCTTTAACAATGGAGTCGCCAACCAGAACAGACTATACTGACCAGCGACTACCTTAAATTTAATGTTTCAGATTTATTTTCTTATCTCTAATTTCATAAACTACATCTGCTACATTTTCGAGTAATCGTTTATCGTGGGTGATAAACACGATAGTTCCGGTGTACTCCTTCATTAGTATTTCCAAAGCCTCTAAACTTGGTATGTCAAGGAAGTTACTGGGTTCATCCATTATTAGGATGTTATATCTACCCATGAGCATTTTAGCAAGCAACAATTTTATAATTTCTCCACCGCTTAAAACAGATAAACTTTTTCCAATATCGTTCTGTTTGAACCCCATAGATGCTAGCACTGAACGAATTTCTGATATATTGTAGTCACAATCCTTCTGCATAAACTCCATAACATTCTGATTACTGTTGTACTTGTAACCATTCTGTGCAAAGTAACCTATTTTTGCCTTAGGCGAAATAGAAATTCCTTCTTCATGGTTTAAGATCATTTGGATTAAAGTTGTTTTTCCGATTCCATTACCACCAGTTAACGCCACTTTTGCTCCTAACGGAATTTGAAAAGATGCATTTTCAAACAGAGCCTTATCCCCAAATACTTTATTAATTTCTGCACCGACTATAGGGTATGGATTATGGAGCTCCAATGCTTTACTTTGCCTGAAACGAATTCTGCGAATGCCTTCCGGAGCTTCTACTTTTCCTAAGGCCGCAATCCTGTGCTCTAGGGTTTTAGCAGCATTATACATCTTTTTTTCCTTACTTCCTATTGATTTTTGATGAGCTAAACGCCCTCCGTCTTCAGTACTTTTTTTCTTTGAAGAACCTTTTGCCTTCTGTTCTATTTTACGAGCCTGTTTTCGCTTTTCCTCCGCAGCCCTTTCCAATCGGGCACGTTCCGCAATAAATTGTTCGTATTCTGCAGCTTGGCTCTTACGTTCTTCCTCTTTCTGACGAAGATAATCAGAATAGTTTCCCCAATACTCAGTGATTTTGCCATCTTTCAGTTCCCATATTTTATCTACTATTTCATCAAGAAAATAGCGGTCATGGCTAATAACTAACAGTGCACCTGTAAAATATTTTAGCTGTCCTATTAGAAAATCAATTCCTTCACGGTCTAAATGGCTCGTAGGTTCATCCGCTAAAATACCATGAACCTGTGCCGATAAGGCCTGTGCTATTTTAAGCCTTGTTTCTTCACCACCGCTCATAGTCTGTATATTTAATTGCTCAACACCTAGCTTGCCTACAAGTGCAAAATCTTTTTCCTCCTGCAGAGTTACTTCGTCCAACTGGGGAATATAGGCAAGTTCACCCAGACGATTCATTTTACATCCTGGGGGAGTTAATTCTCCTAAAAGTACCCTGAGTAAAGTGCTTTTTCCAGCACCATTTGCTCCTACTAAACCAATACGGTCATAATCATATACTTCTAATTCATTTATATCTAAAACATCGCGTCCTTTGAATTCCACACGAATGTCTTTTGCTTTTAATATTAATTCCATAACATTTCCTCCTGTCTATAATCGCATGCTTTCATTTGCTTGTATGCAGGGAAAACCCTGCGATTTTAGCAGGAAGAGTTACATGAAAATAAGATACATAAATATTCCTCCAATATTGTTTATTTTAAATCTAATTTTCTAACCTCAGTTATCATTTGGCAAACTATAGCAATGCCAATAATTAAAATACCTGATAGTAAAAACCAATGATTTACACCGATTTTATCAGCAAAGAATCCAGAAAGAATTAACCCAATTGGCATAGCAAGTGACATGATACTTCCGATCAAAGAAAATACACGTCCTAAATATTCAGGCTTAATTTTCTCCTGAAAAAGAGCTGTTTGCACACCGCTATAAAATGGCACCGAAAGCCCCATTATTGCACAGCAAACTACGAATATTACAAATCCATTTGGAGGAAGTATTCCCGAAACGGCTAAACTGGTCCCCATTATAAAAAATGAACTTGTTATTAGTAATACATGCTTTTCGAAGCCCCCTAATCTTCCTAATAATAAGCCTCCTGCTAGCATCCCAAATGCAAAGGAAATTTCCGTAATAGAAATATGCACAGGCGTTCCATTAAAGTGTTCCATGCTTATTAAAGGAAATAGTGCATTGATTGGCATATAAACAAAAGTATATAGTGTTCCTAAGAGTAATAAGGCAAACAATCCTTTGTTTTGTCTCAGAACCACAACTCCTTCTTTCATCTCCCTTATGAAATTTGGTTCTAAACTTTGCACTTGATTACCCAGCTTAGGTATACGTACAATTGCTACCGTAATAGATGCAATCACAGCACCCAATACGTCGATGGCAATAATAGCATTTAAATCCCAAACGGAGTATAAGAGTGCTGCAACTGCCGGACTAACAATATAGCTTATAGACTGCAAAGACTGACTATAGCCTGCGCATTTCGTTAGCTGTTCTTCTGGTACTAAAAGTGGTGTAACCGCATTGAGTGCTGGGGTATGAAAAGCTGTTCCAATGCTACGGATAAACAATACTATCATAATCATCCAGACAGGTAGCTCCATACAGAATGCAACAATAGCAAGCACTGCACCAGCTGCTGCGATAATTAAATCGGCACCAATCATTATCTTCTTCCTATCATGACGATCCACTAGCACACCAATGGCAGGTCCCAAAATCGCATAGGGTAAAAAACCTACTAATGAAGCCATAGACAAGACCATCGCAGATCCTGTTTTTTCTGTAAGGTAAAAAATAATCGCCATTTGCAGGATGGCACTAGTGATTAATGATACTGCTTGCCCTGCCCATATTGCATAAAATTTTCGTTTCCAATTGTTGTATTTTTCCATTTATATTATCTCCTGCATATTATTTTGCTTGAATTTCTATTTTGAATAGCATTCTAGGCAATAAAAAATGCAGGCCAAACCCCACAATGTGGCTTTTGGTCTGCATACATACAATTTGGAAACATTCATATTAAAGACATAGTTAAATAAAGGTATAGTTAAATAACCAATATCCTCACCGTAACTAATGAATGCTCAATATCGTATAAATAAGCACAACAAAAAAGCCTATCATCGGGTATAGATTCTGCTTTTTTTATTGCCAGCTTATCTTAAACGCATTGAGGCTGTCATAGTTTCGGTTCCTCCTACATCTTTGTTTATATCAATTTATAGTATAACACAACAAGATGATATGTTCAATATAAAAGTTATGGAATGAGACTCATACTTCCAATTCGATGCCAGATTTAAAGGATATGACGAAGTTTTCTTCATAGACTGTAACGCTCTGGATTATCTTCCTTAGTAGCAAGCGATTAGCTTTCACAAAATCTTCTGTTTGTAGTTTTAAAAATTCATCAGGATTTTCTAACTCAACCTCAAAATATTTCATTTTACATTCCCTCATTTCATTTATTGATAAATTGAGTTTGCAAAAAAGAGTGGACAATTTTTGTCTACTCTTAACCTTTAAAATAGTTTTTTTTTTAATCGATTTGAAGTTGCCTAAATTATTACTTATTCGGTAAAATGAAGTATTGCTTTCAACAGATTTCCTTCAACTACACTTCACTTGATTCAAACAAGGTGGGTACATTTCTATTCCCACAAACTCCTTGTCAATGGAAACAAACACGTACCCACAGGGTAAATGGAAATAGAAACTGATAATTTCTAGCTATCACTTCTACTCATTCCAAAAATTTTCTCACTCTGATACTTACCCACCATAAAGCAAAAAGCCTTGCAATCAAGGCTTTCATTATCCCTTTCGTTCAAAGGTTTCTAAGCTTTTACGAGCAGAGCGACACACTCAGCGGTTCGCTATCTCCGTTCTGTCTGCGTGCTAGCACTTGTCAATCACGGACAGCTATCGCATGGGCGGAAGTAAATGCTAATCTTCGTCGTTTTACTCCTTGACTAGCAAACTTACCGCCTCAACATGCTACGTTTGTAGGTTTCACAGGAACTCCTATTGCCGAAACATATCAGACCTTTGGTCAGGAAATTGATAGATACACTATGGATCAGGCGGTCGCAGATGGACTAACTGTTTCTATTAAGTATCATCCTCGTATTGCCAAGGTGTTACTTGATAAGACCAAAGCTAAAGAAATTGAAAATTACTATAAAAAGTGTGCCGATGATGGTGCAACGTATGATGATATTGAAGCCAGTAAACGTGCAATGAGTTCTATGGAAGTTATCCTTGGCGAGCCTTCTCGCTTGGAGAGGCTTGCTATAGATATTCATGACCATTATATTTCATCTTGTGATAGTGACCCAGATAGAATTCAGAAAGCAATGATTGTCTGCTCTAGCAGAAAAATTGCATATTCACTTCTTTTGAAATTCAAGGATAAATATCCGGAATGGTTTGAAGAAAAGAAAACTCCTGACGGAGTTACTGCAACAGATGAAGAACTTAAAGAATTAAAGCCTATGCCATTTATGGCTATGGTATCGAGTGTTGGAAGTAATGATGAAGCTGAGATGTATAACTATCTTGGTGGAGTTAAAAATGATAAACGTTGCGAAGAACTGGATGCAGCCTTTAAACAGGAAAAGTCTAATTTCCATATTGTTATCGTAGTTGATATGTGGATTACGGGATTTGATGTTCCGTCACTTACATATTTATATAACGATAAGCCTTTGAAGAAGCACTTGCTGATTCAAACTATCAGTCGTGTAAACAGAAAATATCCCGGCAAAGAATATGGTATGGTTATCGACTATATTGGCATTCGCGATAATATGCGTGAGGCCATGAAGGTTTACGGTGGTGATACATCAGTTGCTCCCACATCGGATGACGTTGAGCAGGCTACCTCTGCATTCAGGGAGGAGATTGAAATACTTAAAGCACTGTTTACAGATTATGACTTAGCTCCATTCCTTAATACGAAATGTGACCCTGTTGAAAGATATAAATTACTTTCCAAAGCGGCTGAGTATGTCTTTACATCAGCACAGGTCTTGCAGACAGAAGGAAACGGAAAAACTAATCAGGTCTCATTTAAGACATATTTCTTAAAGTCTGTTAAGAGAATGAGAAGTGCTTTTGATATTTGCCAACCTTCTGGAAATCTGGGCGAAGAAGAATCTGCGCTTGCACAGTGCTTTATGGCTATAGCAGGCTTCGTTCGTAAAATGAGTGGAACCAGCGATGTTGATGCTGAAACTATGAATCTTGTGGTATCAAAGATGGTTGAAGAGGCATTAAAATACAATAAGGTAGAAAGTGTTCTTGAAAGTGGCGAGGAAGAAGATATCTTCTCTCCTGAATACTTTGAAAAATTATCAGATGTAGAAATGCCTGCTACAAAGTTAGAATTACTTATCAAAATGCTCCGTAAGCAAATAAAGGAATATGGCAGGGTTAACCAATTAGCAGCGAAATCTTTCCAAGAAATGATTGAAAAGACTATTGATGAGTACCATGAAAGACGTAAGCACCTTACTGCTGAAGAAGCCGGGGCAACACAGGAAGCTGCCTCAGAAGATATTATTAAGGCTGCAACTGAACAAGCTTTAGTGATACTTCGTCAGATGAACGAAAATCGTGAGAGTTTCCGTAAAATAGGATTAACCTTTGAAGAAAAGGCATTCTATGATATTTTGATTGCTCTTCGTGACCAGTATAAGTTTGAATATGGCATTGACAAAGAAGTTAACGGTGTTGTGATAAACGATAAATGCAAGACACTTGCTAAAAAAGTTAAGGAAATAATAGATACCGAGTCTTCATTTGTGGACTGGCTCAACAATCAGAATGTGCGTAATCAGTTAAAATTGAAGATAAAGATTTGTTTGGTTAAGAACGGCTATCCGCCACAGTATAGTCCTGAAGTGTTCACAAAGGTGATGGAGCAGGTAGAAAATTTTGAGGAGCATTCTGAAACAACTTCAGAAAGTTAGATTATTCCTTTTCCTTATTGCTTCTATGTGAAGAACTATGATGTTTGCTGAGAATAGTGCCCTATATGGTAGAAAGAAGGATGGTGAATAACATGGGAAGTATTGTTTTAGAATTACAGAATGAAATTGTGTCATCAAATTGCGATGTTGTTAATATATTACGCAAAGCACATTTGATTGCATCAAAATTAAAGCTTGCTGATTTTGATCAATGGATTCAACACGAATTAAATGGTTATCCTGACCCAGAATCTTGCCCTGAGTATAGAAAGGTTCGTGGAAGTTTAAAAACTTTCAATCCTTATCGCGGTTGGATTCCAACCTCAATACAGGATAATGAATACGAAAAAAAGATTTGTGAAAGAAAGTTAGTAAATTCAATTTCTGAAATCATTTCTTTATGTCAGTCCTCAGGAAATGTATTAACTTTAGATTTTTCAGGCGAACAACTTGCATTGTTTGATAAAATGGCTGATTCGCTACTTCCAATGGATTATGCATTACATGTACCTACAACTGCAGTTAAAGACATTGAAGAAAAAGTCAAAAATACTATTTTAGAATGGACATTGAAATTAGAATCGGAAGGTATTGTAGGGGAAAATATGGTTTTCTCTGAGACTGAAAAAGAATCCGCAGTGAACATGCCGCAAACCGTGAATAATTATTACGGGAATACAAGTGTGATCAATTCGCCATCCGATAATGTACAGATAGTGTCTGGAAGTGAGAATACAGTTACATTTTCCTATGATAAAGTTAAGGATGTAGTTGATGCCGTTGAAAAAAGTATTAGTGAATCTGATTTATCAAAAGAGGATATAGAAACCGCAACAGAATTATTAGCTGACATCAAATTAAAAATTGAAGAAGAGAAGAAACCGCATATTTTAAAATCAGCATTGGTTGGACTAAAAGACTTTTTAATTAATACAGGTGCCAGCGTTACTGCAGTGTTAATACAAGCTCAAATACAAGGTTTGTTCTAAAAATCTCAAATACTATTTCGGTATCTGAGTATAAGAAAACGGCCACACAGAGTATCTCTACTCTTGTATGGTCGTTTTATTTCTTATGTTCCCGCTTAAAGGCTTTCAGTTGGTTTTCTTTTAATCCCTTACTGAACACTCCTTTTCAAGCATGCTTTTTGGGATAATGTGATTATAGAAACCGCTGCTGGTATTTGCACGCTTATTGTTGCGCTGCTCATCATATTATTGGTCAATATGCTATTTTCTTGCGCGGGGGCTTTAAACTGGGTTCTCGTGATTTTTGAGCGTGATTTTTGTTACCTTTCAGCCGACTAGTTGTGTGCTCTAGTTGTTTATGTTTTTGGGAACAAAATGGTGGAATAATCATAAAAAAGTTCCCTACATTATTTGATTTCTCACGGTAAAGGCTTGTTGGTTATTCCAGAAAATAAGGTTCCTGAGTTTAAGAAGTTGCTTGTTGAGTATTATGAGGGTGAAGATTTGCATGTGATTGCTTCGTTTATGAGGGATATTGTTGGAGGCGTTAAACGCGTGCGATGATATTGGTTCTTCTGTTTCTTCAAACCTTGCTGTTTATGAAAGGGCATAGTTTGCTAGTAAACGAAGAAATTAGTGTCGATAGTCTAGACAAATTAATAAAAAAAAATAGGATATTTACTAAGATTATTACAGTAATCAGATTGAATGTTAGATCTTGTTTACTTAATAGTCTGTTTTATAATCATTTGATACAAAGTGGTGTTAACGAGAAGGAGGCTAGTGGTGTTATGAGGAGTAAAACTATTTTTTGTAAAAACATTTTTCAAAGTTGTCTTGTTATGCTTCTGCTGCTAGGTTCTCTCTTTTCTCTTTCTGCATGTGCTGATGATGAGGAGAAGGCAGAACTTGCGTCGTATCATTGGGAAACAGTAGAGGTATCTCAGAAAGAATATCGCCTACCAGACGATTACATGAATAAAGGTGAACTGTATCTCTTTGTATCACGAGACATTCTTGATTCTCATTATGATTTGTCTAAAGTCACTATTGGAGATAAGCCCATCAAATTAGTTGACTCACAGTTTAATTTGCCTAGTTCAGGGTATAAAGCTTTATTTTTAGTTGGTAAATTTGATTTAAAAGACAAGCCAAGCTCTAATGTTCTTAAAGTACCAGGTATTGATAAAGCAGGTAATGTTGCTATAGGTTATAAGAAGAAATAGTAGTATTTTGCGCTAAATGCTTAGTGTGAATGTTGAAAGTGTATATATCAGTCGAGGAATCCTATTCATGTAAATTGTGTTGCAATATGCGACACAGTATTTTATGATGTGTGTATGGAGGTTGATTGATATGGCAGTTACTAAAACAGCGAATGTGAATGTGAGAATACAAGAAAATATTAAGCAGCAGGCGGAGCAGATTTTGGAAACTATTGGAATTCCTAGGGCTACTGCTATTGACATGTTTTATCGTCAAATCATTCTTAATAAGGGTATTCCGTTTTCGCTTACTATTCCGAAGTCGCTTCCGGCACAAGATGATATGGATGAGAAAACGTTTAACGCGTTGATGGCTAAAGGTTATGATCAGGCGGCTTAAAGTGATAGTTATCCGATAGATGATGTTTTTGAAGAGCTTGAACGTTGATTAGCAGCCGTGGTGTGAGCTTGGTTTTAGAAGAATACGCGTAAAAAATTATTACGTTTATTTTTGTGTTGATGATAGTAGAAAAGAAGTTCAAATACTCGCGGTTATCTACGTGAGAAAAGATCAGGCTAAGCAACTGGAACAATTGTAATGTAACGCGCTATTAAGCCAATCTTAAACTTTTTAACGATAGCTTTTTCTATCGTTAAAAGGTGCACCCACTTTGCCCACATATCTGTTTATGTATGGAAATAAAATCTTGTGGATTATCGTATGATTTTGAGTTACAATCACTTTATAGTCTGCATATCTGCATTCTTGTCCATAATTTACATCCCGTCAGTTTTATTAAACTCAAAGATGATTTGTACTCCGAGATGAATAAATATTTGGCGGATGATAGTGAAGCATGATAGTGAAGAGCAGAGTGAAGATTGAACATGAGAATCGTAGCCGCAATTAGGTAAAGATTAAGTTGTAGAGGAGGCGTAAATGAAGCATATTAAGCATTATGCTTTTTTGACTGTGGTAGTTTGCCTTATGTCACTTATTTCAGGTTGTAAGAATCAGAGTAATTTTAGCGATAATAATAGAGAAGTAAAGACAGAAAATCAAAAGTCTGCAAGGAATGAAAAGCACTCAGAAAATAATGAAGATGTTGACTGGAAAGAGGTAAGTAAAAAAGGTGTTGATGAAACTCTGCTCATAAAAAACATAGATGAAAAGGTTCTCACATATGTGGCTAAACAATTACAAAATCTATGCGACGAGATTGGTGAAAAGGGAATCAAAGATAAATACTATCGGCTGACAGGATGGTATAACGATGTAGTATATTCTAAGCAATACAAGAGTGTTGTGTCGTTGGGTAAAAAAGCAATGAAACCATTGTTCCTAATAATATATAAAAGCAAAGAGGCTGGAATGTATGAATGGGTTTGTAGTAAAGCGTTAGATGAAATATCTGGTTTTGATTTCTCGGGATTAAACAATGGCGCAGGCTGGAGTAATTCTAGAGAATTTTTAAAGGCATTTACCGATAAAATTATTGAACAAAAGAATTAGCAACTCTCTGTTTGGACTTAGGACAATTTTTAGATATTTTGTATAATCAAAGCACGATATTCCGTAATTGCATTTTCCGTGGAGAGATGATGAGTGAGACGAATGTAAGACCTGTGCTTTTCAAGCATGCTTTTTGGGATAATGTGATTATAGAAACTGTTGCTGGCATTTGCACTCTTATTATTTCGCTTCTTGTACAGCAGTTAGTAGGGCACCGCGTACTAGGTTGGGAAACGGTGGTCATACTCGCGTTGAGTGTTGTGGTGTTTTCGCTGCTAAGTGCAGCGTATCTGCAGTGGTATAGGCATCGTAGGCCGGATGACGGGTATTTGCTTATTGGAATCATCGATTTTGTGCTCAGACTGCTGGTGACTTCTGGTATTGCTTTATTGCTTGTTTCAAATACTACACTGCTAAGCATTATTATTGGCGCAGCGGTTACTAGTGTGTTGATGTTTGTTTTTGAAAAGCCTTGGCAGCCAGGGATGACGGATGCGCAATTACAGGAAGCTTCAAAGAAATCGGTTGAGCTTGGCGTTCAAATGCTTGAAGAAGAGCGCGTAAAGCGCGCCGAGGTGAGAAACACGATTGCATTACAGCATGCGAGCGCAGGTAAAACAGACACTTCTAGAGGTGTGTCTTTAACGTTCTCCTCGTTAATTGTTGCGAATATGCTGATGGAAGCAGTATGCGATGTTGTCACATTTTTGCTTGCATTGATGCTGCAATGGTGGATGCTTGGTACTATCTTCGGCTGGCGAACGCTGCTCGTCATATTCTTGGGCAATATGCTATTTTCTTGCGTGGCGGCTGCGGTTATGGTTCTGATGGGCGCATTGAAGGCTGATCAACAGAAATGCCTAACAAAAAGTTTGCCTTTCTTGGTTATTGTTGTACTGCTTAGACTACTGATCTTTGGTGTTCTCGCTTGGCTTCTTACACCGAGCTTGGCATGGGTAAGCGTAGTTTTCGGTATTGTGCTTACCGATATTGTTCTCGTTATCAAGTAGCACCCACAAAGGTGAATTTTTTAGTTTGTTTCGTTTATAATAGAAACAAATGTAAGAAACTATAAATTTATCGACTATAATCGAAAGCTTTAATCTGCAAGTGTAAGCGTGGTATTTCATCGTTTTCCTTGCGAATTGGCGAGTTTTTATTCCTACGTTTGGCGAGATATTAGTACGACAATTGGCTTTGTTTAGAAATGTGGTTGTAAAGACTAAATGTTAAAAGGTTTAGCGTGCGGTGGCTTCAAGCCGGGTTCTCGCGGTTTTTCAACGTGTTTTGGCTGTATGAGGAAACATGTCAACGCTCTAGGGTCGAGTGCACAGGATGTTAACGTACTTCGCTTGCGTTGAAAGCACGCTGTGCTTTCAACTTTGAGCAAGCTCAGCGAATCGAAGTGCATTCGCGAATTATATTTAATCGCTCATGCAAGTCGATTCGCCACTTTGCGCCCACCCTGCACCCACCTTGTGGAGCGGGAAATTGAAGTCATAAAACAAAAATAAGGTAAGATTTCACACATAAGGTGTGGTCGTACCTTATTTTTTGGTCTATAACCCGATAATTGAGAAAAATGAGCAATCGTAATAGAGGATAGTCTGCATATTTTCATGTGAATTTTATCTTCAAAATCATACATAATTCGCGATAATTACATGAATGCCAGGATGAAAGTTGGTGGAAATATCTGGTATATATGTGTTATAACATTTTCGTTACAGTGTATTAACAAGACATCATAAATGCTTTACAATTATGGTGAGAGTTGAGAATGCAACATTCGTCTATGATGTTGCGGATTTAGCTCTATAAGAGGTTTTTACCTGAAAGAGAAGAGATGATTATTATGAAGGAGCTAACGCTAGAAGAATCTCGTTCGATTAGAGCTGGATGGATGTGCGTTGTCTGGGGTTCCATCTGCTGGGGATGATTCTCTAGTTCTGCATATGATTATATTACCAGATTTCATTACAACAGTAGATTAGGTTAGTCTCATTATAGTGTTCTAATTGTAATCTATTTGCGTAATTTAGTATTTGAGAAAATTGATTTGATTGTATGATGCTTTTTAACATTTGTGATTAAAACTGTAGCGTGGAGGCTATGATAGCCTCCACGCCTTGAAACTTTGAGGAGCTCAATAGATGGTGGCTTATCCTTACAATATGCAAAATTTGACTTCAGATTGCGGTATTGCAGTTATCAAATCATTGCTAGAAAATTATCATAGATTTAATGAAAGAAGTTTTAAATCGGTTGTTTCTAGTTTAGATATTGAGCAAGGTTTATCTTTGTTTAATATTGAAGAGGTTTTGAAACAATGAAGATTTTTATAGACAAGACAAAGTCTTGGAGTTAAAAAAGACTGCGATGATTTTTATTGTTACTCATGATGCAATGTTCGATAAAATTGCTGATGAAATAATAGATTTGGATGTGATTAAGAAATGAAAAGCAAAAAATGGATATTTGCAGCTACCATAGTAATCCTAGGACTTATCAGTCTACTGTATGTAGGGTATAAGACAAATAATGTTCGTTTTGGTATGGTTCGTGATGATTTGCCAACACTAGTTTCAGGAGATTATAAAAATAACGATAACTTATCGTTAAAGCCAGGAGTGTATGCTATTTATGCAAAGAGAGGCAAAGGAGAGATACGCTTTGCTGGAAAGCTGTACAAGCTTGATGATGCTCTTTTTGTGCGTGCTCAGAAACAGCCAGGAAATGTTAAAAATGCTGTTATCTACGAAGAGAGTCCTAAAATTTTTATTGGTGAAGATAGTAAGATTTCTGTAAAAGGAGATCGGAAATTTTTAGTTTCATTTGTTAAGAGGTAATCTTATGAAGATATCTCATTTGAAAAAATCATATGGGGGAAAAGTCGTTTTAGATGACATTTCTTTGGAAAGCAGTGCTGGGCAAATTATTGCGTTAGTAGGCAATAATGGTTCAGGAAAAACCACGTTAATGAAGTGCATTGCAAATTTGATAGTTGATTATCAAGGCAATATTGAATTGGACGGTTCACTTTCATTTGCTATTGAGAATCCATCTTTTTATGACGAATTTTCTGTACAGGATAATCTTAGAGTGTTTGCTGCTTTGATGGGGAGAAAAGACTTTAATTGTGATAAATTATTGCATCAGGTGAGTCTCGACGAAGCAAAAAATAAAAAGTTTAAACAATTGTCGCTAGGTATGAAGCAAAAATTAAATATTGCTAGAATATTGCTCTCAAATAGTGAAATTATTCTTCTTGATGAACCTTTCAATGGATTAGATGTTCTTACTATAAAGCAGTTAAAAGACACTATCTTGTCATTGCGCTCACAAGGTAAAAGCCTTGTAATTTCAAGTCATATATTAGATGAGTTAGGTGAAATTGCTGATATTGTATGGTATTTAAAAAAAGGGAAAATTCAAAAAATTGTTAATTTTAATGATAATCTGAGAATTTATAATGTGATTGTTGTAAATGATGTGGATATTAGTGAATTGCTTTCTAACAGATATGAGGTTTTTTGTCGTAGCAAAGATAACAAAGAATCAACTTTTAGAATTAAATTGCCTAGAGAGGATATTGCCAAGGTTCTTAAATTGCTGATTGAGCATGGGGTACAAATCGTGGAATACAGTGATATTACGCATGATATTAAAGCTTTTATGCTGGAGGAAGATGATAATGAAGTACTATATAAAATCAGAAATTATTAAGTTTAGTCATCAGAAGCTTTTCTTATTGTCTTTTGTTTTGTATTTGGCATGTTGCGTGTTTATAGTATTTCAAGCTAAAAGAGGTGCATTTTTATCACAATATAAATTCTTTTCAACGATAACTATACTATTTTTAAGCCTATATCAGATATTATCAATTGGCGAATGGCAAGAGAAGAAAATTATTCATCATTATCTAGAGTATATTCCTAATAGGATTAAATTATTGTGTTTTATATATGGTGAATACGTAAGCATTTATCTAGTCGTAAATTTGGTATTTTTGTCACTAAATTACTCGTCTCTAGGGATAGTTATGCATCAACTGCTCGTATATCCGATAATTTTCCTTTTGTATATTGCTATAAATATGAATCTGTTGATATATTTTGAAAAAGTTGGTGTTACAATGATTCTTTCTTTTATATTATTATGGATATTGCCGAATTTAATAAACATAATATTGTCTCAAACATCCGTGTATTCTTTTCAGATATTTTATTATTTATCACCAGACTCGTTCACCGCTCTTACGTCTGCAACTTGTATTATTGCTCTAATGTATATTGTTGTGTTTTTCCTATTGTCGTTATTACAATTTATGAAAAAGGAGTACTGAGTTATGAAAAGTGTAGTATCTCGTATACTTCCAGCTATTGTCATAATGTTATTCGTTGGTTTTATTGCATATCCTTACTGGAGTATTTACTGCTACTTTCAAAAAGTTACTTGAAAAGCAGCTTTGGAAGCAGTATATTTAAAGGCAGTTGGTTCATCCGCATTTAGAGGTGGAGCTGTGGTCCTAGCTACAAGTTTAGCAGCTTCTGCTATTTGGTGTTCGACTCCGTGGAGTGAGTGAGGAGGATATTCTCATGTACAAGGTTCTTATGTTCGTGCTGAAGTTGGTTATGTTTACAGCTGTGAATTTTATGGTCCTTTACTTGTCGATGGTGGTATTCGGCCATGATTTTGGTGTGATGTTCAAAACGTATGGGGATGCGCTCGGTCCGTTTACGTTCGTGCTTGCTTTGATGACAACGATGTCGTTGCCTAATGAAGGAACTATTTTTGAGGATAAGCGGCAAAAAGTGTGCTAAAAAACCGAGTTTTCGTTGAAATACCAAGGAAAACTCTCTGTTGTTATGCTAAAAAAGCTTAACATTTAGTATTACTTGACATTTTTATAAACATGTACTCGCGTATTCAGGCGTATACAACCGTTTTAGACGTACTGTATTTCCATCGTTAACATCATATGTATAAAACTCTTTAACACTCATGATTTTCAGAGTGTTCAATGTTGATCGTTATGATGACAGGGACGTGGCAATCACAAACCTGATTGAAAGTTATGATCGTCTGATGGAATTTGGAAAGAAGCATCTGAATGATGTTTTTACATTGGATGGCGTCCAGCGGATAAGCGCCAGAGATAAAATCCTGCGTGAGATTATCTCCAATTTGTTGATGCACCGTGATTTTTCCAGTGGATATGTATCGAAGCTTGTCATTGAACGGGATAAGATTACAACAGAGAATGCGAACCTTGCGCATGGACACGGCAACCTGAATCTGAAAACATTCAAGCCATTTGCAAAGAATCCGCCGATAGCAAAAGTGTTCCGAGAAATCGGACTTGCTGATGAGCTTGGAAGCGGTATGCGCAACAGCTATAAATACACGAAGATGTATTCTGGTGGAGAGCCTGTCTTTACAGAGGCAGATGTTTTTACGACAGTGATTCATCTTTCTGAGGCGGCGACGGCTACAGTCGGACCGACCGAAGAACTTGATCCAGGGGAACAAGATAGGGAACAAGATAGGGAACAAGCTCTCCTTCAATTTTGTATCGTTCCTCGCAGTCGGAAAGAAATGCAGAAATTTATGGGGCTGACCAGTAGAGGAAACTTTTCTGAAAAATATATCAAGCCTTTGCTTAGTGCAGGAAAAATAGAAATGACGATACCAGATAAGCCAAACAGCAGGAACTAGAAATATAAAAAAGTGAACATTGAAGATTAAAAAGCACCATTGGAGACAGAAACCATATATCGAATAGAGGAAAACAGACATTCAATGTACAGTTTTGGTTTCACAAATAGGTATGTCGAGACGATGGGATTTCAGACATATTCCCTCAGAGCGAAGCCTTGAGGCGGTTGGTAAATCTGTGCGTTTGCATATTATTGGGCAGGAACATGGTCTTTGACCTGTTTCCGAGAACGGACAAGGGCAAAATCGGTGTGTTTTCCTCAAAAAATGCGCTTTGACCAATTCCCGCGAACGAACGTGAATTTGGAGATGAAGCAGTCGAGCCAAGTCGAGTTGGTACAGTAGTTGACTACATGACTCGTTTAATGTCTGGATCGAGTGTAATAGACGCGTTTAAAATTTCCTTACTGGGCGCAATGATTATAAACGAACGCGATAACGCATCGAAACTTATGTCCGGTATTAAAGGACTTGGAGATGAAGACATAGTTAACGCCGTCAAACTTGTTGGATTCGACGTATGTTATAGATACAGTCCTATTGCCTACAGGCCTTTTGACGAAATCAATCCCGATGAGCACACAATCCAGAACATCAGAGTTATGGTTCATCGCTCTCTTCATTTTCTTGAGTGTTACGGTCCGAAGGTGCTTGACGGTTTTACGCTAGAGGGTGGTTACACTGATACGGTAAGTGCTGGCGATGGTGATTTTATAACAGCTGATACTTTGTGGGATTTCAAAGTTTCTAAAGAAAAGTTGGATAAGGATCAGACTCTTCAACTGCTTATGTATTGTCGTATGGGTTTGCATTCTATTCATCCAGAGTTTCAGAATATTCAGTACATGGGTATTTATAATCCTCGCATGAATAAGGTCTATCGTATTGCTGTTGAAAACATATCCGAGGATGTTATACGCGAAGTTGAGAAAGATGTGATTGGATATTAGGATTAGGCGGTTTGCGTTTTACCGTTACTTTCTCAGTTCGTTGACTGAGTTTTTAACAGTGTTCTGCTTATTAGCGTTACTTTCTCAGTCCGTTGACTGAGTTAGTAACGGTGTTTAGATCTTGGATTATGCCCCCAATAATATTCACCAGATTGGTTTTTCGTTTTATGGGTTTGTTTATATTAAATTCATTCCTTAGTCATGCGAATATAAGATTTGAAGAGAATTTCTAGGCGCTCGTCGTTATTAGAGCAAGGCTTTGTAGAACCAAAAGCAACATCTACTATTTTATCTAGCTCATCGTGAGCTTTACGCAAATCTTGAGGCATGTATGTTGGGTCATACAAGTCTGCTAGGGATTGGCCTGGGTGATTTGCGCGCACTTGAAGTACGGCTTTACCTGCTTCAATAACTTTTGCTCGCATATCACTTGTAAGTTTTGGAAGTGGAAGATTATTCCAAACGACTGTGTTGGAGAAGCTAGGGTCACTTTTTAATCTTCCACCAACAGCCTTTTGCCAAGCCATAAACATAGAAGATTCTATAATTGCAAAATTAAATCCATCTGGGTCTATGCATGTATAAACTTTGTCCCCTGCAATAATATTTGGTTCATATATATCACAAGTAGTGTATTCACGACGATTAGTACATACACGTGGAATAGCTAAATAAATTTTATCTGGTTGATTATTTTTTCCAAATATCCACGCAGTTTCAGCTTTATCTCGCGTTCCTTCAGCAGTGCTTTTTTCTCGCATTCTACGAACTTTCTCAACGCGTTGAGAAATAAATTTTGATTCACGCATTTCAGAAGGCTCAGCATCCACTAGCCATAAACACCAACGTTCAATATTATTAATAAGTTCTTTACCCATACGGAAAGGTCGCACATATTTAGCAGCAATAGGATCTTTCATTGCTTCATCATATTCTTCACGAGTATTAAGAATAAGATTACCGCCATCTGTTGGCTCAGAGCCTCTATCTACTTTTTTAAGCATAGAGGAAATAGGGCCTGCATTCTTACTGCGTTTTTCAACGAAAATGTCATACCCCCCCCCCCACGAGATATGGATTAATGTGAGAAACTATAGTTTTGGTAGGTTCACCATTAATTTTTTCGTAACTGTACAAAACTGGTTGCAAAATTTTATCGCTTTTCTTATCCATGCCAACAATTACAACATGCACATTCGCATTATCAGTAGATTGAGCATTCCAAGCAAACGTCTTATGCGCAAAACGAATGCGCCAACCTTCAGAAAACAGCGGTTTGAATAATGCTGGCACAGGCTGACCTTGAGTGATACTATTAGTCGACACAAAAGCAAAAGCAGCATAACGATTATGAGCAAGATATAGGCTTGCTTTCCTATACCAACCAGTAGCGTAATCAAGATAACCGTTGTAGTTTTTACCCCACACTGATTTCATATCTTCAGTCTGATTCACAGATTTCAAATATTGCCCAACAAACGGCGGATTTCCAATAACATACGAACACTTATCTGCAGAAAGCAAATCATTCCAGTCATATTGCAAAGCATTTGCTCTCACAATATTTCCTGAATCACGCAAAGGAAGATGAGGTAAAGCGCATCCTGCAATACTTTCAGTATCATCTAAAGCTTGCTGCTCAGCAATCCACAATGCTGTTTTAGCAACACACACAGCAAAATCGTTAATCTCAATGCCATGGAACTGATCAATACTTACTTTTATAAGGCTATTTTTATCTCCTAAATCAACGTAGCCTTGACCACCAAGCATAAGCTCAATAGCTCTATTTTCAAGCTTCCTTAAGCAAAGAAATGTCTCAGTCAAAAAATTACCTGAACCGCATGCGGGGTCTAAAAATTGAAGGCTTGCAAGCTTATCTTGATACTTCTCAAGTTTATTTTTACAAATTTTTTCAGAAATTGCATGATCATTTTCAATTTTTGTAAGCTCATTTGTTAAGTCGTCTAAAAATAGTGGATCAATAAGTCTGTGAATATTCTTCACAGTAGTGTAATGCATTCCGCCTTTTCTACGCTGATCGTGACTTAGCGTTTCTTCCATCAAAGAACCAAAAATAACAGGGCTAATTGTATGCCAATCAAAATCATCTCCTGCATGAAGAATAGCGTCTTTAATTGGCTCAGTAAGTTGCGGAATTTCAATATTTTCACGGAACAATCCACCATTTACGTATGGGAACTGTTGTAACTCATCTTCAAGATACTTATCTCGATCTTTTTCTTTAGTATCAAGAGTATCAAATAAGTCAATAAGTTTTCTACGTAGGTCACTAGCTTGAGCATTATGAATATAATTACTGAAAATATGATTCGTGAACAAGTTTGCATCTTCAGCATATAAGCAAAACACTATGCGAACAGTTAGTAAAGCTAAAGAATGATGTTCTTCTTCGCTATCCGGATCTTCATACTGTTTCGCTAGCTCATTGTGCAAATTAGCTACTAACAATCCGGCTTTTTCAGAAAGCTGTTTTTCAATATAATTGCGCGAACGATTCTCGCTAAAAATATTACGAAATACTGTTAAATGTTCAGCAAGCTTATCTAACGTAAACTCTTCAACTGGTGACTTTTGTGCTCTAGGATCTTTCTCAAGATCATAGAAACGAAAAGTGTTGAAATTACAGGTACAAATAAAAGTAGGTTTTTTACTAGGCGGAAGATTGTCGGAATATCTCACAGCTTGCTCAGCTGGAGTAACAGAATCACCTTGACGTTCTTCAGGCTTATCAAGATCAACGTTCTTACTTTTTTGCTCAACTAGAAAACTAGAATCAGGGCACAACATATCAATGTACCCGCGATTAGCAGTACGATACTCAAACTCAGTGTTGTTTATTGCATCTGGAACATCTAAAACATTTTGCATAAGGTCAAGCCAAAACTTCTGTGTTTCCTGCTTTTCGTCGCCGCGACCTTGCCAGCGCTCAATAAACTCGGCTGCCTTCTTGTGTTGATCCGCAATATTCATGCGTCTATTATCCAACCTGCTAGGGATTATGTGCTTATTGTTTAACTTGACAGTCAAATACTGCATGTCCTGCTAGAATTGAAGTGATTGAAAATGGTGAAATATATCTAAAATGGGCTCTACTTGATAATAAATTAAATGATAAAAAAGAGATTTTGCTGTGCTAAAAGAAATATAGGGGAGGATAAGGAAGTTTATTATGCAAATAGTTGAAGGAATACCAGAATATTTATATCATTACACTAGTTTGAAATCGGCAAAGCTAATTTTAATGAATAAAACTTTGAGACTAACTTCACTTGAATGTATGGATGATAAAACTGAAGCAATTACCGGTGAAGGTCGCAATTTGGGGAAATTTATTTTTTCAAGCTGCTGGAGTGAGAATAGAGACAGCATACCACAATGGTCTATGTATGGAGATTCTAGCAGAGACGTTTGCATAAAATTAAGAAGTTTTCCTTTTAAAAATAATTATGATGATTACGTTGAGCATTGCATTAATAAAGAAGATCAACCATCGGAAAAGTCAACGGATGAAACTTTTATAGTACCTGCGCAATATTGTTTTGGATGTAGATTTAAGCTAATGCCGCAATTTATTATAAGTGACAAAGATAGAGATATTCTTACCCAGCGCTTAAATGCAAAAGTAACATATACAGACGATGAATCACTTATCTATCCTAGATGTTTGAGACAGGATGGTGAATTTTTTTGTTTTGACGCGAATGTGTTAGGGAAATATAAAAGTACTGAGTGGGAGTTCCAAAAAGAATGGAGATATTCAGTAATGTATATTCCATTTGATCAAATAAAATTTCTTAGGGATAAGAAATATAGTGCTAATGTTGGTCAAGAAATTGTTAATGATTTATTATCAAATAATCAACCCATCGTTCATTATGTAGACTTTAACATTGATGGTAAATATTTTGACGACATGGAATTGATATGCGGCCCAATGATGGAAGAATTTGATTATCAAGAATTAGTGTATTTTGCAAAAGGCATTAATCCCAATATACGTGTTGTTAGAAGTAGATTGTATAACAAATGGAAAAGTAAAATCTGAATCGAAGTGACTTATGTTTATTGACCTTGTATTTATGCTAAAAAATAAGGATAGCGAAAATGATATTGATTCATTTAAGGAAAATTTCGCAGACCTGATTTCTTTTAAAGAAAAAACATTATGCTTACACAACGATGATCAAGAATTTAATTATAATATTCAGAAAATAGGCGAAGAAATTAGGCTAAAAATTTTAACTATTAATAAGAAAACTACAAGAAAAGAAGCAATTTCAATCGAGTCTTTGAAGTTCGCTTTTATAAAAAATAATCTAAGATGCAAATATAACGTTGTTGTCATTTTTGATGGAGCTTCAGATTATTACTGCAATAACCTGTCTAAGTATATATTCACATTTGAAAGGAAATTAAGACAATTTGTATACCTTACTGTGTTAAGCGCATATGGTACAGAATGGACTAAAAAAACTTTAGTCGACGAAGAAATTAAGAATGATGTTGCAGAGAATATAAGGAATAAAAATCGTTATATTGAGATTGCTTTAGATTGTTTTACTTTTCAAAATTATATTGATTATTTATTTAAGGAACAATCTATTGAAGATGCAAATGAGGTAATTGAAGATGCAAAATTAGCTTTGAAAAAACGGGAATCTTCAAATAATATTATTAATATATTAAATAAGGGTGAAAAGATATCATTATGGGAAAGACTTTTTAGTAAAAGAAATATAGATTTAACTAGAAATAGTCTTGATGAAATTAGAAAAATAAGAAACAAAGTAGTGCACAACAAAGAAATTTCTGATACTGAATTTTGCAAATATAGAAATATACTTAAGCAATATATAAAGAAGTTAGATATTGCCGTTGCTGATTTTGAGAACAGAAAGCATTTGAGCGTTACAGATTTAGAAAATGTTTTATCTTCGTTTACTAGAATCATTCAAACGAATAGAATCAATGAGCATTTTATCAAAGCTGTTTCGCCCGCTTTGAGTGAAATTTCAAAATCATTGCGTGAAACAATTGTAAAAAATTTTCCAGAATCAATTAAACCATTGGAAAATATTATGCTGACTCTAAATCGTATAATCCATTTTGATAATGAATCATTAAATAATGTGATAAACGAAAGAACAAGAAAAGATTTATAGATAAAATTATGAAGCATAAAATGATAAACTTTTTCTTAAAACCAGAATCATAGGATTATAAGCCAAAAGTGTGTAAGCAAATATGATAGATATTTTTTTGAAATAGAACTAGACAGACTAGCCTTTAATAACCACTCGCACCCGCGTATCAAAACTATTTCCTTATCGCAACAATTTTGATACACTTGCGTTATGTCTATTTTTGTGAACGATACTCTTCTTACGCGTGAGGAAGCTGCAGCCAAGTTAGCAGTTAGCACTCAAAGAGTTAGCGCATTATGCTCTAATCATTTACTAACAACATACGCATTTGGAAGTAGGAAGATCTTAATTTCACTTGATTCCGTAAATCGTTATAAACAACAAAACTCTAAAAGCGGTAGGGCATATGCTCCATCATTAGCTTTTGCAACATTGTTTATGCTTAGCGGTTGTGAAGTTTCATGGATTAATAGGCAACAGAAATATCGCATAGAAGAATATTTGCAATCGATTACCCCACAAGAGCTAGTTAATCGATCTAAAAATCGCGCGAAAACAATGGAATATTGGTGCAGAAAATCGCGTTTGGTAGAACTTTCAAAGCACTTAATACTTTCTGCAGCAACCGGAAATATGCGCTCACAATTCCAACTTACGCAAAGTGACAAAATAGAAGGATATATAAGCAGTAATAATTTAGAAGATTTGGTAAATAAATTTCATCTTAAAAATAAAGAAGACGGCGCGGATAGTTCAATAATTAATGTTAGATTCCGCGCTATCGAAGATTCTAATGTTTTCGATTTTATTTGCCAAAATGTGTCTTCACACATTACTGAAGGCACACAAGAATCATCGACAAAATCCCTTATGCCGATCGCAGTGTGCGCTGCAGATTTGGCAGAATCTCTTGACGTTCGCGAGCGCCAAGCAGGATTAAACAAGCTCTCAGAACTGCTTACTGAATACAATCTCGCAAAATAAAATTTAATCACGCAATAAATGAATAAAAAAGAATCATACCTTTTGCTAAAATTTAAAAACAATATTGGGGGAGTTTTTTGGGGGAATTTAATGATTGGCATGAGTGTACCTACACATACAGTTGAAATTTCTAGTAGCACGCATCCGTGGAGCACAATATATACACTATCTAAATCGTGCGATAGTTCACTATGGTTTTTAACTGGCGGACTTATGGTTCAGTTACACGCAATAATGAATGAAATTACAGCACGTCCTACTTCTGATGCTGATTTATTGATTGATATAATTTCTAATAAGGATAGTGTTCGTAAAGTTTATAACGCTCTAAAAAATCTAGGATTTGCACTACAAACTGGCCTAACTTTATACGCAGAAGATCTAGATTAAAGAATCAAAATAACAATGAATCACAATAACAATGTTGTTGATGTATAATCGCTTTTGATAGAGTTTCCCGCATACGCGGGTGTGATCCTTCTATGTTTCGTGTTCTATCGTCTTTCTCGCATTGGCGAGGCAATTATTTGAGCTTCAAATGCATGCAATACGTTTGAAGCTCAACTAGTTTAGTAATAAATATGCAACACAATCTTTCTTAATGCTCTTATTGAGAGTATATTTGCCATTATTTAATAATCATTGTGGATTAGGAAAAATAGAAAGACAGTAACCATGAGTTGTAATCATGTTGTTAATCCTGAATTATGGGGTAAAAAGAGAGAAGTTAATGGAGTAATGCAATGGCTTCCTCTTGCTCAACACCTTGAAGATACTGGAAATGTTATTGGTCAATTATGGGATCATTGGCTTAGCGATGGTCAGCGAAGATTGATTGAAGCCTCATTGAGCAAACATGTTGATGCAAAAAAGTTATCTCAATTTTTAGGATGCATACATGATATTGGTAAAGCTACTCCCGTTTTTCAGTTTCGAAAATCGTATTCAAAATCAGAAGATTTAGATATTGCGTTAAAGAATAAGTTAGCTACTGTTGGTTTTACAAATATCGATGATTTTATTATTAAGGCAGAAGATTGTTCGAGTAGCCATCACACTATAACTGGTCAAACTATTCTTTCTAATGCTGGAGTTCCTGAAGGAATTTGTGCAATCGTTGGTGCTCATCACGGTAAGCCTTTAGATAATGATTTTGTTTATAAAAATAACGAATCTGCGTATTCTGACCATTACTATCAAAGTGAAACTGAAAGTGAGAATAGTAAATTATGGAAAAAATTGCAGAATGATATTTTGGTTTGGGCTTTAGAAAGAAATGATTTTTCTAATGTAGATGATCTTCCTGAAATAAGTGAGCCAGCACAAGTTTTGTTGTGTGGATTAGTAATTATGGCTGATTGGATTGCTAGTAATGAACACTATTTTCCACTTATTTCAATAGAAAAAGATTTGATTGAAAATCAGAAAGAAAGATATAGAAAAGGTTGGGAAAAGTGGTTGCAACATGGTTCTAAAGACGTATGGGAATCATTAAATTGTTGTAGTAATGTTTCGCAAGTATACAAACATCGTTTTGGTTTCTTGCCAAATAATATTCAGATAGCGTTGTGCGATGCTATTTCTCAGTCTAAAGAGCCTGGAATTTTTATTCTTGAATCTGCAATGGGATCTGGGAAAACAGAAGCTTCTTTAATTGCTGCTGAACAATTAGCAAATCTAACCGGAAGAAGCGGAGTATTCTTCGGTCTTCCTACTCAAGCAACTTCTAACGGAATGTTTAAGCGAGTTGAGGATTGGCTTAAAAGCGTGAATCGTGATTTTCAGGGTGAAATTGGTTTACGTTTAGTTCATGGTAAAGCTGAACTGAATGCAGATTATGCACATTTGCCGCATGGAATGCAAAATATGAATGATGGTTGTGAAAGTACTTCTAGTAGTAATGATGTAAATAATAATGGAGTAATACTTAATGATTGGTTTACTGGACGAAAAACCGCAATGTTGGATGACTTTGTTGTTGGTACAGTAGATCAATTTTTGTTAGCTTCGTTAAAGCAAAAACATCTTATGCTTCGTCATTTGGGATTAAGTAAAAAAGTTGTAATTATTGACGAAGTGCACGCTTATGACGCTTATATGAATAAGTATCTTGAAGAATCTCTTACTTGGATGGCAGCATACGGTGTTCCTGTAGTGTTACTTTCCGCCACTTTACCTGCTAAGCGTAGAAAAGAACTTATAAAAGCCTATATGTGTGGATTGTTTGGATTTAATTGGAGAGAATGCGATAAATCTAATGTTGATTTTGAAACAAATAATTATCCTTTAATTACGTACAGTGATAAAAACTGTGTAAAACAAAAATTTATTGAAAATGATACTAGTGAGAATAAATCTGTTTCTGTAAGAAAAATAACAGATGATAACTTACACGAATCACTTGTTAATGAGCTTAAATCCTTGCTAAATAATGGCGGTATTGCTGGGATTATAGTAAACACCGTTAAAAGATCTCAGGAAATTTATAATGCATGCGTTGGTGAGTTTACTGACGAAGAAGTTATAGTTATTCATTCGCAATTTATTGCTACAGATAGAGTTAGAAAAGAACAACAAATTTGCAATATGATTGGAAAGAATGCTCATAGACCTGCTCGTGCAATAATTATCGGTACGCAGGTATTAGAGCAGTCGCTTGATATTGATTTTGATGTTTTGTTTACTGATCTTGCTCCTATAGATTTATTACTTCAGCGTGCTGGTAGATTACACAGGCATACGATAGAACGCCCGGATTTTCTTAAAAAACCAATTTTATATGTGTTGGGAACCAGTGATTGTTATGAATTTGAGAAAGCTTCAGAGTCTATTTACAGCAAATATTTACTTATGAGAACTCAATATTATTTGCCAGATGTTATAAACATGCCTCAAGATATTTCTCGATTAGTGCAAATAGTTTATGGAGATAATCCTTTAGAGTTACAGGAAGATTTGAGATATGCGTATGTTTCTGCAAAAAGAGAACATGATTCAATCAGAAATAGTAATGAAAGTTCAGCAAAAACATATAGAATTGAAAATCCAAAATCAGAAATCGGCAAAAAATCTATCGTCGGTTTGTTGAAGAATCCAATTACAAATGAATCTGATGAATTTGCATGTGCTCAAGTTCGTAATAGCGGTGAATCTATAGAAGTTATTGCTGTGAAAAAAGTTGGATCTGGCTATGGAACTTTCCATGATTGTGAAGATATTTCGCAAAATATTGATAATTCAGAAGTTGCAATGAAACTTGCTCAAGAAACAGTAGGATTGCCGTGGATGTTTACATTAAACAGCAATCGTGTTGATGAAACAATTAAAGAGTTAGAAAAAATACGCAATCAAAAACAGTTCCAAAACTGGGATAATCAGCCTTGGTTGCGAGGTTCTTTGGTACTTCTATTCGATGAAAATAACATTTGCGAATTTTCGAAATATAGAGTTGTGTATTCTGAAAAAAGTGGTATTGTATGTATTAAGAGTTCGGAAGAAGACAGAAAGGAATAAAAAGGTGAGCAGGTTTAATCTACTAGATGAGCCTTGGATTTCCGTCATTGTAGACGAAAAAGGTCACAATAAACTCGTATCAATTACAGATGCGTTTAAGCATGCATCAGAATATAAAGCTCTTGCTGGCGATATGAAAACTCAGGACTTTGCATTGCTTCGTGTTTTGCTTGCTGCGCTTCATACTGTTTTTTCTAGGTACGATATTCAGGGAAATTCTCGTGAATTTGATTCAGGTGAAGATAGTGAAGATGATTTCAATGAAGAAACAATGGATATTTGGCGCGAAGTTTGGAATTCAAAAAAGTTTCCAAATGCAGTTTTCAAATATTTAGAACAATGGCATGATCATTTCTACCTTTTTGATGACAAATATCCATTTTTCCAAGTACTTAAACAGGATATCGATAGTAAAAAGCTTGGCGGTAAATCTCCTAGCGAGATATCAGGTAAAAATATAAATCGATTGATTTCTGAAAGTAACAATAAAATAGCTGTATTTTCTCCAAAAGATAATGTTGATAATAACAAATCGTCGCTTACTGAATCACAATTAGCAAGATGGATTATTACCTTACAGTCATACGCTGGATTAGCAGATAAAACCATGTTTGGTACGGAAAAATATAAAGCTTCTAAAGGTTGGCTTTTTGACCTCGGTGGCATTGAGATAATAGGAGCAAATTTATTTGAAACTCTTATGCTTAATTGTGTACTTGTTGGTGAAGTGCAATCTCCTGAGAAAAAACAAAAGCCATGTTGGGAATATTCAGGAACAGAAAATATTGAAAATTCGTTTTACGATACATTTATTGACAATATTTCCCAGCTTTACACTCGCTGGAGCAGGGCAATATATATAAATCCTGATATTAGTGTTGACAATCCAATATCGGTTTCTATAGTGAAACTTCCTGATATTAATCATAAAAATGCTTTTATTGAACCAATGACAGTATGGCAGTATAACAAGGAAGGTGAAAACAAGGATAAATACACTCCAAGGAAGCATAGAACAGAAGAAGCTATGTGGAGATCATTTGGACTACTTACATCGCAAGAATTATACGATGGTAGTGTAAAAAATCATAAACCAGGAATTATGGAATGGCTGAACGAAATTAAACATGATATTGCTGGTTCTTCTATTTCACTGCAAGCTGTAAGTATGAAAGATGATGGTAATGCTACATCTTGGGTTCCTACAGATGAAATATGCGATACTCTGTATATTGATGAAGTCGTAGTAACTGATAATGCTGACGATGGATGGGTATACAGAATTAACAATGAAGTTGAGTATACAAGATCTGCAATAGGATTTATTTACAAGCAATTTCTTCTAGACATATGTGAAATACGCAATAGAAATAAAGATGATGCAACTAAATATTCCGCTAAGCATATTAGTCAGGTTTATTTCTTAGTTGACAAACCGTTTAGAGAATGGTTAGCAAATATTAAACCAAAAGATTCAATGAATGAACGTTGTACTCAATGGAGAAATACTTTGCATAGCATACTCATAAATGAAGCAAAAGGAATGCTAGAAAATGCGACATTGCGCGATTTTACAGGTAGACCATCTGATCAAAGCGAGAAAGAATCTACAAAAAATATAGTTACAGCTTACAACATTTTTACTAGTCGATTAAAAAAATTATCAGGAAAATAAAAGACATAGAAAGGAGGCTATTATGGCTGAAAATAAAAGCAAATCTGTTGAAGTATCAAGCGCTGTTAGCAAAATCATAAATCAATTTTTGAACAGCTCAGATATTGCATCGAGACGAGCTATGCTTGCTCAACTACGCCACACAATTGGTAAGCCATTAAGTCAGTCAGTAGGAATATGGCCATGGATATTAAGCAATGTTCCGGAAAGCTTCATCAATAAATATGGTGAAGTTAGCTACCAATTGCGAGCTGTTATAAACACTTTGCAAATATACGCGTTGTATGAACAAGGTGGTGTAGAAAAATCAAGTTATAAAGGTTTGAACAAATCTGAAGATTTAGAAAATGAAAAATCTTATAACAATATGGGAACAGCTTTAAGAGCACTAAGAAGTGATGAAGGCGTACGTGGAGCTATGGATAGGCGCTTTAGTGTTATGATTACTGCAAGCGATTATGAGAGTTTTTACTACTATCTTCGTCAATTAGTCCGATTGCTAAAAAGCAGAACAAAAGAAAATCAACAAGCGATTGATTATTCTAAACTTGCGTGCGATTTATATTTGCTTCAGTTTGAAGATTCAGAAAAAGTAAGACTTTCTTGGGCACAAGAATACTATCGCTTCAGCTAGTAGCAATAACTTTTAGCAACATCATATATTTTAAAAATTACATATTTCAAAAACAGCGTTATCAAAAAATTAACTAAAACTTAGAAAGGTAAAATCATGAACGCTCACTTATTCTTAGATATTCAAGCAATCCAAACCGTTCCACCATGCAATATTAATCGCGATGATGCGGGCAGTCCAAAGACTGCTCAATATGGCGGTGTAACTAGAACCAGAGTAAGTTCTCAATGCTGGAAGCACTCAATGCGTGAATACTTCAAAGAACACAGCGGAGAATCTAATGTTGGAATACGAAGCAAAAACATTGTTAAATACGTTGCAGATAAAATCATTGCGTTAAAACCAGAATTATCTGAACAAGAAGCATTAGATTTAGCAGATAAAACGTTAAATACTGCTGGCGTTAAAACTAAAACAGATAAGGGAGAAACAGTTCCTACAGCAAAAGCTTTATTCTTCTTAGGAGAGACTCAAGCAAATTCTCTAGCGCAAGCAGCAATCAACAATGTTACTGACAAGAAGCAACTGCAAGAAATCTTGAAAGATAATCCACCTATTGATATTGCGTTATTCGGTCGCATGCTTGCAGATGATCCATCGCTTAATGAGGACGCTTCTTCGCAAGTTGCTCACGCAATTTCCACTCACGCTGTTCGTGCTGAATTTGATTACTATACTGCTGTTGATGACTTGTCTACTGAGGATAATGCTGGAGCTGGAATGCTTGGAACAATAGAATATAATTCTTCAACGCTGTATCGTTATGCAAATGTGGCAGTACATGAGTTTAGCCATCAGTTGAGCGATAACAAAGAATCTACAATTAATGCTCTTAGACTTTTTATTGAAGCTTTTGCTAATGCAATGCCTACTGGCAAAGTAAATACTTTTGCTAATCAAACTTTGCCACAAATGCTGGTAGTAACTTTAAGAGATGATAGGCCAGTGAACTTAGTTAGTGCATTTGAAGATCCAGTAAAATCTAAGGACGGATATGTTTCAAAATCTATAGAAAAGCTATCTCAAGAATACGAAAAAGTTCAAAAATTCGTCCATAAGCCACTTGCATCATTCTATGTAACAATGGATTCTTCAAATGAGGAAATTAAATTAGGAGTGGAAGAGCAAAATATGCAGCAATTATTGGATGACTTTTCTTCTAAAGTCTCCGAATTCCTTCAGTAAATTCCTTAATAAATAACACTTATTAGTTGATATTTCGTGTTTAACAGTTAGGAAGCTTATGAAAAGTTTATTACTGAAGTTTTCTGGACCGTTGCAATCATGGGGTACAGATTCGCATTTTGAGACTCGTCACACAGACTACTATCCATCTAAAAGTGCAGTAGTAGGCATGATTGCTGCAGCTTTTGGATATGAAAGAAGCGCAGATTGTGATGAAGAGATTGCAAAGCTTAATGATTTAGATTTTGCAGTACGAATAGATCAGCAAGGAAATTTGCTTAGAGACTATCATATTGCTGCAAAATATAAGCCTAACGGTGATTTTGAAAAGAATTACGTTACGAATCGTTACTATTTAGAAGATGCCATATTCCTAGTTGCAATAGGATCCGATAATGAGCAACTTATTTACAGTATTAACAATGCGTTGCGCTCGCCATATTTTCAATCTAGTTTAGGCAGAAGATCATTGCCTCCTACTGCTGACTTTATTCTAGGAGTAGAAGATTGTGGAGTAATTCATGCTTTATTAACACATGAGTGGCTTGCAAACAAGTGGTCTAAAAAAAGATTTAATACTTCTAGACAATCTGAAGCACCAGAGTCTTCTAATGAATCATGCGATGAAGTATTTATATCCTTATACGCTGATTCTGATTTAGTAGATAAAGCTGCAGCAGAATTAGTTAAAGACGATACTAGTACTTATAAAATTCATGGATCAGTTCGCAGATTGCGCAAGGATTTCGTTAATTCTTTCTCTAACAAGGAAAGAAAATTCGGATTCCGTTACGAGTCAAAAATGGAAATACCAATTAAGAGAATTCTACACAATAATTCGGATTCGGAAGGTATTTCATCAGATAGTAAGCATGTGAAATCTATTGGAGATTTTATTGCTGAGCATGATGCTTTTTCTGGATTGGAGTCTTAAATGTCTTATTTAAGCAGAGTTGAAATTGATTATAAAAAGCCCTCATCATTGAGAGATCTTAAATCTGTAGGAGCTTTCCATAATTGGGTTGAGCAAAGTTTTCCTGACGAATGGGAAAAACATGAAAGAAGCCGAAAACTATGGAGAGTTGATGTTCTGCATGGAAAGCATTACTTGCTTATAGTGAGCGATTCTGAACCAGATTTGCAACGTTTAGAAATGTATGGTGTCTCAGGAACAGCGTCAAGTAAAACTTATGATAAGTTTTTAGACTCACTAATGAATGGCATGAGAATGCAATTTCGTGTGACGATTAACCCTGTTGTTTCTATTTCTGATACTGATGAAACTCGCACTACTAGAGGTAGGGTAGTGCCACATGTTACTTATGATCAGCAGATGAATTTTTTGCTTAATCGCGCACAAAAATTAGGGTTTTCGTTGAACGAAAATGAATTCGCTATTGTTGAACGCGGATATAGCTTATTTACAAAGTCAGAAAAACCTATTCGATTAAGTAAAGCTGTTTATCAAGGTATTTTAACAATTACCGATGCAGACATCATGCGTAAAACACTGCTAGAAGGAATTGGTAAAAAGAAAGCATATGGCTTTGGAATGATGACAGTAATTCCTTTAGGCAATTAAATAAATGCGCTATTTTATTATTAAAGGCTGTAACAGTATGAAAAAGAAATTCGGTGCCAAAAAAGCTGAAATACAAGAGCTTCCACGTATAAGCGACAGAGTGAGTTTTATATACGTAGAGCATGCGAAAATTAATCGTCTTGATAGTGCTGTTACAGTCTTTGATGCAAATGGAACTATAAGAGTTCCTGCTGCAATGATTGGCGTTTTACTTTTAGGTCCTGGCACTGAGATTACTCATAGAGCTATGGAATTACTTGGAGATGTTGGCGCAAGCATAGTTTGGGTTGGCGAGCATGGTGTTCGCAATTACGCTCATGGTAGAGCATTGTCAAGAAGCTCAAGATTGTTGGAAAAACAAGCAAAACTTGTTACTAATAGTAGGTCAAGATTGAGCGTTGCAAGAAAAATGTATCAAATGCGTTTCCCTAATGAAGATGTATCCTCATATACTATGCAACAATTAAGAGGTCGAGAAGGAGCTCGTGTAAGAAGCATATATAGGGAGATGTCTAATAAATACAATATCCAATGGAATGGTCGCGATTATAAAGTCGATGATTTTGAAAGTGGCACTGTCGTTAATCAAGCATTGTCTGTAGGCAACGTATGTCTTTACGGTTTAGTTCATAGCGTAATATCTGCCTTAGGTTTGGCACCTGGATTAGGTTTTGTGCATACTGGACATGATCTTTCTCTGGTATACGATATTTCAGACTTATATAAAGCTGAATTAACTATTCCTGCATCTTTTGAAATTGCTTCTCAGTGTGAATCCGAGGATGATATTGAACGGTTAATGCGTTTGAAGATGCGCGATTGTTTCACAAATTGCAACATAATGTCTCGTATCGTTAATGATATACAAAATCTTCTTGAAATCCCGATTGACAACCAAATTACTGTTGATGTAATACATCTTTGGGACGATAAGGAACTTCTAGTAGCTTCTGGCGTAAATTACAGTGAGGTGAATTGATATGCCGTTAACTGTGATTACGATGACTAATTGCCCATTATCTTTAAGAGGTGATTTAACCAAGTGGATGCAAGAAATCGCTACAGGCGTTTACGTCGGCAATTTCAATAGTAGAATCCGAGAGGAATTATGGGAGCGTATAGAAAACAGTGCTGGTAATGGTACTGCAACAATGAGTTTTTCTTCCAGAAATGAAATTGGATACGATTTTAAAACTATTCATTCACATCGTGAAGTGATTTATTCAGATGGATTACCTCTGGTGCGTATTCCACCAGTTGATACATTGGAAAACGATATTAAACATGGATTTAGTAATGCAGCACATTTTCATAACGCAAAGAAATTTTCAAACATAAGGCGTAAAAATATTAATACTCCTTCTAGCACAATTAAAAATAATCTTGCTAATGAAAATATTAGTTATCTAAGTTATAATAATGCTTCTCAAACTGCAAAATTTACTACGGATAATGAAGAGATAACTTGTACCGATTACTGGAAGGATTTTATAGATAAAATAGATAAAAATTTTGTTGTAATAGATTGCGAAACTACAGGTTTAAATAGCAAAGTTGATAAAATTATTGAAATTGGAGCCGTTAAGTTCATTGATGGGAAAATTGAAGAATTCCAGAAATTAATAAATATTAATTGCTATAGCGTTAGTAATTTTAACAAAAATAATTTTATTCCTAATGAAATTATTGAGCTAACTGGTATTACATCCAACATGCTTGAATCTTATGGTGTAAGATTAGATTTAGCATTAAAAGAATTTATTGATTTTGTCGGAAAATTACCTGTACTTGGATACAACGTACAATTTGATATGTCATTTTTGAATTCTGCTTTATCTTCATTAGATGAAAGATTTGATGATTCTCTTTCAATTAATAAAATTTTTAATATTTCCCGTTTTGTAAAGAAAGAAAAGAAATTTTTAAAAAACTACCAATTAAAAACAGTATTGCACGAATACAACATCGCTGAATCCATTCCACATAGAGCTCTTATGGATGCTAGGCTAACAACGCAGCTTGTTTTAAATTTGAAAGAATTGTTAAAATTTCTTGCATAAGGCTATAATTTTAAAGGATTGTGCGCAACGATGGGTTAGTTTTGAAAAGTAAATAGTTTTTAGTATTTAGTCTTGGAGAAATAGCTATTTTATTGGGATTTTTAAGTGTCTTTCCCGCATACGCGGGGGTGATCCCGATAATGCGAGTACTCGGATACACGCCAGAAGGTCTTTCCCGCATACGCGGGGGTGATCCCAATCTGTATACGCTTGTTGCCATGCTAGAAGCGTCTTTCCCGCATACGCGGGGGTGATCCCTGCCCTGTGGTGTGCTAGGAGGCGTGAGATGCGTCTTTCCCGCATACGCGGGGGTGATCCTTCGCAATAGTACGATCCACTTCAGGATTCATCGTCTTTCCCGCATACGCGGGGGTGATCCTCAGCTGGAAGCAAATAAGCGCAATGTATCACTGTCTTTCCCGCATACGCGGGGGTGATCCCCAAACCCACGAAGAACCAACGGCGCAAGACGCGTCTTTCCCGCATACGCGGGGGTGATCCCCGTACATATAATACAAGTGTTAATAATGCTAAGTCTTTCCCGCATACGCGGGGGTGATCCTAGACAAAAGCCTAAAGACGCCACACCCGATGAGTCTTTCCCGCATACGCGGGGGTGATCCCAAACGAAGCAAAGTAGCCGCTTGTTGTCTGTGGTCTTTCCCGCATACGCGGGGGTGATCCTCAACATTCTATTTTCAAGGCGACTAATATTAAGTCTTTCCCGCATACGCGGGGGCGATCCTGTACGCGTTCAGCTTGTGGCAAAACTTACCTAGTCTTTCCCGCATACGCGGGGGTGATCCTGAGTTGTTCGGAATTCCCGAACAAGTTAAAAAGTCTTTCCCGCGTATGCGTGAGCACTTCAACCTGCTTGAGTGCAACACAAAACGCACGAAAGCACCTTGAAGCGCCGAGCTTGCTCAAAGTTGAAAGCACAGCGTGCTCTCAACGCAAGCGAGGACTGACTTCGCGCTTTAACGAAGTCAGCAACACCAAACGCAGTCTTTCCCGTATACGCGGGGGTGATCCCGCAACGCAATGCAGAAGGGGCTTAATCTCCATGTCTTTCCCGCATACGCGGGGGTGATACTACGCAGTGGTAATCCTTGAAGCGCAATAAGTAAATAAAGAGTCCCGAACAGACCAAGTGTCCGGGACTCACTATCCACTATACTGCAGGCTCATTATGAAATTAGACGCAATAGTATCTGCTATGTTCTCACTCGTTATTATCGCTGGAGTGTGGTGTCATTTTTCGCCTTGGCTCACGGTCTTTACCGCATAAGCTGATGCTATCCTGGAAGTGCGTTTATCAAAAAGAAAAAATCTTAGCGTGTTGTTACTGCATATAATGATGTGGAAGATAAGAGAGGTGTGAAAAGCTAATGGACATGATGAAACTTTGTTATGATATGGCTGAGAAGCTCCGTCCCTATGCAGAACCTACTATGGACGAACGTTTTAAAGAAGCAGCCAATAGTGCTATTCGAGCAGGCGAACCATCGATTGCAATTGATTATTATTTAGTAGAAGCATGGCTACACAAGAGCGCACCTAAAGAGCTGCTAATAGAAGCCTATAACCTGCTAGATCCTTATGAATGTGGTGATGATTATGACGATATAGCAGACGATTTAGGAGTCCCACGTAAAGTCCATTCCCCAGATGAATAAATAAATTTTGGTCTATAACCCTAGAACCTATAACCCTAGAAAATATACTTAAAATGAAGATTGCGAAGCTGGGAATATTAAGCCAAGTTCTAAACACCGTTAAAAACTCAGTCAACGAACTGAAAAAGTAACGGTAATCAGCAAAAAACTGTTAAAAACTCAGTCAACAAACTGAGAAAGTAACACTCACAGCCCAAACATCGTTAAAAACTCAGCTAGCCAACTGAGAAAGTAACACTTGCGCTCGCAAATGCTCCAATACCATACGCATAACAAACCTCCAACCAACACTCACAAACGAACACACCGAAAGACACACCTACAAACACACCAAAAAACACACCAACAGAAACACCAAACGACACGCCAAAATAGGCGAGGGCTTGCATTTGTAAATATTTCGGGTATAGTAGTTACTCGTGCTTCGGCGCTGACGTTGTTCAGTAAAGTTGCATTGCGGACATAGCTTAGTTGGTAAAGCGCAACCTTGCCAAGGTTGAGACCGCGGGTTCGAGTCCCGTTGTCCGCTCTAGGTCCGATGAGTTATTCGACCTTACGGTGGGTTAGCCAAGCGGTTAGGCAGCGGCCTGCAAAGCCGTATAGATGAGTTCGACTCTCGTACCCACCTCGATTAAGCTTCAAGCTTAATTAACAACCTGGGCGGTTGGCGCAGTGGTAGCGCACTTCCCTGACACGGAAGGGGTCACAAGTTCGAACCTTGTATCGCCCACTCGAAAGGATTGCCTTTCACGCATAATTAAAAAATTTTGGGTGATTGGCGCAGCGGCTAGCGCACTTCCTTCACACGGAAGGGGTCATAGGTTCGATTCCTATATCACCCACAATATGTTCGCAGTGTAGAAGCACTGCGTTTTTTGTTATTTGGCTATTTTTTATTTCCTAACTTTCATATGAAAATTTTTTGCAGCCGAACATACATGCAACCACAAATGGAAGCAATATCTCATAGCAACCAATCAACCAGCAAAGCAAGCAACCAATCATTTCTTCACAGAAACACACATGCGAATGTTCATTTTGAGTTCATTTAATATCGTGCTATACTCATCCGAGTACAAGTGAAAATTGCAGGGGTACTGGAAACAGTTGAGAAACACCCTTTGAACCTGTTTTGTTAAGACATACGTAGGGAGCAATTACAGTAAGTGATTTCTTTCTATCACGATTTTCGTGATATCTTGCGTTGCCACAAAGTAGTAGCAATTACACGAGTATCAACTAAACAATTAAAAAAAAACTAAACAACAAAAACCAAAACAAAAACAAAAACCAAAAAAAATATCCGCCTGAATGTCACTTTTGGGAAAACTTGCACAAGTGAGGAGGAATACTGCACATGATTAATAGCAGCATAAGTGCTGAAACTATAGAATCAGCCATAAGCTGGCTTGCAGGATTCACAGAAAAACCAGGAGAACAAGGAGTTACTCGACCTCTTTACACAAAATCTTGGAAACAGGCTCTTTTTGCTCTTCGTCAACGATTTGAAAAACTCGGTATGACTGTGGAATTCGACCAAGTTGGAAACCTAATTGCAACTGTTGAAGGATGTGAAAAGCCAGAAAGCATAATAGCTTGTGGATCGCATATTGACACAGTTTCAAGAGGAGGTCGTTTCGACGGTCAACTTGGAATAGTTGCAGCCTATTTAGCAATTAAGAATTTACTTACTAGATATGGAAAGCCAAAGAAAAGTCTTCGCATTATCTGCTTAGCAGAAGAGGAAGGCTCACGTTTCCCATACGTATTCTGGGGTTCAAAGAATTTCTTTGGACTAGCCAAAAAAGAGGACGTAGAAAATATTTGCGACAGTGAAGGTGTTCCTTTCGAAACAGCAATGCGTGAAGCTGGGTTCAATTATCAAACAACTCAACCTAAGTTCGCAAATCTTGAAGCCTGGATTGAGCTACACATTGAGCAGGGACCAACGCTTTACAGCAATCACGAAGATTTAGGTATTATCACTAGCATTGCTGGCCAGCATCGTTGGGATATTCATCTTAAAGGCGTACAAAATCACGCTGGCACAACAATGATGTCCTACAGGCACGATGCAGTAGATTGCATGTCTCATATAATCGCCAAGAATCTTGACAAAGCTAAGCAAGCAGGCGACCCACTGGTACTTACTTTCGGTAGAATCAGCGTAGTTCCAAATCAAGTAAATATTGTTCCTGGAGAAGTTACTTTTTCAATGAACTGCCGTCATACAGATAAAGCTTTTCTTGATAAATTCTTGCAGGAACTCGACGAAGATATTCACGAAACTGCCAAGTCTTATGGCATTACAGCGCAGATTGATAAGTGGATGTCTGATGATCCTACACCACTTAGCGACGATATTATTAATCTTTTGAAAGATCAAGCTAATAAGCAAGGTTATGCGTACAGAGTCATGCATTCAGGCGCTGGTCAAGATACGCAAATTTTTGCTCCGTTTGTAAAATCCGGAATGATTTTCGTTCCTTCAAAAGATGGTATTAGTCACGCTCCAGAAGAGTACACAGATCCACAAGACGCTGTTCACGGAGTAAAGCTTTTACGAGATGCTCTGCATAGTTTGGCTTATGAGGACTAACTAAAATCAACTAAAAAATAACGAAAACCAAACGAAAACCAAAAAGAAATAGAAATTTAGGAAGGACACAAAAGGCATATACGATGCCAACTTCACTGCTTAATTAATCGCAGCGAAGAAAAGTGAATATCGAATGAGAGTACAACGCTTATTCACGAATAAGAGGCTGATACGAAGGGGCGCACCACCACGGGTACGATATCCTTTCGTATCTTTTTTTATTTTTGAGCAAAGTTGCGATTATTACTTTCAAAAAACACAAAACTCAAAACACAAAACTCAAAACACAAAAAAGAATCAAATTTACAAACAAGAAAAGTAAGGAGGTGCGCATGCAAATTAGTAAACTGCTAAAAGATGAGCCAGTAGATAGTAAAAACTTGGAATGTTACCGCGAGCGCGGCTACACTAACGAAGATTTACTGCCAAAGCCGCAAGAAAAACGCACAATGAGCGCTCTTAATTTTTGCACTTTGTGGATGCAGTCTGTACACAATATTCCTAATTATGCTGCAGTTGGCGCGTTCCTTTTGATGGGATACTCTCCAATTTACGTAATGATTGGTATCATGCTTGGCGCAATTCTTACAGCAATTGTCATGGTTGCTAACGGTGTTGTAGGATCCAAATACGGCATACCGTTTTCTATGCATTTGCGCGCAACATACGGAAAAGCAGGCGCTCAACTACCAGGATTCCTTAGGGGAGTAGTTGCTGCAATATGCTGGTATGGCATTCAAACATATATAGGTGCGAAAGCTTTAGAGATTCTAGTTGGCAAAATTTGCCCTGAGTTTCTTACGTTTGGAAGCAAAATACCATTTGTAGGCTCGCACATACCTATTATTATCTCCTTCGCAATATTTTGGTTGCTTAATTTGGCAATTGGCTTAGGTGGAGGAAAGACTCTTAATAAGCTAACTGTGGTATTAAGCCCGCTTATTTACGTTGTTTTTGGCTGCATGAGCGTATGGGCTATTAGCTGTGCTGGTGGTTTATCTGCAATCATGCAATATCATGCTACTGTTCAAGCTCCAACTAATTACGGTCTTGGGCTTTTCATGATGATGGTTGTAAATTCTGTGCTGGGCGTTTGGGCTGCTCCTGCAGTTTCTATTGCTGACTTTACACAAAACGCAAAGTCAACTATGGCTCAACTAAAAGGTCAAATTGCTAGCTTCTTGCTAAGCTACGCGCTTTTTGCTTTTACAAGCGTAGTTATTTTAGTAGGCGGATCGCTTTTTTACCATGAAACCATTACAGATGTTCTTGTTATCATAAACAAGTGGGATAGTATTCCTGCAATTGCAATAGCTACTGGGTTGCTTCTACTTACTACAGTTTGTACAAATGCCACTGGCAATATTGTTCCTGCAGCATACCAGCTAACTGCTTTAGCTCCGCGATTTGTAAATTATAAGCGTGGCGTAGTTATTGCAGCTCTTGTAAGCACTGTGTTAATGCCGTGGAAGTTTATGGCTAATATTACAGGCTTTTTGAATCTTATTGGTATGCTTTTAGGCCCTATTGCAGGTGTTCTACTTGCTGACTATTACGTAGTAAAGCGCACGCATATTGATCTTGATCAAATTTATTACGATACAAATAGCTCGTCAAAATCTGCTTATTCTGGAACTAACTGGATATCTTATACTTCTACGATACTTGGGCTTTTATTTGCTCTTTCCGGGCAGATAATTCCTCTACTTTCACCGCTTACTCAAATCTCATGGATTGTGGGATGCGCTGTAGGTTTCGTGTGTCAAATATTACTATCAAAAGTTTTTCAGCCAACAATGGCTAAAGAAAGGAAATAATATGAACTACGATGTAGTAATCACAAATGGTTTGGTTGTATTCGATAATGAAGCAACTAAAGCCGATATAGCAATTAAAGACGGCAAGTTTGCCGCTTTTGGAAGCAACTTTGCAGCAGAAAAAACTATTGACGCAACTGATTTAATAGTTGTTCCTGGAAAAGTTGATTCTCATGTTCATATTAACGCTCCAGGCGGCGGCGTTCGCGACGATTGGGAAGGTTTTGTAACCGCAACTTCTGCCGGCGCAAAAGGCGGTATTACTACAATGCTGCAGATGCCTTGCAATCAAATTCCTGCTACTACTGATGGAAAATCATTTGAAGCAGTTTTAAAAGAGGCTGAAGGAAAACTAAAAGTTGACGTTGGTCAAACTGGTGGTTTGGAGCCACAAAATCTAAACGGTGGAATATGCGAGCAAGATAAGCAAGGTGTTGTTAATTACAAGGCATTCCTTGGAACTACAGGCGACAAGGATTTGCAGGTTGATTTATACAATTGCGACGATTACTCCTTGTACACAGGTATGCAGCAGATTGCTAAAACAGGCAAAATTTTGATTATGCATTGCGAAAACGCTCCTATTACAGATCAGCTTGGAAAGAAAGCTCATCAAATGGGAGCTAGAAAACTTTCTGAGTTCGTAGCAACCAGACCTGTTTTCACTGAAGTTGAAGCTATTGAGCGCGCTTGCCTTTTTGCTAAAGAAACTGGATGCAGAATTCATATTGTTCATGTTTCTTCACCAGAAGGTGCTCAAGCTGTTGCTGACGCTCGTAAAAATGGCGTAGACGTAAGCTGCGAAACTTGCAACCATTACCTGTATTTCGACACTTCTGAGCTTGACGAGATTGGAAATATCGCTAAGTGCACTCCGCCAATTCGTGACAAGGAAAACCAGAATGGCTTGTGGGAAAAGGTTTTTGACGGTTCTATTAACTTCATTGTTTCCGACCATTCGCCAGCTCCTTTGAGTTTGAAGCAAACTGATGATGCTTTCACAGCTTGGGGTGGTATTGGTAGCGTTCAAAACGATGTTGATGTGTTCTTTGATGAAGCTGTGCAAAAGCGCGGAATGTCATTAACTCAATTTGTGGCATTGAATTCTAGCAATTCTGCAAAACGCTTCGATTTGAAAGGAAAAGGCAGCATACGTTTGGGTTATGACGCAGATCTTGCATTCATTAAACCAAATGCTCCTTATGTTCTTAAAGCTGAGGATCTTGAGTATCGCAACAAGTTCAGCCCGTACGTTGGTCGCACTATTGGCTGCCAGGTGGTAAGAACTTTGCTTCGCGGCGAAGAAATTTACAGCAAAGAAAACGGCGTTTGCGAAGACTTTAAGGGCAAGTTTATTCTTCATCCAGCTAAGGCTTAGGTAGAATATTAAACGTAATATTCAAAAACTTAAAGCATATTCTACAGAAAGGAGGTAAGTGTGCTGAAACTTAATCACGATACTGTGGATTATGTTGAGAACGAGAATTTACTTGAACTACTTAAGCGCGAAGGCTACGACAGTACTTTTGTTGCAATAGAAGTTGATGGTGAATTAGTAAAACGCAAAGATTTTGAAACTTTCATAGTTAAAGATAACGCAAAAATTGAAGTATTTAGCATTATGGGAGGAGGATGAATGGAAAGTGAAGATATTCGCGCAAAAGTTCTTAAGCGTCAGCTAAAGGAAGATAATGATTTGTTTGCTCAACAATCAGTTTCAATACTTGGCTGCGGCGGTTTAGGATCAAATATTGCGTTGATGCTTGCGCGAGCCGGCGTAAAAAAGTTGTACATTTACGATTTTGACAGTATCGAGTATTCGAATTTAAACCGTCAAAATTATACGATTAACGAAATTGGACAACACAAAGTACATGCTACTAAAGCGCGACTTAATGAAACTTTGCCGTACGTTGAAGTAGAAGCTTTTGTGCAAAAAGTTACGCCGGAATCGTTAGATGAGATTGCTGATCGCTCCGACTTATTTATTGAAGCATTCGACAATCGCGAATCGAAAGCAATGGTTCTTGACTATTTCATGAATCATCCTAACAAATATGTTATTACTGCTTCTGGCTTATCTGGACTAGGAGATATTAGGAACGTAAAAATTAAGCATCTTTCAAACGTGTGCTTAGTAGGTGATTTTAAGTCTTCTCCTGAAGAAGGCTTGTATTTGCCTTATGTTTCGATTATCGCGAGTTTAGAAGCGTTAGAAGCGTTGAAATGGATAAAAAATGGAGGAAATTATGGAGAATGAAGATTATTTAGAATTGGGCGGTAAGAAGTTTACTTCTCGATACATTTTGGGTTCTGGAAAGTATTCTGAGGAACTTATTGATGCCGCAGTAAACAGTGCTAAAGCTGAAATGATTACTGTAGCAATTCGCTATAGCGAGAAAGCTGCAGGAATTTTAAAGCATATTCCAGAAGGCGTTACCATTTTGCCTAATACTAGCGGATGCGTAACTGTAGAGGAAGCAGTTAACACTGCTCATATTGCTCGCGAAATGGGTTGCGGAAACTTCATCAAGCTTGAGATTATTCCTGATCGCAAGTATTTGTTGCCAAACAATGAAGCTACTTTGCAAGCAACAAAGATTTTGGCTGACGAAGGTTTTACTGTTCTTCCTTACATGTATCCTGACCTTTATTTTGCTAAGGCAATGCGCGACGCTGGTGCTGCAGCAATTATGCCTCTCGGCTCTTTGATTGGCTCTAACAAGGGTCTTGAAACTAAGAAGTTCATTCAACTTATTATCGACGAAATCGATCTTCCTGTTATTGTCGATGCCGGCATTGGCGTTCCAAGCCAGGCTGCTGAAGCAATGGAAATGGGTGCTGCAGCTGTAATGGCAAATACTGGCGTTGCTACTGCAAACGATATCGTACTTATGGCTAAAGCTTTCAAGCTTGGTATTGAGGCAGGCCGCGCAGCTTATCTTGCTGGCCCTGGTCGAGTGCTTGAAAAGGGTGCAACACCATCTTCTCCAAAGCGCGATGACGAAAACAAGTAAGCAAACAAATAAAATAAGTTTTCAACTTAAAACACTAAAAATCTGAAACAAGTAAGCCTTACAAGTGCATCCAGTACTTGTAAGGCTTGCGACATACCTAATTTGCACTTTTTATGAAAATGATATAAGGTATTCACTTGTTTGCGGACATAGCTTAGTTGGTAAAGCGCAACCTTGCCAAGGTTGAGACCGCGGGTTCGAGTCCCGTTGTCCGCTCCATTTTTTCTCAATATTCGAAATCGTCCTATTCTCTTATTAGCAATCTATTGATGAAATAATTTCGATAAATAATGTCGCGCATTTTATAACATGCATAATTTCTTATATACTAAAATAATGTGATTAAACGCCACATTATGTGCGCTAAAAATATAAAACAAAAACTCACATGCCACAAAGCAAAGTGAAAGAATGGGGATTATGACTAACAACATGCAAACTACTGAAAATTCAGAATCTCAGGAAGATAGTATGTTGCAACTACAAGAATCTCTTAACTCGTTGTGGTCAGAAGGCAATCCAATAGATATTTCGTCGCGCGCTAAAAAGTGCGTTATTAAAGATTTTCCACAAACAAATATCAACAATCAATTAGGCTGGGTTCAACTTAACAAGAAAAAAGAATACACGTCAATTGGATTATTTAAAGAAGACGGAAGAAAATTCCTTCAACTAGCAGTAGCAGATTCAGAAGGGCGAATATTTCTCGGCAGCAACCTTAGCTACGAAGATATTCAAGACATGAGGCCGCAACTTTCATTTGTAGAAAAAAATAATTCTTCACTGAAAGATTTACACCGTTTTTATGGAAAACAATATAAAAAAACAAAAATTACTCTAAAATGTGCATTTTCGGAAGCGTTTGACGAAACATACACCAAGCATACAGACTATGAGATGGATAATATCGTAGAATCCTATTTAAATGGCGACGCAACCGTAAAAGATTTTCTCGCTTCTTTAGAAAGCAGTAAGTCTAAAAGCGCGTTAAAATCAGAACAACGCTCTAAAACTTTTGCCGGGAAAATAAACTACTTTTCTAAAACTTTTTCAAAAATTAGAAAAGAAAACGTATTTTGCGTATCAAACGGAGACTTAGTTTTACAACTTTCAGAAGATGACGGTTTAATTAAAATCGGATCATGGATGTCACACGGGTTCGGAACTAAAAAAACTTATACTCTCGAAGAGTTACGAACTAAACTTCCAGAAAACTTACGATGCAATCTTACGTACACAAATGCAATAGCAATAGCATTCTTTGCAGCATTATTCATTCCAGACATGCACAAGTCTTTAACTGGATTTGGCTACAGCAATGTACTTCGCAGACTAGAACACGAAGCACCTTTAGGAGCAATACGAAGAAGTGTAGAAGACATAAAAATAGCGAAAAAAGAGAATTTAAGAGTTTCAGGTTTAGAAGAATATTTCGAAAAATTAATGCGCTCAACTGGAGCTTTAGAAACAGAGCGCAGCCTGGAAGCAGTGCATGGTGCGGAACGCCTACACATGCAAAAATCTCAGCAAACAGAAGCAAACTACTTACTTTGGGATGATGCTTTGGAACCAAATGCTGCACTCAAAGTACTTAAAATAGAAGGCGCTATTAACCGTTTATATTCAATTTATGATTGTCTGCAAATTAACTCCATTATTGGAGGAAAAACTTGCGAAAATACTATAAAAGAAGAGCAGGCATCACAAATCGACATGGCAATGATTAAAGATGTTGCTTTTGCAGCAAGCGGTTCAATAGGTATGCAATTTTTTGGCAATCCTTTGATGGACGACAAAATAAGACCTATTTTGCACATGTGGAGAAGAGCAAAGCAGGTAAAAAATAACGATAAGTATTTCAATAAGATAGATAACGACAGTGAATGGTCCTATAGGCAGCGTCTTTCTAATCTTATTAGAAGCGTATACTTGCCGTTCCGTTTTGACGCGGAATTTAGATCTAATTTAGAAGATGGTAACGTGGCAATAAACCTTACTACAGCTGGAGCTGCACTTATGCCATCTGTAGCTTACGTTAATGAGGATAAATCTTGGAAAAATCTGAACGACGACGATAAAGAAAAACTAGCTACAAACTACAATCTTCAAGTTGGAATGATAATGTCTACTCTAGCTTTTGGAGCAAGCGGTAAAGTAAAAAATGTTTCTATACGCTTAGATTCAATAGGCTTAGAAGAGATGGTTACAGCACAAAACAATGCTATGAACAATCTTGTAAATCGTACTCTTAATGCGCTTAACGTTATGAATAGTGACGCTGCAAATAATGATTCATCCAAGTCAAAAGGAGATCCAAAAGACGGTGACGTTCATGGAGACCCGTCTAAATTGCAAGAAATGCAGCAGACTAATATTAGTAACGCAAACAAGACAAACAATAATGTCATATCAATACATGCGAGCGCAAGCAGCCAAGAATTAAACTCAGAAACAGGCACAAACGCAGATTCTAACGAAAATCAACTGTCCGAAAACAGCATGGATAAGTCTAAAGAAGAAAATTCATTTGCAGCTTTTACTACAGCACCATCCATACGAGCTCTAACTACAGTTACGTTTAGCAGAGACAGATTTATAAAACTTATTCACCAAAACGGATTAAATAATCCTATAAAAACATACGAAAAATTTAATGCCAAATTAAACATTGATTCTCATGGAAAATTAAATACCATCGAACCAGATTTTGATGTTCACAGTAGCCGCTTTTCTCCTCATGGATCACAAGAAGAACCTGAATTTTCTGACAAAATTTTTACAGCAGATCAGGAAAGCATACTGGGAACACAATACGCACAAGGGCTTTCTATACAACGCGAAGATCTTCTGCAACAAGCTGTTGCCGACTTCCATCATATTGCTTCAGAACTTATGCCAACAACTGCACAAAAAGCTCACGAAGCTATGAGTATTATTGAAAGCATTGACGATCCTGAACTTAACGCTCAAGCAGATTCAATAACGCGAGCGCTAATTGACGAAACAGATTTACCTAATCTTTCATTTACTGCAGCAAAACGTATAAGAGATATTCGTACAAAAGCTCACGAACAGTTTATGAATGGGGACCTTAGCGAAGCTTTAAAAGAGTACGAAAATTCTGTAGCACAATTCGATACTATGTTTACTAGCAGCGAAGCTGTACCAAGATACTTTAATTCCTACGCTGAGAGAGTAATTTATAATCATCTATTTGCAACTAAAGAAGAACGAACAAGACTTATTCCTGACGGTCTTTTCTACGCGCATATGGAACTTGCTGATTTACTTTCGCAATTAAACCAACATGACGAAGCTTTACGCCATTTAAATATTATGGTTTCGTACGCTCCTACTTACGCTCTTTCTCATTTAAGATTAGCTGATATACTTGCGCAAAAAGAGGATTGGCCATCTGTTATTGCAGCTTGCATTAACGCTTTGAATGTGTCTCTCGATAGGGATGACGCTGCTTTTGCTTACTATAAGCTCGCTTATGCAGAATGGATGCAGAATAATTTCCTCATTGCTGCATCTTCGTATAGAATGGCACAATACTTAGCTCCAGGAAAGATTGAGCCGCTAGAAATGGAACTTGATGAGCTTCTTTCTAGAATGAGATCGCAGTGCAAGCTAATACCGAGCAATATACATGAAGCACAGATGGCTCTTCTTTCTGAAGACATACCAGCTTGGCCTGATATTGAAGCAGAAGAGATTATTGATAAAGCAGCAAAATTAACTGTGAACGATGGAATGTTTGTAATTGCAAGAACTTTATGTGTTGCAAATATTCGAATGACTTCTAACGAAGATCTAAGTAGCACAGTACAAACACAGTTCTTACGTTCATTAAATGCGTAAATGGTAAGTGACATAATCTATATAAAGCAACAGCTGATTTGAAGGGGGTTTCATGAGTATGACTCACGATGATATCGAGTCAAAAAATGCGCAATGGACTCTTTTTGACGATTTTGACGAGCAAAATGAGACTCATGAAAATACGCAAAAAACAGATACATGGATTGCTCAACTTCAGCCAACAGACACTGATGCGTTGGCTCTTGGAAATTTGCAACCAGCGACGCTTACTATAGAGCAAGCTGCGAAACTTTGGGCGAAATTGGCAGCTTGGGCACAATCTGATCAAATTGCTTATTATGTAGAAGATTCTCCGACTAGTTCAGACGCAGCATACGATGCAAGAATGCGAGCGCTAAGCGCTTTAGAAGCTGCTTTCCCAACTTTAGATACTCCTCAATCTCCAACACATCGCGTAGGTGGAACTTTTTCTAACGATTTTACTTCTGTAAAGCATCCGTCTCGAATGATGAGTTTGGATGACGTATTTTCAATTGAAGAATTACATGATTGGTATAACAGCGTAATTCGCGATTTACAATGGGATGAGTCCAAACCTCTTCCTATGACTTGCGAAGTAAAAATTGATGGTCTTGCTTTAAATCTTATTTATCGCAACGGTACTCTTGAACAAGGTCTTACTAGAGGCGATGGCGTAACTGGCGAGGATATTACATTAAACGTAAGAACGATTGAAGCAATACCAACACAGCTTCATTCTGATAATCCTGACGATATTCCTGAGTTCGTGGAAATTCGTGGCGAAGTTTTTATGAAATGGGAAGACTTTAGGAAATTAAATGATGAACAAGAAAATGCTGGACGAGTTGCTTTTGCAAACCCTCGTAACGCTGCAGCTGGCTCTTTGCGCCAAAAAGATCCACGAATTACAGCCACGCGTCGATTAAGCTTTTTTGCACACGGACTAGGTGAGCTTCGTTGGAAAGAAAATACAATCCATAACAATAGTGAAACAAAATTTAATCAGTCTGACGCATATAAGTTCTATCAACAGTGGGGAATACCTGTTTCTCCGTACACGAGAAAAGTCACAAATTTTTCTGAAATAGAAGAAATGATTGACTATTACGGAGAGCATAGAGCAAATATTTTGCACGCTTTAGACGGCATAGTTGTAAAAGTTGATGACAGAGCATTACAGCATCAACTAGGAGCTACTTCTAGAGCTCCACGATGGGCTATTGCATACAAGTATCCTCCTGAAGAAGTTAATACTTATTTGAAGGATATTATTGTCCAGGTTGGAAGGACCGGAAGAGTAACTCCTGTAGCTGTTCTTGAACCTGTTACTGTAGCAGGATCGACAATTTCTCGCACAACTCTTCATAACGCTTACGAAGTTGAACATAAAGGTGTGCTAATTGGCGATACTGTCGTAGTTCGTAAAGCTGGGGATGTTATTCCGGAATTAGTCGGTCCGGTACTTAAAGCTAGGGAAGGGCGAGAAAATGAACTTAGAAAGTTTGTTATGCCAGAATACTGCCCATCTTGTGGAACTAAGCTAGCTCCTGCAAAAGAGGGAGATAAAGACATTCGTTGCCCAAATGTAGAAAACTGCCCAGCTCAACTTACAGAACGAATAATTCACTTGGCTTCCAGACAAGCTTTTGATATTGAAAATTTGGGCGATAACGCTGCGCTAGCTCTCACAAATCCTGAGGATTGCAGGCCTACAACTGCAGAAGTTTACTGCCCAGATATGGATAAAATTATAATTCAGCGAGGCGCAACTCAACAACCATATATACCGTCACCAGATTTAACGCTACCTGAACCACAAACTCCAGTACTTAGAAATGAAGCTGGATTATTTAGTATTACTGCCAACGATTTACAAAATGTAATGGTTTGGAAAGAAATCCCTCTTGTTGAAGAGTGGAAAGAAGTTAGTAAAGACGGTAGCTTTAAAAAGCGTACACGCAAAATAGGTGGATCTGGTCTTTGGCATCAAGTTAGAGCATTTTGGACTCGCACAATCGAAGCAAAGTTATCTACAAATTACGAAGCAGCAGAAACTTCCGAAAAAACTACTTCATCAAACGAACAATGGGATCCTCAATATCCTAAATTCCAGGTTCCAATTGACGCTAAAGTAGTACTTTGGAAAAATAAGCGCATTACTAGAAATGCTAAAACTAGCGACAACGCTAAAGAAACAATAAATGTGCCATGGTATACAAGACCTTCTGAAACTACTCGTAGTATGCTTGAAGAAATAGCTCAAAAAGGCAAAAATGCAGCGCTGTGGCGAGTTTTGGTTGCTTTATCTATTCGTAGACTAGGTCCACCAACTGCACGTCTTATAGCGGCAAATTTTGGATCTTTAGATAATATTTCCAAAGCATCTATTGAAGAACTTACACAAATTGATGGAGTTGGTCCTGAAATTGCGCAAGCAGTATACAACTGGTTCCAACAAGCTAAAGACCCTGCTAATTGGCAATTTGAAGTATTAAAATCGTGGCAAGAAGCAGGTGTAGTAGGGAAAGTTGAAACATCATCTTTCGCTCAAACATTAGTAGGTAAAACAATAGTTGTTACAGGGTCTTTGCAAGGATTTACACGTGACAGCGCAAAAGAAGCTATAGTCTCAAGAGGCGGCAAAGCATCAGGATCAGTAAGCAAGAACACATATTGCGTTATTCTAGGCGAAAATGCAGGATCCAAGGCAACTAAAGCGCAAGAACTTGGCATTCCTATGCTTAACGAACAACAGTTTAATACTCTTTTAAAAACTGGGGACTTAGAAGAAATACTACAAATTGCAAATAATACTGTGCCAAATCTCATTGCTGAGGAATCATAACGCATGAATACAAGTGAACTCGAAAAACAAGTTTACGATTTGCTGGGTAGCGTTATTGATCCAGAATTAGGTCGCTCTGTTACCGAATTAAACATGGTAACCGGAGTGCATGTGATAAAAAAAGCTGAAACTATTGATGCAACAAAGTTTGCTTATGATGTAGAGATAAATCTTGAACTTACTGTGCCAAATTGCCCTCTTGCAGAAGTGATTACAGGACGAGTTCAAGAAGCTATATCTAAATATCCTCAAGCAATACTCATACCGCACGTTAACGCCACTGCAATGAGTAAAACTAAATTAGAAAAGTTAGTTGCAGATTTAAAAGCTGAACGCAAAGAAAATCCATTTAATAAAGCTGGCACTCGCACGAGAATTTTTGCTATAGCTTCTGGAAAAGGCGGAGTTGGAAAATCTTCTATAACTGCTAATTTAGCTGCAACTTTTGCAGCATTAGGTTACGATACTGCAGCTATCGACGCCGATATTTACGGCTTTTCTTTACCGCGAATGTTTGGAGTTAATTCTCAACCAACAAATTTAAACGGAATGCTTATGCCTGTAGTTGCTTGGGGAGTAAAGCTTATTTCTATTGGAATGTTTGCTGGAACTGATCGTGCTATTTTGTGGAGAGGACCACGATTACAACGTTCTTTAGAACAGTTTCTTTCCGATGTTTGGTGGGGCAACCCCGATGTTTTACTTCTTGATTTAGCTCCAGGCACAGGAGATATGGCATTAGCTGTAGCGCAATCCTTACCAAACGTAGAGCTTGTTGTAGTAACAACTCCACAGCCTAGCGCATCAGACGTAGCAGTTAGGTCGGGTCTTATGGCTTTGCAAATTCCTGTAAAAGTTCGCGGAGTTGTTGAGAACATGAGCTGGTTTGAAAATAACGGCGATCGCTTAGAATTGTTTGGTTCAGGAGGAGGAAAGAGAGTAAGCGAACAACTTTGTAACGCTCTTGACACTAATGTGCCTCTTTTAGCTCAGCTTCCTTTAGATCCTGCGCTTAGAGAAACTGGTGAAGCAGGGCGACCTGCTGTTCTGACCGAAGATGGAAAATTGGCAGATTCTAATTTAGCTAATACTTTTATTCATTTAGCTAAATCTTTAATAAAAAACTCTTAAAAGCAAATAAATCTTAAAATACAGCCGAAAAATAAGTATGGGGCCGCTTGATTTTTAAGCAACCCCATACTTTTAATTAGTTATAAAACTAATTTACTTAACAGCGTTAAGCCACTGCTCTTTAGTAGCCTTTTCAGCTTCCAACTTAGCTTTACGCTTATTATCGGTTTCCTTAGCAATAGCAGCGTTAAGCTCTTCGAGTTGTGCTTCCAACTGTAAAGCAAAACTGGACTTACGAGCGTTAGCTTCAGGATCAGCTTCACGCCAAGCAGCGTCTTCAACAGCCTTAATCTTTTTATCAACGTCGTTCAAGCGAGACTCAATACGACGCATATCTTCACGAGGAACGAAACCAATAGCATCCCATTCTTCCTGAATCTGAGACAAAGCCTTACGAGCCTTCTTAGCAGCCTCTTCATTTTCTACTGGCAACAAAGCCTCTGCTTTTACAAGCAAAGCTTCCTTCTTAGCAAGATTTTCGTGTTCTCCAGCATTAACCTTTTCACGGTCATTTTGACGAGCATGATAGAAAGCATCAGCAGCTTCGCGGAACTTAGCCCACAAAGCATCATCGTGCTGGCGACCAGCATTGCCAGCTTTCTTCCAACGATCCATTAAAGCATTGAACTTCATAGAAGTTTCACGCCAATCTTTTGAATCTTTTAAGCTTTCAGCTTCTGCAATAATAGCTTCCTTAAGCTGCTTAGCAGTATTACGCACATGCTCACGTTCTTTAACCCAAGAATTGCGAGCCTGAGAGAACGCAGAACGAGCCTTTGAAAAACGCTGCCACAAAGCATCGGCATCAGACTTATTCAAGTGAATAGTAGTACGCTGGTGCTCCTGCCATTCGTCAAATAAAGCACGTAGCTTATCGTTTAATTCACGCCAGTTAGTAGATTCATTCATTTGCGCTACTAACGATTCTGCACGTTCTACAATATTTGTACGTTCTTTCAAAGCTTTTTCTAGAGCTTCTTTTCGAGCTTTAGAGATTGCTTCCTTCTTTTCATTACCTTTTGCAGCTAATTCGGCGTGTCGCGCACGTAAAGCAGCAATATCGCCTACGGCAGCAGGATTTTCCAATTCAGCTTTCAAAGTATTAAGCGTTTCGTCAATTTCTTTTGCTTTTACATTGGAAGCTTCTAAGCGCTTAGCAAAAAGATCAAGCTTAATCTTCAAATCAAGATAACGATGAATATAGAAAGTCAACGCTTCTTCAGGAGTACCAGTGGAGTATTGACCAACCTCACGCTCAGCACCGTTTTCAGTAACGTAAACAGTGCCATTTTCATCAACTCGGCCAAAGGTTTTTGCGGCTTTAATATCCTCTTCACTATAAGAAATGGTTGGTGCTTGAGCAACAACACGAGTCTTATGCGCGAAGCTTGCTGGAGATGGAGCAACTGGCTTTGGCGCGGTAGTAGTTTTAGTAGTTTCTTCAGGTTTAGTCTGTTCGGTCACGGGACGACTCCTTACAGCAGATGCACGGTAACATTGTTACGAATAAGTATGACGGTAAGCCATGATTTTTCCGCAACACCACCTATTATAGTGGACATGGTACAAGGCTCATCAATATCGGGTTTCCCTGAATGGCTTCCTAGTGAACGCGCTGTTGAACAGCAAGTAATTGATACACTAAGAGAAGTGTTTGAACTCAACGGTTTTATTGGAATTGAAACGCGTGCAGTAGAACAGGGTTCAAGCTTATTAAAAAAAGGCGAAACCAGTAAAGAAATTTATTTATTATCGCGTTTACAAGAAGTCGGTCACGAATCCGACACTCCTGTAGAAGAACGCATTGGTTTACATTTCGATTTAACAGTTCCACTCAGCCGTTACGTAGTTGAGCATACTGGTGATTTGACGTTCCCATTTAAACGCTGGCAAATGCAAAAAGTTTGGCGAGGGGAGCGTCCACAAGAAGGTCGTTTCCGTGAGTTTGTACAAGCTGATATCGATGTCGTAGGAAATGGCGAATTACCTTCACACTACGAAGTTGAACTTCCACTTGTTATGGTTGAAGCTCTTGAGCGTTTACGTAAGTTCGGTCTTCCTAAGGCAACTGTTCATGCTAACAATCGAAAGCTTTCGGAAGGTTTTTATCGCGGTATTGGATTAAGCGATATCGAGGGAGTTCTTCGAGAAATCGATAAGCTAGACAAAATTGGCGCTGAAGAAGTATCTAAGCTTTTAGTAAAAGAATGCGGCGCTACAGCTTCTCAAGCTGATGCATGCTTAGAATTAGCTGAACTTACTGCCGAAACAGGAGATGAGTTAAAGTCTCGTTTCAACGAATTATGCGATAAGCATAGTATTTCTCGAAGCGATGATAACGAATCTTACGTTTTAGCTTCTCAAGGTGTTGAAACTCTTGCGATGATTGTAGACGAAGCAGCACGTATCCGCCCAGGCGCTGTTGTTGCTGATTTGAAGATTGCTCGTGGACTCGACTACTATACTGGTTCTGTTTACGAAACTTTCCTTGACAACGCAGAATCTCTTGGTTCAATTTGCTCTGGCGGTCGTTACGATAATTTAGTTTCACAAGGCAAGAAGAAGTATCCAGGCGTAGGACTTTCAATCGGCATGTCTCGACTGCTTTCTTATATGCTTCACACTGCAGGTGCTACTGTTTCTCGAGTTTCTCCTGCTGCAGTACTTGTTGCAGTTTGGAATGAGGAGGATCGTCCTGCATGCAATGCTATTGCTAAAACTTTACGAGATCGAGGCATTGCAGCAGATGTTTCTCCTAGCGCAGCAAAGCTTGGTAAGCAGATAAAATATGCTGACAAGCTCGGCATTCCTTATGTGTGGTTCCCTGCTGATAGCACTGAATCAGAGTCATCTCACGATGAAGTAAAAAATATTATTACTGGCGAACAGGAAACCGCGGATGCCACGTCTTGGCAACCGGATACTGTTTATGCCCGGCAGACAGTTTCTTGCGCTAAATAATGTTCTTGCAAATTTGCTTGAATATTGTGCGCAAAATCATGTCAATAGAAACAAATGAATATATCAATTAGATTGTAGAGGAAGTGGACTTATGAGCCAGACGGCGTATCGCACACATCATGCCGTTGAAGTGACTGAAGAATTAGTCGGGCAAAAAGTAACCATCGCTGGTTGGGTTGATCGTCGCCGTGATCATGGTGGAGTTGCCTTTGTCGATGTCCGTGATAACACAGGCTTAGTGCAAGTTGTTATTTACGATGAAGAAACTGCACGACCATTGCGTAGTGAATTCGTTGTACAAGTTACCGGCGAAGTTCGCTTGCGTCCAGATGGCAACGAAAACGACCATTTAGCAACCGGTAAAATTGAGATTGTTGCTCAAACTGTTACTATTCTCGCAAAGTCAGATGCTTTGCCATTCCAGGTTTCAACAGCTTTGGAAAACGAGTCCGAAAACAAGCTCCCAAGCGAAGATGTTCGTTTGAAGTATCGCTATCTTGATTTGCGTCGCCCATCTATGCAACGCAATTTGAAGCTTCGCTCTGATATGGCTAAGGCTGCTCGTCACGCTTTGGAAGATATGAACTTTACTGAAGTTGAAACACCAACTTTCATTAAGTCAACTCCTGAAGGCGCTCGCGACTTCGTTGTTCCAGCACGCTTGGTTCCAGGCTCTTGGTACGCACTTCCACAGTCTCCTCAGCTTCTAAAGCAGTTGCTCATGGTTTCTGGCGTCGAGCGTTACTATCAGCTTGCTCGCTGCTATCGCGACGAAGACTTCCGTGCAGATCGTCAGCCTGAGTTCACTCAGCTTGATATGGAAATGAGCTTTGCAAGCCAGGAAGATGTTATGGCTATGGCAGAGCGCGTTATTGCTGCTATTTGGAAGGAAGCCGGTCACGAAATTACTCTTCCTTTGCCTCGTATTACTTGGCAGGAAGCAATGGATAAGTATGGTTCCGATAAGCCAGATTTGCGTTTTGGAAACCCACTTGTTGAATTAACTGACTTCTTTAAGAACACTCCATTCCGCGTGTTCCAGGCTTCATACGTTGGCGCTGTGCTCTTTAAGGGCGGCGCGCAAACTCCTCGTCGTCAATTTGACGCTTGGCAGGATTGGGCTAAGCAGCGTGGAGCTAAGGGATTGGCTTACGTTGTATTTGGTGAAGATGGCGAGTTAAAGGGTCCTGTTGCTAAGAATCTTAGCGAAGAAGAGCGCGCAGGTCTTAAGGAAGCTGTTGGAGCAGAAGATGGAGATGCAGTATTCTTCGCAGCAGGTTCCCGCGAGTCTTCGCAGCTTTTGCTCGGCGCTGTTCGTGTAGAGCTTGCTAGCCGCGCAGGATTGCTTCACCCAGATGAGTTTGCTTTCACTTGGGTTGTTGACTTCCCACTGTTCAAGCGCACTGATGATCCAGATGATGACGACGTTGCTGTTGGCCACTCAAAGTGGACTTCTATGCACCATCCATTCACAATGCCATCTGCTGATTGGATCGATAAGTTTGATAAAGATCCAGAGCACGCTATGAGCGATTCTTACGATATCGTGTGCAACGGTAACGAAATGGGCGGCGGATCCGTTCGTATTCACCGCGACGATATTCAAGATCGTGTGCTTAACGTTCTTGGAATCGATAAAGCTGAAGCTGACGAAAAGTTCGGCTTCTTGCTTGAAGCTTTCAAGTATGGTGCTCCACCTCACGCTGGTATTGCTTTGGGTTGGGATCGTACTGCTGCAATTTTGGCAGGCGCAAGCTCAATCCGCGACGTAATCGCATTCCCTAAGGCTGGCGGCGGTAGGGATCCTCTAACCGGCGCTCCTGCTCCAATTTCTGACGAGCAGCGTGCTGAAACTGGCGTCGATTACGATCCAGAAGAAGACGAGTAAATAAAAATACTTGTAAAAAATATTATTTATAAGCCGTTGATTGTTATTTTATGATTACAATCAACGGCTTTTTGTAACGTAAGAGTTACAAAACGTAACGATAGTGATAAATAACCGTAACACAGATTGGCTAAACTTCTTGTTATGGATAAGCAAATATCAAAGTCAAATCCAAACGCCGAGGATATGACTAATAGCACTATTTCAGTGCGAAAAGCGGCAAATCCCCTCGTAGAACTAAGCCATGTCGAAAAGCATTATGGAAAACTTCATGTGCTTAAAGATATCAATCTTACTGTTAACAAAGGCGAAGTACTAGTTATTATCGGTCCATCTGGTTCTGGTAAATCAACAATGTGTCGCACAATTAACCGTCTCGAAACTATCGATTCAGGTGACATACGTATTGATGGTGAGCCACTTCCTCAAGAAGGAAAAGAACTTGCAGCTTTGCGAGCAGAAGTTGGAATGGTATTCCAGTCCTTTAATCTTTTTGCAAACAAAACGATTCTTGAAAACGTCACTCTTGCACCAATGAAAGTTCGTCACATGGATCAGCAAAGCGCTGAAACTCTTGCCATGGAATTACTTACTAGAGTAGGCGTAGATAATCAGGCTAACAAAATGCCTTCACAACTTTCCGGCGGCCAGCAGCAGCGCGTAGCAATCGCTCGAGCTCTTGCTATGCAGCCAAAAGTTATGCTTTTTGACGAACCAACTTCCGCACTCGATCCAGAAATGGTTAACGAAGTACTGGATGTCATGGTTGAGCTTGCAAAAGAAGGCATGACAATGATTTGTGTTACGCACGAAATGGGCTTTGCTCGTAAAGCTGCTGACAGAATTGTGTTTATGGCCGATGGTCAAATCCTCGAACAGGGTACTCCAGAAGAATTCTTCGAGCATCCAAAAACTGATCGAGCAAAAGATTTCCTTTCCAAGATTCTTACGCATTAATCTGCTTTTTGTTTTATCTTTCAGTAAAAATCCTGAAACTTTAAAACATTTCTTATGAAGGGAAAAGATATGAAAATATTACATAATCGCATTTTTCGTGCGATACTAGCGATGCTTTGTACCGTATGCTGCGTTATGCCGCTTACAGCTTGCGATCGTAGCGATGGTAAAAAAGTAATACGCATTGGTATTAAATTCGATCAGCCTGGTATGGGTTTCAAAAAAGCAGGAACTTACGTTGGCTTCGACGTTGATGTTGCAAAATATGTTGCTAAAAAGCTCGGCTATTCAGAAGATCAAATCGTATGGAAAGAATCACCATCTAAACAGCGTGAAACAATGCTTCAAAACGGTGATGTCGATATTATTGTTGCAACATATTCCATTACTGACGCCCGCAAGAAAATGGTTTCGTTTGCAGGACCTTACTTTATTGCCGGCCAAGATTTGTTAATTCGAAAAGACGAGCATAAAGTAAGCGGCCCAAATGATTTGGATGGAAAGCGTTTATGCTCAGTTTCAGGCTCAACATCTGCAATTTCTATTAAAGAGCGCTACTCTTCAAAAGTACAGCTTATGCAACAGCCTGGTTATGCAGAATGTGCAACTGCACTATTCTCAGGAATTGTGGATGCTGTAACTACAGACGATATTATTCTTGCTGGTTTAGCAACCGCTTCTCGAGGTCGTTTAAAGCTTGTAGGCAAGCCATTTACCGAAGAATATTACGGAATTGGCATTAAAAAAGGAAATACAGCCTTAGCTAAGAAAATTAATGCAGCCTTAAAAGAAATGATTAAAAACGGCTCATGGAAACGAGCTCTAGACGACAATTTGCGAGGCACTGGCTTTAAGCCGAACGCAAAGTATAATCCGCCAATTCCTCAAGAAGGAGAGAAGTAATATGCAAGATTTTGTGCAGCTATTTACCTCCTACAATATTCCAGGAGCATTCTTGGTTAATATTGAAATAACTTTATGGAGTGTACTTTTTTCATCAATTATTGGCGTAATTCTTGTTACTATGCGCATTTGCCCTGTTTCATCATTACGCATGATTGCTACAGTTTATGTTGAATTGTTTAAAAACATGCCACTTACCATCATTATGGTTTTCATGGTTTTAGGCGTTTACGCTCAGCTTAAGATAGGATTCTCCTCAATTTTTGAAGTGAATTTCTTCTGGCTGGCAATTGCTGGATTGTCGCTTTATACTGCAGCATTTGTTTGCGAATCTTTGAGATCTGGTCTTAATACAGTGCCTGTTGGTCAAGCAGAAGCTTGCCGCGCTCTTGGATTAAATTTCTTCCAATCTGCAACACAAGTAATTCTTCCACAAACTTTCTGCGGTTCAGTAGCACCATTAGGTAATACATTTATTGCTTTGCTTAAGAATTCTACAGTTGCTGCTGCAGCATCAGTTGCCACAGAGACTTCAACAATGATGAGCGAAATGATTGAGAAACATGCAGATTTGATTGTGCCAATCTTCTTAATTTTCGCTTGCGGATACATTATGCTCATCATTCCTATCGGCATTTTGACTACTTATTTGTCAAATAAGCTTGCTGTGAGAAGGTGATAACAATGGCTAAACAACGTGAACAATCATTATTATTCGATGCTCCAGGTCCAAAAGCTCTTAAGAAAATTCGCATAGCTAATATTATTGCCGGTTGCATTTTTGTTATTTGCATTATTGCTATTCTCGCTCGTTTGAGCAATCCTCCAGAGGGAGAAAACCAACTTTCTTGGATACTTTGGAATCCTGCTCTCGAATCTGAAGCCTGGATTGATTTTTATCTTCCTGGATTATGGATGACACTAAAGGCATCGTTACTTGCAGTAGTTGGTTCTATTGTATTTGGCTTATTCTTCGGACTTTGCCGTTTACTACCTAATTTTATTATTCGTAGTATTTCCGCAATAGTAGTAGAGTTTTGCCGCGCAGTACCAGTATTGATGCTTATGATTTTCTTGTGGAGAGCATTCGCACTTTCTGGTATGAAAGAATCATCTTACTGGGCTGTTGTTCTGGCACTGATTATGTATAACGGTTCTGTTGTTGCAGAACTTGTTAGATCAGGTGTTGGCAACTTGCCAAACGGTCAAAGAGAAGCTTCACTTGCATTAGGATTGAGCGAATACCAATCATTGACACAAATTGAAATGCCTCAAGCAATTATTGCTATGATGCCTGCAGCAGTAACTCAGCTTGTAGTTGTTTTGAAGGATACTGCACTTGGTTCAATTATTATGTACACTGATTTGCTTCAGGAATCGCGCCGACTCGGATCAATGTACTTTAATATTTTGCAAACATTAAGCGTTGCAGGAGTAATATATTTCCTTATTTGCTTGGCATTGTCTTGGTTTGCACAATGGTTGCCATCGCACTTGAAGAATCGAACTGCCGCTCCAACAGAGCCAGAGCCTGTTGCTCCAATTGCTATTATGGATCCTTCTAATGTGAACCAAATGGCAGTTGCTAGCGAAGTTAAAGAGCTTCCTTATGGCGGTACTCCACGTAAGTATCACGTACATCATCGCGGTACGAACGCTTCTATTCACCATTGGCGTCACACTCGTTACTTGCAAGGCTATGACGAGCATCATCTAAAAACTGGCGATGAACCGGAAGAAAATGATGACAACAATGCAGAAAATAACTAAATTTCATATTTAGTAGTATTTAGTAGCAAATTTCTCATAAGCGCAGTCAGTATTTATTATTGGCTGCGCTTATTACTTTCTAACTTGCACTTTCTAACTTGCACTTTCTAACTTGCACTTTCTAACTTGCACTTTCTAACTTGCACTTTCTAACTTTGGTAGAATCATAATAGTATTTAAAAATAACCGTTAAAAGCAATATTTGCGCAGCGACGCACAAATCGCTAAACTATTAAGGTCACATGCATACGAGGAGGCTTTTACATGGATGACGCGTTTGAGTTGTCCGCTGCAAAGATGCGCGAACAAGGCATGAGCGAAATTGCTATTGAACAATTTAAACACTTATATAATGCTTGGAATTTAGATAAATCAGGGGATAAGCCTGCTGAGTTTATTCGCGAGAGCACAGTTGAGCCTATTAAAAGCGTTCCAACTTTCCACGAAATTTACGAAACTATTGATCACGACAAAGCTGTTAACGCATTCGCAAAAACCGCTTTTATCAAATTAAATGGCGGTTTGGGAACATCTATGGGCTTGTCTTGCGCAAAATCTTTACTACCAGTTCGTAGGCATAAAGCTCGCCAAATGCGCTTTATTGATATTATTATTGGACAAGTTCTTACAGCTCGTCAGCGATTAGGAGTTAATCTTCCGCTTATTTTCATGAACTCTTTCCGCACATCTCACGATACTTTGCAAGTACTAAAGCGCAATCGCAAGTTTGCTCAAGACAATATTCCTGTAGAAATTATTCAACATCAAGAACCAAAATTAGTAGAAGAAACTGGAGAACCTGTTTCTCACGAAGAAGATCGATCTCTTGAATGGTGCCCTCCAGGTCACGGCGATATTTTTTCAACTCTGTGGGAATCTGATTTATTGCATACTCTTAAAGAAAATGGAATTGAGTATTTGTTTATTTCAAATTCTGACAATTTAGGTGCTAGACCGTCGCGAACTCTTGCTCAGCATTTTGAAAATACTGGCGCACCTATCATGATTGAGGTTGCAAAGCGAACGCAAGCAGATCGTAAGGGCGGTCACATTGTTAGGGACGCGCAAACAGGAAGACTAATGCTACGAGAAATGACACAGGTTCATCCTGAGGATCGTAGAAGCGCACAAAGCATTAAAAAACATCCATACTTCAACACAAATAATATTTGGGTTCGTGTAGATGCTCTAGAAGAAAAACTAAAAGAGCACAAAGGAATTTTGCCTTTGCCTGTTATTTTTAATCACAAAACTGTTGACCCAACTGATGAAAGCAGCACACCAGTAGTGCAATTAGAAACAGCAATGGGCGCAATAGCTTCACTTTTCGATGACGCAATTTGCGTAGAAGTTGATCGCATGCGTTTCTTGCCTGTTAAAACAACCAACGACTTATTTATTATGCGATCAGATAGATTCCATCTTACTGATTCATATGAAATGGAAGATGGTAACTATATATTTCCTGATATTGATTTGGATCCACGTTATTACAAAAACATCAATGATTTCAACGAAAGATTCCCATATTCTGTTCCAGCTTTAGCTGCTGCAAAATCAGTAACTATTAGGGGAGATTGGACATTTGGAAATCAAGTTTCAATGTTTGCTGACGCTGTTTTAGAAGATACAGGAGAACCGAGTTATGTGCCAAACGGAGAATTCGTTGGACCGCAAGGAATTGAACCAGACTCTTGGGTTTAAAGCAAATTTCTTGCAAATATGCGATTTTTATTGATAGTAAATAAAATTATCTATAAAAAAGTTATATGGCGTGTCGCGAAAAAATGGCGTATTTTCAACGTTGTTGATGTTCGTGTGAATAAAAAATATATAATTATTAGAAGTTTTTTAAAAAATGTCCACACGTACCGCAAAACACCATTAAAATAGAAAAGGTGTGCGCAATATTGCAACACAAGTTCTGCTGCATTTCGTAGTCGCTTGTACGCAAAGCGCATAAGTAAATTGATACAAACATGATACGTGAGGACTAATGGTAGAAGGAAGCAACGGAAGGCGACGTTTTTCCGACAAATGGGGCAAACACGAGTTAGATGTACTCGCTGTATTGTCTTCCGCATTCCCGCAATGGCTGACTTCGCGTCAAATTGCACAGCGCGTAAAGGCATATGCAGATTCATACGGTGAGCTTGCAGATCAAGCAGCTAAAGCAGCATTCGCAAAACAATTCCAGCGAGATCGCGCAAAGCTTGCTGCTATGGGTATTGCAATCGAATCTAGGCAGCCAGAATATTCTTCAAAGTCCGAAGGTCAAGATTTTGCGTCTTATCGTTTGCAATTAGGCGATGAACCTCGCGTACGTTTACGTTTCGACCAATCTGAATTACCAGTTTTAGCTGCAGCAAATTATCTTGCTCGTTCAATGTCTATTTCTTCTCTTGATTCAGGTCAACACGAGCAACAGCGCACTTCTCGCACTGCTCCTAGAGTTCCACAAACTCCTATTCCTGGCTTAGGCTTAGATTCAATCGCACCTGGTCTTGGAACGCAAATGCTACCTGATTCTTTGGTAAAAGTTATTGATTCTCGAAGGTTTGCCGCAACTGTGGATGTTGACGGCGAACATTTAAACGTTGCTTATACTGATGCTGACGACTTAGCGATGTTTGTGCTAGAACATCCTGGCTCTAGCGTGGTAAGTCCTCAAGAAGCAGTTGATGCTTTCCATCGCCGTTTGCACGCAGCAGTTAATTTTGCTCAATGTGACGAAAATGAGCAAAAAGATGAAGAAGATGCTGTACAAGAAGCGCAAAATATTGAAGAACAAAATAGCGACACTGATAAATCGCATACAAAAAAAGGTTCCTCATTCCAAACTGGAAGTGAAGTAGATCGTAGGCTTCGATTAATGCTTTTCTTGTCTGCTCATCTTGGAGAGGAATTCCCATTAGACGAGCTTGCTGAGCGTTTTATTGGTAGACCAAAAAGCGATGATGAACTTCGTCGATTTGTTACAATTCTTCACAAAGATATAAATACTCTTACTACTGTTTCTGACGATGGGGAAATGGCAGGAAGCCAATTCTTTGATATAGATTGGACTCTTCTTGAGAACGAGGGAATTGTTTCTGCTACTAACTCTTTAGGCTTGGAAAGACTTGCTGGAATTTCACAGCAATATTTGAGCATGCTTACTGCGTCTGCTAATTATTTGGCACATTCTTTGCTTTTGCCTATTGAGCAGCGCACTCAAGCTGAATCCTTGTATAAGCGTCTTCGCCGTCATGTTCTTCCTGGTCAAACTCCATGGCTGAGTTTAACAGGTTACGAAATTGAGCCTCGAAATTGCTCTATTGTTCGCAGTGCTATTAACTCTGGATCTTTGCTAGATATGGAATACACTGACGGGGCAGGGCGTATTCGTCGCAAGATTGTTGCGCCGTCGAAGATTTACGTTGATGAAGGCGTTTACTATGTTGCAGTATGGACTGATGTAGAGCAGCAAACACCAGAAGATAAACGTGAATTTGTTGCTAAAGATACAACAATTAATAAAGCAAATGGCTTGCCTCGCATTTGGCAAGTTCTTCGCGTAGCACGTATTGAACGTGCAGAAGTTGTAGAACCTGTATCTCAAGTTGAAATTCCAGATGTTCCAGTTAGTGAACTTCGCAAGTGGAGCTTTGATAACGGCACTGAAACTTGCTTTATTACCGATGAAACAGAATTGAACTTTTTGAAGAATCTTTCTGGAGCCACTATGGAAACTTGTGGCAGCGGAGTAAAAGTACATCTTACTGTTTCTTCTGATTCATGGTTCGTTGCATTTTGCATTGCTCACGCACGTCATATTACAGCTGTTGCTCCTGAAACATTGCGTAGTATGATTATTGCTCGCGCTCAACGTGAATTAAGCGTTAATCACGCTGATAATGCGAATACAGAGGAATAACAATGCCTTGGTGGATTTGGCTACTCATAACGGTTTTTATGCTGATCATGGTAGCGCTCGGAGTTGTTATTGTCGTTTTAAGCGCAATAAAAATAGCTAGAGTCTGCTTTGGCATTTCCGAAGATGTTTCTTCTAGATTCGAACGTTTGCATGAACCAAATAAAGAAGATAATGAGAATCCTCGAGATCCATTATTTACACTTCCTATTAAAGATGCAACGAATCGATATGAGCGAACGCACACAAAAGTTATTGAGCGTCATCAAAAAATTCGCGAGAATCACCGTAGCATATGGCAGCATTGGGATAAAAAATCTCTTCGCGAAGAAGACATTCAGCTATAACATATAAGAAAGCGACTAATACTTTTTATGTCTCATTTATCACATAAAAAAGACTGCAAAAATAAAACAAGCAATCCAACTGACTGCAATGAGAATGATGTAGTATTATCTCCTTCACAACGTTTCGCAGCTTTTAAAAATACAATGAAGCACGAGCGCTCGATGGCATCTAAATTTGAGCGTTCTTTGTCTTTTGAACTTGATGATTTTCAACTTGAAGCTATTGATGCACTAGAAAATGGCAATAATGTTTTAGTTGCTGCTCCTACTGGAGCTGGTAAAACTGTTGTTGCGGATTTTGCTGTATTTCTTGCGCAAAATCGTAATGTAAAAGCTTTTTACACAACACCTATTAAAGCTTTAAGCAATCAAAAATATCACGATTTCTGCGAACTGTACGGCTCAGACAGAGTAGGGTTATTAACTGGCGATACTTCTGTAAATCCTGAAGCAGACATTGTTGTAATGACTACTGAAGTTTTAAGAAATATGCTTTACGAGCATTCGATTACGTTACAATCTTTAGGTTTTGTCATTCTTGACGAAATTCATTATCTTGCAGATAAATTCCGCGGAGCCGTGTGGGAAGAAGTTATTATTCACCTTCCAAAATCGGTGAAAATTATTGGGTTGTCTGCAACTGTTTCAAATGTTGAAGATTTTTCTGCATGGCTAGAATCAGTGCGTGGAGAAACTCATTTGGTTGTTGACGAACACAGACCTGTGCCTTTAGAAAGACATGTTGTTATTCAAGAGGATTCTGCAACTGAGCCTGAGCTACTCGATTTATACGACCATGACAATAATGGAAACGTAACTAAGCGCGTTAACCCTGCATTGACTAGGAAACTTAATGAATTTGAGTACCGTGCTCGTCGCCGTAAAGAATCTTACAGCGATAGCAAATACCGTTACAGAAAAGGTAAGAAGCACAGTGCTAACGGGGGAGTTGCGCAATTAGATAAATGTGCAAAACGACATACTCCTCGTCGATGGGCTGTTATTGACGAATTAGATTACTTGGGAATGCTGCCAGGAATTTATTTCATATTCTCTCGTTCCGGATGCGATCAAGCTGTTCAACAATGTTTAAACGCAGGATTAATACTTACATCTGATGAAGAAATGTACGAAATCCGCAAAATTGTCGACAGCATGGTTGCAAATCAACTTTCTAAAGAAGATTTACACGCTTTAAGCTTCGAACGTTTTCGTTTTGCTCTCGAACAAGGATTTGCAGCACATCATGCAGGTATGATTGCGTTATTCCGTCACATTGTTGAAACGCTATTTGAACGCGGGCTTATTAAAGTTGTTTTTGCAACAGAAACACTTGCTTTAGGATTAAATATGCCAGCTCGAAGCGTTGTTGTAGAAAAGCTAGTAAAATTTGACGGCACTGGGCATGTACCTCTTACGCCTGGAGAATTTACGCAACTTACAGGTCGTGCTGGAAGACGTGGAATTGACGATATTGGTTACGCAATTCTTGTAGATCATGCTGATTTCGTTCCTCAACAAGCTGCAGCACTTTCTAGTAAACGCGTATACCCACTACATTCCAGCTTCGTTCCTACGTTTAATATGGCGGTTAATTTGCTGAACTCAAGCGATGCAGATACTGCTAGAACAACACTAGATCGTTCTTTTGCTCAATGGGAAGCTAATGCTTCTGCTGAACGTTTACATAATCGCATGAACGAACTTGAAACAGCTCTTAAAGGCTATGAAGAAGCATTTCACTGCGAACATGGGGATTTTGCTGAGTTCTTACAATTACGCATGAAGCTTAAAGAAGCTCAACACGATCAACGCCGTAAACTTAAACATACTTTATTCCGCACAGATGCAGAACGCACAGCAGCGTTTAAAGCATTGGATGATGTTATTGCAAATCTTAGAGAAGCTGAACGAACGCATCCGTGTGCAGGTTGTGCCGATATTCAACAACATTTGCGTTGGGGCTACCATTGGATTAGAGAACATAAGGAACTTGATCAAGTACGTGGACGCTACGAATCTCGTACTGGTTCTGTTGCTAGAACTTTTGACCATATTTGTGACGTATTGTACAGTTTGGATTATTTACAATCTGAAGATTCTTCACAAAACCAAATTCTGCACCTTACTGAGCGCGGTCAATTGTTAAGAAGGTTGTATAACGAACTAGACATTGTATTTGCTGAAGCTATTTGCGAAGGAATTTTTAATGATCTTTCGCCGCTTGAATTATTATCATGCTTGTCTGCATTAGTTTATGAATCTAGAGGACCTGCAGGGGGAGAGCCTAGACGATATCCAGGCGGCAAGGATGGGGCAATATTTAATACAGTATTGCGAATGAAAGAATTGTTTATGCGTACTAGCGCATTATGCGCAGACGCTCATTTGCCATCGTTAAGACCGCTTGAATTTGGTGCTGTAGATATTATGTATGATTGGGCTAATGGTGCTGATTTAGCTGAAATTTTGCGCAATACTGACAGCACTGGAGGAGATTTCGTGCGTCAAGCTAAACGTCTTATTGATTTACTTACTCAACTTTTCGCAGCAGGAGAATATTTACAATCTATAGATGGCGTAGATAAAAATCTTGCTTCGTGCGCTTATGAAGCTGCAAAACTATTAAACCGTGGAGTTGTAGCATACTCAGATGTATAAGTATGAGCATATACAAATAAAACGCATGTATTTTGTATATATAAATCGTTTTTTTATATATATAGTCCGTGCAATTCGGTAATTTTATAAAGTACTACACAAGGAGATACTATGGCAGAACGCAGTTTACGCGGTATGAGCATTGGTGCGAAATCATTAGAATCTGACGATAATGTAGATTTCGCTGCACGAAATGATGTTGTGTATGTGTGCCCAAAGGGACATCGCACGATTCTTCCTTTTGCTCAAGGCGCAGAAATTCCTGAAGAGTGGGAATGCCGCTGCGGCACGATTGCACATCGCGAAGGCGAAGATGATCGCCCAGATGATGATTTCAACAAGCCGTCTAGGACGCATTGGGATATGCTGCTTGAACGTCGTAGTGAAGAAGAATTAAAAACTTTGCTAGACAAGCGTCTAAAAATGCATCATGAGGGCTGGATTCCTGACTATGAGTGAATTCTCAGTGCCTTCAGGATGCACTAGTCGTCGCATTATTCTGCTTGATCTTGATGGCACATTAACAAAGTCAGATGCTGGTATTATTACTTGCGCAAAGCTTGCATTGAAAGAATTGAAACAGCCTATACCGGACGATGCTGAAATGCACCGTTTTATAGGTCCTTCAATTTTAGAATCTCTTCAACGCAATAATGTTCCTGAATCGCTGCTAGCAAAGGGACTTGCTACGTATCGCAAGTATTATTCTGAAGTAGCAACTTTTGACGATCCTAATAATCCTGGTAAAAAAATTCCAGGATGCCTACTTAACAAAGTATACGATGGAATACTTGAGCAACTCACAAAACTTCGTGAAGCTGGATATTATTTAGCAACCGCATCTTGCAAGCCAGAATATCAAGTAAAGCCTATTTGCGATTATTTTGGTTTGACGAAGTATCTTGACGGAATTTATGGCGCCAGCAAAGATATGTCGCGTATTAGCAAAACTCAAGTTATTCGTTATGTTTTTGATGAGATTGATTACAATCCAGAAAAAGGCGACAGAGCTTTGATGGTTGGAGACCGCTGGACTGATGCTGACGGAGCAAAAGATTGCGGCTTGGATTGCTTGGGATGCGCATGGGGTTATGCTGAGCCTGGAGAGCTTGAAGCACACGGATCTTACAGAATTATTGATAGCGTAAGCGAATTAAGCACTGCAATTTGCGAATATTTCGCTTAATCTAATCAGAATTTTGTCGTAACGGCTTTTTCTTTACACGTGCGTAAAGTTTCGGTCGGATTTTAGTGAGAAAACGACAGTTTCTTTACATGCGTGCACAGTTTCTGTCGTTTTTTGGCTGTATTCCGACATTTACTTTACAATGCTGCACAGTTTCTGCCGGTTGAGCTTATTATTTAACTAAATCTGCTTGATATTTATCCGATAATGTACGTTATGTCAAATTAGAGATAATAATCAAACGCAACCAGCAAAATCTCACACTACTATCAAATAATATACCTACGATACTTCTTGCTAAATAATCTAAGACTTGCAGCTTCGGTACGCACAAAATAGCATTGCAAAAATATTAGCAAAAATAAGCACGATAATAATCGCATATGACGCAATTAACGTCGATCTCATTAATAACCAATAATCGTCACAAACAAATCCAAAATCGCGAACAATATGCAAAAGCATGTACGCAAGCATTGCGCAAGGAAGCCCACAACAATGTGTAATAACAATACTCCAAGGCATTAAACCAATAGAATTTCGCTTATTACTATTGCTAATATTATTTGATTTCAAATAAGCATTTTTTCGAAATTTTACTAAAAAACGCACGCAAGCAAATAAACTATATAAAAACAATGATACTGAAGCAAACCAGCAAATAACAGCGATAATAACAACTACAAACATGCCATTATCCCCACGTTTCCTGAACAAGACTCCATGAGTTTGAAGATATATGAGAAGTAGGTTTTGAATAAGATTTGCGAGTAGACTTACTGCTTTTTTCTTCAACTTGCGTAGCATCAACAGAATTTTCAGAAGATAAGTCCTCTTCAACTCTAGAAACAATGCGGCCAACAGCAATAGCAAATACTGCTAAACCAGAAGCAAGCATACGACGCATATTATCTTGATTCTCATCGCACTCTTGAACAGACTGACCATCACAAATAATAGTCATATTTCTCAAACGCTCTTCTGAGTATCGATTAAGAAAAATAATAGCCGTAGTAACATTAACTAAATTAACGCCAGCATCGAGCAACCTTTTAGCTACAGCCATAATCGCAATATCCTTAAAAGAATACAAACGACGAGAACCAGAACCGCTAGATGCATGAATTGAAGGCTCTATAATGCTTTTACGAGCCCAATAATCGAGTTGCCGGTAAGTAATACCGGCAACCTTCATAGCGACACTACCACGGTATCCTGAAGCGTGATCAGCAGACAAGGAAAAGTTAAAAAGCTCCCCCTGTACCGCGTTAATCACATTATCGGACTGTGACTGCGTCATGTGCGAAAAATACCAGTCTGAATTTGCCAATCATAATTTCATCGCCATTATGCAGCACTGATTCATCAACACGTTCACGATTTACATACGTACCATTTAGACTTCCAGAATCTGAAATGCTAAACACGCCATTATGGCGCTTAAACACTGCATGCGCACGCGAAACAGTAGAATCGTCTAACAAAATATCAGCATGCGAATCGCGCCCAACTGTTACTAAATCTTCATCGAGAAGATAGCGAGAACCAGACACTGCTCCCCTAGTTGAAATCAACAACGCAGTACCAGGACGTAATTTCGCTATAGTATCAAAATCATCCTGCTGCATAGGACGATCTGAAGTTGTATTCATTGGAATATGAATAGCTGGCATACCAATAATAGTGGTTTCGCCAGCTGTAGGAATCGGTTCAGTCATACTTGCTATTCTACCTTGTTACTCGACTGGTTTTGCATATTCGTACTGTTTTGGTTCGCGTGTCGAAGTAATTTCTACTTCATCAGGCACTGAAACCATTACAGAAGAACCAAATTTAATTTTTAAACGCGACCCAACACCGCCTGCAATATTAACAGCATTTTGCAAATTCTGAGGGTCACCAATTGCTTTCACAATATAAGGAGGATCAATCATAATATTGTCGCATATAAGACCATGCTTAGTTTGCGAAATATAGCTTGAAGTAACTATTCTCACACCGTTAATAGACATAACTTCTACGCCAGCATTTCGCAATTCCTCTATTAGCTGAAACATCGTAGCGGCATCAATATTCTCTTTTTCGCCTGCAGTAATGTGAACTACAATACCTTTACCTACTGCCGGCAGACGTCCAGAAATAAGACCATTTGCTTGAGCATTCTGCTGAGCAATACGACGAGCTTCATCTTGTTTATCTACTGCTTCACGCAACGAATTGAGCTGACCTGTTAATTCACTTTTTCGGCTTTCCAAACTTTGAATTTGAGAATGAGTTTCTGTAATAAGACGCGTCAACTCCTCTTCGCTCATTGTTTCATACAAAAGTGAGTTACTACGATTAACTTGAATCATGTACGCAAAACCTAATAAAGCGCAGAGCAACATCATTAAAAAGCCTGTAAATATACGCGCTCGAGTCACGTGACCACTCAGCGAAGATTTTACTTTACGATGAACTGCTGGGAAAGATCCAGTTTGAGTTTCATCACTTTCACGATCATGCGCTTTTTGACGACGCATTTTATGAAGAATATCATCATCTTGTGGAGAATGAGAAAACATTGAAACCATATGCTAACTCCTGAAGATGAAACGACGAATTGCAGAAACGTTAGAGAAAATACGAATTCCTAAAACAACGATAACTGCAGTTTGCAATTGTGCACCTACGCCAAGCTGATTTCCAAGCAAAACAAGCAACGTAGCTGCTATAACGTTTGAGAAGAATGAAATAACAAAAACTTTATCCGAAAAGTTTCTTTCAAAATATGCACGTGCAGCACCGAGCAACGCATCTAGTGCTGCAACGACCATAATAGGTAAGTAAGGCTGAATGACAATAGGAATATCTGGATGAACAACAACTCCAATTAATACTCCCAAAATTAATCCGAAAATCGCTGCCATGCTTATCTCCTAATTCTCTCGTTGGCAAAACTAATATCGCCTGTGCTTGCTGCACTTAGTCGTATAACTCTCGAAGGTGAAACCTGTGGATTAATGCCTGCATTAACTAAAGATGCGTACCATTTCATGCGCTTCATATCATTGCATTGTTTAATCAAATCATCAGAATCGCCAATAACTTCAATAACATATGGGCTTTGAGTTTGATTAACTCCAATAAGAATAGTTTGACCAGCAACACGAATAGAAGTTTGTGCTCCGAGTCTATGCCCGTTAACGGAAATAGCTTCAGCGCCTGCTTTCCACAATAATGACACAAATTGTTGAATATCACGATCTGTAACTAATCGCATTCTTGCGCCGTTACTTTCGCGAGGTAAAGAACCGCTATTCACATCGCTCGAAGCAGAAATAGGATTAGCAATAGTTAAAGTAATCCCAGAACCTTCTACAGCATGAGTGCCATTAACCATATCATCTGATTTACTAACTTCATCCTCTTCAGGCGTAGTAATTTTTTGCGACTCATGATCTACGTTATTTCTCAATGACGTTACTTCTTCTACAAGCTTATCGAAACGAGACGTATAACCAGACAACTCATTAGCTAATGAAGAACGTATTGCTTTTCTAGGATCAGTGTGCAATTTGCGAACAAACTGGCTACCAACAGTACCAATAGAAACACACAATAAAAATACTATAGCTCTAGTGAACCACAGATTAAATAGTTTAACAGGCTGTTTACTTAACCTTGCATCCATAAACATTGGATCAACTGGACGATTAGTTAAATCATCAATAAGACGCAAAGCATAGTCATCAATATAACGGCTACGATCATGATTGTGAGCAAAACCACTGGGAGACATTACAACGTGATGCGTTGAAATACCAGTAAATGAGTGCGAGAATAATGCCCTACGCCTAGTTAACGACATTCCATCAGGAGCATCAAAAGATATTGGCATAGTGCTTTTGTGAGACGTATGCTTTACATCTAAATCTTTAATACTATCTTTTAAACTAACAAATTCATCTTGCTTAGTCATATGTGCGTACACGCCTTATTTAGTTTTTTCTTGACTTAGCAAGTAGTAAATAAGCTTGCATATAGTAAAGCAAGCCAGCATACCAATATAGAGCAATACCCCACACTCCACATGCAAGTGCAGCAGCATAAAGCAGGAACATAGACTCAGTAGCTACAGCATAAACAATCATTAAAGAAACGATTGAAAGCATAAGAAGCGCTGTGCCAGCTTTACCTACGAAGTTAACAGGCAAAGGACCATAATCTCTTTGCGCAAGTACTATTACAAGTACAGCCATAATAGCATCACGCAATACTACTAATAAAAGTGCCCACCAAGGGATAATCATTGCAATAGCTAAAGCTAATGTACTGCAAAAAATCAATAGACGATCAGCTATAGGATCAAGAATTTGCCCCAACTTACTAACTTGATTCAAAGTACGGGCAATATAACCATCAAGACAATCAGAAAACGCAGATATTGCTAAAACAATAAGAGCAAAAGTCATTTGATGCTGTGTAATAAGCCAAGCAATATACGGAATTGAACATATGCGCAAAAAACTGATTAGATTAGGTATTGTCAAAACTCGATTCATTGCTTCAGGACTATATTCCTGATTAATAACGAACTTAGTCATAATATCTTCCTCATACGAAATCACTCAATTAATCAGCATATATTCGCATCAAAAAAACTCGCTTGTTGTGCAATACTTAACATGTTGGGGACATATCTCATGTCCCCAACATACATCTAATATTTATTCGCGCCAAGCAGCTTTTGCAGTATTACGAATAGCTTCAATCGCTTCTTTAGGGCTTTCTGCTCCATAAACTGCAGAACCTGCAACAAGCACATCAGCACCAGCTTCAGCAACTATTGCTGCAGTCGAAGGGCTAACTCCTCCATCAACCTGAATATGAGTCTGCAATCCGCGACGAGTAATTTCGTCACGTAAACGGCGAACCTTATTCATTTGATTAGCTAAGAACTTCTGTCCACCGAAACCAGGCTCAACAGTCATAATAAGAACCATATCGAATTCATCAAGAATATCGAAAATAGGTTCAACTGGTTCCGCAGGGCGCACAGCAAAGCAAGCTTTACAACCCATATCGCGAAGCTGACGAGCTAATCTCACTGGAGCATGAGTAGCACCCATATGGAAACTCACAGAAGCAGCTCCAAGCTTAGCGTATTCTGGAGCCCAACGATCTGGATCCTCAATCATCAAATGTACGTCAACTGGAAGTTTAGTAACCTCACAAATTCGCTTAACAATTGGTTCACCCAAAGTCAAGTTAGGTACAAAGTGATGATCCATTACATCGACATGAACAAGATCCGCATTAGATATTGCATCGAGGTCACGCTCAAGATTGCAAAAATCTGCGGAAAGAATGCTAGGTGCTATTTGTATATTCATGTGTACTATTCTAGAAAATGCAAGCGACTAGTTTTATAAAACAAGATTTTTAAAATTGCTTTTTCAAATACTTGAATCTTACTTACTAGAAGTGTTCTGAGACTCACGTTCTCTTTCGTCTGAAGTTATATCTATAAGTCGTTCAACAAGAGACTCACGAGTACTAGTACTATTTTGCAGCAAAGCAAAAGCAACAGTTGCACAAATGAATACGATAATAGAAACCCAAACATTAATGCGCACACCTAAGAAAACATGTGAAAAATCAATTCGCAATGCCTCAATCCACACGCGTCCAATTGTGTACCACATAACATAAAGTGCGAATACAGAACCGGCTTTTAACTTCTTAGCTATAACTTTGCCAAAATAAATAAGCAATGCAGCACCGATGAAATTCCAAATCATCTCGTACAAAAATGTTGGATGGAATAATGTTCCAGCCGGGCAGGTTAAACCATCGTAGCAGCGCTCAGCATGACCAATAGCTTGAGTGGCATTATAGTTTAATTTCAAACCCCAAGGCAATGTTGTTGGAGCTCCATAAAGTTCCTGATTAAACCAATTTCCAAGTCTACCTATGCCTTGTGCAATAAGTATTGCAGGAGCGGCAGCATCCGCAAGCAACCCGGCAGGATATTTACGATACTTGCATAAAGCGCAAGCAGCTAATGCGCCTAAGAATATGCCACCCCAAATTCCTAGACCACCGTTCCAAATTCTAAAAATTTCTAAGAAATCACCATGAGATCCAAAGAATCTTTCTGGAGTTGTAATTACGTGGTACAAACGCGCACCAATTATTCCAGCAGGAAGACTGACTAAAACAAGATCAAGTATCTGGTTAAAATCTCCTCCAAGACGTTTCCATCGACGCGTAGTAATCCACATTGCAATCAAAATACCAGCAAGAATACTAAGAGCGTAAAACTTTATGTTTACAAAGCCAAGAGAAAATTGCGAAATACTTGGCGACGGAATAAAACTGACTGTCATGGCGTCGATATTAGCCTAAGCCCACGATTGTGACAGATAAATTTAGAAATGAGCAAGTTGCAAAAGCACAAGCAGCACAGGACCGCACAGCAAAATAGAATCTACTCGGTCAAGAACACCACCATGACCTTTTAGCAAATGTCCCATGTCTTTAATACCAATATCTCTTTTAAGCATAGAAGCACACAAGTCACCAAATGTGCCAACAATTCCAGAAGAAATACCCATAACTAATGGCATCCACCAGAAATTGAACCAAGAGGAACCATAAAAACCTGCAATAATTGCGTATGCTCCTATAATCGCAAAAAGCATTGAGCCTATTAAGCCCTCTACAGACTTCTTAGGAGAGATTCGCGGAGAAAGCTTATGTTTACCCAACCACGCACCAGCAAATAATCCGCCAGTGTCACTTAATGCAGGTAAAAATACCAAAAGCATAGCGTGAGCAACTGCGTATTTTGTATTTGTAAGAGCTAACACAATGCAAGAAGCTAAAAGTGGAATGTACAACACTACGAATAGCGAAACAGACATATTCGTAAATAAAGTATGCTCGTATGATGAGCGGTTAGAACCATCGAGCTTTTTTTCTACAGCTTGCATCGTTCTATTTGAAATAGTGCTGCTAAGAGTCGCACAAATTACTGTAAGAAGCAAAGATGCAGTAATTCCACTAGCCATAGCAACAGCATGCCATTTTGCATAGTAGGTTGCAAAAATAGTTACAAGCGAACATATTGATAACGTCACGAAAGGAATACGCAAACCAAGAGTTGCAAAATCAACATGTAATTCCCACAATGCCAGAACCATAAAAATGGCCATAAGCACTATAAAGACATCAATGCTAATAATTAAGCAAGAAACAATTGCTACAACTAGTATTGCGGCAGTAGCAATTGCTTGAGGCATATTCCTGCCTGTGCGACGATTAATATCACTTAAAGTTTCATGGGTGCCATGTGTAGCAGTAGCTGCTTTGTCAGAAGATAATCTTACTTCTGATGCAGTTTTTTCAGCGTCTGCTTTATTGACTCCATTGGCAAAATTATGCTGTTTTAGTTGACTCATACGGCACCCATTCAGTTTGAAACTACAAAAATCTCAGACTTCCATAATTTCTTTTTGCTTACCTTCAAGCAAAACGTCTAAAGAATCAGTAACTTGCTTAGTTACTTTATCAAGCTCTTTTTGTAAACGATCGCCTTCATCTTCGCCAAGTTCACCGTCTTTAACAGACTTGTCAATAGATTCCTTAGCTTTGCGACGAATATTGCGAACTGCAACTTTGCCTTCTTCTGCTTTATTCTTAGCAAGCTTGACGTATTCCTTGCGACGCTCTTCCGTAAGCTCTGGCATAGTAACACGAATAACATTGCCATCACGATTAGGGCTTACGCCTAAATCAGAATCGCGAATGGCTTTTTCAACAGCATTCGCTTGAGAAGCATCAAAAGGCGTAACTGAAAGGGTTCTAGGCTCTGGAACACCAATAGATGCAACAGCTTTAATTGGAGTTGGAGCACCATAATAATCAACCATAATTCCGTTTAGCAAAGCAGGATTAGCACGACCGGTGCGAATACCCATAAAATTCTCTTTAGTAGCTTCAACAGACTTATTCATCTGTTCACGGGCTTGATCAATTATTGCTGACATGTGTTCTCCTTTATAATATTTAAGCAAATGTTGGCTCTGCATTAGACACTAAAGTGCCAATAGATTCTCCAACAAGAGCACTAGTTACGTTACCTTCGCCTTCGAGACCAAAAACACGAATTTTTTGATTATTATCGCGAGCCATAGAAAGCGCAGACGCATCCATAACAGCTAAACCATCGACGATAGCACGCTTATAGTTTAATGTTAGGAACTTACGAGCAGTAGAATCTTTACGAGGATCAGCACTATATACGCCATCCACACCATTCTTGCCCATAAGAACTTCATCGCAATGAATTTCCAATGAACGTTGAATAGAAACAGTATCTGTTGAGAAGTATGGCATTCCGGCACCAGCACCAAAAATAACCACACGACCCTTTTCAAGGTGACGAATTGCTTTCAACGGAATATAAGGTTCTGCAACCTGACCCATTGTAATAGCAGTTTGTACGCGAGTTGCTTGCCCTGCTTGCTCAAGAAAATCCTGAAGAGCCAAACAGTTCATTACAGTGCCCAACATACCCATGTAATCGCCACGGCTACGATCAATACCTGCTTGCTGCAGTTCTGCTCCCCTAAAGAAGTTACCGCCGCCGACAACAATAGCAACCTGAACGCCTTGATTGACTGCAGCTACTATTTCGCCGGCAATCCTACGAATAACATTAGTATCAATACCAACAGCGCCACCACCGAATGCTTCTCCAGAAAGCTTTAATAAAACCCTACGGGACTTTCTTTCATCCGTTTGTGCAATAGCCATACAGATTCCTCCAGTCATAACGGCGAATGAGGTATATCTTTGTCAGTTTATCTATCAATAACGACACTCAAAACGCACGTTAAGCTGGAAAATGAATATAAAAAATGGGTTGCGCACAACTTGTGCACGCAACCCTATATACAAGAACAAAAATAAATTCTTATATAATTAGTGCTTATTCAGCAGCACCCTTGCCAACCTCAACGCGAGCAAAGGCAAAAGCGGTGCCGCCAACTTCCTTGAACAAGTCACCAACGCTCTTGGATGGATCCTTAACGTATGCCTGCTCGAGAAGTACAGTTTCCTTGAAGAAGGCGTTCATACGTCCTTCAACAATCTTTGGAACAATCTTCTCTGGCTTGCCTTCAGCCAAGGACTTCTCGGTTGCAACGCGACGCTCAGATTCCAAAACTTCTTCTGGAACATCTTCGCGGCGAAGCCACTGTGCACCCATAGCGGAAATCTGCAAAGCAGCTTCGTGAGCAACCTTTGCGCCAGCTTCGTCAGTAGCAATCATGGAAACGATGCTTGGAGGCAATTCCACAGACTTCTTGTGAGCATAAATCTCAACGTGTGGACCGCTTACCTTAGCAACCTGACCAACCTTGACGTGTTCGCCGAACAAAGCTGCTGCTTCTTCAACAGATTCCTTAACAGTTGCACCATCAGCTGGAGCTGCAAGTACTTCTTCAGCAGTAGAAGCATTAGCTTCAACAGCATGGTCAAGAACAGTATTTGAGAATTCCACAAACTTTGGTGTCTTTGCAACAAAGTCGGTTTCAGAATTCAACTCAACTGCGTAACCAGTTTCGCCTTCAGCAGACTTAACAACCTTAGAAGCGATGGTACCTTCCTGAGCCTTGCGACCTTCACGCTTACCAGCTGCTTGAATACCCTTAGCGCGGATGATTTCCTTAGCGCGGGCAACGTCGCCTTCAGCTTCAGTAAGAGCCTTTTTAACGTCCATCATGCCGGCGCCAGTTTCTTCGCGCACCTGCTTAATCAACGCTGCAGTAATTGCTGCCATTTTGTTCTCCTCGTATCAATATGATTCTTAAAAGCTGCAAAAAGCAAAATCAATTGGATTTTGCAGCTTCTAAATAAGAATCTGGTTGCAAATTAGCTTATCAGGCGTTTGCCTCAGTATTTTCTTCCTTGGCAGGCTCAGCTTCAGCTTCGCCTTCCTTGGTGAGCAATTCCTTCTCCCAAGCTGCCATTGGCTGAGCATCATTACCTTCAGACTTAGCGCCCTTACCGGCATGCTCAAGCAAACCTTCAGCTACAGCATCAGCCATCAAGCTAGTCAATAACTCAATGCCACGAATAGCATCGTCGTTTGCAGGAATTGGATACTCAACAGCCTCAGGATCAGTGTTGGTATCAACAATTGCTACAACTGGGATACCAAGCTTGTGAGCTTCTTCAACAGCCAAAGCTTCCTTGTTAATATCAACAACGAACATGGCGGATGGAGTGCGGTTCATGTTGCGAATACCACCGAGCTGCTTGGAAAGCTTGTCCTTCTCGCGCTCGAGAAGCAAAAGTTCCTTCTTAGTCAAGCCGGATCCACGAACATCGCTGAAGTCCATTTCCTCAAGTTCCTTCAAGCGCTTTACGCGAGTAGAAACAGTCTGGAAATTGGTCAACATACCGCCAAGCCAACGCTCGCAAACATAAGGCATGTTTACGCGAGTTGCCTGATTCTGTACAGCTTCTTGAGCCTGCTTCTTAGTGCCCACGAAGAGAACAGTGCCGTTGTGAGCAACAGTCTGCTTGATGAAGTCATAAGCCTTGTCGATCATGTCGAGAGACTTGAACAAATTGATGATATGAATACCATTGCGCTGGGTAAGAATGAACTGCTTCATCTTTGGGTTCCAGCGACGAGTCTGATGTCCGAAGTGCAAACCAGCCTTCAGCATTTCACTCATGGTAATCTGTGCCATATCTATATACCTTTCTTGTCGGTTATTTCCTGGCCATGTCTGTTCGCATGCAACTTGGTTAACACATGTCTAAATCCAAGCCGACCGACACGAACGGACGCGTACATGGCGCGTATTTGCGAATCCGTGTAGACAATAAAAAGCGAGCAATCATACAACGCGGCAATACTCATGCTCAAAATGGACACGCAAAGAGCGATTATATCAGATACTCAATACTAAAAATCGGCATTCTTGTAGCAATAAAAGCAACAAAAACGCCGATAATTTTTAAAAAATTATTTACGCATAAAGCATAAAAACTAAAACTTAGTTACGCATATTATTGCGCAACTCACGCAACGCTTGACGGCGCACGTCCTTTTCAAGCCTATCTAAATAAATATGACCATCTAAATGATCACACTCATGCTGAATCATTCTAGCCATAAGACCTTCACCTTCAAGCACTACAGTCTTACCATCTAAATCAATTCCACGAGCTCTAGCATAATTTGCGCGCCTAGTTTTGTACCATAATCCCGGAACAGAAAGGCAACCCTCGTCGTCGTACTGCTCACCTTTTAGCTCTTCAATTACTGGATTTAGAATATAGCCGATTCGACCATTTATATTGTAAGAAAAAGCTCTAAAACTTACACCAATCTGATTAGCAGACAATCCAGCTCTACCTGGGTCATTTACCGTTTCCAATAAATCATCAACTAAATGTTTCACAGCTGGAGTAATTTCACGAATCTCATCACAAGGAGTTCGCAATACAGGATCCGGAACAATACGAATTTTTCTAATAGACACTCGATTACTCTTTCTTTTATTTAAGTAGGAATAACGAAAAACAACTACAAATATGCAAGCTCTTTACTCGACATGTTCATTATTATCACTATGCGATGTCGAAGAGGAATCTGATGAAGATTCTTCACCAAAATGCTTCAAATGATTCGCAGCTTGATCGATAGCTTGACGAACTCGAGGAGTTACAGCTTCCTGAGCTTGCTTAACAGTCTCTTGTGCTTGCTTAACAGTCTCAGTAGTTTTATCGAGAATCTTTACAGTTGCTGGCAAAGGACGAGTATTAGGCTTTGGAGCATACAATTGCGTTTCGATAATATCAGCATAGCGAGCAAGAATCTTCGGACGAACAATCTTCATACTTGGAGTCAAGGTTCCAGCATCTTGAGTAAATTCATCTTGCAAAATAACAAACTTACGAACAGACTCAGCGCGAGAAACAGTACTATTAGCTTGGTCAATAAATTGCTGAATTACTGAACGCACAGCATCGTTAGCAGCAATCTCACTCATAGTAAGGTTAACATCCATTCCTTTATTCTTTAGCCAAGAACGAACCATATCTGGATCAAGCTCAATTAAAGCAGAAACAAATGGCTTACCATCGCCCACTACTACAGCATGAGAAACTAATGGGCATTGAGCAATAATACCTTCCATAGGAGCAGGACTTATATTCTTGCCACCAGCAGTAATAATAATATCTTTTTTGCGACCAGTAATAGACAAGAATCCTTCATCATCTATTGAACCAAGATCTCCTGAATGCAACCATCCATCTTCGTCAATAACTTCTGCAGTAAGCTCGGGCTTATTGAAATATCCCATAAATACGTTAGGACCTTTAATAAGCACTTCATCATCGTCAGCAAGACGAATAGTTATACCAGGACCAGGTCGACCTACAGATCCAACTTGATTTGCATGCTCAAAATTAACTACGCAAGGAGCAGCAGTTTCAGTCATTCCATAGCCTTGAATAAAAGTAATACCGTCAAGACCATTAAAGAAATGAGCCAAATCAGCATCCATTGGGGCTCCACCGCAAGCTAACCATGAAAGATTAGGGCCTAAAGCTGAACGAATAGAAGAACCAACTGTTTTCATGTACATTGCATGATTCATGCGCGCAGCAAGAGAATGGGTTTTACCTTCAACATTGTCGCGAGACCATTGAATGAAATGCTTTACAGCTTTAGCAAAGATACGACCCTTTATGCCAGCACCAGCTTTTTGTGACGCAGCGTTATAAACTTTTTCAAAAACCCTAGGAACGCCAAGTAAATACGTAGGCTTAAAACTACGCAAATCAGCCAAAAGATGCTTAGCATTAGGCACATATCCAATAACGCCATGAGCGCCGATTGCAACATATTGAATGTAGCGAGCAAAACAATGCGCTAATGGAAGGAATAAAAGCAAACGATTTGGCTTGCATAACATATCGCTAAGAACATCGTAACCAGCAAAAACAATATGCGTAAAATTACGATTTGAAAGCATTGCGCCTTTAGGTCTACCAGTTGAGCCAGAAGTGTAAACAATAGTAGCTAAATCATCTGCCTTAACAGCATCAACAGCTTTATTAAGCTCATCATCAGTAATAGATTTACCAAAATCAACAACTGCTTCCAAGCCGCCAGCTTTGAAATTAAATACAGTTTTCAAAGTTATGCGTTTATGATCCTGGCGAACACGCTCTAAGCATTGAGCATGTGCATCGTCTCCAGCAAAAGCAATAACTGGCTTAACTTCATCGATAATGTCAGCTGCCTGTAATGCTGAATCTGTTTCATAAATAGGAACGCTTACAGCACCAATGCATGCACAAGCAAAATCGGTAATACCCCACTCATAGCATGTAGCAGAGTAAATAACAACTTTGGAGCCATGCTGAACTCCGAGTGCTATTAAGCCTCGAGCTACTGCACGAACTTTCGCGAGCATTTCAGATGAAGTAACATCATGCCAACGACGAGTTTCATCGTCTTGCCATTGAGCAACCACGTCTTGTGGGTTACGCATAGCACGATTGGCGAGTAAGGAATAAATGGTATCACCGTCTTGAGTTGGGTGAATGGCTTCTACAGCAAATTCTCGGAGCATATTATTTATTGTACTTGATAACAGAATCGACACGACTGCACGAAGTACAAAAAATAATACTTAATATTGTCATTTATAAACAAACACTGATAAAACTTAGATTCTACAAGTCGTACAAGTTAGAATATTTAATCTTTAAAAACAAATCCCCTTATTGCTGAAATTGTTAGAAAATCAACAAATCAAGCAATAAGGGGTTCATATTTTTTGAATATATATATAAGTCTTCAAACGCATTATCATAGATGTCTTATTTCAGCTACCTATTATAAGCGACGATTTTATCCTAGATCCGCATATGTGCAAATCCAACGATTATTTTTCAATTGCAAAGATAGCGACGCCCAGTATTTCACAGGTCCTGCACAAATGCGCACAACACCTTCAAAATGATTCGGGCTGACTAACATTCCATTAAACAAACTAGGAACTGCAGGAAAACTACGCACAGCAGAGCGAGTTTCCGAATCGTTATTATCAGTGAAATACTCATCCATCAGTTTCCACATGTTAGTTAATTTAGTAATACAACTTTTTGTTAAAAGCTGCGACATTGCTGGGGAAATAGGCCTACCTCTAGAAATATCTGCAGCTATGCAAGCAATTTGACAAGTTTTTAAAGCTAAATTAACAAAAGCCTGCTCATCTCTACTGTCGAAATAGCACATTCCAACATGGTATTTCAAGCATTCACGAGAAAAGCCAACACTAACTTCACCCTCATATACAGGCAATCCAATACGAGATCTACAGAAAACATTTGGAGGATCCTCGTCATTGTTTTTCTTTGCCTTTGAAGACTTATCTTTCAGCTCATCATCACTGTAGTCGTTATCATCCATGCCATAGGCATCAGCAAAATCTATCTTCATATTTCTCTCCCGCTTTAACAATTATTTAAAACTGTTGTTATTTAAAACTTGTTAAGCTTATATTCCTACAAACTAAACGAGTTTAGATAAAAGCTTACAACGTAATTTTTCTCTAACTGCGTAATTAATAAAAATGTGGATAAATTACAAAATATTCGTCGTTTTTATTGAAAATAAACGATTTTATGCGTGTTGAATTATACACATTACGGTTTAAAAGAATAACAAATATAGCTAAAAATCATATTTATGCATAAATCAATAGAATATTCATATAGATATAACAATTTTGAAAACAAAAATGGCGGTTCAGAGCAAATTACTGAACCGCCATATTTTATGCAATAAGCATCATACTTATAACACTAACGAATATCCTGATGGAATGGATTAAATACTACGCTGCAACGCTGGAAGCTCTTAACATCAACATAACCTGTAGAAGCCATTGTTCTGCGCAATGCACCAACAAAGTTTGTAGTACCATCTGCTTCATGACTTGGGCCGAAAAGAATATTCTCTAGCGGAGCCACAGTGCCAACATTTGAGCGCATGCCACGAGGAAGTGACGAATGACGAGCCTCAGCACCCCAATGAGTGCCATGACCAGGAGCCTCAGTTGCGCGAGCTAATGGAGTACCAAGCATAACTGCGTCAGCTCCAACTGCAAGAGCCTTAATAAAGCTGCCGGAATTACCCATTCCGCCATCAGCAATAATTTGCACGTAACGACCGCCAGATTCATCCATATAATCCCTACGAGCTTCAGCAACATCCGCAATCGCAGTAGCCATAGGTGCTTGCACACCTAAAGTATTCATGGTTGCAGATACTGCTCCGCCACCAAATCCGACTAAAATACCTGCAGCTCCAGTTCTCATCAAATGAAGAGCAGAAGTATAATCCGCGCAGCCTCCAACAATAACAGGAACATCGAGATCGTAAATAAACTTCTTTAAATCAAGAGGCTCATGATCCTTAGAAACATGTTCAGCAGATACTGCTGTTCCGCGAATCACAAATAAATCAACACCAGCTTCTAGCACAGTGTTATACAATTCTTGCGTGCGTTGTGGAGAAAGAGCTCCTGCTACTGTCACTCCAGCATCTCTGATTGTATGCAAACGTTTTGCAATCAATTCTGGTTTGATTGGCTCAGTATAAATCTCCTGAATGCGGCGGGTTGCAATATTTGACGGCAACTCAGCTATTTCTTTTAACAAAGGTTCTGGATTCTCATATCGAGTCCATAAACCTTCTAGATCAAGAACTCCAAGACCGCCCATTTGACCAATTGCAATCGCAGTATCCGGGCTAGTAACCGAATCCATTGGAGCAGCAATAATTGGGATATCAAACGTGTAAGCATCTACTTGCCATGAAGTAGATACAGCTTGAGGATCACGCGAACGGCGCGAAGGAACAATAGCAATATCGTCAAGCGAATATGCAACTCGGGCTTTTTTGCCCAAACCAATTTCAATTTCCTGAGACATACTTCTTAGGCTAGTGCCTTATGCTGACGAGTTGCGACTCATAGTAAGACTCATAGTAATTCAAAAGCTACTTATCATTATTTTTACGCAAAGCATTGTATATAGCTTTTGCTTTATTCTCGCCAATTCCAGGTACTCTTTGCAAATCTTCTAATGAAGCATTTTTCAAAGATTTTATTGAACCAAAAGATGTAAGCAAACGCTTGCGATACACTGCTCCAATTCCAGGAATAGCATCAAAAGTAGAATGCAATGAACCTTTTCTTCGCAATTTACGATGATACGAAATAGCAAAACGATGAGACTCATCTCTAGCGCGCTGCAATAAATACAATCCTTCTGAGCTTCTCTTAAAAATGATTGGATAATCTTCGTCAGGAAGCCACACTTCTTCAAGTTTCTTAGCTAAACCACAAACAGTAATATCACTTACGCCAGCATCTTTCATAGCTCTTTTAGCAGCTTTTGCTTGTTCTTTTCCTCCATCGACAATAATTAATTGAGGCTTATAAGCAAAATGCCGCGCATTAGTCAACGAATTACCTGAAAAATGCTTATTAGAAACACTGTTGGAATCACAAATATTAATGTCAGATAAGTCAGATGAGCCAGATGTATCTGATGAATCCGATGTATCAAGCTTATCTTCTTCATAAACATCTTTATGCTTAAACCTTCGCAATAATGTTTCATAAACAGCACTTAAATCATCTGTTTTACCATCACCGTGTTCACCTCGAACCGCAAAATGACGGTACTCACTAGGACGAGCAACACCATCTTCAAAAACAACCATAGAAGCAACTTGATAACTGCCATCAACTGTATTTGAGATATCATAACATTCAATTCGCAAAGGAGATTTACTCATTCCAAGCGCTTTTGCTATTTCATTCATAGCTTCTGTTCTCATATCTATACTGTTAATACGGCTAGATTTTATGCGTTTCAATTCCTGACTAGCATTATCGTTTGCACGATCCATAAGAGCACGTTTTTCTCCGCGCTCTGCAACTCTAATACTTACTTGAGAACCACGAATATTGCTAAGCCACAATTCAAGCTCTTGCTTACGTTCTTCAGAAATTTTAATTGGAACTATAATCTCACGAGGAACAGGCGAAATAGGAGCAAGTAAATCTTCACGACCTGTTCTCTCTTGACGTTCACGACGAGTTTTAGTAGCTTGCGCTCGCAATATTACATCAGTTGCAGTAGCTTGTTGCGTAGAGCTAACAGCGTCGCGAACTTTCTTAATGCTAATAGTATCTTCATGGTTTTGTGTGTAATTTTGCTCATATTCTGCGTATACGCGAGTTAATAAATCAGCTATAAGATCACTGTCACTAATATGCTCATTTCGTTCTACTGACCAATTTTTCTCTCCACGAATCATTCCAGCTCTGACAAAAAATACATGAATTGACGCTTCAAGCTCATCTCCGCAGAATCCAAAAACATCTGCTTCTACATCATTGTCAAACACAACTGCATTTTGTTGCAAAATAGTGTTCAAAACAGCAATTTCGTCACGCAATTTAGCTGCACGCTCAAATTCTAGCTCTTCACTTGCTTCTTTCATCTCGTTCTTAATTTGTGAAATATAAGACTCTCCAATACTGCCTGTAAGTATGCCAACTACATGCTCTACCATCTTGCGATGTTCGATAGGATCTATGTTTCCTATACAAGGAGCTGAACATTTACCAATAGAAGCAAATAGGCAAGGCCTACCAGTCCTATGAGCTTTGTTAAAAACAGAGGATGAGCATGTGCGAATAGGAAAAGTTTTAAGTAAAGAATCTAAACTATGACGAAGAGGCCACACTTTTGCATACGGACCAAAATATCTAGCATGCCTCGCACTACGATTTCTAGTAATCCATACTCTTGGAAAAGTTTCTTCTAGCGAAACTGCAACATAAGGATATGTTTTATCGTCACGAAAAACTACATTAAACCTTGGATTAAAAGCTTTAATCCAAGTATATTCAAGTGTAAGAGCCTCAAATTCAGTGCTTACAACAGTCCATTCCAAACTGCGAGCTGTAAGAACCATAGATTGAGTTCTAGGATGAAGTTGGTAAAGAGGTTGAAAATAATTCGCTAAACGATTGCGTAAATTTTTTGCTTTTCCAACGTAAATAACTCGCCCCTCGCCATCACGCCACTTGTATACTCCAGGTTGCGCTGGAATATCACGAGAAGCTGGACGGAATAAATCACGTGTATCACCAAGCAATGGCGCTCCTAATGCATTTACTTTTTCATTGTCAAATGATGAATCTTTCGAAAACTGTTCATCTATCATTTCTTGCGTTTTACGCCATTTTTCACTATCTCTCATCTTATTTTCTTCTTGCAAATCATATGCTTTATAAGAATTTTTATTAAGATCATTATCTTTCATTTTCACCTCCTTTCCTAAACAAAATTTATGCAACTATTCATAAGATTTGTCGAGTAAATTTCTAAGTTCGCAAATTACAAATCGGTAACTTTTTGGACACTCAATGTAACATTTGCTTAAGGAACTTACCTGTCCAACTCTCGTCATTACGCGCTACGCTTTCAGGACTACCTTCCGCAACTAATGTTCCGCCTTTATCTCCTCCTTCTGGACCTAAATCAATAATCCAATCTGCAGATTTGACAACATCAAGATTATGTTCAATTACAATAACACTGTTGCCTTTATCTACAAGAGATTGTAAAACTGCTAGAAGTTTCCTAACATCTTCAAAATGTAGTCCAGTAGTAGGTTCATCGAGAATATAAACTGTTTTACCAGTAGATCTTCTCTGTAGCTCTGTAGCAAGCTTTACTCGTTGAGACTCACCGCCAGAAAGTGTTGTTGCGCTTTGACCAAGACGAATATAGCCCAAGCCAACTTTTACTAAAGTATCTAAATATCGAGAAATAGAAGGATATGCTTTGAAAAATATTGCAGCTTCACAAATAGGCATATTAAGAACATCTGCAACAGACTTTCCGTTATATGTAACTTCCAAAGTTTCACGGTTATAACGTTTACCATGACAAACTTCACATTCTACGTATACGTCAGGCAAAAAGTTCATTTCTATTTTTAAAGTACCGTCACCATGGCATGCTTCACATCTGCCTCCTTTAACATTAAACGAGAAGCGACCAGGACCATAGCCACGAACTTTTGCTTCTGGAGTCTGAGCAAACAATGAACGTATTTTATCCCAAACACCAGTGTAAGTTGCTGGATTAGAACGAGGAGTTCTTCCTATAGGATTTTGGTCAACATGCACTACTTTGTCACAAAGCTCAATACCATCAATACGTTTGTGTTTTCCTGGCACAATTCGAGCACCATTTAGTTTGTCTGCAAGAACTGGATACAAAATTGAGTTTATAAGTGTTGATTTACCAGATCCAGATACACCAGTTATGCATGTAAATACTCCCAAAGGTATGCTTACATCAATATTTTTTAAATTATGCTCATGGGCATTAATTATATGAAGCATACGATTTTCATCTACACTACGACGTTGTTTTGGCACATCTATTGAGCGTCTGTGAGCAATATAATCTCCAGTAATTGAACGCTGAGCTTTAATAATTCCATCAGACGGACCTGAATATACTACTTCTCCTCCATGCTCTCCAGCTTCTGGACCAATATCAACAAGCCAATCAGACTGGCGAACAGTATCTTCATCATGCTCGACAACAATAAGCGTATTACCGAGATTTCGAAGATGATGCAATGTTGCAATCAAACGCTCATTATCTCTTTGATGCAATCCAATAGACGGCTCATCAAGCACGTACATAACACCAACTAAACCTGATCCAATTTGAGTAGCTAAACGAATACGTTGAGCCTCTCCACCAGACAAAGTTTTTGCAGCCCTGGAAAGAGTAAGATAGCTTAAACCTACATCGTTCAAAAAACCAAGTCGAGCACGAATCTCTTTTAATATTTCTGTTGCAATTACTGCTTGAGAACCATCCAAATGCAAAGCATTTACCCATGCTAGACTTCGCTCTACTGGCATATCGCAAACTTCAGCTATGGAAGTATTAGATACTGTAACAGCAAGAACTTCTGGACGTAAACGCTTTCCATTGCATTTTTGGCATGGAACTTCACGCATATACGACTCATAATATTGACGCATTTGATCAGAATCAGTTTCGTCATGTTTGCGCATAAGCGTACGAACTACACCTTCAAATCCAGTAGAATATTCACGTTGACGCCCCCACCTATTTGTGTAGGAAACTTGAACCGTGAAATCATGACCATACATGATGTCATGTTTAACGTCTTCCGCTAGATCCTTCCACGGAGTATTCATATCAAAATGCAAATCTTTAGCAAGTCCTGAAAGTATGTGCTGATAATACATTCCAGCTGACTTATTCATTGCCCACGGCTCAATCGCTCCCTGCGCAAGAGATTTGTCTGGATCTGGGATAACAAGTTCAGGATCAATTTCGAGATTGTATCCAATGCCAGAACATTCCGAGCAAGCACCATAAGGAGCATTGAATGAAAATGTTCTAGGCTCGATCTCATCAAGCTCTAATTGATGATTGTTTGGACATGCACGATGTTCAGAAAATGATTTACGACGCGTTTTTGAGTCTTCTGGTTCGTCAACAAAATCAGCAATTACTACTCCTTTAGATAGTTTTAATGCTGTTTCAATCGAATCAGTTAATCGAACACGAATGCCATCTTTAATAACTAAACGGTCTACTACTACTTCAATTGTATGTTTCTTCTGTTTAGTAAGAGTAATATCTTCAGAAAGCTCATGCATTTGCCCGTCAATAATCGCACGAGCATAGCCATCTGAGCGTAAAAGCTCAAGCGTATCTTTAAATTCTCCTTTACGCCCACGAACTACTGGAGCAAGAATTTGCAATCTTGTACGTTCTGGCATAGCAAGCAATGAATCTGTCATTTGCTGAGGAGTTTGAGAACTTACTATTTGACCGCATTCAGGACAATGAGGAACACCAATCCTAGCAAACAATAATCGCAAATAATCATATATTTCTGTAATAGTTCCAACAGTAGAACGAGGATTGCGATTCGTAGTTTTTTGATCAATAGAAACAGCAGGACTTAAGCCCTCAATAAAATCAACATCAGGCTTATCCATACGTCCTAAAAATTGGCGAGCATAAGCACTAAGCGACTCAACATAGCGTCGCTGACCTTCTGCAAAAAGCGTATCAAACGCAAGCGAGGACTTGCCAGATCCAGAAAGACCAGTAAAAACAACCATACGATTCCTAGGAATCGACAAACTTACATTTTTTAGATTGTGCTCTCTAGCACCCTGGATAGTTATTTTCCATTCAGAAGGAATACTAGATAAATCAGCTATAAAAGTACCGTTGTTAGCGCACATAGGAGCATTATCAAGCAATTCTTGCAACGAGTCGTTTTGTTCATTCGCACGTTCTGACACAATTACCTCCACACTTCCCCATAATCACTTGAATATTCCCAACCAATACCCAATTTTATTACTAACAAGAAAATTATAGAACAAGTGTTCGAAAAAGTAAAGTATTTGAATATCAACCACATGCTGTATTCGTTACCAGTAAGCAGTATAATAGTGAGTTTGGTTATGACTTTTATAAGTAATAAATAATAGCAGCCTAAATTTTGGGGAACGGAACAGACATTATGCCTATTGACGCACAAGCTTTAACCATTCAGATTGGTGCGCGAACGCTGTTAAATCCTACCGATTTTCACGTCACAAAGGGAGATAAAATCGGTTTAGTCGGCAGAAACGGCGCAGGCAAAACTACACTTACTCGCGTTATTACAGGAGACATGCTGCCAGCAGGAGGCTCGGTTAGAGTTAGTGGAGGTTTAGGCTACTTACCTCAAGACACGCACGCAGCAGACCCAGAACAAAGCGTTATAGATCGCATTATGAGCGCTCGAGATATTGCTTCTATCGTTTCGCGTATTCGCAAAGCGGAAAAAGAAATGACAGATCCAGATCCAGACATAATGACTAAAGCTATGAACCGCTACGACAAAGCAATGCAAGATTTTGAAAAAGCAGGCGGTTATTCAGTGCAATCTGAAGCAATATCGATGGCAACAAGCTTGGGACTTCCACAAGAAGTTATGCAACAAGCTTTAGGCACACTTTCAGGTGGTCAACGTCGTCGCATAGAACTTGCTAGAATTCTGTTTTCTGACGCAGACACATTAATTCTCGATGAGCCTACAAACCACTTAGACGCAGACTCAATAATATGGCTTCGCAATTATCTTAAACGATTTGAAGGCGGATTCCTAGTAATTTCTCACTCCACAGAATTACTAGACGAAGTAGTAAACAAAGTATGGCATTTAGACGCGCAACTTGCAAAAATAGACATGTACTCAATGGGTTGGAAAGCATACTTGCATCAGCGCGTAGTAGACGAAGAAAGACGTCGTCGCGAACGAGAAGTTGCAGAAAAGAAAGCTGAACGCCTTATGAAACAAGGCATTCGCCTGCACGCAAAAGCTACAAAAGCAGTTGCTGCTCAAAACATGATGCGAAGAGCTGAACGCTTATTAAGCGAAACAAGTGAAGCTCAAAAACAAGAAAAAGTTGCAGATATTCGTTTTCCAGAACCAGCTGCATGCGGAAAAACTCCAATTATGGCAAAAGATATTTCCAAAGCGTATGGCTCTAATATTGTTTTCGCTGGAATTAATCTTGCTATAGACAAAGGTTCACGCGTTGTCATTCTAGGCTATAACGGTGCTGGAAAAACAACAACATTACGAATTTTGGCAGGAGAAGAAACAGCAGATACTGGTGAAGTTCAATACGGACACGGATGCAAAATCGGTTATTTTGCACAGGAACACGATACATTAGACTTGGATTCTACAGTTTTGGAAAACCTTCAGCACGTTGCACCAAACCTGGATGACACGCAAGCACGTTCTATGCTTGGCAGCTTCCTGTTTTCCGGCGACGACGCAATGAAGCCTGCCAGAGTGCTTTCAGGTGGCGAAAAAACACGTCTAGCACTTGCAACACTAGTAACTTCCAAAGCCAATGTGCTACTGCTGGACGAACCTACTAACAACTTGGACCCAGCATCTAGAGATGAAATACTTAAAGCTATTGCAAAGTATGAGGGAGCAATTGTTCTTGTTACACACGATGAGGGTGCAGTTCAAGCATTACAACCTGAGCGAGTTCTACTCATGCCTGATGGCGACGAAGATTTGTGGAATGACGAATATCTCGATTTAGTTGCCGAAGAGTAAAATATTGAACTGAATTACTTGAATTGTGCAATAGAATGGTTAAGCAGTGATTTCAACGTACGCGTCTAAAACTTTGCCAAATACGGCGAATAGTAGCAGCAGCCGTATAAGCAATCAAATTGACAATCATTGCATAAAACGTGCGCTACATTTTTTGCGAATACCATTCATCGTAATAATTCTTATAACCTTATTTGAATGTTCTATTGGAAATCTGCCATTTTGGAGCAGTGTTACAGGAAGCACAGATAGTATTTCTGCGCACAACGATATAGGTTCTGGAATTAGACGCTTAAATTCCGGCGGCATTCTTATAACGGATCCTTCAGAAGCATATTTAGAAGTAACATCCGACGGAAGTTCGCCTTATATTCGCTTAGAGCCTGCGATTATTAAAAAGAAAAGCAAAAATAATAATCTTATTTCAAACATCAATGTTTTAGTTGAAGCAAACAAATACTTAAGCAAACCTCAAAGCACAAACACTGCTTCTTTAAACCCATCTTTGCTTAAACTTCCAAAACAAGCAGTAGGAAAATCTTGCATTGTTAGAGTGTGGCTGCAACATCCAATAGGATCAATATTAAATATTGAAGACTCAAGAGCAAACGTTCGAGTGCCTTTTAGATGGTCATGGGGTCGCGTATTAATACTTGCTGTTTTTGCATTTCTTGTTACGCTTTGGAATCCTTGGTCCAAGCTTTGGAAAATTAAACTTAACACTCATAGTCTTATTCAACGTTGCTGCTTTGCTGCTTCTCTTCTTCCATTTATTGCTGTTGGTTTAATAACTATTTTTTGGAATTTACGAAACGCAACTCCTATGCATTTTTACACAAACGGTAACTATGCATACGATTTTGATCAATATGCTCACACTGCAGACGCATTGTTAAAAGGTCAAGTGCATTTAAATCTTCCTGTTCCTAATGAATTAGAACACTTGCAAAATCCTTACGATCCTACAGCGAGAAATAATTTGTTAAACCACTCAGTACAGCATATGTATTGGGATTACGCATACTACAAAGGTCACTGGTATTCCTACTTCGGAGTGCTTCCTGCAGTATTGCTATTTTTGCCTTATCGCATTATTTCAAGACTATGGACTCCTGAAGGCTCTATGCTTCCAACAACAGTAGCTACGATAATATTCTTAATTGGTTTTCTTATCGCAGGCTCACTATTGGTTATTCGAATTATTGAGCAGACTTCAAAAAAAGTATCTTTAGGAACGACATCTATTGTTCTTGCTTTATTCTTCATTACTTCAAATACAGTGTATTTGTGGTTTAGAACGTCATTTTATTCCGTACCTATGGCAGCCTCACTTTTCTTCACATCTCTTGGATTGTGGTGCTACCTAGGTTTTAATAAAACACACTCTTTGCTAAATATTGTTTTAGGTTCTTTCTTTATTGCATTAAATTTAGGATGCAGACCTACTTTTTCCATAGCTGTTCTTTTTGCACTTCCTGCAATTTATTCACACATAGAAAAAGATTTACCAAATATTTTGCGCAACTGGAAACAAGTTTCTTCATGGCTTAAGCCTTTTAAATATTTTGCAGCTTGGATACTGCCATGCGTAATTACTGCAATTCCATTTGGCATTTATAATCTTTTGCGCTTTGGCTCACCGTTAAATTTTGGCAATGAGTATCAAATAACTATTACTGACATGACGACTATGCGCTTGCCAGCACAAAATATTTTGCCGTCTATTTTTAGCTATATTGCGCTACCTTTACGTTTTATTCCAACTTTTCCTTGGATTGGTATTCAGCCTATTGCATTTGACCGTTGGCAATACGCAGAGCCTATGATTGGCGGAATGTTTACACTTTCACCATTAGCATTAGTTGGCATAATATGCGTATTTATTATGAGAAAACGCTGCCGCACGCATATTGCTTGGTGCACAAGCGTAACAGCTATAATAGTTGGGCTTGTTCTTATTGTTTTTGACAGCTTAAAAGCTGGTATCGGATGGAGATATATTGCTGATTTTGCGTGGTCTTTTGCTATAGCTGCCGCAATTGGCATTAGCTTGCTTTTAGAATATGCATCCACTTTGCAATCAGAAAATTCTTTACATAAAAAAACTATTGCTTACACAATACGCTTACTTGTAGCAATATTGCTATTTGCTTCTATTGCTATTGCTGTACTCAGTTGGTTTGTTACAGGACGTGAAGACAGCACGCTTCGTTTTAATCCAAACTTATGGTTTGCGTTTAGAAGTTGGATGACACTGTTTTAAATAATTATTTATATAATTACTATTCTTCTAACAATGCATCTACAGTTCGAAGAAGCGCATGTAATCCGCTAATAAACTGCTGCGGCTCTGGCAATAATGACAATGCTAAATACCCATTAACTGGCATATCGAAATAATATCCAGGCTGAGAAACTAGATTATAATCTTTCATCAATCTCAAAGCTAATACATCATCGTCAATGCAAGATGGTACACGCAATAAAATATTCCATCCGCCTTCTGCACGCAACGCGCTAACACAGCATTTAGGCGTGGATGCCAACGTTTCTCTAAGCGTATGCAGATTATTAATAACACGATTTCGCACAATAGCGCTTTGAGAAGATGTATATTGCAATAATTCTGGTATTCGCTCAGAAACAGTATTACCAATAGGCAAAAAATCATCCGCTATAACGTCAAGCCTTTTTTGTGCTTCATAAACATCATCTTTAGGACCTGAAACTTCAATCCAACCAACTTTTGCGTGAGGAGCAGCAAGCATTTTGGAGAATCCATCAAGCGCAAAAACTAAAGTAGAAGATTCTCCAGCAAGACGAGCATTGCCAGCAAAAGGTTCAAGCGAATATTCATAAAATACTTCGTCTGCAATAATCGCAACACCATTATCACGGCATAATTGCAATAGTATTTCACGTTCTTCAGGCTTAACATATGAGCCTGTAGGATTATTGGGATTAATAAGCACAAGAGCTTTAATACGCAAAGACGCATCTTCTAAAAGTTCTCTAACACGCGCAATATCAATAGTCCAAGAACCATCATAATGCAAAGGATATGGTATTGCATTCACGCATTGCAAGCGCGCAATAGACTCTATAAGAGGATATCCAGGAGTTGGTCCAATAACGGCATCCCCTGCATCGCATAAAAGCATCATAAGCCATGCGTAAGCTTGAGAAGTTGAAGAAAGCACATAAAGCTGATCTGGATTAAGCTTTGATGGAACAGACTTTTCTGTGCGGTTATCTCGCTTATTGATGAAGTTTGAAAGAATATCGCGAATTTCCTTAGGACCTCTAGGGTCTGCTGTGTAACGTCCGCTTAAACATTTAGGAGCTAAGCCGTGAGACGTTGGATTGGAATCGTTTAATTTAGTAAGCTTTACGCCATTAAAAATAGCTTTTCGCTGAGCTAAAATAATAGGATTTGGCTCACTCACATCTACTCTAGAAGAAAATCGCACGAAACTACCCTAACACTTGGCATAACAAAAGCTGGGCTGCAGCATAAACTGCTCACCCAGCTCAATAGAAACAAATAATATTTAGTTATTTTTTAGTTTTGCTGCATTTTTTGCATTGCATAGTAAGCTGCACCAATAATTCCAGCCTCATTATGCAATGTTGCAACAACAATAGGAGTTTTAATATCGATATGCGGCAAGAACTTTTCGCTTACGCGGCTAACGCCACCACCGACAACAAACAAATCTGGGTTGAAATACTTTTCCATCAAGCCGTAGTACTTAGTCAAACGCTTGGCCCACTTCTTATAGCCCATATCCAACTTTTCACGAACAGAAGAAGCAGCGTACTTCTCAGCATCGCCCTTACCTTTTTCAAGCTGAATATGACCAAGCTCAGTGTTTGGAATAAGCACACCGTTGTAAATCAAAGCCGTGCCAATACCAGTGCCAAGAGTAGTAGCAATAACCAAGCCATCCTTGTCTTTTGCTGCACCAAAACGCTGCTCAGCTAAACCAGCAGCATCAGCATCGTTAACTACAGTTACAGGACGACCACAAGCCTCGCTAAAGACTTCAGTAACATCAACACCAATCCAAGACTGATCAAGATTTGCCATAAAATCGAGCTTCTTACCAGGCTTAATTGGAGCAGGGAACGCAATTCCAACAGGAACATCTGCAGGCACTTCAAAATGTTCAAGCTGCTGACGAACAATATCTGCAACTGCTTGAGGCGTAGAAACCGCAGGAGTGAGAATTTTGTATCGAGGTTCTGCGAACTCTCCCTTTTCCAAATTTACTGGAGCAGCCTTAATACCGGAGCCACCAATATCGACGCCAAATGCTTGTGCAGTGTCAATCATTTCACTAACACTCCCCTCTGAATGTGTGCTGTATGGACAATTACCAGTATTCTATCGTATATCTGATACGACACGCTTACTGTTTACTAACTTCTACTTCAACGAAGGCATAGGTTTCCAGTCTTGATCGTGCAAAATTTTTCGAGAATCAATCCAGCCGGTAAACAATTTACCAATGCCCGAAATAATATGCTCACGATCGACAGCAATCAAGCGAATAATCTCTTTAGCAGCTGTTAAAGCAGTTCCAAGCGCAAACATAAACGGACGAAAATCGCCATGAACCATAAAGTAGCGAGCCATAAAGCCTCTATTTCGCATAATATGATAACGATTCATGTCCGATGTTGAATTTAGCTGACGCACTCCTGCAATATCCCAATTAGGAATATCACGAGTGCGACGAAGAATAATATCCGGAACAACAATAGGGTTCGTAACTTTACTCGCAAGATACCCGTAAGTAGTATCATCCCAGTAAATAAAGTAGCGCGAATCCGGGAAGCCGATTTTTTCAACTATATCTCGACGAATCAAGCCACCCTCAAAACACATCGTATTCATAACTTTGTATCCAGCTGCGCCGAAAGCAGCAGGAGCAATAGGATTTGGAATACCAAGAGGAACCAAAAAATCGTACTGCCAGTAGAATTTACCACCGTCATAATCTAAACGACTTCCTTGAACAACAGCGTGACGCTTAGTCCAAGGAGCAAGACGCTCAATAGATTCAGGCACTGTTTCAACATCGTCATCCATAACCCAGAACCACTTAGCTCCAAGTTCGTAAGCTTTTTTAACACCAGCACTAAAGCCGCCAGCACCACCAAGATTTTCATTTTGCGGAGCATACACAACATGAAGTTCATTGCCTTCACAATCTTTTTGAGCTTTACCCCAACGATTAGTTAAAGAAGCTTCAAGACGAGCAACCATTTCGCCAGTTTTGTCACTGCACTCATTGTCAACAACGACAATACGCCAAGGGCATTCTTTTAAACATTCAAACGAATGGAATAAATTCTCCAAAAGCTCTTGACGCTTATAAGTGACAACAACAATAGCTAATTTATCAATGCTAGTTGCGTTATTAGTACTAATTTTTTTTGATGCACTCGTATTGCTCATACTTGTATTCTCGCACCTACCCTCGCCACACAATTATTACAACAATGTTCTTAGCATGAGATACAAAGGAATAGTTAGTTTCAGGGAAGGTGCAAATCCTTACTGGCGGTAACAAAATACGTGTTTCATGCGTTTTTGAAGCCCGCGAGCGGTTTACAAGCTGCTGATTCGGTTAAATTCCGAAGCCAACGGTTACAGTCCGGATGAAAGAAACGGAGACCCATCATGGGCATTTCTAATACAAATAATCATCAAACTTATGCAAAGAACTCTAACTGGTCTAGCGAAAAAATCGCAAAATACGCTCTATTCGTGGCACTTTCAATGGCCGTAAGTTTCATAGAATTTCCACTTATTCCAGACTTGTCGTATTTAAAATATGATCCTTCAGGAATAGTATGCCTAGTTGCAGGATTCGCATATGGTCCTGCAGCTGCAGCAATAGTAAGCATACTAGGTTTCGCACCGCACTTATTTACCAATCCACTAGGCACAGTTATGGCAGTGCTAGTATCTTTAGGAGCTAGCGTCACAGCGGCATTAATTTACAAAAAAATGCATACCAGAAAAGGCGCAATAATCGGACTTTTGGCAGGATCAATTATTGCTATCGCTCTTGCAATAGTTGGAAATCTTGTTATTACACCACTTTATGCGCACATATCTATTGCACAAGTCGCATCTCTTATTATTCCAGCATTACTGCCGTTTAATATTATTAAACTTGTGCTTCACGTTGTAGTAACTATGCTTATTTACAAACCAATTTCCAATCTGCTACACGAAAATAAATAATAATTCTAAGCGGCATAGTTATGCATAATATCAGCACAAGTAGTAGCATGAACGAAGCTAAAAAGCACATGATTGAAAACAATGCGCAAGTAGTGTTGCGAAATATTTGCTTTAGCTACGATGATGGAAAAACTTGGACACTTAATAATCTAAGTCTTACAATTCGCTCCGGCGAGCGCGTAGCGATTGTGGGCAAAAACGGTTCTGGTAAGTCAACCTTGGCAAAAATTATTGCAGGTTTAACAGCACCAGATAGCGGTTACGTTACATTGTGTGGCGAAAAAGTTTTTGAAAATACTACTGCTTGTGCTGAATCATATAAAAATGCGCGAAAATATATTGGCGCACTTTTCCAAAGTCCTGAAGATCAGATTATTACAACAATTACTGAAGAAGATGTTGCTTTCGGACTAGAAAATTTGCAATTCCCTCAAAAAGCAATGTATAAGCGTATCAGTGAAGCTTTAAAAACTGTTCATATGGAAGATAAACGTTACGCTGACCCTAGCACTATGAGCGGCGGACAGCAGCAACGAGTAGCTTTAGCAAGTGCTATTGCTATGAATTCTAAACTGCTTGTTCTTGACGAACCTACTTCTATGCTCGACTCGTTCGCACGCAAAGACGTTGATACTTTATTTGATAATTTGCACAAAAATGGCACTACTATCGTTCAAATTACACACAATTTTGAGGAATGCAAACGCGCAAATCGCATACTTTTACTAGAAAATGGCATCCTGAAAGAAGTAAGCTTTAATGGTTTAAAAACTTACTTTTCTAATATTGAGTTGACGAATAATCATTTAACTAAAATTAGCGAAAGCAAAAACTTAACAGATAGTAGACGCAAAGAAAATGAGTCAGATATCGCTGTAGAAATTTCCGGACTAACTGTTAAATATGATAAAACTTCACCAGCTGTTATTGACGATTATTCACTAACTGTTAAAAGCGGCGAAACAGTTGCAATAATGGGCGAAAACGGCTGCGGTAAATCAACTCTTGCTAAAACAATGTGTGGATTGTTAAAAGCCAATTCAGGAAATATAACAGTACATGGCATATCTGTTAGAGGTAAAACATCTAAAATAATACGACAAAAACTACATCAAACAATTGGCTACGTTATGCAACTGCCAGAACAACAGCTTTTTGCTGATACAGTACGAAATGACGTTGCTTATGGGCCAAAAAATTTTGGGCTGAAAGGCAATGCTCTTAAAGAACGTGTGGATGAAACCCTACGCTTACTGAACCTTGAGAATTTGGCTGAAAAATCACCTTTTGCACTTTCTGGAGGTCAGCAGCGTCTTGTTGCAATAGCTGGCGTTTTAGCTTGCAAGCCACGCGTGCTAGTACTGGATGAGCCAACAGCAGGATTAGATTTTGAAGCTGCGCTGCGTATTCGAGAAATTCTTGGAATGCTACACAATCAAGGCGTAACCATAATACTTATTACGCACAATCTTCAAGAAGCAGAAGATTTAGACGCAAGATTAGTAACATTAAAAGCAAGCAATAAAGCAAATAATAAAGAATGCGACACAGAAAGCAACACAGCAAAAAATACTGAAAACAATACTGAAAACAACAAAAACAAAGAAAGTTCCACAAAAGCAAAAACAACTTCGCTACTTAAATCTTTTGACCCACGCGCAACGCTTCTATCATGCTTTATTCTTATGCTAAGTGCTTTTAGTATTACTAACTACATACAGTTAGCTATTCTTGCTTTTGTAACATTTACTCTAACTGTTGCTGCAAAAATACCATTCGTTAAGCTTATTTCTTCACTGCACATGATTATTGCAGTATTTGTTTTCTCCGGATTACTTAACATTCTGGCAGTGCGAACCGGCACAGTGTTAGCAAATATTGCAACTATTCCTATTACAACTGACGGAATTAATTACGCAATACTTTTTGCAACACGATTCTCGCTTGTTATTATCATTGGAGCAGTTCTAGTACTAACAATGAGTCAAACAACGCTTAGCGAATCTTGCACACGATTACTATCACCACTTCGACATATTGGAATACCAACGCAAGAAATAGCACTTATTATGAGCCTAGCACTACGGTTCTTGCCAACACTTAGTGCAGAAGCGCACTCTGTGGCACTAGCGCAAATCGCTCGAGGAAGTAGCATTCGAGATGGTTCTTTTAAACAACGAGTACACGCTATAACAGCTTTAATAGTGCCAGGTTTTGCAGGAGTAATTCGCCATGCTGACACTCTTGCGCTCGCATTAGATGCACGCTGCTATACGCCTGGAGCTGAAAGAACTCACTTACACTCATGGAAAATGAGTATAAAAGATGTGCTGCTATTACTAGTTACTCTTTGTGTTGTAAGTGCGATTATTGTGTGCAAAATGCTACCTTTGTAATAAAAATTTTGAAATATTTCACACTTTTGTATCACGCGCAATAAATACGGAATAAATGAGCAATAGATACACAATAAATACGGAATAAATACGGAATAAATACGGAATAAATACACAATAAATAAATTTGTATTATCACATGCAACAATTCGCAATATACTGTATAATCCGTTAAGCACTATGTAATTTAGGTAATATTTGCGTTATAAAACTTGCATTTGAAAGGACGCCTTATGGCATTGACAAAAAAGCAGATTAAGCAGCTTCGCGCGCTCGCTAATACGCTTAGCCCACTTTTATACGTTGGCAAGAACGATATTACTGATGCAGCTGTGAAACAAGCAGACGAAACCATGCAGTACCACGAGCTAATGAAGTGTGCTGTGCAAGATGGTTCCGGATTAAGTGCTAAAGAAGCTGCTGATGCACTTGCTCAAAAGCTCGGCGCCGAAGTCGTGCAAGTAATCGGCAATCGTTTTGTTTTGTTCCGCGTATCCCCATTAGACAGCGTTGAACACATTATGCTTGTGCGCGAATAGCGATTTATATTCACACGCCGTTAAAACTGTACACAAATGGGCTTCTCTAATTTGAGAGGTCCATTTTGCTTATGAGAAGCTATATAAATTACGCAATCAAGCCAAATATGCAGCATAATTTTCGTATGCATGTTTATCACTACATGCAATTAGAATCGAGTGTAAGAATTTCGCTTAAGAGAGATTGATTTATTCGAAAACTGAGTCAGCGATGCTTGGTTTGTATCATGCTTGAGATGGAGGTTTATTATGAGTAAGGCGAAAAGCTATTTTTGGGGATTCGTTGTTGTCGCCATATTAGCTGGTTTGTTCTATTGCGTTCAGCACAATCCTTCTTTTAGTGGCGTGCGTCACTTACTTAATATAAAACCAGATCTTAACGCTATTAGTGAAAAATGCCATTTACCAATAAAACGCAGCTACGCTCTCGGAGGAGATAATGCGATTATAAAAGTTGGAACTGGTGACAATTTTCAACAAGCCGCATCATGCGTACTTGATGAGTTTCCTTCTGCTGACGCAAATCACAAAAAATTAGAAAATATTCTTTACAAAAACGGCAACCCATTCGACATGAATGACGACAATCATATTTTTATCGTTAGTGACCCATGTTCTGTAATGATTTTCCCAACTACTGCTGGTGACGTTATGATTGTTGGAAATGCTAATAATCTTTCCAAGATAGACAACGGCTCACTCATGGCAGGCTTAATGAAAGACGTTTCTTCCAATTACGGTGAATGATTTACGCATAAAACGTAGGTTTTGCCAAAATATGATTAAACAGTTGCGACTTTGCGAAAGTAGAGATGTTGGGTATGAAAAAGAATAGCGATTTTCTGTATTATTGCGTATCAACCGTTGTGCTTATATGCTGGCTTACTGCTTGCGTTGTGTATACTCTTTTTGCTGCAGATACATTACAAAACAACGGATTTTCGCTAAAAAATTTTGCGAACAACAATGTTGCAACCACTCTAGTTGAGACAAAACCAAATAAGCCAGATAACGCTCTTGCTATGGTAGGTCGTGCCTATAAAGACGTGCTTGAAAATCTTCACGGAAAATACAAGTTCAAAAATGTTCCAGATTCTTTCGGGTATTACTACGATTTATGGGATTTTGATAATGATAAGATTCCAGAACTTATTGTGACTGCAAGAAAAAAAGTGGGTTTCGATATGCGTAAACCGCGCTTTACAAAAGTATTTTCTTTTGATGGTAAGAAAGTTGTTGAGTCGCAGTTAATAGAAGATTTAGAACCGCCTACCGCTAATGAATTTGGACAAACATTAACATACGACCATAATCACAACGGCATAATTGTATATCACTCAATGGAAGGACCTGAAGCTCATAGGAATACTTACAAACTTGCAAAAGATCATAAATTCAAATTAGTAAAAAGTGCCAATGACAATGAGGAAGATTACAGTAAGTTCGGCGACATTGATGCAACGTTTGTTGACGTTAAAAATCTTAAGCCTGTAGATGATCTCATTAATAATATGACTCTTAGTGAAAAAGAGAAGAAGCACAATCAGTATATTCAAGATTTACGAAATGATGGGTACACCATTCTTACCGGCAATGTTCAAGAAATGAATATTGACGAAGTAAAACGGACTGCACAGCCTAACGCGATTTTAGATGATTATACTTACTATTTTGATATGGCACATTTGATTTATACAATAAATATGCCTTACAAAACAATAATAACCGTTGTAGCCGATGGTAATGGATCAAAAGTTCCTGACACATTTGTTTATAATCGCTTCTTTATTAGCAATAAGATTAAGGAAGTCAAAGATTATGTCGGCAAGAAAATAACCATAGCTGTTAAACACTCTGTGACAATATGTCCTGTGCAAGAACCAAGTTACAATGACTATAATTACAACGAGTTAAAAATCATTACAGAATAAATGCAAACTGAAGTTTCATATTAATTAGCAGAATCATAATCATAATTTTCTGTGATATCTTTAGTTAGTTCTGCAGCAAGGGCATTCTTATCTATATTAATTGCACTTTTAATATCTCCAACCAGCATTAAACATCCTGCAAAGGTTGGTGTAATGCTTAATGAACATGAATCTCCATAAATAACGATATTATTATCTTCGCTAGAATCTGACGGATCGCCATTTTTATAAAGAATATTTTCTAATTTTTTCTGGTTTTCTTCAGCAGAAGGAAATTGATTGATAACGCAAGATGCAGCTTTTTGAAAATCTTTGCCAAATCCAACTTTGATTATTGCGTCAGTGTTTCTAAGAGCATGGCTACGTTTTATTGGTAAATTACATTTTTTACTAATTGCAATAAGATTTGGTTCTGTATTAGCGTTTTGACTAATAGTATTTGACGACGATGAAGAATTATTATTTTTGGAGAAACAAAAAATGCTAAATATTATAACGATAATAACAAGCACCCAAAAGTAACTTTTAGCTTTGCTCATAATAAACCTCCAGCTTAAGCAGTGATACAAAATAAGCATCGCTGACTCAGTTTTCGAATCAATCAATCTCTCTTAAGTGAAATTCTTACGTATGATTCTAGTTGCATGATGTGATAACGCGTAAAACTTAATGTACAGTCTTTCAATCATGGAGGTTAATTTTATAATAATGTGCTATTCGTCAATGATATGTACGTTACTAACTGTTGACTGCCCTGCCGGCAGTTCCAGCCAATTTGTTCCATCATCTCCAGCTTTAACAGCAATAGTAATTTTTTTGTTATTATATTTTTCAAACATATTGCTTTCGTTTGATTTAGAAACCTTCATAGTAACTAAAATATTATTAATGGAGTTGCGCGTTTGTCTTACTCCACAATCCATACCATTACAGTATCCTCCAACAGACATCTTTCTATCGAATGCTAATACTGTATAAATATTATCTTTGTTTTCCTCTCGAACACTATATTTACTGCCAGTATCACTTGGTGTAGTTCCAGGAAACTCATATGCTTCATCAGCATTTAATATTTTTACAGTTCCAGTAAATACTTGATAACCTTTTTCACGCCAAAGTTGAACAAGCTCATTATGCTTATGCTGAGCTTGAGTCAAGTTTTTGGCATTAATCATCATATTAATATCAGTAAAATCATCAACCGGCACAAAAGTTGGATGTAATAATTTACTTATCTCACCAGTACCAGGAACTGAATCGTATGTATCAGTTTTATCTAATGGATGTTGAACAATTGACCGAGTATGAGTAAAGTTGCCTTCATTCAGCTTATAAATTGTTTTACTCCACGGGAAAACATCAGGCGCATTTTTTTCAATAGCACGCAAAATTACAATTCCTTTATGATGAGGATCAAAATATATTGTCCCTGTATACTCATTTTTATCAAGATTCTTATCTATAATTTCTGGATATTTAACCAACTTGCCATTCTTAAATGAGAATACATGAATATACTTGTTAGAGTTAGTATTATATTCATTTGTCGCAATAACAATCATTTCTGGAATATTATCGTTGTCAATATCCCACAGATCATAATAATATTCGAAATCCTGTGGGAATTTATTTGAAACATACGAAGAAGTTTTAAGCACATTCTTGTACTCTTTGCCAGCTTGAGAAAGAATGTCATCTGCATTACGAGTATCTGGTTTTGCGATTGTGCTTATTATGCTATTGCTGGTAATACTTTTCAACGAAAATCCGTTGCTTTGTAAGGTATCTGCAGCAAAAAGAGTATACACAACGCAAGCAGTAAGCCAGCATATAAGCACAACGGTTGATACGAAATAATACAGAAAATCGCTATTCTTTTTCATACCCAGCATCTCTACTTTCATTAGATTCGTGAAGAATGGCACGAATTTGAGTTAAACGTTGCGAAATCTCATGCTCGTAGCCGCGATTCGACGGCTGATAGTATTCGCGACCAACTAGTTCATCTGGCATATACTGTTGCGATGCAACAGCACCCGGATAATCGTGAGCATACTTGTACCCGTCATGGTTTCCCCAACTTTTCATCAAAGCAGTCGGAGCGTTGCGCAAATGAAGAGGCACTTGACCAATATTTCCAGCATCAACGTCTTGCAAAGCCTTATTAATAGCGTTATAGCTTGCGTTTGATTTAGGAGCAGTTGCTACAGCAATCACAGCTTCAGAAAGAATAATGCGCGCTTCCGGCATGCCAATTAGAGCAACTGCTTGAGCCGCAGCAACAGTTACTTGCAAAATTTGCGGAGCTGCCATACCAACTTCTTCTGCAGCAGCAATCATAATTCGCCTTGCAATAAAACGCGGGTCTTCCCCAGCTCTAAGCATTCGCGCTAAATAATGCAAAGAAGCGTCAACATCACTTCCGCGCATCGACTTAATAAAAGCAGAAATCACATCGTAATGATCGTCGCCGTCTTTGTCGTAACGAACTGTAGTAGTATCCATTACGTTAGAAACAATATCAGCAGTAATTACAGGCTTCTTTTTGCCATGCTGTAACGCAACATCTCCTGTTACTGCTCCTGCAGCAGCCTCTAAAATGGTGAGAGTTTTGCGAGCGTCTCCCCCGCTTAAGCGAATAATAGAATCTATTGCGTCATCGTCGATTTTAAGCTGATTATTAAGACCGTTTTCGCTAGTTAGCGCACGTTCTATAAGCGTATGCAAATCTTCAACGCTAAGTGACTCAAGTTTAACAACTACCGATCTGCTAAGTAGCGGTTTAATGATTGAAAAGCTTGGGTTTTCGGTAGTAGCTCCAATAAAAGTTACGTCGCGATTTTCAACGCTTGGAAGCAAAGCATCTTGTTGAGATTTAGAAAAACGGTGAACTTCGTCAATAAACAGAACTGTTTCTTTACCTTGACTAACCAAACGCTCATGCGCGCGATCAAGTACCGCACGAACGTCTTTAACTCCAGAAGTTACAGCAGAAAGCTCTTCAAACACGCGACCAGACTGACGAGCAACAATATAAGCGAGCGTAGTTTTACCAACTCCCGGAGGACCAAACAACACAACAGAACTTGGAGCAGTAAGAGAACCTTTAGATTGCGGATTTGCAAGCCTGCGCAAAGGCGAACCTTCTTTTAGAGCATGCGACTGCCCTAGCACGTCTTCAATACTGCTCGGGCGCATACGCACTGCCAACGGACGAGTTACATCACTCGGCGCGCTACTTGCTGCAAATAAATCCTGCTCCATAAATACCAGCTTACACTACATATAGAACAAACGTTCGATTGCATTCTGCATTTTCATTCTGCATTTCGCATTCTGTTATCACATTTTTAAAAATCACACATGCGAAACTTGGTAATCGAAGAACACAACTTCGCCTTCGTCTTGAGTTGTATCTAAATCAACAACGCCAGTAATAGCCCAATTATGATCTCCGTCTGAATCGTCAATAATCTGCCGAACTTTCCACGAATGTTCACTCTTCTCAAGAGAATCATCCAAAATAAACAAGTCGCCGCTTCGAGCCTTGGCATCGATACCAACATACTCGTGCTCGTCGTAATAGTCGTCAAGCACATCATTCCACTCGTGAACGCCGTAACCCCAAGCCTTGTCAAGCTCTCCTAAAGTATCCGCATCTTCCAAATCCATAAGCTGCACGCGACGGAACATTGCGTTTCGAATCAACACAATAAGTCCACGACGATCCTCAACTACAGACTCAGAAGTTGAAGGCGCAGCCATAGTTACAGCGCTAGCTTCAGCATCCGATCCTCCTGCACTCTCCCACTCGTCAACAAGACTTGAATCAATAGAGCGCACAACAAGACGAAGCCACGAAATAATATCACGCAATTCTTCGTTAAGCATGTCTTCTGGCACAGTGCGAGCAAGCGAACGATAAGCGTCCGAAAGGTAACGAAGAAGCGTTCCCTCACTTCTAGCAATGCCATAACGAGAAATGTATCCAGTAAAATCAGAGGCGGTTTCAACCATGTCTCGAAGCACAGATTTAGGCTTTAGCCAGTAGTCGTTTGCCCACGGCACGTCCTTGCGATATTGCGCAAAAGCAGGAGCTAGCAAATCTTCAAGAGGCTTAGGATAGCTAACTTCAGCTAAGCGTTCCATGCGCTCCTCGTAATCAATGCCATCATCCTTCATACCAGCCATTGCAGCATCACGAGCCTTACGCTCTTGCGCACGAAGCACAGGCTTAGGGTCATCCAAAGTTGCTTCAACCATAGAAATTACGTCAAGTGCATAGCTTGGAGATTCTGGGTCTAGAAGTTCCAAAGCGGCAAGCAAGAATGGCGAAAGCGGCTGATCTAGAGCAAAACCCTCTGGCATAGCAACATCAAGATCATAGTCACAAGAACCGTCAGCGCGCTCTCTGCATTCAATAACTTGAGTATCGAGCAAAGTTTGGAAAATATCGTCGCAACGCTCAAGTAATTTTTCTTTATCTTGCGGCTTTTGTGCGCTATCTTCAATAAGTTTTTCAACGCGCGCTCTAGCATCTCCACCTTGCGTAACTTCGTTCAAAATCATTGAGTGAGTTACAACCATGTGAGGATTCAAAGTTTCTGGAGCGCTTTCAATAAGCTTAGTAAACGTTGGCTCACCCCAAACTACAAAGCCTTCTGGAGCCTTCTTACGCTTAACTTTTTTAAGCTTCTTAGGATCGTTTCCGGCTTTTGCAACAGCGCGCGCATTCTCAATCTCGAACTCTGGAGCCTCTGCAACTACTAAGCCTTCAGTATCAAATCCCATTCTGCCTGCACGCCCTGCAATTTGATGAAACTCACGAGCGCGAAGCTTGCGGCTACGATTCCCATCAAATTTTGTAAGAGCTGTAAGCACAACAGAATGAATTGGCACATTAATACCAACACCAAGAGTGTCTGTGCCACAAATAACTGGTAGCAGTCCTTGCTGTGCGAGCTGTTCGACGAGCCTACGGTAGCGCGGAAGCATGCCAGCATGATGTACGCCGACACCAGTGCGCAGTAGCCTTTGCAAAATTTTGCCGAAGCCTGTAGTAAATTTAGTGCCTTTAATCGCTTGAGCTATTTTGTCTCGCTGCTCTTTGCTTGAAACTCCAGTACTAGCGAGCGCTTGCGCTGTTTCGAGAGCTGCGTCTTGCGAAAAATGAACTACGTAGATTGGCGTTAAACCCTTGTTAAATAAGAGTTCTACAGTTGTTGCAAGCGGCTTATCTGTGTACTCGTATTCGAGTGGGATTGGTCTTGGAGCGTCTGCAATAATATCAACAGTTCTTTTTGTTGATTTTTCTAAGCGTTCCGCAATATCCGTTACATCTCCAAGAGTTGCGCTCATAAGTAAGAATTGCGTATTTGGAAGTGTAAGCAGCGGAACTTGCCAAGCCCATCCGCGCTCTGGATCACCATAGTAGTGGAATTCGTCCATTGCGACGCAATCGACTTCAGCGTTTGCGCCTTCACGCAGAGCTTGATTTGCTAAGATTTCCGCCGTGCAGCAGATTATTGGAGCATCCGCATTAATATGCGAGTCGCCTGTAATCATACCAACGTTGTCACGCCCAAAAATAGCTACTAAATCGAAGAATTTTTCGGATACAAGAGCTTTAATTGGCGCAGTATAGTAGGAGCGTCTGCCGGTGGCGAGCGCCGCGAAATGCATACCGAGCGCGACAAGCGACTTTCCAGAACCTGTTGGAGTGTTTAAAATGACGTGGTCTCCTGCAAGCAAATCCATAACGGATTCTTCTTGATGCGGCCACAAATCTACATGTTTGTTATCTTTAACCCAATCAACAAATGCTTGAAAAATCTCATCTTCGCTAGCATGATGCAAATCGAAAGCTAACTCGCCCAAACCAGCCATATACGCTCCTACTTTACTTAAGCTTTACTCGTGATTTTAATCGCAAATTTATTTACTCGCGTTTTATTTGCGCTTCTTCTTATCTCGTACTTTTACGGAGATTTGAATAGGAGTTCCCTCGAATCCAAATTCTTCTCGAAGCGATCGCTCAATAAAGCGACGGTATCCGTGCTCTAAGAAGCCAGTTGTGAATATTACGAAACGCGGAGGGCGCGTAGAAGCTTGCGTGGCAAATAAGATTCGCGCTTGCTTTCCGCCTCGCAAAGGATGCGGATGAGCAGACTGAATACGACCTAAGAAAGCATTGAGCTTGCCTGTAGGAATGCGCTTATCCCAGCTGTCTAAAGCTGTTCGCATAGCGCGCGCAAGACGATTCGTATGCCATCCTGTTTTTGCGGAAAGATTTACGCGCTCAGCCCAAGTTACGCGCTCAAACTCAGTTTTCCACAAGCGTTCCATGCGCTGTCTGGAAAATTCGTCCATCAAATCCCACTTGTTAAACACAAGTACGATTGCGCGACCTGCGTCTACCGCTTGGCTCATAACTTTCAAATCCTGCTCTGCAATCGGTTCGGAAGAATCGAAAAGAATCAAAGCAAGTTCAGAACGCTCAATCGCAGCTTGCGTACGAAGTGAAGAATAGTATTCAGCGCCCGTAAGTTTATGCTGTCTGCGCTTAATACCAGCAGTGTCAATAAACAGCCAGTCTTCTCCGTCAACTCGCACAACCTCATCAACAGGATCGCGAGTAGTTCCAGCCAAATCGTTTACAACAGAACGTTCTTCGTGAGCTAAATGATTCAAAAGCGAAGACTTACCAACGTTTGGACGACCTACTAAAGCAATTCTGCGAAGTCCTTGCGGAGTTAAGAATCCTGAAGTTTTATTCGCTTTCTTTAAAGAGTTAAGAGCCGCGTCAAGCAAATCTCCAACGCCTCTGCCGTGCATTGCAGAAATTCCGTAAGGCTCACCCATTCCGAGCTTCCAAAACTCTGCAGTCAAATACTCGCTTCTAGCGTCGTCAACCTTGTTAACTGCCAAAGTAATAGGCTTACCTGCAGCGCGAAGCATTGAAACAATACGCTCGTCTGTAGCTGTTAAACCAACTTGACCATCTACTAGGAAAATCACAGCATCGCTTAAACGCACTGCTACTTGCGCTTGCTGAGCAATAGAAGAATCTATTCCTTCAACATCTGCTTCCCAGCCGCCAGTGTCAACAAGCTTAAAGTTGGTTCCAGCCCACTCAGCGTCGTAGCTTACGCGATCTCTCGTAACGCCTGGAGTATCTTCTACAACAGCTACACGATGACCCAAAATACGATTTACAAGCGTTGATTTTCCAACGTTTGGTCGGCCTATAATGGCGATTACTCCAACAGCTTTAGAGTCTTTTGCATCGTCTTGATTTACTTCGTCGCCTCGAAGAAGCGCACGGTCTTCATCGTCAAGATCGTAACCTTCAAGATTAGCTGCATAGCGGTCGTACTCGTCCTGCTCGATAGCAGCATCAACCATTTCAACAAGAGCGTCGAGAGTCTGCTCAAAAGTTAAATCAGAATTATCGAGAGTTGTAACGCCATCTGCTGCTTGAAGAAAATGCGTAACTTTAGAATCTTTAGCGTCACGAGCGCGAATATCGTCTTCTTCAGATTCATTATTTTTAGATTCATTATTTTGCAAATTTTCTTGCGCAATATTCTGCTTGTTTCTGCGAGCTTGACGCACTTCTTCGCGTGCAGTAAGAAGCACTCGAACTTGCGCGTTAGGAGCTACAACAGTAGTAATATCGCGACCTTCTGCAACTATGCCCTCACCTTTAGAGAAAGAATCTTCAGCTGACTCTGAAGCAATATACGCGCGCTGAGCAGCAATAAGCATACGGCGAACTGCAGGAATTGAAGATACAGTAGACACATGCGAAGAAACTTCACTGGAACGCAATTCTTCGCTAATATCCTCACCTTCGACAGTCACTATAGGATTCTTAGGGTCAACGCTAAAGTCAGCGTCACTTTCAGTAAATAAGGCTCCAACAGCTTCAACAATTTGATTAAAGCGTTCAATATCTGCTGGATTTACAGGATTTCCTTCTTCATCCAATTCAAGCTGCGTGCTTAAATCAATACCTTTTTTCAAGCACCACCAAGCAGCAGCTCGATACATTGCACCCGTATCCAAATACGCAAAACCATAGTATTGCGCTAAAGCACGAGAAGTGGAAGATTTACCTACTCCTGCTGGTCCATCAATTGCTACACAAATCACAGGCCAACCTCCTTAGAAAGCGAGCGCACTTCTGTTTGAGAAAGCACGCGATACGATCCAGCTTTTAAGTCCCCCAATTTAATAGGACCAATTTGCGTACGAACAAGGCGCTTTACAGGGTATCCTACGGCTTCAAAAATCCTGCGCACAATACGATTTTTGCCAGAGTGCAAAACGACTTTTACAATAGTCGTGTCGTGATTCTGGTCGATTATTGCGCAACGGTCGAGCTTAATCCAACCATCTTCAAGATTTACGCCTTGCGAAACCAAGCGGCGGCAAACCATACCGTTTATTTTGCCTTCAACAGTTGCAATATAAGTTTTCTCAACCTCATACTTTGGGTGCATAACATGTTGGCTTAGCTCGCCATCGTTGGTCATTAAAATAAGACCTTCAGAATCGTAATCCAAGCGTCCCATGTGGAAAATTCGCTCGTACTTGTCTCCAACAATATCTCTTAAAGTAAAGCGACCTTTTGGATCGTCCATTGCGCTAAGAACTCGCTTAGGCTTATGCAATGCGAGCGTTACGAGCTTTGTGTTGAACTTTACGCGAGATCCATCAACGCGCACTTTTTGACGTTTTGGATCTACTCGAGTACCAAGTGTTGTAACCAATTCGTCGTCTACTTCAACACGCCCGTCAAGAATAATCTCTTCACACTTGCGTCTTGAACCAAATCCCGCTTCAGCAAGCAGCTTCTGCAGTCGAATGGCGTTGTTGTCATCTGAATGCGCCTGATTGGCGCGGGAATATGCGTTTGGCATCGTTCTCCCAACGTGACCTAAAGAATTACATACATACTTGCGCCAAAATTTACTTAAGAATGCGCAATATAAGCAATTCATTACTAATTAACTTACTAATTTATGTGGCAATTTATTAAATTTGTAATAAATCAAAAAACACCACGTTTTTCTATGTTACCGTATGGCATAGCCGTGATAGTATAGCCTAGGTTTCATTGTGTTGCAATCATTAACGAAGCAGCACAACTAAAATTAAGGAAAGTTATGATTAAAACAACAGATACAACGTGCGACACAACTAAAACTGCTGCACCACTTATTGTTCGTATTGGTACCGAATTTATTGCTACAGCTTTAGTAATGTTCGTTATTTACACTTTTTATCCTCTCAATATATTTATGTCCGGAATCAACGTTTTCATGATTGCTGTCGGCACTGGTCTCGCTTATGCTGCAGCAACACATATTGCGTCTAAAGTTTCTGGAGGTCATCTTAATCCTGCTATAACAATTGCTTCAATGCTTACTGGACGCACTTCATATGTTTCAGGATTATGCTACATTGTTGCACAAGTTTTTGGTGCTATTGCAGCTGCAAAACTATTTCTTCTTACTATTCCTCAGCAGGATTCAGGCGTCGATCCGTCGCAATTTGATCAAATGTCAGGTTTTGACAAAAAATATTGGTTTATGCCATTAGTAAACGGGTTTGGAAAAGGATCTATTTCCGCATCTAAATTAAAAGGAATGAATTTATCTTTCGGAATAGTATCTGCATTATTAGTTGAAGTTATTGCTGTTATTTTGATTGTTGCCGCTGCATTGCGTAGCACAGACAATAAAGGTAATACTAAATGCGGTTATGCAACACACATCGGTATTGCATACGCAGTTGGCACTTTAATTACATACATGATCACAGGAGCTGGCTTGAATCCTGCTCGTTCTACAGGTATTGCAATATTCGCAAACTCTTATGATTTGGATGTTAAGCCATTAAGTCAATTGTGGGTATTCTGGGTTGCTCCAATTTTTGCTGCAGCGATTGTTAGCTTAGTTTCGCTATTGACAAAATTCCTTTCAAACTCTGCACAAAAACTTGCTGTATCGAATGAAACAAATTCCGAACCAGCACAAAAATCTGCAGATGCAAAAGCAGAGACAAAAGCAGATGCAAAAACAGACACTCCTGCAGTGTCAGATATGAGCTATGAGTATGTTCAAGACGCATCTGACGATAATGTTGCAAACAATCTTCAAAAATAAAGTTATAGCAAAAATATAATTGAAGCATATGTTATGAGCAAACCTATGCCAAGCGTAATACTTATGAAAGAATCAAAGCCAACAGAGCGAACTTTCCAAGGACTACTCTGACGCATAATTAAGCGCATAACGCCTAGAAGTACAGCCGCCACAGAAATAATAATTGTGGCGGCTTTTACATATCCTACGAATGCCAATAATGCGCAAAATGCAACAATAACTGCTACAATCCACTCAGCATAAGGCTTACCCTCACGTTTTTCCGACACATACGGATGTTCCGATTTAGCGCTTTTAGTCTGATGCTCATTATCTGTCATACTTGTATCATACCTGCTTAGCGATAAGAAAACATAAGCTGATTTATTTATTAAAGCAAAAATGCAGCGCTTGAAATACTCAAACGCTGCATTCATAGTATTTATTGATTCATTGATTCATTGATTCATTTATGAATTTATGAATTTATGAATTTTAGATAAAGCGATTTTAGTGGAAGAAGTGACGAGTTCCGGTAGTGTACATAGTTACGCCAGCTTTACGAGCCGCTTCGAACACTTCCTCATCGCGAATAGAGCCACCAGGTTGCACGATTGCACGAACACCAGCTTCAATAAGAATCTGCGGACCGTCAGCAAATGGGAAGAAAGCATCCGAAGCTGCAACAGATCTGCGAGCACGCTCAACGCCATCAGCCAAAGTATTCGCACGTTCAACAGCTAAATGGCATGAATCCACGCGATTAACCTGACCCATTCCAATGCCAACAGTAGCATTGTCGTGCGCAAGTAGAATTGCGTTAGACTTTACGCAACGAAGCGAACGCCACGCGAATTGCAAGTCGCGCAAAGTGTCAGCATCAGCAGCTTCTCCAGAAACAAGCGTCCAGTTTTCAGGATTATCGCCAAAAGCATCAATCTTATCTGCAGATTGAACTAAAGCACCACCGTCAATAGGATGAACTTGCAAATCCAAAACTGGCGGAGTTGCAACCTTTAAAATACGAAGATTCTTTTTCTTAGTGCGAAGCAATTCCAAAGCTTCAGGCTCATAGTCTGGAGCCACAATAACTTCCGTGAAAATTGGGCGCACGCTTTCTGCCATTTCCAAAGTGACTGTAGTGTTTGCAGCAATCACACCGCCGTAAGCACTTACAGGATCGCAAGCGTGAGCTTTTTTGTGCGCTTCTGCTGCAGTTGCGCCTATTGCCAATCCGCAAGGATTATTATGCTTGCAAACAGCAACTGCAATTTGTGGAGCAAAATCCCAAACCGCACGCCAAGCAGCGTCCGCATCTACGTAATTGTTGTAGCTCATAGGTTTTCCGCCAAGAAGCTCAGCCTGAGCCAAACCACCCTTATGCAAAGGATCTAAATACAATCCTGCTTGCTGATGAGGATTCTCACCATATCGAAGCGTATGCTCTAAACTCCAAGTGCGCGTGTAGTTTGCAGGAAGCTCCACAACTACAGCATTTTGACTATCCTCTTCATCATTTGTGTTCAAACTTTCAGGCTTCTGCCATGCTTTACTTGTCCACTCAGATATAGAAGCATCGTAAGCTGCAGTATGAGCAAATGCTTTACCAGCCAAATATTCGCGCTCTTGCAAATTAAAGCCTTCACCTGAAACGATTCTATTAGCTAAAAGCTGGTAATCTGCAGGATCTGTAATAACGGCAACAGACTTATGATTCTTTGCTGCAGCACGAATCATAGAAGGTCCACCAATATCAATTTTTTCAATAATTGCGTCACTATCAGCACCGCTCATTACAGTGTCTACGAACGGATACAAATTAACTACTACAGCATCAAACGGCTTTATGTTTAACTTTTCAAGTTGCGTCACATGATCAGCATTACTCATATCTGCAAGAATTCCAGCGTGAATATGCGGATCTAAAGTCTTCACCCTTCCATCAAGACTTTCTGGGAAACCAGTAACGTCAGAAACTTCAGTAACATGAACGCCAAGTTCCGCCAATTTAGCAGCAGTAGAGCCGGTTGAAACTACTTCAGTATCAGCCTTTCTAAAAGCTTCAGCTAATATTTCAAGTCCTTCTTTATGAAAAACTGAAACAAGAACTCTACGAATTTGCCTTTCACCTGTGGTTATCAGCACATTTGCGTTTGATTCTTTGCTCTGTGTCTGTTGCACGGCGGCCTTCCTTCCCAAAATAGTAGTGAGGAATTATTTTCTTTTAGCCTTCGATGAAACCGTCCTAGGAGCGGCTTTTTTCAAAGGCAAAGGTTGATTATTTTTATTACTAGTCTTATTTTCGATTAATTTTGCAGATTTTACAGGCTTATTCGACTTAGTAGCAGCAATAAGATTTAAGCAATATCTCGCACCACAAATAAGTAGAATACTAAAAATTGAAATAACTAATGCTACAGCAGAAGCATATAGTGTAAGATGGCCAACAGCTCTAGTACTTTCAATAATGTCAACTCCAATATAAGAAAGTCGACATTCACCTAATGAACCATTTGCTATTGAGAAAACAACAGTCCACATAATTGTAATTAAAGCGGATACGCCAACACTATCAGTTGCAGCTTCTATAACGTTCAACATAAAAGACTCACGCTCGGTTTTGTCAATAATATTTTTTAAACGCAAGCCACAGCCGCTTTTATGCAATAAAGTTACAAGCATTACAATAAAGCATAAAGTTGGAACTATATAGTAAAAAACAGTGCGATGCACAACGTCAATAACAGCATCAGGAAATATTCCAAAAACCGGAATAGGCGGCAAAGATTTACGCTGAGAAACTGTTAAAGTAAATTGTGCAACAGATCCAATATTAAATCCAGATCCACAAATCCAAGATAATGCCCAAATAGCAACATTCGGCAGCCAAACTAAGCAAGCAATAGTTGTAAGAATACGCGAACCATTTTGCATGCCTAGTTTATTGAAATATGAATTAACATAACCAAAATTTGTGCAAGCCCAAACCACAACAGTTATTAACGCAACAAAAGCATATAAACCGAACAAAATTACCGCAGTTCGCTTAGTAATACGAATATTTTTTTGAATATACTCAGGACAGATTTGCTTATAACGCTGCTTAGCAGATACAAACAGTGAGCTGCTTGGGAAAACCGCTATAAGTAGAGAAATTAAATAAACACAAGAAGATTTACAAGCAACAATAAAAGTAGAATCAAGTAAAGTAACATGCGTATTTTGAGAAAGTATAGCATTAATAGCAGCCCAGACTACAAGCCCAGTAAAATACGCTATATTCCCACCTTTAATACGACGAATTAAGCATACAAGCGTTGAAATAAGCAGAAAAGTAAGACCTAAAGGAATAATCGTAAGAATGCAATTTCCAAAGGTAAGACCCACGCCTTGAGCAAACATAAACACAGCCCAAGTCATAGACATTGCAGATTCAGAAAGATTACCTGTTCCTTCTTCGATAGAAACCACAAGAAGTGTGAGAGATAAGAAAAGACCTATTGTAAGAGAAAAAATAAAAATAACAATAACAGGAGTTATTACACCTTTAGACATGTTTATTAAGGATGACTTAAGCTTTTCAACCATGCCTTTTCCTTTCAATCTTTTAGGTGCAAAACCAATATATTGCTTTAAATAGGATATTACTTTAATAATAAGCGATAATAATAAACTTTTAAGCTGGCATAGTAATTAAACTGCTGCAAGGATAATCGCATAATTCACTCATTCCACTAATACCAGTAAGTTCAATAACAAAACTAAAACCTGCAACTATTCCCTGAGCGCGCTTGACAATATTTGCGGCAGCTTTTGCAGTGCCTCCAGTTGCAATAAGATCGTCAACAATAAGCACACGTTGACCTGGCTTAATAGCATCGCTTTCAATTTCAATACTTGCCTGACCATACTCAAGCATGTATGACTCAGTAATAACTGGAGGAGGTAGCTTACCAGCTTTACGAATAGCAAGAAAACCTTTGCCTAACCTAGATGCCAATAATGGTCCAAAAAGAAAACCTCGAGCTTCAAGCCCAGCAATCAAATCAATTGAATCAGCCGGCACAGGCAATGCCTCAATCAAAGAATCAATAAGAATTCGCGAAGAGCGCTCATTTGAAAATATAGGAAGAAAATCACGGAATATAATACTAGGATTTGGGAATCCTGGAACGGTACGAATCAAAGAAGCAAGATAAGCGGCATCATCGTTGCTTACTGTTTTCAACGTTTTCACTGTAATATCCGTTGCTGTCATAATCCTAACGTTCTTTTCTTCACAAGACTTGTTATTGGAATATGGAAAGAATGTCACATATTCGCGTGATGCGTGAGACATGTGCTGACTCACACATCACGACTTAAGTATTAAATTATAAATTTATGAGATAAAAGTTATTACTTTTCAGATTCTGCAGATTCTGATACTGGCTCGTTATTTTCGTTTACAGATTTATTTGCATCATCTTGCTTAGCTTCTTCAGCTTGTGCAGCTTCTGCTTCTTCATCGCTAATAAATGCTGGACGCACATACAATCTGTTTACAGCGCGGAAAGATACTCGCATCAAGCTACCTTCTGAATCGATAACAATCTCTTCATATTGAGTATCTACGCTTACAATCTTTCCGATAATACCGCCGATTGTAATAATTTCAGTGCCTGGTTCCAAAGATTCATGGAATGAACGCATTTCAGCTTGACGCTTCTTAGCATTGCGAGTTTGGAACATCATCATGCAAACCATTGCTACAACGAGAATAATAAGCATGCCATACTGCTGGAAAAATTGAGGCAAAGTAAACTCCTTAAGTATCCAACCCTAAGACGGTCGAAATGCCGTCCAAGTTAATTATTTTAAGCTAGCTCACTGACATTACTAGGCTCTTTAAAGCCCAAATGTTTCCAAGCTTTACTAGTTGCAACACGACCTTTAGGAGTGCGAATTAAGAATCCTTCACGCACTAAATATGGTTCACACACTGTTTCAACAGTTTCAGATTCTTCACCAACCATTGCAGCTAGATTATTAAGACCAACCGGTCCACCGTTAAACTGACAAACCATAGCCTTCAAAACTGCAATATCAAGTCGATCAAGACCTTGCGTATCAATTTGATACAATGCTAAAGCTTCAACAACAGCATCTTGATTTACTTCTGACAAATCATGCACAATAGCCCAATCTCTGACACGTCTTAACAAACGATTCGCTATACGAGGAGTGCCACGAGAGCGCAATGATAGTTCTTTAGCAGCTTGATCGACAAGACAAATCCCTAAGACTTTAGCAGATCGCTCAATAAGTTTTTCAAGCTCTTCGTGAGGATAAAAATCAAGATGAGCAGTAAAACCAAAACGAGCGCGCAATGGAGAAGGCAACATTCCTTCCCTAGTGGTAGCTCCAACTACAGTAAAACGAGGAAGAGTTAGCGGTATTGATGAGGCACCAGGACCTTTACCAACCATGACGTCAACGCGAAAATCTTCCATAGCAATATAAAGCAACTCTTCTGCAGCACGAGGCAAACGATGAATTTCGTCAATAAACAACACTTCACCTGCGTCAAGTGCGCTTAGTATAGAAGCTAAATCTCCAGCATGCTGGATAGCAGGACCTGAAGTAATTCGAATAGGAACTTGCAATTCATTAGCAACAATCATTGCTAATGTAGTTTTTCCTAATCCAGGAGGGCCAGCCAATAACATATGGTCAGGCGCAACATCACGCTTTTTAGCAGCATCTAAAAACAGTTGCAATTGCGCTTTTAAAACTGGTTGACCGATAAAACCTTCTAATGCGTGAGGACGAAGCTCCTCATCACTGAGTTGCTCATTTCCTAAAGGCGTTGAAGAAACCATGCGTAAGGATTCTTCAGCAACACCAGTATTTAGCGCAGAAGTATACTCTTCACTCACTTCAACTCCCCCAATACTAGATTCTTTACAAACATGATTATCTACCCCTATCAAGTGAAGCTAATGCCATTCGTAAAACATTAGGCAAATCTGCATCAGATATAGGAGTTGAAATATTATTCTCTGCACAAACTTGCTCAACTGCTCTTTGAGCGTCAACTTGTCTCCAACCCAATGAAACAAGACCCTCTATTACGCATTGCACGCTAGAATCAACAATCTGCTTATTAGATTGAGCCGAATCATTAGAACTATCTGCCAGTATTGAAGGATCAAGAGAACCCTTCAATTCCAAAATAATCTTCTGCGCACCCTTTTTCCCTAAACCAGGCGCAGAAGAAAGAGAAGTTACATCTCCCTCAGAAATAGCTTGTAAAAGACGATCAACATTCAAAGTTGAAAGCATAGAAAGAGCAACTTTAGGACCGATTCCACTAACTTTTTGCACTTGCAAAAACATTCGTTTAGCAGCTTGAGTTGTAAAACCATAAAGAGTTAAAGCATCTTGCGAAACTTGAAGCGACGTATAAACGCAAACTTCCTGCCCTTCATGCAAAGAAGACAAATCTTGAGAAGGCATATAAGTTTCGTAGCCAACTCCAGAAACAACAATAAGAGCAGAACGAGCATCAATTGACGCAACTTGCCCAACAAGCATTCCAATCATAAGCTCACTCCCACTTAACAAAAACTCATAGCTTAAAGCACATAAAGTCAAATACAATTATAATAGAACATCTGTTCTATTGATATCCTACATGTCTCGAACGACAGAAGAAGATTTACGCGCCTGAGCTTGAGCTAATGCCCACTGTTTCTGCGCAGCAGTTAGATGTTGCTCGCGCTCGCCACCTTGTAAAGCACCAGAAGGACGAAGAGCATGACAAATAGCTTGAGCTAAAGCGTCGGCAGCATCAGCAGGAGTAGGCAAAACATTAAGACCAAGTAGTCGCGCTACCATGCGCTCTACTTGAGGTTTTTGAGCTTTTCCGTTTCCAGCTACAGCAAGTTTAACTTCAGTAGGAGTGTGTAAAGCAACAGGAATATTGCGCTGAGCTGCAGCAAGCATTGCGATACCAGCAACCTGTGCAGTGCCAAGAACAGTATTTCGATTTTCTTGCGCAAAAACACGTTCGATAGACACAGTATCAGGCGAAAAACGCTCAATTTTTTCAACTAATCCGTTATAAATCTTTAAAAGTCGCAAATCTTGCGAAAGATCAGGCTCAGACCTCAACACATCGACGTGAATAAAAGAAAGCCGACGAGATACGCCGGCTTCAATCACGCCGACCCCGCAGCGAGTAAGCCCGGGGTCAACGCCCAAAATCATCATAGGAGATTATTCATCTTCCTCAAGCTGAGCCATAACTTCATCTGAAGCGGTCCAGTTGCTGTAGATATTCTGAACATCATCCAAGTCATCGAGATTATCGATTAAGCGAGAGACCTTTTGAGCATCTTCTAAGCTTAATTCAACCTCATTATTTGGATGCATAATGATATCTGCAGAATCATAGTCGAAACCAGCTTCCTGCAAAGCCTTACGCACAGTTACCAAATCACTGGAATTGGTGTAAACAGAATAAACATCACCATCATCAGCAACATCTTCAGCTCCAGCTTCAGCTGCAACTTCGAAAAGCTTATCGTAGTCAACACCTTCGGATGGAACTTCAATCAAACCTTTACGCTCGAAGTTAAAGCTCACAGAACCGCTTGTTGCCAAAGAACCGTTGCCCTTAGTAAGAGTTGAACGCACATCAGCAGCAGCACGATTGCGGTTATCAGTAAGGCATTCAATAATCAATCCAACACCTGCAGGAGCGTAACCTTCGTAAACAATCTCTTCGTAGTTTGCGCCGCCAGCTTCTTCACCAGAACCACGCTTTACAGCGCGCTTGATGTTGTCAGCAGGCATGGAAGCCTTCTTAGCTTTAACGATGGCATCGTACAACGTTGGATTACCATCAGGATCGCCACCACCCAAACGTGCAGCAATTTCAATGTTCTTAATAAGCTTGGCAAAAAGCTTGCCACGCTTTGCGTCGATAGCGGCCTTCTTGTGCTTTGTAGTCGCCCACTTGGAATGACCTGACATGATACTCCTAAAACGTACAGTTAATCAAACGAAACGATTTTATTGCGCTTTCGCGACAAATTTTATTTATCTTTTATATCAAGCCCATGCTTTACTTCAAAAATACGCTGGAAAACTGTAATAATACCGCCAATAGCAAGCAAAATCATAGCAAAACTCAACCAAAAAAGTTGATTTGTAAGACCAACAAGCCCCATAGCAACAAGAATCACAGCAACTCTATCTGCACGAGTTATTAAACCTTTTTTAGGATCTACATTTATTGACTGACCGCGAGCGCGAGTGTATGAAGTTACGAAAGCTGCCATAAGAGCAACTAAACAGCTTAATAATCCTACATACTTTATTGCACTGCCATTCAAAGTTGAAATCCAAGTGCACATATCTTTTTCGTGAGAGTTATACAAACAAATGCATACCGAGGAAAACAATGACCAGTCTGCAATGCGATCGAGAGTTGAGTCAAGAAATGCACCAAATTTTGTGCCGCCTGTAGTTATTGCAGCAACAGAACCATCTAAACTGTCTGCAAGCACAAAAATAGTTAAAAATATAGTGCCAACAACAAACTGTTTAGTAAAAGCAGTAACAAAAGCAATAATAACTACAGCTATTGTGCCAACAATTGTTACACAATTAGCACTTACGCCTAATCGGACTAGCAATTTTGCAATTGGAGAAATAATGCGCTTAAACCCAATGCGTAATGATTCCAACATTGAATGCAACCTTCCTAGCGTAATCGCAAGTAAAACTTGTGCTCAATCAACATTCTTATAGTAACCGCGCGACTGTAAGAAGATACAAGCACCGTTAAAAACTCAGCTGGCAAACTGAAAAAATAACGGTAATCAGCAAAACACCGTTAAAAACTCAGCTGACAAACTGAAAAAATAACGATAATAAGCAAAACACCGTTAAAAACTCAGCTGGCAAACTGAAAAAATAACGGTGTAGCGATTTAGATATAAAAAAGCCCACACAACGTTAAGAAGTGCGGGCTTTTGCTAGTTAAGATTCAGCTTACACAAAAACTTACGTTAACGTTTAAGTTAGCTAACCTAAATCACTTAGTGTAGCGCTCGAAATCTTCGGCAGTATTGACCTGAACGCGCTGCTTGATAATGGACAAAATCCACTCTTTAGCTTGCTGGGCTGGAACACCATTCAATTGGCTACCATCGCGGAAGCGGAAGCTCACAGCATTGTTGTTCACATCCTCTTCGCCAGCAATCAAAGTGAAAGGCACCTTAGACTTAGAAGCGTTACGAATCTTCTTGCCGAAGCGATCGTCAGAGCTGTCCATTTCGCAACGAACCATGTTCTCTTCCAAATCGCTAATGAACTTTTGCAAGTGTGGAGCGAACTCGTCTGCAACAGGAACGCCAGTTACTTGAACTGGAGCCAACCATGCTGGGAATGCGCCTGCATAATGCTCAAGCAAAATAGCGAAGAAACGCTCAATAGAGCCGAAGAGTGCGCGGTGAATCATCACAGGACGCTGGTGGCTACCGTCAGCCGCAATATACTCCAGCTTAAAGCGCTCAGGCAAGTTGAAGTCGAGCTGAATAGTAGAAACCTGCCAAGTGCGGCCGATTGCATCGCGAGCTTGCACGGAAATCTTCGGGCCGTAGAATGCAGCTCCACCTGGATCGTCCACGAGTTCCAAACCAGAATCTTTAGCAACCTCTGCCAAAGTATTAGTTGCTTCTTCCCAAATCTCGTCGGAACCGACGAACTTATGCTCATCCTTAGTGGAAAGCTCCAAGTAGAAGTCGTTCAAACCGAAGTCTTTAAGAAGACCAAGCACAAAGTTAAGCAAGCTCTTCAACTCATCGCGCATTTGCTCGCGAGTGCAATAAATGTGCGAATCATCCTGAGTCAATCCACGAACACGAGTTAAACCATGCACAACACCAGACTTTTCGTAGCGATACACAGTACCAAACTCAAACAAGCGCAAAGGAAGTTCGCGATAAGAACGCTGGCGAGACTTGAAGATCAAGTTATGCATTGGGCAATTCATTGGCTTCAAGTAGTAGTCAGCACCTTGGCGAGTTACGTTACCGTTTTCGTCGCGCTCTTCGTCAAGCTTCATTGGAGGATACATGCCATCCTTGTACCACTGCAAGTGACCGGAAGTCTCATACAAGCCGCCCTTAGTAATGTGCGGAGTTTGTACGAAGCTGTAGTGATGCTTGCGATGCTGTTCGCGGGAATAATCTTCCATTGCGTTAATAATCGCAGCACCCTTTGGATGGAACACTGCTAAGCCTGGACCAATCTCATCTGGGAATGAGAACAAATCCATCTCTTGACCGAGCTTGCGGTGATCGCGCTTAGCGGCCTCTTCCATGCGAGTTGTGTAAGCTTTAAGCTCTTCCTTGCTAGGCCAAGCAGTGCCGTAAATGCGCTGAAGCATAGGATTATGCTCCGAACCACGCCAGTAAGCTGCAGCTACACGCTCAAGCTTAAAAGCCTTAATATAGCGAGTGTTTGGCAAATGAGGTCCACGGCACAAATCGCTCCAAACTTTATTGCCTTCGCGATCCAAATTGTCGTACATGCTAAGCTCATGCTTGCTAATTTCGCCAGCAGCAGCCGGATCAAGAGCAGCTTCCTTATCCCCAATCAACTCCAACTTATAAGGTTGATTTGCTTCTTCAGCGCGCGCTTCATCTTCAGTTACAACGCGACGACGGAAGCTTTGAGACTCTTTAATAATGCGCTGCATATGCTTTTCGATTTGCTTCAAATCGTCTGGCGTAAATGGAGTATCAACATCGAAATCGTAGTAGAAGCCGTCTTTAATTACAGGACCTACGCCCAACTTTGCGTCTGGTCGAATTTCTTGAACAGCTTGAGCCATCACGTGAGTAGCGGAATGACGCATGATTGCGATGCCATCTTCACTATCAAGTGCTACTGATTCCACGGTATCGCCATCATGAAGAGGCGTGTACAAATCACGCAACTCGCCATTTAAACGCACGGCAATAATATTCTTATCTTCCGCGAAAAGTTCAACGCCAGTGAAGCTTGCATCCACCTCCTTGCGTTCCTCGTTTACGGTGATGGAGATGGTATTTTCAGCCATAATTGTCCTTTTCTATCGGGGTCTTGCGTTACTAATGTGCAGACCTGGACTTGTGTGGCGTCGATAAACTTACGCGATTAAACAATCAACAAAACGCGCAAAAACGACGTCAATCGCGCGCATTTTTCACGCGCAATTCGTTGACATTTTAGGACAACAGAGCGACTTTTAAAACTCTTTTGCTAGATAGCGTTTTCGGCTACTTTTTCTCGCCTTGCATGCAATCTCGATGAAAAATCATTAATTTTTATAAAAATACTTTCACCAATCTTGACTATTAAGAAGAAAGCTCCAGCGCAAATAGCAATAGTACCGCCGGCAGAAAGCTTCAGTATTACAGCTAAAGCTAGTCCAATTAAAGCAATCGAAACAGCAGTAATTACACATGCAAGCACAAATTTATTTATAGAAGCAATTCTTCCCTTTAATGCTGCAGCAGGAGCAGCAATAAGAGATACTGAAACAACTGTACCAACTGCTGGAATAATGACGGAAACAGTAATAATAATCAAAGCAAGAACCATGCCTTGTATAAAACCTGATCTTCCACCTGCAGCACGGTAATTAATCGGATCAAACGAGCAATGCACAAGATTAGCAGAATTAAAAATCCATAATCCCAAAACAAGCAAGAAAGCAACAGAGGCTGAAATCACGTCTGCAGGAGTGCAATTAAGCAATGATCCAGTTAAAAATCCCTCAATACGCAATGGCAATGGAGCAAACCACTTATTTAAAAAGTATCCACTAGCAAAGCCGACAGTTAAAGTAATACCAGCTGCAGCTTGCGAAGAAATGCCCTTAAGATGCGAAAGTGCATACATTACTAAGGAAAGTACAACGCACGCAACAGCAGCACCGACAAAAAGCCCAAGAGACAAAATATTTTGATCTATTGTATAAGCAGAAGTTACAACTACACCTAATACTGCTCCAGGAAAAGCAGCATGAGTAATAGATTCAGTAAAGAATATTCGCTGGTTAAGAAGCGCAAGAGAGCCAACGAAACCGCATAGAGCACCTACAACAATTGCTTCAACTATAGGTAGAGCGATAATTTGCCAAATACTTACCATCTATTCCCTACCTTTATAAGATTTTGCTAAAACTTTCATATCGCTACCGCTTGTATGAGTTTTATGCGCAAAAACTATAGATGAAATAACTTGGAACAGCCAGCGCACAATAAGCACAACTACGAACATTGCACACATGCTTAATGCAATTGCAGCTTGAGGAGAAATAGGATGATCAAGCTCCAAATTCATAACGTACATACCAAGAACAACTCCAGCAATACCAACAAAAATACCAACTGTAACCATGCGCCCAACTGTTCTAGATACTAAACGAGCACTAGCTCCTGGAATAATAAGGTATCCAATCACAAGAAGAACACCAACAGCTGAAGATGCAGAAACAACAACCGCAGCAATACCAACGTTAAGAACAATATCTACAAAAAGAGTATGAACTCCCATTAATGGAGCACTTGCTCGATCGAAAGCAACAATAATCTGCTGTTTCCAAGTTGTCAAAAGCACAATAATTGCAAACAAACAAATCCACATTGCTTGAGTCATTCGCTCATCAGTGACATCAAGCAGCCTACCAAACATCAATGCCTCAAGCTGACCTGACATATCACCTTTTTTTAGTGAAATTACTACACCAAGAGCAAAGAAAGTAGTTAAAACAGTTGCGATAATCGATTCATTTATGCGAGCTGAACGAGAAGCCCACACTAATGCAGCAACTAAAAATACTGAACAAATTGCAGCACCAGGAATAATTTGATCTATGCCACCGTATAAAGCACCTACAACAATTCCAGGAAATATGCCATGCACAATAGCTTCCGCATTAAATTCAGCACATCTCAAGTTCACAAATACGCCAACGATTCCGCTAGCTATAGATAGAACTATAAGTAAGCAGAACGGGCGAAAAATATAAGGAGCAGAAGCAATAAAATCAAAACCAGGAATTGGTTCCAGAACTTCTCTTAATGATTCAACTAATTGGGCAAGCATTAATCTTGCCTTTCGCTAATTTTTAAGCCATCGCTGAAAACTTCTTTCGAGCCTTCTGAAGAGCTTCCTTTAGAATCATCTTCAGACATTTGCGAAAGCGTAAGACCTACAGAATCTGTTGGCATGCTTCCACCATATGCGCGAGTAATATTTTCTTTAGTCATTACTTCTTTAAGCGCACCAAAAGCAATCTGCTTACCAGCTAAAAGTAGCGCTTTTTCACAAATAGCATCTGCAATAACTAAATCGTGCGTAGATACAACAAAAGCAATACCTTCTTGCTTTGCTGATTTCATAATATTAAGAAGTTCTCGGCGATTCGGTTCATCAAGACCATTAAAAGGTTCGTCGAGCAAAATAAGCGTTGGTTTTGCAACAATAGCGCGCGCAAGAAGAATGCGCTGTCGCTGACCACCAGAAAGGTCACCAAATCGCACATCTGCGCGATTTAATAAACCAACATGATTAAGAGCATCCTCAACAGATTTTTTCTGATCTTTTTTAAGCAATCCAAGAAAACCTGTCTGCCTACTTAAGCCCATTGCAACAACTTGACGCGCAGTAATCGGGAACGTTAAATCCAAATCAACCTGCTGTGGCACATATCCAATAGACAAAGCCTTAGGCATTTTCAGTTCACCGCGACTTACGCGCACGATACCAATAATAGCCTGCAAAAACGTTGTTTTTCCAGAACCATTTGGACCTATTAAAGCCAAAGCTTCCCCGGCTTGTACACTGCCATTAATACCAGTCACTACAGTTTTATAACCGTATGCCAGGTCGCAATTTTTCATTGCAAGGACGCTCTTATTCACTATATTTCCAGTCTTTTCAGTTTATTAATAAGTATTCGTAACAGTAACTTCTTTACTTCGCTATTAAAGTTTCGCTATTAAAGTTACTGTTACGATACTGTTATTTTTTACTGTTATTTATATGTTACTTCTTCAATGCAGTCTTAACTGAATCTGGAAGTTCAGGAACATTACCATTCCAAGCTTTCACCAATGTTTCAACATTGTGAACGATGGAACCGATGTAAGTTTCGCCGGCAGATCCGACTGGTCCAAGCGAATCTCCATAAAGCGCATCGTCGCCAATAACAGCCTTCACTCCTGCTGCAGAAGCAACAGCTTTAATAGACTTGGAATTGTTAGAATTCTCAGCGAAAATCGCAACAGCTCCGGACTTCTTGACATCTTCTGCAGCTTTCTGAATATGATCTGCAGTAGCATCCTGCTGGCTGTTGAAATCAGAAAGTGCTGCACCAATGAACTTCACATTGTAGTCACGAGAGAAGTAACCGAATGCATCGTGAGAAGTGAAGAGAACACGATGCTTTTGTGGCACACTATTCAAAGCTTTAGTTGCCCAAGCATCCAAATCAGTCAAAGACTGAACGAACTTCTCAACATGCTCATCGAAAATAGACTTGCTCTTAGGAAGAGCTTTTCCGAGGAAATAACCGATATTCTTAACCTGAATCATCGTGTTCTTCGTACTGGTCCAAATATGTGGATCGTACTGGAATTCAGGCTCCTTCTCGCCTTCTTCTGGAGGGAATGGCCACTTTTCAGCATGCACCTTAGCGATACCACGATCAACCTTGTATGGAAGATCCTTTTCCTTAGAAGTCTCAGCCTTTGGATCCTTGATTTCGTCAGCAGTGAGAATACCGGAAGTTACACCCATAGTGCCCTTAAAACCGGTAGCTTTCACAGCTTGATCCAAGAAGTGCTCGAGATCTACACCAGAAACGAGCATCAAATCAGCCTTAGAAAGAGCTTTAGATTGAGCTGGAGTCATTTCATGCTCATGAGCAGAAGCGTTTGGCGCAAGCAAGCAGGTCAAATTAATTGTTGACTTTGCTTTGTCTTGAGGAGCTCCGATTACAGACTTCTTGCCCTGAGAATCCGTCTTATTGAGGCTCAATCCAGATTTTGCGTCAGCAGTTGAAGCGATTTGAGTTACGTAATCGCAAATTTGAGTTGTAGTTGCCACTACATTTACTTGATTGCCATTCGCTTTATTTTCGGCATTTTTTGCAGAGCCGCAAGCACCCATAGAAGTTGCTAATAATGCAACCGCAGCTGCAGTTGCGAAAATTCGTGAAGTTTTCACACTCGTTCCTTTCGGGAATCTTTAACTGTTATTGCATGGGTTGATTGTGAGAGGTACTCATGAAAGCTATTCATGAAAAAAATAATCATTCGCAATAACGCTTATAGCATAAGAAAAATATGTATGCCGGTCAATAAAAAATGTGAAAAAATATAATTATTTTTGCAAAAATGCGTTTCGCGAATTTTCCATCTGTTATAATGCAAAATTTCAAAAAAGACAGTGCTACTTTCTGCTTTATCTTGCAATAAAAAACGTTAATATGCCAACGAAAAAATAAATGTGATTATAACGTTTGAACAAATTTATCTAGCAGGCATTTTTGTTTATTTTTTACGCAAAACTGGCAGCGACACGCCATAGCACTTGCGACACGCAGAATAACAAAAAAATTACAAATATTTTCAAAACGTTTACAAATTGAAACAATACATAAGTTTAGGCAGCAATACACTTGTTTAGCTAACTCTGCATGTGCTTAACAGCAATTACACTTAATAATATGTTTGGCAATACAGATGGCATGAATTACGTTGCAAAACCCGACAGTTCGCACACTGACGATAAAAACTCTGCAAATAATGAAATATCAGTAGATATTCATCTTGCTTCCATAGCATTGCGCACGCCTCATGCAAGCGATAATAAATATTCAAGAGGCGTTCTAGGCATAATTACCGGATCAAACGACTATCCAGGAGCAGCAGTATTAAGCACAAGTGCTGCAATACATGCAAATATTGGAATGGTTCGTTATGCCGGTCCTCTTCGCGCACAAAACTTAGTATTGCAAGCATCACCTGAGGTAGTAGCATACGAACAATTAAACGGAAAAATCGACGCAATAACAGTTGGATGCGGCATACCAGACGAAAGTCATTGTAACGACGAAACGGCTTTATCTCAAAGAAAATACATTGCTAGCATACTTGCAAAATACTCCAACGAAAACGACAACAAAAACAAAAACGAAAACGACAACGCTGAAACGCAATTAAATAACAATCTTCCGCCAATATGCGTAGATGCTGGAGCATTAGACTTACTACCAAAACAAGTTTGCGAAAAAGTAGTTCTCACACCTCATGCAGGAGAATTAAGCTCGCTTTTTACTAGATACGATTTAGAAGTAAGCGCACAACAAATATCCGCTAACCCAACTCACTACGCTCAAAAAGCAGCAAATCTTACTGGAGCAACTGTGTTAGTTAAAGGCGCAACAACAGCAGTTGCATCACCATCATCGATGCACTCTCCTATTTATATTGCACAATACGCTCCATTTTGGCTAGCAACTGCAGGATCAGGAGATGTGCTAGCAGGAATTTTAGGAGCATTGCTGGCTCAGCACGAAAAAGATAACGAAAACGACAATAATAACGACAACGCGAATAACAAAAATTACGCACTTATTGCAGCGAGCGCAGCTGTGATTCACGGAGTTTGCGCAGTGTTTGCATCACGCAGTAGCGGTGGAAACAATTACACTCAACTAGTGCAAGACATAGTGAAATCAAAGCGTGCTTTAACTTTGGAACACCCAATTGTTGCAAGCGACATTATAAATGCATTACCGCATGTTCTTGGGATTCTTATTAATATAAAGTAGCGCGCAAAATAATATCAGCAATGCGCAAAATTAAACGCACGAAATTAACGGGCAAGATTAACAAGCAAAATTAACAAGCAAGATTAACGCACAAAACAAAATACGCGAATATAAAATAACGTATGAAACAAATAGGAGCAGTAGAAACAAATGACTAACGCACAAAATATTGAGATTCATGACGTCATGTTTGACTATTGCAAAGTTCTACTCGAATGGAATTGCCGAAACTGTTTGCAAAAGCAATTCCCGAATTTAGTTGATACTATTTGCCCTAATGGAAGCTTTGGAAAGAACGATTTAGCCGGCTTCTATGAATTTGAGGACCGCATGGATGGCGGCGAGCTTTTGAAAGATCTTATGCCTGAATACGAGCGTCGCTTTGGAAGCGAACTTGCCTGCGCTTTCCGTTGGTATTGCGCTCATTATGACCAAGTTTTGACGCGCATGATGCCTGGAATGGTTGATTTATTGCATGATTTACGTAAAGCTGGATACGGAGTGTGGGGCTTAACGAATTGGTCTAAAGAAACTTTCCCGTTGGCGCTTAAAAAATTCCCAGAACTTTCTACTCTTTTGCAAGGAACTATTATTTCCGGTGTTGAGCATTTGCATAAGCCAGAACCGGAAATTTTTGAACTTGCTATAAGTAGATTTGGATTGAATCCGCAAACAACTGTTTTCTTCGACGATAAGCCAGCAAATATTGATGGAGCTCATAGAGTTGGCATGCATGGATTTGTTTTTACAACCGCAGAGCAAGCGCGCAAGGATTTAGCTTCAGTGGGAGTAAATCTTTAATACTTGCTTAAATATTTAGGTTATATTACTAAGGTCATGCGAAACTAAGGTTATAGCAACTATAGTTATAGCAACTAAGAATTAGGTTATGCCTATACCTTTTGCTAGATTCGTTAGCGGCTCATTTATGTGATTTTTGATAATTATTTTAACTTTTAGCTCACGAAAGAAGCTCATATGACTTTGCTACAACTGAAATATATTGTAAAAATCGTTGACTGCGGTTCAATGAACGAAGCAGCACGAGCATTATATATTTCACAACCAGCATTGAGTTCTTCTGTAAAAGAGCTTGAAAGAGAACTTAATATTGAGATTTTCACTAGATCCACTCAAGGAATTGCATTAACAGCTGATGGAGCGGAGTTTTTGACGTACGCTCGACAAGTAATTGAGCAGGCGGATCTTCTTGAAGAACGCTACAAAAGTACTAAGCCTCGCCCACAATTATGCAGCGTTGCAACACAGCACTATATGTTTGCTGTTGAAGCATTCGTCGATATGATTCGCAGTATTCATTCTGACGAATACGAGTTTTCAATTCGCGAGACGCGCACAAAAAATATTATTAAGCAAGTAAGCGATATGCGCGCAGACCTTGGAATTCTTTATCTTTCTGACTACAACAGGGATGTAATCGGCAAGCTGCTTCGTGAAAAACATTTGGAGTTCCACCCGCTTTTCCGTGCAAGATTGCATGTTTTTCTTTCTAGAAATAATCCGCTTGCAGTGCGAAAAAGCTTGAGCTTGGAAGATTTGAAACCGTATCCGTTTATTCAATACGAACAGGGAGAAGAAGGAAGTTTCTTCTTCGCAGAAGAGGCTGTTTGGCCTACTCGCCCACCGAAAAAAATCAACGTTTCTGACCGCGCTACCATTTTAAACTTTATTATTGGATTGAATGGTTACACCGTTTGCACTGGAATAGATAACGGCGATTTAAACAATGAAAAAATCGTCACTATTCCGCTTGAGTGTGATGACACTATGCTTGTTGGCTGGATTACAAACGAACGCACGAAGCTTTCAAAAGCTTCACTCGCTTATCTTGCGCAACTTAAATCTGTGCTTGTAAGACATGGCTACGCGCTTATAGATTCACAAAATTAACGCAAGCCAAAAACTACACAAGCTAAAACTACACAAGCTAAAAAACGACGCATAATAAAAGTTGTCCACATTTCTTTAATCGAATTGACGCTCACTTTTTCCATTCATAAAATCGCTATTAATTTGTTGCGAAGAAAAAGGAGGTGCGCGATGGGCATTATTAACGTAGCGGCAAAAATATTGGAAATTATGGGGCCAATGACAACTATGAAGCTGCAAAAGCTTGTGTATTATTCTCAAGCGCACAGCTTAGCTACAACTGGATTGTCGCTATTCCCGGAAGATTTTGAAGCTTGGACGAACGGTCCAGTTTCATTGGAATTATTTAACAGACATCGAGGAAGATTCACAATTCGCAAAGAAGAACTACTGATTTCTCTTCCAGAAAGATGCGCAACTTTAGACTATAAGCAGGTGAAAATCATAGAGGAAGTGTGCGCGAAACTGGGAAATCTTACAGGAAATCAGCTCAGCGAAAGAACGCATAAAGAAGATCCGTGGATTCGCGCGAGAATAGGTGTGCCAGAAGATAAGGGCAGCGAAGAGATTATTTCGAAGCAGTCAATTCACGACTACTATGTAAATCATCCTATTGTGTAAGCGCGCACATAGGCGGGAAGCGTAGCTTGTAGCAAAAACAGCAGGCAGCAAACGTAATACAATCGTGATACTTTGTAAAACGTTTATAGTGCATTGTAAAACAAAATAATACATTGTAGAATGTAATAAAAGTTGATAGATGAATATCAAAAACTAGAAAAACAGACAAAATTAACACGTCAAAAACTAACGACTTATAGAAGCAAAGCACTATAAACATAAAATCAAGGAGCATATTATGGCAATCAGCGCAACAGCAACGAAATCAAACAATACAGCGAAAACCGCAAGCATCAACGTGCGCGTCACCAAGGATGTTAAAGCACAAGCAGAGGAATTATTCGCCAGCTTCGGCATAACTCTTAGCGATGCAATCAACATGTTCTTGCACAAGTCGCTTATGGTAGAAGGACTCCCATTCGACTTAAAGCAGCCAAAATACAATAAAGAAACAATCGCCGCGTTTAAGGAAGCCGAAGATATTCTATCTGGAAAAATTCCAGCAAAACGCTATAACTCAGTATCCGAGATGATGGACGACGTTTTTAAGGAAGATTAATTATGCTTACTTTAACGTACACTTCACAGTTTAAAAGAGACATGAAGCGAATCAGAAAGCGCGGATACGATACACATCTTGTTGATATATTACTTGAAAAGTTACGCAACGAAGAGATTCTTGACGAATCGTACCAAGATCATCCACTTAAAGGCAAATACAGAGGATTCCGCGAATGCCATGTAAGACCAGACTGGCTGCTTATTTACATAATTAAGGAAAACGAGCTTGTTTTAACTGCTTCTCGCACGGGGACACACTCCGACGTATTCAACGAGTAGATTCTAAGAAATAAAGGCGAGCACATTGTGTTACAAGTGCCCACCTTAATTCATTAAAAACAGTTTTATTTATTTATTTATAAACACACCTAAATCAACCTAAATCGCGGTGCCGTGCTCGTCAAGGCGCGGATTCTGTTTAGAATTACTAAAGCTAAAGAACAAGCCAAATACGCCCAGCGCAAACAGAACTGCAACAGTTACAACAAGCACAATAGGCTGATTAGGAAGCCACATTATTACCAAGAAAGCAAATGCGGAAACCAAAATCACAGCCCACGAGCAAACGCCAATAACCTTACGAACTGCGTTCCAAGTGTCGTCTACTGATTCAGTTCGGCGAATATTTCGAGCAATTCTTTCTTCTTCAGCTGTAACGTTAGAAGTTGGCTTCCAAGGACCAGTTCCCTTCTCTTGAAGTCTTCTAGAACGTTCTTGTAAATTGTATTCGTCAATCATGCCTCCGCGAGCGCGACCTTTTGTTTCGTCATATTGAGAAGGAATCCCCTTGCGACTCTGCCTTTCCTTCGCACGACGCTCTTTGCGGTTTGCCATGATTGTTCCTTTCTACATTGAATTTTCGTATATCAAGCATTTATGACACAATACGCACTATTTTAGCACGGTAAGACCTTCTTCACACGCGTCAACAATTCTTTCTATTAATAAATCGTTGAGCAACCTACCTTTGCGCGTTGCGATAATGCGATTTTCGTGCAACACTGCCAAATCTTCCTTACACACTTCGCGTAACACTTTTTGCAAATGCGAATCATCGAACACCTTATTAGTTTCGCGCATTTTTTCGCACAATTGTGAAATATCAAGCCCTTCTTTAATGCGAAGCCCAAGCATTACTTCTTCAATAAGCGCATCTTCTGCATTGATACATTCGTAGTTTTGCCACGGCACGTTTCCTGCGTTGATAGCATGAGCCCAATGTTTTGGATGCAAAATATCCCATGATCGAAGATTATAAAACTCGTTTGGATTAGCTAAAGAAGCGTTATCATCCATGCTTTGTTTACTAATGTGATTTGCAGCATTGTAGTGCGAGTGCGCTCCAGGACCGATTCCAGCCCAATCAATGTTTCGCCAGTATCCAAGATTATGACGAGACTCAAAACCCGGACGCGCCCAATTAGAAATCTCATACCACTCTAATCCAGCAGAACTAAAAAGCTCGTCTGCCAACTCGTATTTTGCAGCTTCATCATCGTCGTTTGGCGCTTGAATAGTGCCAGCAGCGATTTGACGGCCCATTTTTGTGCGCGGCTCTACCGTCAGCGCATATGCAGAAATATGGTTAACACCTAGGCTTAAAGCCATTTCTAGTGACTTTCGCCAATCGTCTAGACTCTCTCCCGGAGCTCCATAAATCAAGTCAACACTTGAACGCAAACCATATGCGTTTGCTGCTTTTACACCGCGAGTTACGTTTTCTGGAGTATGCGTGCGGTCAAGAGTTTTAAGAACGTGCGGCACTGCTGATTGCATTCCGAAAGATATTCTCGTAAATCCGCCTTCTGCAAGCGTTTCAATATACTTTTCGTCTGCAGTATCCGGATTTGCTTCAGTAGTTATTTCCGCGTCTTTATTAAACCCCCACAAGTTACGTATTTCTTGCAAAATTCGCACTAAATCTTGCGCTTTAAGAACTGTTGGAGTGCCTCCACCGAAGAAAACAGATTGCGCTTTAGGCTCGAAAATTCCGTGATATTCCTGCCATTTTTTTACAAGACGCATCTCTTGAATCGCAACATCCGCATAACCTTCGCGGCTAGCACCTTCACCCAAATCGCGAGCTGTATACGTGTTAAAATCGCAATAACCGCAGCGACGCAAACAAAACGGCACGTGCACGTACACTTCAAAAGGCATACTTTTAGTTTGCATAGCTGATTTATTTAATTCAGCATCCAACTCTAAACTCATCCTTCAGACTTTTGCGCTGCGCGAATCTTATCTTTAGTGTCTCTGTCGTTTGCGCTCTCGTCTGTAGCCAAAGCCGCAACGAATGCTTCCTGCGGAACTTCAACGTGTCCGAGCATCTTCATGCGCTTCTTACCAGCCTTCTGCTTTTCGAGAAGCTTGCGTTTACGCGTAATATCGCCGCCGTAGCATTTAGCGAGCACGTCTTTTCGAAGAGCGCTAATAGTTTCGCGAGCAATAATTCTAGAGCCGATTGCCGCCTGAATTGGAATCTCAAACTGCTGACGAGGAATAAGTCCACGAAGCTTCTTAGTCATCATAACGCCGTAAGAATAAGCCTTATCTCGGTGCACGATTGCGCTAAAAGCGTCAACCTTATCTCCCTGAATAAGAATATCAACTTTCACAAGATCCGCAGACTGCTCGCCATCTTCGTGGTAGTCAAGAGAAGCATAGCCTTTTGTGCGGCTTTTAAGCTGATCAAAGAAGTCAAAAACGATTTCTGCAAGAGGAATCCTGTAATGCATTTCCACGCGGTCTGCACTAATGTATTCCATTGTGCCCATTTCTCCGCGATGTTCCTGGCACAAATCCATTACAGCACCAATAAATTCTTTCGGCGTAATAATATCTGCAGCAACCATTGGCTCAATAATGCGCTTAATCTTGCCTTCTGGAAACTCGCTAGGATTCGTTACATGATGCTCACTGCCGTCTTCACTAGTTACATCGTAAGTTACGTTAGGAGCAGTGGAAATAAGATCCAAGCCAAACTCGCGGCTTAAACGCTCGGAAACAATCTCCATGTGCAAAAGACCTAAGAATCCGCAACGGAAACCAAAGCCCAACGCAACCGAAGTTTCTGGCTCGTAAATAAGAGCCGCGTCGTTAAGTTTTAGCTTGTCGAGAGCATCTCGAAGATCTGGAAATTGCGCGTTGTCAATTGGGAAAAGACCTGCGTAAACCATAGGTTTAGGGTCACGGTAGCCATCCAAAGGCTCAGATGCAGGATTTACGGCGCTAGTAATGGTGTCGCCAACTTTAGATTGACTCACGTCTTTTGCGCCTGTAATTACGTAGCCAACTTCGCCTGCTCCAAGCGCCTTTGTTGGAGTCATATCTGGGCTAATAACGCCGATTTCAATAGGATCGTGCGTCATGCCAATGCCCATCATATGCAATTTTTCGCGCGACTTAAGCTCGCCATCAACCATACGAATATAGGTGACAATTCCGCGATACGAATCGTAGACTGAGTCAAAAATAAGAGCGCGAGCAGGGGCATCAGGATTTCCGCTTGGGGCTGGAACTTCCAGCACAATTTGATCAAGTAAGTCTTTAACACCTTCGCCGGTTTTACCAGAAACACGCAATACGTCCTCCGGCTTGCAGCCAATTAATCCAGCTATTTCTTCAGCATGCTTATCTGGTTCAGCACTTGGCAAATCGATTTTGTTAAGAACAGGAATAATTGTTAAATCGTGGTCGATTGCCATATAAAGATTAGAAAGAGTTTGCGCTTCAATGCCTTGAGTTGCGTCAACAAGCAACACTGCACCTTCGCATGCTGCCAGCGCGCGCGAAACTTCGTAAGTAAAATCGACGTGACCAGGAGTATCGATCATTCCAAGCGAATACTCTTTGCCTTCAAAAGTCCAAGGAACGCGAACAGCCTGCGATTTAATAGTAATACCGCGCTCTTGCTCAATATCCATGCGATCCAAGAAACGGTCTCGCATTTCACGCTCTGGCACAATTCCTGAAAGTTGCAAAATACGATCTGCTACAGTGGACTTGCCATGATCTATATGCGCAATAATGCAGAAATTGCGTATCAACGATTGATCCGTAAATCCTGGCTGGTTATGCGGTGTAATCAAAGCAAGCATCTCCTTATTAAATACGCGGATAATATTAAATTGCGTAAGCTACGCAAGTAATTAATCTTACCAACTCTACTACCCTAGTTTACGAAAAGAAACATCAGAAAAACTCGCACCACAGTAAGTAATAACGTTATCCAAGAAGCATGCTATGCTTACTCTTTGTATGTCCTTATATAGCAAACGTCGTTTGGAGTAACAGTGGCAAACATTAAGTCGCAGAAAAAGCGTGTTCTCACCAACGAGAAAGCACACAAGCGTAACGTAGCAGTAAAGTCTGCTTTGAAGACCGCTATTCGTGCTACTCGTGAAGCCATCACCGCTGGTGATAAGGCTGCAGCGCAGGCCGCTTTCGCAGTAGCCGCTAAGAAGCTTGACAAGGCTGCAGGTCGTGGCGTGATTCATAAGAATCAGGCTGCAAACCGCAAGTCTGGTCTTGCTGTAGCGATTAACGCTCTGTGAAGTTTGTGCAGGTAACTGCATAACACAGCATGTAAGGAAAAATCCCCAGTGCCAATCGGTGCTGGGGATTATTTTTATCATCGCATGCAATATTAACGACGACGATTATTAATACGACGAATACGAGGACGTCTAACCTTAATAGGTTCTGTGCGATTCATTGCTCCAAATAAAGTTAAATCTAGTTTCACAGACAACAAGCGCATTGCAACAACAAGAGCAACAATAAGAATATCAAGCAATATTTCAACAGTTAAACCAAAGTAACCTGCATGCTTTGCTTTTACAACAAAAACAGTTAATACGCATCCAAAAGCAGCAGGTAAAGCATACCAATGCTTATCTCGCACAATAACAGGCACTTGGTTCAAAATCATGTCGCGAATCAAACCGCCTCCCAAAGCAGTTGCCATTCCTAAAAATACTGAAGTCGTGCCCGACATATGAAAATCTAAGCCTTTTGCCGTGCCGTTCACAGCGAATAATCCCAAAGCTAGCGCATCAATCGTAAGCATAAACCAACGCCACTTATCAATCTCCGGGTGCGCAACTGCAACAATTACACCGGAAAGCAATCCAGTAATCACAAAACCATGATCAGCAATACCAACAGGCGGCAATGCTCCAAGTAAAACATCGCGCACAATTCCGCCGCCCAACGCAGTGATCCAAGAAGTGGCAATAATGGCAAAAACATCGTACTTTTTACGAATAGCCCACATGCCACCAACCATTCCACAACATCCCATAGCAACATACTCAACTATAAGAAAGAAGATGTTGTCCCCTAACGCGCCTTCCAAAGCATTTCCCTTCAAACAAATTCACCGAAACATTGCGCGCAACAAGCAGACGCGCCGCACTCTATACGATATCTAAATATAGAGTACGACGCGCCATAAGCAATATTAGATTAGATAATATTAACTAACTTATATAAATTAGTCGCAAACTTTCCACATCCAGTTATGCTTGTCTTCGACATCACCGAGCTGAATGCCGAGTAACTCGTCGCGCAAAGCTTGAGTCAACTCACCGACGCCACCATCGGCAACTTTAAGGTCGAATTCATCGGACTTAAAGCGACCAATTGGTGTAATGATTGCAGCAGTACCGCAAGCAAAGACTTCAGTAACCTCGCCAGAACGAATGTCGTCAAGCAATCCTTGAAGAGGAATCATGGTTTCAACAACCTTATGACCTGCTTCCTCAGCAAGCTGAATCAAAGAACGACGTGTAACGCCAGGAAGAATGCTGCCGGTGAGAGATGGAGTTTCCAAATGACCATCCTTGTGGAGTGCGAACATGTTCATGCCGCCAAGCTCTTCCAAATATGTCTTGGTTGCAGCATCAACGAAGCACACCTGCTCACAACCGTGCTCAATGCCCTTGTATTCACCAAGCAAGGAAGCAGCATAATTTCCGCCGCACTTAGCAAAACCAGTACCGCCAGGACCAGTGCGGAACCACTGATCTTCAACCCAAATGCTAACAGGCTTCAAACCACCCTTGAAGTATGGACCAGATGGAGAAGCAATAACACAGTATTCAACTTCATGAGCTTCACGCACACCAAGGAATGGCTCAGAAGCAAACATGAATGGACGCATGTAAAGCGTATACTCTCGACGGCTTGGAACCCATTGCTTATCTCGCTTTACCAAAGCTGCAACCGATCCAATAAAGTCGTCAATAGAAAGTTCTGGCAAATACAAACGCTTAGCAGAATTTTGGAAACGAGCAGCATTAATATCTGGGCGGAAAAGCCAAATAGAGCCATCAGCGCGCTTGTAAGCCTTCAAACCTTCAAAGCATTCCTGAGCATAGTGCAACACAGATGCACCTGGATCCATTTTCAATGGACCGTAAGGCTCTACACGACGATCAGACCATCCTTCGCCTTTAGTCCAAGACATATGAACCATATTGTCGGAGAAAATCTGACCGAAAGCAGGCTTATCAATAAGTTCGTTGCGCTTTGCGTCCGAAACTGGATTATCATTCGGCAGAACTTCAAAGTTGCCAGCCAATTTGTTCAACAGAGCTGTATCGCTATGATCATAAGACTCATAAGCGTCAGAAAACTCTGGAGCTACTTCTAAATCAGCCATTATGTCTCTTTTCTATGTGGATTATTTCTACTTGCCTTTTACCGCAATTAACGTATAGAATAATACGATTCTTGTTTTTCGCAAAACTTACACGCCAAAATTTTTCAAAAAATATTTCAAAAAATACGCTTTAAACTAAAATTTATTTAGAAAATTCAATGATTTTATACGAAAAAGCCGCATAAGAACTGACTTATGCGGCTTAAAATTTTAAACTATTTTATAAGTTATAAATTATAAGTTAATTAGTAATTAAATACGTTAACTTATTTTAAACTTACTTTTCTTCTGCAGCAGGAGCAGCAGCTGGAGCGGCGGCATCTGCAGCAGGAGCAGCAGCTTCGGCTGTAGCAGCATCTTCAGGAACAGTGACGCTCACAACGGATTCTTCGCCATCCATATCGAGCTCAACACCCTCAGGAAGCTTGACATCCTTAGCAAACACCTTGGTGCCGTCGGTCAAACCATCAACGTTAACAACCAAACGCTCTGGCAAGTTAGCAACGTCTGCACGAACCTTGAGCTCCTGAACGTCAACGAATGCAACAGCAGCACCCTTTGGAGTACCTTCAACGAAGACTGGAACTTCAACGTCAATCTTTTCGCCAGCCTTAACTTCGTAGAAGTCAATGTGCTCTACAATGCGCTTAACAGGGTTACGCTGAACATCCTTAACAACTGCAATGCGAGATTCCTCGCCAAACTTAATAGTGAACAAAGCATTAGCGTGACGCAAAGCCAAAGTGGTTTCGCGCATTGGAAGAGTAACATGCACTGGTTCAGCACCGCCAGCATAAAGGCTTGCTGGAATCAGCTTAGCTACGCGCAAACGACGAGCAACACCCTTACCAAACTCAGTGCGCAATTCACCTTCAAGAGCAATTTTTGTAGCCATATCGGTCTCCTTATGGTCTGGATAGTTTAGTTTGTTAATCCAGCTTCAGGCGCACCGACGCGCCGAAAACCATAAGAGGCTATCAGCCCAGTCGATAACGGAACTCTGCCAACAAGCTAATCGCAAGCTAGTGGCATATTCCCTCGCCAAAGCAACTTTGCTATTCTAACGACAGGCTACGACTTATGGCAAATACAAAATTATTACTAATCAAATCGAATATAACTGCTACTTGAGCATACGAACGATTATTATAGTTAATAGTATGCAAGCGCATAGCATGATACTATGATGTGCGCTTAATCCGCAAGCCGTTTGGCATAATGAAGGAGCAAATGTGTCCGTTTTTAATGCACTCCAACAGCAAGCGTTTAATCTTGCCCGTAAAGCATTGCGTATTGGCAGTAACTTCGCGCACCCAGTCAGCGATGACCGTGCAGGCGAACCAGACTACCTTAATACGGATCAAGAAAACACAAATACTTTACTTTCACAAAAGCAACGCCTTCCACACGTAGAAGAGTGGGGCGCGCAAATGCCAACAACGACGTTTATCGATCCGGAAACAGGCTTGCTGACCACAAAAACCGAAAGCGCAGCACCTCTTGACGAAGGCACAAGCATTTATGACTTATACGCAGATCGCGCAGCACGTATGGGCGACGATCCTCTTTACACTTATAAAGAAAACGATAAGTGGGTCACAAAAACAGCTAATCAGTTCCTTCAAGAAGTACGCGATGCTGCAAAAGGTTTGATGCACTACGGATTGCGCAAAGGCGATGCTGTTGCTTTTATGTGCAAAACATCATACGAGTGGGATGTAACAGACGCAGCAGTTATGGCTTGCGGCGGTGTTCTTGCAACTATTTATGACACGGATTCAGCTGAGCAAATTCGCAATATTGTGAATAATTCCGACTCGCGTTTCCTTATTGTTGAAACAACTGACATGCGAGATAAAGCTGATGGAGCTATTGAAGAATGCCCAAGCTTGGAACGCATTATTTGCATTGAAACAGGCGGCTTGGCAGAACTTCAAGCTTTCGGATACGCTGTTAGCGATGAGGAACTAGACGCTCGCATTGATTCTGTAAAGAAAACAGACTTGTGCTCTATTGTTTATACTTCTGGTTCCACAGCTGCACCTAAAGGTGTGGAAATGACTCACGAACACTATTGCACTACAGCGTTGAATTTGCCTGTTTACTTGCCAAATTTGCTTAGCGAAAAAGACGGATCTGTGCTTCTGTTCCTTCCTCAAGCGCACTCTTTTGCAAGAGCAATTAACTATATTGTCGTTGCAAGTACGTTACGCATTTATATTGCTCAAGGTATTCCTACTTTGATTTCCGATTTGCAAGTTGCAAAACCTACAGTTATGATTGTTGTCCCTCGAGTTCTTGAGAAGGTTTATAACGCAGCTTCGCAGAAGGCTGGTCACGGTGCTAAAGGCTTGGCCTTCCAGGGTGCTGTTGTGACGGCTCAGCAGTATATGAAGGAAGTTCAGGAATTTGGTGACGCTAAGGCTCTTACTAAGGCTCGCCGCACTGCTTACGATCCACTTGTTTATCGTCCACTTCGTCAAGCTCTTGGCGGTCGCGCACGCTGGATTGTTGCAGGTGGTGCTCCTCTAGATCCTGAATTGCTTTCATTCTTCCGCGGCGCAGGAGTTCCTGTGTACGAAGGTTATGGTCTTACAGAAACTACTGCACCATGTGCGTTTACTCCTATTGGAGTTCCATTCCGAGAAGGTTCTGTTGGCATTGCATTCCCAGCTTTTACTTTGCGAATCGCATCCGACGGCGAAGTGCAAATTAAAGGCACTTGCGTATTCCACAAGTATCACAAAAACGATGAAGCAACAGAAACTTCATTTACTAAAGACGGATGGTATGCGACAGGCGATTTGGGACGAATTGACGACGATGGCATGCTTTATATTACCGGCCGTAAGAAGGATTTGATTATTACTGCTGGCGGTAAGAACGTTGCTCCTGGACCTATTGAAGAGATGATTAAGAGATGCGAACTTGTGTCTCAAGCTCTCGTTCTTGGAGATAAGCGTCCATTTATTTCTGCACTTGTTACTTTAGACGAAGAAACTTTGCGAAATTGGCTTAAACTCAAAGGTCTTGACGCCACTATGAGCATGGAAGAGGCTGCTAATAATGCTGTTGTTCGTGCTGAAGTGCAAAAGTTTATAGATCTTGCCAACGAAGGCGTGTCACGCGCAGAATCTGTGCGAAAGTTCATTATTTTGCCAGAAGAGTTTACGCAAGAAAACGGCTTAATGACTGCGTCTATGAAGATTATTCGTCCACGAGTTATTAAGCGTTACACTACTTTACTTAATACGCAAATGTATACGACGCGCAAAAAGTAGTTTGTTTAAGTTAAGTTAGCTGAACTTAACTTAACTAAGTGCATATCGCAAAGCCGCGGCTTGACTTGTAATTAACTAGTCTACCGCGGTTTTTCGTATCTACCCCATACTCCCGCGTTTCATATCTATCCTCCCACACTCCCGCGTTTTGCCTCGACCACATGCTTATGCGTTATGTTTGTCTCACCTCCGAGACAAATCTAACGAAAATCAGCCAAAAAACGTTACAAATGTCTCATCAATGATGCAAATCTAACGAAATTAGGTCAAAAAACGTTACAAACGCCTCACCTCCAAGACATATATAACAAATCTGATGCAAAACAGAAAATGTAGTTAACACGTTACAACGCGCGATACAAATCCAACGACACAAAGTCAGCGCACAGCCACTATCACTCGCATAAATCACAGCATCTTAATAATCCTAGGAATTCCTGCATCAATCAACTTACTCTCAATCCTTTTAGGATTAACAATATCCGGGATGGTAAAACGCACAATCCTGCTTACTCCACACTCCTTCATAAGCAACGCTTCACGCTCAGCCTGCCTGTCAATATTGCGATTAATAACACTAGGATTGTACGATTTACGCAACATTCGATTATCGAAAGACGAATTAAAATCGACGTTAGTATGCATAAAATTATCCGAATCAACGTAATACTTTGAATGCCCATCAAGCTCGCCAACAATCAACTCAGAATTGGGAAGCCGCCACAAAAAATCACACCTATACTTGCCACCTGAGTGCGGTAATATAAACTCGCGTTGCAATTCTGGCACCATAAATCCGAGCGAAATCATCGTTCCTCGCGCGAACGATTCCCCGCCATTTTCGCTTAATCCACTTGCAAAATAGCAGAGACGTCTAAGTGAAAGAAACTTATCTACTCTAGTTTCACAGCATCTTCCAAAAAATGTGCTTTCAAATAAATCAGAGGTTGTTGTTGCAGCAACACTTTTATAATTATTAACATCCAAAGTCGAATATCGACTTTCACAAATAGAAATGACTTTAGCAAAATCAACATTATCGCGAGCCGCAGAATCAAAAATCGACAATGCTAATCTAAAATTAACGCTATTTGCAACATCGAAAAGCATTGTGCTCTTATCTACAATATGACTTCGAACTTCGTAATTTATATTGTCACTTAAATGCGGAAGGGCAACTAAGCGACCGCCACTTCCCTCTCTTCCCCGCACAATTCGAACATCATCACTAGTGCCATCCATCTCTCTGCCTGTTGCATTAATTCTACGTAGCAACGGATTATCATTTACAGACTTTCTGGTCATAGTGCGAACGTAAATTGGAGTTGATTGAGACTGCAACATTTTGGAGCAATCACGATTTTTACCAGTTTTATAATCAGTTTTATAATCATATGCTATGTGATCATAATCATTCACAACATCGTAGCCGATTAGCGCAGCAGCAGTAACACCTGTAAATTTCCAGTCTGGATGAATATCCATCAAAGAAAACGCTATATGGCGAATTTGCTCAGCTGTATACAAATTTTGCCAATACTCTGTTCTTGCATAAAGACCTGAAAATACTCTCACAAGCAATCCTGACCTAGTGTACCTATAAGCACACTGCCTTTGCGAATTGCTGATTGGATGAAAACAACGATGCTCAAACTCAGCTTTTTTGAGCATGCTTTTAACATTAGACTTTTTCATAAGCCTGAGATTATGAGATAAGCAATGAATGCACAATAGATTTCGATCAATGTGGATAAAGGCTATTTGAGACAGAATGAGACTAGACTGAGCTGACTTACGACGAGCGTTATGTTTGTCTCACCTCCGAGACAAATCTAACGAAAATCAGCCAAAAAACGTTACAAATGTCTCATCGCCGAGACATATGTAACGGATTTGACCCAAAAAACGTTACAAATGTATCATGAGTGAGACATATATAACGAAATTAACCCAAAAATAGCCTAGAATCCCAAACGCTCAAGCTTCTTAGGGTCGCTCTGCCATCCTTTTGCAACCTTCACATGCAATTCAAGCACAGCTTTTGTGCCAGTAATGCGATTTACTGCCGTGCGCAAACGCTTCTTTACGCGCACTAAATGCTCCGCACGATGGCCAATAATAATCGGCTTTTGCGAATCGCGCTCAACATAAACAGACACAAGCACATGCGCTTTATTGTCGTCGTATTGAGTATCATCACCACCACCCGGATACACAATATCGTCAACTACAACAGCTAAAGAGTGAGGCAACTCGTCGTCCAATTCTTCCAAAAATGCGCCGCGAATAAGCTCCGAAATCATACTTTCTGGGCTTTCCTCGCTAAGCTGATCCGCAGGATACATTTGCGGACCTTCCGGCAAGTTTTGAATCAAAACATTCTTAACTTCGTCAACATTGTCGCGTTCCAGCGCACTAACTGGCACAATATCCGTAAAATCGGCAAACTGCTGAATTTGAAGCAAATGCGCAACTAACTCGCTGCGGCTAAGCGTATCGATTTTCGTAACAATACCGATAAGCGGAACCTTCCAAGTCCAATTGCCCTTCTCATCTTTTTTAGCAAAATCAGAGCGAAGACGGCTTAAAATTCGCCTGTCTCCTGGCCCTATCTCCTGGTCTGCTGGAAGCAAGAATGCAATCGCGTCAACATCCGCAAGCGACTCGTCAACAATATCGTTCAAACGCTGACCAAGAAGCGTACGCGGACGGTGAATACCAGGAGTATCAACCAACACCATTTGCGCATTGTCGGTTGTAACAATTCCGCGAATAGCCTTACGCGTAGTTTCCGGACGAGAAGACGCAATAGCAATTTGCGTTCCAATAAGAGCGTTCATAAGCGTTGACTTACCAACGTTTGGCCTACCAACTACAGCTACGAAACCGGAACGATAACCGTGAAAATCAGGAGTCGGAATCGTGGCGCGAGTTGATGAGTCAAGATTTGCAAACATCTCGTCGTCGAAATCATCAGTGCCATCGAAGTCATCAGTATCGTCGAAGTCATCAGCGTCGTCAAAGTTGTTAATATTATTCACGTTATTCTTACCGTCCAGTTCTTTATTTCATCATATTCGTTTGTTTCATAGTACTAGCTTGCTTCAAAGCGTTAGTTTGTTTGCTTTCAGCAGATTTTTCGGAAGAGCTAATATCGTTTTGATTATCCTTAGACTCTTCCAAAACTTGCGCATCTCGCTCTACTAAAATAGTAGATACTTTCTTTCGCCTACCAGCTGAATCTACAGCAGTTAATTTTAGTCCTCTCGTAACAGCGCTAGAACCAACAATCGGCACATTACCAATCAACTTCGTAAGCAAACCAAACACAGTATCCACATCGTCTTCGTCAATATGAACTTCAAAAATATCTTCCAAATCTGCAATTGACGTTCGAGCAGGCATTTTCCACACACCGTCACGTATTTCTTCTGGATCTGCATGCTGAGTGCGATCGTGCTCATCTTCTAACTCGCCAACAATTTGCTCAATAGCATCTTCAATAGTAACCAAGCCAGCAATACCGCCGTATTCGTCAACTACTACTGCCACATGCTGGCGAATTCGTTGCATTTCATGGAATAAATCGTCAACAGGCTTCGACTCCGGAACAAGCATGGGGTCTCGGCTAATTGTTTCAACTGCTCTAGAAGATGCTGCAGGATTAAACACAGTAGCGCGTACAGCATCCTTTAAATAAGCAACGCCTACTAAATCATCTACAGAATCTCCAATAACGGGAACTCGAGAAAATCCTGAGCGAGAGCATAATTTAAGGAAATTTTCCAGCGTTTCGTCACTTTTTACGCAAATCATATCGGTTCTAGGCACCATTATTTCGCGAGTCAAAGTATCTGAAAGCGTGAGCACATTGCGCATCATTTCCGAAACTTCCGGATCGAAATCATTCGCTTCAACAAGTCGGTCAATACTAGCCTTTGCTTGATCCAGCTGAATATCTTCCAAAGCTTCATCATCTGAAAGATCAACATGCTTTTTCCTAGAAGTGACGTCAACATCGCTAGCAATATGCACTAAAGGATTAATCGCAATAGCAATAGACACAATGCGAGAAAGTCGCATCAACTTTGCTACAGGTTGAGCCGCACCAACTGAACGTGGACGAACAAGAATAGAAATCACAGCTACAACTACTGAAACAACAACACCAATAATAAGAGTTACCCATAAAGGCGAGCCGAAAAATGCAGCTAAAGAAGCAAACAAAACTCCATCTAAAACGTTGCATAGAACACGCACAAAAGCACATGCTCCAGAAGTTGTATAACGGTCAGCAATCAGTTTTTTTACGCGGTGGATTCTAGCAATTCGACGCATACGCACTATGGCACTAGTTTCATCATCATGCGTTTGCGCTTCAATCATAAGATTATTTAAGCTTGCACGAGTAACTCTAGGCACTGCACCTTCTGCAGCAGCCATTGCAAGCGAAAGCCATACAAGCAGCATTGCCAGCATAAGCAATGCAGCTAAACCAATCCAGATATGCAACGGCAATTGCGGAACTGATATGCTAGAAAATATTTGCTTAATATATTCCATAATTATGCTCTTAATGCGCTTTAATGCTGTTTTTTATTTTTATTTTTGACGCTACTCGCTTCATGCTCAGCATCGTAACGCTCAAGCTCGTTTACTGCACCTTCTGGCAAAGTTGCATCATACAATTCTCCAGATCTAGCAGCGAAAAAAGTAAGCATTAGTTGACGTTGCAAACCAAACATTTGCTTTTCTTCTTCCGGAGTAGTGTGATCGTAGCCAAGCAAATGCAAAATACCATGAATAGTTAGCAACAACATTTCTTCCATAGTACTGTGCCCAGCTGCGAGCGCCTGCTGTTGAGCAACCCACGGGCAAATCACCAAGTCTCCAAGCATTCCTTCAGAAACTTTTTCATCGCTTCCAGGAGTAAGCTCGTCCATTGGGAAACTCATAACATCCGTTGGGCCTTCTAGGTTCATCCAACGTTCATGCAAACAAGCAATTGGCTCTGGATCAACAAAAGTAATCGATAAATCCGAATGCGTACTTACTTTCATTTGTTGAAGAACCCACATTCCAAGATCCGAGAAGATTTTAGCGTCAATATTCCACACTGTTTCATTCATGACTTCAATGCTCATGATTTATTCGTTATTCCTCTCAGTAGATTCTTTAGTACGTTCACGTTTTTTACGCTCAAGCATTGCATCGTAATTTTCGTATGCTTCCACAATACGACCAACCAAAGCATGACGCACAACGTCTTCTGCTTGCAAATGCACAAAAGCAATATCTTTAACTTCGCCCAAAATCTTCTCAATAGAAACAAGACCAGAACGCACAACTGCTAAATCAACTTGCGTACTATCTCCTGTAATCACCATGGTTGTATTAAAACCGAGTCGAGTTAGGAACATTTTTAATTGCTGAACAGTCGCATTTTGTGCTTCATCAAGGATAACAAAAGCATCGTTTAATGTGCGACCTCGCATATAAGCAAGAGGAGCAACTTCAACAACATTCTCGTCAAGATAGCGTTTTAATTGTGCAGATCCAAGCATGTCAGAAAGTGCATCATAGAGTGGGCGCAAATATGGATCAACTTTATCGTTTAAAGTACCAGGCAAGAATCCTAAGTTTTCGCCAGCTTCAACAGCAGGACGAGTAAGAACAATTCTGCGAACTCTTCCATCTTCCAATGCACGAACAGCTTTAGCAACTGCTAAATACGTTTTTCCGGTACCTGCAGGACCAATTCCAAACGTTACAATATTGCAATCCATTGCTTGCACGTACGCTGTTTGACCAGCAGTTTTTGCGCGAACAGGATTTCCTCCAGCAAACGTAATCACGCCTTTACTCATTCGAGCTCTTCTGCTCATAGCACGGCGATGCGCTTCTTCGTTAGAAGGCAACAGCTCACTTGAATCTCTTGAAAACTCATTTTCAGCACGCGAAACAGAATTATTAATTGCATACGACGAAGAAATAATACTATTTCCAAGCACTCCACCATCATGACCGATACGGTTTATACGCACATTGTGTTCATCGTTATGCAAAATATCACGCTCAAGCATGCGTCTTACTTCGTACGCATCCATAGGTTGTTCGTAAGCTGCATCAATCATGCGCCTAAACGCATACTCAGCTTTAGCTGCATCTTCATCTGCTCTAGCTGAACGAGCAACAATTTGAACATCTTTGCCTCGCACAGTAATATCTGCTTCTGGAAAAGCATGTTCTACTTCACGCAAACCAGCATCTGCAGCACCTAAAACTGCAACCGAGCTTAATTCGCTAGGAATTTGCACAAAACGCGTAGTACTTTTCGTCACGGTTTACAAGCTACCTTCTACAAGTTTTTCGCCAGTCAATACATGAGCATGAACATGAAACACTGTTTGACCAGCATCAATACCAGTATTAAATACGAGTCGATAATCACCGTTGAATTCATCATCAGCAATTTTTTGTGCGACACCAGCAATATGAGCCAAAGTTTCAGGAGCTTTACTAGCAAGCTCAGCAACATTCTTATAGTGATTGCGTGGCACAATCAGCACATGCACTTTTGCTTGCGGATTAATATCTTTAAAAGCAACTACCGAATCGTCTTCATAAACTCTGCTGCTCGGTATTTCCCCAGCAACAATTTTACAAAAAATGCAATCAGCATCAGTATTGTAAGTGATATCACTCATTGTTTCTCCCCTATTTGTTACTAAATGAAATCAACGCCAAAAGCCAAAAAGCAATCGACGCTCTTCTTATTATTTTACACAATTATGAGCACTTTTAGATACGATTTATGCGATTATTCGTAACGTCCTAAAGCGCGCGAAAGAAGAGAAAGAGCTACAGGACCTGCAGTAGATGCGCGAAGAATATTACTGCCTAAAACGCAGCTTTTAGCACCAGCATCAATAAACATTGACACTTCATCGTCACTAATACCGCCTTCTGGCCCAACCAAAACGTAAACAGTACGCTCTTTACCATCCTCCAAACAGCGCTCGCTAAGAGTATTTACTGCTTGTTCTATTTGATTCCAGCAATCAGTTGCGTCTTGATGCAATACAACTACGAGATTTCCGTAAACGCACGCACGTCTACATATTGCCACTATTTGCTTGCTTGAAACACATTCTTGAAGTTCAGGCATCCATGCTCGGCGAGATTGCTCTGTAGCAGACTGTAAAACCTGACTCCAACGCTTATCTGTGCGACCAGGTTTCCACTTTGCAATTGAACGATCCGCACACCAAGGGATTACTTCATCCACGCCAATTTGCGTAGCCATATCAATTGCTTGCTCATCGTGACCTGTTTTTGCCAAAGCTTGAACAAGCGCAAGTCTAGTCATGCGAGGAGCTTCCCTAGTAAATGCTTCTACACGAACCAAGCCGTTTTCGACATCCGTAACTTTTGCGTGAATGCGCAAGCCTTTGCCGTCAGAAAGTTGCAAAGCATCGCCTTCTGATAACCGCATTGCGGATATAGCGTGACGTTTTACTTGAGATGGAAGCGCAATCGTCCACCCTTCTTCGATTCCTTCTGCAAGCACAGGAGCATTATCGTGATCAGTATCAAGCAAAAATAAAGCGTCAGTCATAGTTCAAGCCTAACGTGAGGAGCAAGACAAACTTCAAAAACAGTAATCAAGCTACAAGTTTATATTACAATTCGTTTAATGTGGCGCGAGTTTCGTGGGATTTCTCTCCTCGCACGTCCCGTCCTTCAGTCGCTTTGGCTGTTAAAGGTTTTACTGTCTGCTTTGTTCTTTAAGGAATGTTGCTTCCTCAGTCCTCTTTTAGTGCTCGTAGAGAAATCCCCCAAACTCTGCGTGTTTAATCGTTAATAACCTCATTCAATCGCAGAGATTTTTCGATTTTTCTTCTTCGCTTGGCGAATCAGCAGCCTGCGGCTCTGACGTTCGCCGCGCTCAGTGCGAAAAATCTCAAATCTCTACCACACGAATATCCACGCGACTAAATAACGACGCAATCAGTTCTAGTTCTGTGCAAGTATTGTGGCAAACTAGAACAGTACGTATTGGAGGTTTGCAATGAGTAATGAGCTTGGTGATAACACTGCGCTTGTTACTTTGCGTATTTCACGCTTTACTCCATTTAATAAATCTGAAGATGATTCAAACAGTAAACAGACAGAGCACAAGCGCAGAGAAAGTCCTTTTGCGCGCAGAAAGCGCAGTAATCCTTTCGCAAAACTAGATTCTTCAGAAAATAACATAAATAATTCTTCAAAATCTAGTGAATCCAGAATATCTAGTGAATCCAGTGAATCTTCCGAATCTTACGAATCTTCTCCAAAACGAATTCAAGGTAAGCATTGGGTTCAAGATTACAGTTTACGCGTTCATTCTACTGACACTATTCTTGACTGTTTACTAGCTATTAAACGCACAATCGACCCAACTTTAGCTTTCCGATACTCATGCGGTCACGGCGTTTGCGGTTCTGACGCTGCAAACGTAAATGGCATGCCAACCTTACTATGCAGTGCAACTATTGGCGCAAACGCACGTCCTGAAAGCACAAATAGCGTGCAATCTCGAGGCTTTAGAAAAACTGGCACTGCTAGCAGCTCCTCACAGTCGGAAAAATCGCCAACTTTACAGCAAAAATCTAAAGAAACTACCACTTTGCAAAATGGCACTTTTGGTATTATTGAGCTTGCTCCACTTTCAGGATTTGCAGTTCAGCGAGATCTTATTTGCGATATTTCGCCTATGATTTCACAAATAAAACGCTTAGAACCTTATTTGCAAGCATCTAACGTTTCTACGAGAAATACTGAAGGGAAACTCCAGCTTATTGAGTTTTTGCAACATCCTGAGGAACTTAAAAAATTTGAGCTTTTGAGCAATTGCATTATGTGCGGTGCTTGCGAAGGAATTTGCCCAATTTATGCAGGCGGAGAAGCCTTTATTGGGCCTGCAGCATTGGTTAATGCGGCTCGTTTTATTTACGATTCCAGAGACAACGCAACAGAGCATCGTCTTGATCTAATAGACAGCAGTGACGGTATTAGCGCATGCCAGTCAGTTAGAGCATGTTCAAGACAATGCCCTCGCGGAATTGATATTGGCGAAGAAATTTGGCAGCTTACAACGCTTGTAAACGAGCGCAAAAACTCTTAGATTATTCAATTCCAGATGCTATGCGCACCGCCTCTATTGGGTCGTCCGTGACAGCAAACAAGTGCGGGTCTAATGAAGAAATAAAACCTCGTTGAGTTACTGTAGACTTCAGCCAGTCAATCAAACCATTCCAATACGAAGTACCGAAAAGAACAACAGGCACGCGCGCAACCTTATGAGTTTGCACTAAAGTCAAAGCTTCAAACATTTCATCCATCGTGCCAAAACCGCCAGGGCACACAATAATTCCAGAAGAATACTTCATAAACATTGTTTTACGCACAAAAAAATACCTAAATTGCATGCCAAGATTAATCCACTTATTCAAACCCTGCTCATGAGGAAGCTCAATCCCCAATCCTACAGACGTACCACCAGCTTCTGTAGCTCCACGGTTTGCAGCTTCCATAATTCCAGGACCGCCACCTGTAATAACAGCAAAACCGCGTTTTGCGAGCTCTGAACCCATAGTGCGAGCTAAAGAATACTCGGGATCGTTTTCTTTTATTCGAGCAGAGCCAAAAATACTAACAGCTTTACCTAACGATGCGAGCGCGTCAAAACCATCAACAAACTCAGCTTGAATACGTAGCGCGCGCCACGGATCCGCGCTACGCCAATCCCATCTCTTATCTACTTCTACACCAACTCCAGAAACAAGCTGCTGATTGTTATCGTTACGAAGAAGCGTTTCTGTAGTGCTCTCCTTAGGAATCATAGAACCGCGCATTACAACAGAACCACGATGATACGTGTTATTCCAAGGTGGAACATCTACTGAAAAATCTTCTTTACTATCAGACATGACTTCTCCTAGAAATTTACTTTCAAATATTTTGAAAATAATAATTAAAAACTAGTCTTCAACTTCATCTAATTCTTCTTCCATATGCTTTGCTTGCATAGAAAGTAAGAAGCCAGAAACTCCTGCAGCAACAATAGAAGCAACAAGAACACCAAAACGTGCTTCAGCAGACAAATCTGCATCAGAATACGCAAGCGAAGCAATAAGAAGGGAAACAGTGAAACCAATTCCACACGCACATGCTGTTGGTATTAAATCTGCTACGCGAAGACCATCAGGAACTTTCAAACCTAGAACACGCTTTGATATCCAAGCAGTTACCATAATTCCAACAGGTTTACCAATAACAAGAGCAATAGTGATAGCGATCAAAATTGGCGAGAAGAACAGCTCCCAAGTCAATGTTTCAAAATGCACTCCTGTAGCGAAAAGAGCGAAAATTGGAAGAGCCAATAGTGCAGAAACAGGCTGAATTTTTTCGCGATAGCGTTCAGCACGAAGCGTTTTTTCGCCATGAACTAAATGCGCTGGAGTTAGCAAACCAACCATTACTCCAGCTAAAGTTGGATGCACGCCAGCTTCATACATCATAACCCAAGCCATAATTCCTACTATTGCAACCAACGGCCATGGAACGCGCTTCAAACGCACTAAAGTAGTCCAAACTAAACCGCAAGCAATTACTCCAGCAAACCAATACCATGCGTTAAGAGAAGAGAAGAACACAGCAATAAGTGCTATTCCAAGCAAATCGTCTACTGTAGCAAGAGTCATAAGAAATGCGCGCAAAGCGTGTGGCAAAGTTTTTGCAAATAAAGCAAGAACAGCAAGAGAGAAAGCTATATCTGTTGCCGTAGGTATTGCCCACCCGTCACGAACCATATCAAGTGAAGGTAAAGCGCCAGAAGTAAGACGCATAATCTCCTGTCCAGCATGCAATTCAGAAAATACAGTTACTGTAGCAACAAACAGCAAAGGAGGCACAACCATTCCACCAACAGCGCAAATCATTGGCATTGCAGCTGCTCGAGGGTCAGAAAGCGAGCCAGCAATAAGTTCGTGTTTTAAATCTAAGCCAACTGACAGGAAGAAAATAGTTAGCACGCCGTCTTGCACCCAGTGACCAATTGACATATGTATATTCGTCCACGGAATTCCTACATGAGTATGCGAGACAGCTTCAAATATTGGCGCTGTTAAAGGAATGTTTGCAAGCAATAAGCCGCTAAGAGCGAAACCAAGCATAATTAAACCAGAAATTCTCTCATTATTTGCAATATTGCAAGCTATTCTCCAACTGCGTCGTATCATATTGTAAATATTTCCTCCACTAAATGCATTTATAGCGTTTATACGTTTATATAACGTTTATAACGTTTTATAGTGCAAAATATGTGATTCGCACTTTCAAGTATAACTGAGAGGCATAAACCGAGCGAGTTGCATACGAATAAAAAAAAACGCGGAGCAAAAGCTTCGCGTTTTGTTTGTGCGCCAGACAGGATTCGAACCTGCAACCTTCTGATCCGTAGTCAGATGCTCTAATCCGTTGGGCTACTGGCGCATGTTTCCAGCCTCAAGAACCATGTCCTTGTTTCCGGCAACTTGACTAATATACAACCATCCGCACTAAAACACAAACCCCGGCGTGTCGACCGGGGTTTGTTGTTAAGAAATGCAAGAATCGATAAATTCTCACTACTTTGTAAAGATTGAATTATGATCTGCGCTCAAGCACTTCGTCAACCATTCCATAAGCTTTAGCTTCTGGAGCAGTCAAAATAGTATCCACTTCAATATCTTTACGGATGCGCTCAATATCTTGACCAGTATGCTTTGCAAGAGTTGATTCTAACCAAGAACGCAAACGCAACATTTCCTTAGCTTGAAGCTCAATTTCAGTAGCTTTACCAAAATCTTGACCCATTGCAGGCTGATGAATAAGCACACGCGCATTTGGCAAAATCATGCGCTTACCAGCAGCTCCAGCAGCAAGAATAATAGCAGCAGCAGAAGCAGCTTGACCTAAGCAAACAGTTTGAACATCTGGATTAATGTATTGCATTGTGTCATAAATCGCAGTCATAGCAGTCATCGAACCACCAGGTGAATTAATGTACATCATCACATCGCGATCAGAATCCATGCTTTCTAAAACAAGCAACTGAGCCATAATGTCGTCAGCAGAAGTGTCATCTACTTGCACACCCATGAAAATAATGCGATCTTCAAACAGCTTAGTGTAAGGATCTTGCGTTTTCATGCCGTATGGAGTTTGCTCGCCAAATTGAGGCAACACGTAACGATTAGCAATGCGCTGAGCAGAAGTAACACCGCCAAAACCAGCTAAACGCTCGGCACGCGCAACAAACTTTGCTTCTTCACTTGCCATAATTACTCCTCACCGCGCATAGAAGCAGGAGTGGTCACAATTTTATCTACGAAACCATACTCCAAAGCTTGCTGAGCTGTAAACCAGTGATCGTATTCGTTATCTCGGTAAATTTCCTCTACCGTATGACCAGTCTGCTTTGCAGTCAATTCAGAAAGCGTTTTTTTCATATCCATAATAAGCTCTGCGTTAATTCGCACATCCGTAGCAGTACCACCGATACCGCCAGAAGGTTGATGCATAAGCACACGAGCATGCGAGGTAATATAACGCTTGCCAGGAGTGCCAGAACTAAGCAAGAACTGACCCATAGATGCAGCCATGCCGACAGCAATAGTCGCAACATCCGGCTCAATTAATTGCATAGTATCGTAAATTGCCATACCAGCAGTAATTGAACCTCCAGGCGAATTAATATACAGCCAAATATCCTTCTTAGGATCTTCCGCAGCAAGCATTAACATTTGTGCGCAAATAACATTAGCATTCTCGTCTTTTACTTCAGATCCCAACCAAATAATGCGATCTTTTAGCAACCGATTAAAAATAGGATCGGTTAATGTAGGCGCTTCAGCCTGTTCCATCACAGGAGAAGCTGTAAAAAGTTCAGTCACTATATCTCCTTGTTATCACGTAATTATTTCTACACTACATTGTGCGCATGACCGCATAGAAAATATTGCGAATATTATTTGAATTGAATATTTTCACCAAATTTCTAAATTTTATCCACATCGACACATGTAATTTTTACTTATTATCTCACGTTAGTATGCATTATTTAGTATATTTTTATTGGATCATCAATTCATTATAAGGAGTAATTATGGATCCTAACCAATTGTCAGACAACAACTACCCTCCTGCTCCGATGCCAAATAACGAGTATCCAAATAATGGTTACCAAAATAATACATACCCAAATAATGTAAATCCAAACAATGGGTACCAAAACAACGGTTATGAAAACAACGGATACCAAAATAATGGATATCAAAATAATGGATATCAAAACAATGGGTACCAAAACAATGGTTATGAAAACAATGGATACCAAAACAACGGGTACCAAAACAATAATTACCCTAATAATGTAAATCCAAACAATGGTTATCAACCAAACGTATATCAAAATAATCAACAACCAGTTAACAACTATCCTGCAAACGCTTATCCAAATGCAACAAATACAAGTGCTCATAAGTCAAAATACATTTGGCTTATTACTGTCATAGTTGTAGCAGTAGTTGCAGTAGGCGGATACGTAATTTTGACTAATCTTAAACCGAATTACAATTGCTCTGCACCAAGAAGCGCAAATATCGAAGAATATGTACACTGCCATCCAGCGGAAATTGAAAAAGTAACTAGTGCATTAGCCAATAACGGCTCACCATTCAACGTAACGTTTGACGCTAAAGGCGATCAGCTCAATATAAACGCAAAGTCAAAAAGACACCTATCTGATTGGGAAATTTCAACATTAAGGAATGGAATACAATCGTACGGCGATAGCTTATCGAGCATGATGTCACAATCAGCAAAGGATGATGTGAAAGAAAAAGTTATTGCACCAGTACGAGTGCATTTAATCTTCTCAAACGATGATGGAACTTTTATAACAGATAAAGAATTTAGTTATAATAATTAATTAAAAAGTAACTAAAATAACCAACATAACTAAAAAATATTTACTAATAACAAATGCGTCTTTGCTAATACTGAACTAGCATAGGCGCATTTATTTTGCACATATTGTATTTCCCATACTAAAAATTCAAACATTATTTGCGGCTAAAAATTTTTGGTATTATCGCTATGCTTCTAGATACAGCACAAGAAACAGCCATCGGAATAATCATAATCATAGGCACATTCACTAATTGCGCTACCAAAAAAAGCGCAAACCACAATGACTTTCGGCTTGCAGTTAATAGACTTGCAGCGCCAAAAATAGCAGCTATTATCAATAATTTTGGCTGACTTGATAACATGCTACCAACAAACGGAATGTTCATACTTATAAAACCTATAATCATTCCTACGCAAGCTCCAGACGACATACTCGGTTGAAGCACACCGCCACTTGCGCCAGCTCGAAGAGTGCAACTTGTTAAAATTATTTTTGCAACAAATAGTAGAAGCAAAGTTATCAAAGAGTTTTTGTCAATTGCAATACTTGTTTTTGCAATATTATATGCGTATTGTGCTAAAGCTCTACCATTGCCCATAATGGCTGGATTCCACGATGCAACTAATCCTGTTACTAAGCCCATTAGCGGCAAAAAATATAAGATTTGATAATTGTGAGCACACTTAGAGCGAGCCCAATGAATCATCTTATGGAAAAGAGTGCCAACAATACCGCAAGCAATGCCAACTATAATTGCAAGCATCAACACACTCGTGTTGACAATATGGATGTCATCAAGACTTGGCAAACAATAGTAAGGTTCATCTCCAAGCACAAAAATAGTAGTTAATGATGCAATTTCACTTATAAATAACGCAATAGTAAAAATACCAAATTTTTGTATAAGCCAATACCATTTCAAACGCTTTAAAGAAGATTTCGAGTCATGAGAAAAACATGGAATTGCAACCAAACCTAGCGCCATAATCGCACCCGCTATTGGAGCGCGATAAACTCCAGCTAAACCAGCACCAGCAGCACTTGCAACCAAAACGCGAGCTTGAAATTCACTGACTCGAATAAAGCGGAGTAACTTCTGAGTAAGCATTGCAGCCAATTCTCGAGGCGCAACTTCCCTACCTAAACTTGCGCCAGAAGCAACTATAAAAATTTGTAAACATACATGTATAATCGTCGTATGCCATGGCATCGATTGACCACGAACAGCATGAGCTATATCGACAATACGATTAGAAGATTTTGTCCATAACCACATCCAAATAATTGCAGCAACAGACATCACAATTAATACAACAGCAACGTAGTGCAATATTGGCAATCCAACTGGCGAAGGTTTAAGAGCAGATTCTGAAAATCCGAACATTACGTTTTGCACAGCATGTAGTAACAGAGTTAATAATATTGCACCAAACCCAGCCATAACTGCAACAAAAAAAGCAATAAGGCTTAATCGTAAACATGTAAAAACGTAGCTCAAACACTTACTAGGTTTTTTACTGCCTACTATTTGCAAATTGCGTTTTTCCATTAGCAGCAGCCTTCCTTATGTTATTTGTTTTTAATTTTATTTGTTTTTCACTTTCTTTAAAGTATAACAACAACACAAAAACCCAGAGCAAAAGCCCTGGGTTTTTAGCAAACATGAGAAAGTATAAACTTTTTCTTGTTTGAAAAATACTACTTAGAAAGTTCGTCAGCAACTTCTGCAGCAGCAGAAGCAGCCTTCACGCTTTCGTCTTCGTCATCATCCTCAGACAAGAATGCACTCAAGTCAAGAGCTTCTCCACCGGAAACGAACTTTACAGCACGCATACCAGCAAGCAAGCCCTTAGAGCGAGCAACTTCCTGTACAGCAGAACCAAGCTGACCGTTGTTAACGATTGCGTTAATGAACTGGTTTGGATCCATGCCGTACTGCTGAGCAACAGAAACCAAGAAGTTGGTGACGTCAGCCTGGGAAACAGTCACGTCCATCTGTTCAGCCAAAGCATCAAGAACCATCTGGTCGCGAAGTTCCTTCTCAGCAGCCTGCTGAGCTTCGTCCTTCTGCTTCTTGGTAGCTTTTTCAGGATCAGGGGTCATGCCCTTCAAATGCTCTGAAACAGCCTTATCCAAAACGCCCTTTGGTACAGGAATTTCAACTTCTTCTTGAAGCTTAACAAGGAATGCGTCACGAGCATTAGTTGCCTGACGACCTTCAGCAGCCTGCTCGCAAGCCTTGCGAATATCTGCCTTCAAATCCTTCAAAGTATCAAACTCGGAAGCTTCCTGAGCAAAATCATCATCAAGCTCTGGCAATTCCTGAGTCTTTACGGAATTAACCTTAACCTTGATCTGAGCCTTCTCGCCCTTGTGCTTGCCGGACTCGAGAGTACCTTCAAAGGTGGTTTCTTCACCGGCAGAAAGGCTATCCAAAGCCTCATCCAAACCGTCAAGTAACACACCGGAACCGATTTCGTAGCTTACGCCCTCTTGTGCATCAACTACTTCGTCATCGATACGAGCTTCCAAATCAATGTTAGTGTAATCACCCTTAGCTGCAGGACGGTCAACACCAACCAAAGTAGCAAAACGCTGACGGAGGCTTTCCAAGCGCTCCTTAACATCCTTGTCGGAAACCTTTGGCTTCTCAACTTCAATCTCAACGCCCTTGAACTTGTTCAACTTGAAATCTGGACGACGCTCAACTGTTGCTACAAACTTAAGACTTGCATCTGCATCAGTCGACGTTGGAACTTCCTGAACGTCAAATTCTGGCTGATCCATTGGGCGAATCTTCTTTTCTTCCAAAGCCTTGGAATAAAGCTCTGGTACAGCGGAATTTACGGCTTCGCCGGCAACAGCTGCGAAACCGACGCGCTGATCTACAATCTTGCCTGGCACATGTCCCTTACGGAAACCTGGCACGTTAATTTGCTTAGCAATCTCCTTACGAGCTTCTTCCAAGAATGGTTTGAAGTCTTCGAGATCTGCGGTAATGGTGAGCTTAACTTTAGTTGGCTCAAGATTCCTGACGCTGATTTTCACGCTTGCGCTCCTGAAATTACGTTTTTTCTAGCTTCTGCCGTATGGCACAACCGTTACATGATAGCGCGAGTTACGGACTCAGCTACCAATCGGGTTTGCCATTCGCGAGCACCATGCTCACTTAGGAATGTTTTAACATCAATATCTTGCGCATCATCATGCCAGCAAAGATTACGAATAATCTGTGGTTTGATAATAATTTCTGCAGGAGTATGAGTGTATTCAGAAATTTGATTTAACTCAGCTTTTACTCTTTGTAAACGCTCGTAACGCTTAGGATGATGTTCTCGCCAATATTTCATAGATCTAGGAGCGCTTTGGGAATCTTGCATATCCTGTAAATACTGCGAATCTGATGAATCATGGCAATCTTGACAATCGTTAGAACCTTGCGACTCGTCAGTATCTGTTGACTTAAGTACGCTAGTTTTACGAGATTCGCGCGAATTAAGTTGAATAGCTCCATTCGGCAGTACTGGGTGCACATCATCCATAGCTGTTTCACCAGATTTAGCGCGCAAAATAGCATTCTCTATAACGTTTTTCCAAATAGATGGTCTAATTTTGCGCTGAATTGGAGCGTAACGCTCGAACATTTTGTCTTGCTCACTGCCAGTGTGAATTCGCACTCGTTCATTCAAGGAACGAATAGCACGAAACGCACGCGCATTACTAGGTTTACGCTTACCAGCTTCAATAATTGCAGCGTCAGAAAGTAGCAGAGTTGGCGCAATATCGTATTCACGCGCTAAAGCATCTCGCTTTTGCCACAATGCTTTTGCAATAACTAAACCAACACGATCGTGCATAAGCACACTTATATGCGATATTTTAAGCCATGGACGTGGATGCGGAGCTTTCTTTTGTGCACCTTTATTAAGTAAGTGTTTAAATTCTTCTTCCGCCCAGGAAAGCTTACCTTGCTTTTTTAGCTCGCTACGCATTACTTCTTCTAGCTCAATAAGTAATTCAACATCTAAAGCTGCGTAATTTCGCCAATCTCTAGGAAGTGGGCGGTAAGACCAGTCCGCTGCAGAATGTTCTTTTGCAAGAGTAAGACCCAAATAATATTCAGTTACAGAGCTTAAACCAAAGCGCTTTCTACCAAGTAATTTAGCCGCTATCTCGGTATCAAATAAAGCACGCGGGCGCAAACCAATATCGAAAAATCCTGGCAAATCTTGCATCGAATCGTGGATAATCCAAGGCGCATCTCCTACTGCCTTGTTAAATTCGTTCCAATCAGCTCCAAGTTTTGTAAGTTCTATTGGATCCAGTAACCCTATTCCTGCACCTTTGCGTTTAAACTGAATCAGCCAATCTTCATGACTGTAACGAAAACCGGAAGCTCGCTCAGCGTCCGCAGCCAAAGGACCGGAACCTGCTGACAACAAGCTGCAATAATCTTTATATGCTTCAAGCGTATCAATGACTTCTGGAACTCCTTCTCTAGGCTCTTTTAAAAGCTTTGGTTCCTCGTTCAAGTACGCCTCCCAACTGCACGCTTTAGCCAAATTCTTACGCTTTTTGCAAAATATTCTGTACTTTTTGCAAAATATCCGTAAAAAAATATTTAAGCCGTGTTATAGATTATGCATCTTTAACACGGCTTCAACTTTCGCACACAACTACGACTATTCAAAAAATAAGTAATCAATTAAATAATCAAATAAATAATCAATCTGTTTTATTGTTTGCTATTTCGTCATTTATGCGCTTAACAAGCCTAGTTTTAAGGAATCTAGTAAGAGTAAATGCTACTGCCGAAACTAAAACTGTTGGAATAACGTAGATAGCATGTAAACCTAAATCCCTTATTGGGAAAGTGGCAAGTTCTGTAGCAATAGTTATAGCAATAGATATTATTGGCACTTCAATAAGAAGTTTCTCATCGAAAGCCGCAACGATATTTATTGGCAACAAAATTATCGGCAAAACAATTAAAATAATAAGCGCTGTGCCAAAGCCAAACTGATCGTTACACCGTGCAAAAATAGCTAACGCTAATGCAAAAGCTAATGCAATCCAACAACCTATTCTGCGCTTCATTGCGTATCCTTTCTCTAAAAAAGAGTATTTGCATAATTATACAAAATCCTTTAAAAAAAAAAACAATACAATACGCAAAAATTGCCTAAATTACAGTTACATTTTGACGCAGTCTAAATGCAGTCTAGTACACAACAAAACCGTGGTCTTTAAACTGGTTTACAACGCGCTCTTTAAGTGCTCTAGAAGGCCCTTTTTGATTCTCAAGAGGGTACGGAATCCTAAGCTCATGCCACTTTGGGCGGCCTAGTTGATGGAATCCAAGCACGTCAATATGCTCAACAGCATCCCCAAACGAATCGCAAATCTCTGCAACTTTTTCAACGTTTTCTTCGCTGGAAGTCAAATCTGGAACAAGCACAAAACGCACCCAAATCTTCTTACCAGCCTTCGCCAATCGCTGACCAAAATCAATAGTTGGCTGAAGCAAGCCGCCGGTAACTTTTTTATACGTTTCTTCAGTGCCGGATTTAACGTCTAGCAAGCAAAGATCAATGTCTTCAATCATTTCGTCCGTGTAATTGCGATTCAAAAATCCGGAAGTATCTAAGCAAGTATGCACGCCCATCTCTTTTGCAGCACGAAAGACTCTAGATACAAAAGCTGGTTGCATCATGGATTCGCCGCCAGAAAAAGTAATCCCACCGCCTGTTGCTTTAAAAAGACTTTGATAACGGTCAACTTTTTTAATCATCGCATCTAAGTAGACTGGCTTGCCGTCGCGCATTTTCCAAGTATCAGGATTTTGGCAATATTGGCAGCGAAGCGGGCAACCGCTCATAAACACCGTCATACGAGTTCCAGGACCGTCAACAGAAGTGTTAATATCCCACGAATGCACGAACCCAATATCGCCAGTTTTAAGAGCTACCAAGCGATCTTTTCTGTCCAGCCCAATTGGCGACTCAAATCCAGAAAGTCCACCCATTAAAGTTTGGCGAGCATACTCTTTTGACTCCTTCAGCATATGCTGAGTTGTGGTACGAAACGCTGTGTTTTCAGCCATCTAACTGCCCTCCAAACTATTTATAAATAAATAATAAATAATATACGCAATTAACAAAAGCCGGGAGCGAAACTAGCCTCGCTCCCGGCGGTGTTTAGCAATCTACCAAATCAGTCAGTAACTGAACCCTGGTGGAATGTACGAGAAATAACGTCGAGCTGCTGCTCCCTAGTGAGCTTTACAAAGTTCACTGCGTAGCCGGAAACTCGAACCGTCAAATGCGGATACTTTTCTGGGTGCTCAACAGCGTCCTCAAGCTGTTCCTTACGCAACACGTTGATGTTTGCGTGGTACAAGCCGTGGCCGTTGCCAGCATCCAAGATACCGACCAAGTTGCTGATGCGCTCGTCTTCGTCACGACCTAAACCGTCAGGAGTAATAGTGTTCGTAAGCGAAATGCCGTCGAGAGCATCGTCGTAATCAATCTTTCCAACGGAGAACATCGAAGGAAGCATGCCGTGCGAATCCATGCCGTTTTCTGGGTTTGCGCCTGGAGCGTACGGAGTGCCCTTCTTGTGACCGGATGGGAAGGAACCAGTATTCTTGCCGTACTCAACGTTAGAAGTAATAGTCAAGATGGACTGAGTTGGAACAGCATTACGGTACACAGGCAAACGCTTTACTTGACCCATAACAGTGCTTACAACCCACTTTGCTAAGTCGTCTGCACGATCGTCGTCGTTACCGTAAACTGGGAATTCGCCAACAGTCTTGTAGCCAACGATTAAGTCGTCGTCGCCGCCCTCAATGTACTCGTACTCGTGACCTTCAGTGGTCTTAGCATCCTTGTTGTAGATTGGGTAAACCTTTGCATACTTCAAAGCAGCCAAGGAATCTGCAGCAATAGACAAGCCGGACATGCCGCAACCAAGCGTACGGTAGACTTCCCTATCATGCAAAGCCATTTCAATGGACTCGTAAGCGTACTTATCGTGCATGTAGTGGATGATATTCAAAGCCTCAATATAGGTCTCGGAAAGCCATTCCAAAGCCTTCTCGTAGTTAGCCTTAACCTTCTCGTAGTCGAGAGTGCCGTCAGCTTCTGGCTTGATTGGGTCAATAACACCCTTATCGATAACCTGCATGCCGGTCATCTCGTCGCGACCGCCGTTAATAGCGTAAAGCAAAGCCTTTGCAGAGTTCACGCGAGCAGCAAAGAACTGCATTTGCTTACCGACGCGCATTGGAGAAACGCAGCAAGCAATAGCAGCATCGTCACCCCAGTGCTCACGAATGTCTTTATCGGACTCGTACTGGATTGCAGAAGTGTCGATAGAAATTCGTGCGCAGAAACGCTTATAAGCTTCTGGAAGCTTTGGATCCCAGAAAATAGTGATGTTTGGCTCAGGACCAGGCCCCAAATGCTCAAGAGTTAAAGTGTTGAGCAAACGGAACGAAGTCTTGGTTACGAAAGTGCGGCCATCCTCGCTGAAGCCTGCATCGGACCAAGTTGCCCAGTAAGGATCACCAGAGAAGATTGCATCGTAATCCTTAGTACGCAAGAAGCGCACAATACGAAGCTTCATAACAAGAGCGTCAATAATTTCCTGAGCGTCGGTTTCGTTAATTAAACCGGCCTTCAAATCGCGCTCAAAGTAGCAATCGAAGAATGCGGAAACGCGACCGAAGCTCATTGCAGCGCCATCCTGGCTCTTAACAGAAGCAAGATAGCCCATGTAAGTCCACTGAACAGCTTCCTTAGCGGTCTTAGCTGGACGAGTCAAATCCAAACCGTACTCGTTACCCAAGTTAATAAGCTGCTTCAAAGCCTTAATCTGCTCGTCATGCTCTTCGCGGAAGCGAATCCAATGCTCAATTTCGGTCTCGGTAAAATCGTTACGGTATGGAATCGAATCCTTATCGCGCTTCTTGAACTCAATAAGCATGTTCACGCCGTAAAGAGCCACACGACGATAATCGCCAATAATACGACCGCGACCGTAAGCATCTGGCAAACCGGTCAAAATCTTGTTGTGGCGAGCAATCTTAATATTCTTGGTGTAAACGCCAAACACGCCATCGTTATGAGTCTTGCGGTAAACGGTGAAGATCTTCTTGATTTGAGGATCTACTTCCTTGCCAGCTTCTTTAATAGCTTGCTCAACCATGCGCCAACCGCCATTTGGCATCATAGCGCGCTTGCAAGGCTCATCAGTTTGCAAACCGACGATTACGTTATCTACTTCTGGGCTTTCAATGTAGCCTGCTGGCATTGCATCAATGCCTGCTGGGATATGAGTTTCAACATCATAAACACGACGTTCACGTTCAACAGCCAAGTAGTTGTCGTCGAGATACTTCCACATGTGCTTCGTTTTTTCAGTGGCATTTGCCAAGAAGCTTTCGTCACCTTCATATGGCGTATAGTTCTTTATTATAAAGTCGCGTACGTCAATGTCTTTTTTCCAATTTCCGTCAGTAAAACCATTCCACGCTTCGGTACGAAGATCCTCATCACTGAGAACTGGTGCATCAACTGATGTCATGTTTAGACTCCTTTTGTACCCGCAACGCATCTTCACGCTGCCTTAATAACAATGTTAAAGCATAGGTAAACGCATACACGAGTAGTTTTGCAAAAAATCTAGTGAAATACATCACATTTATTCACGAAAAGCTGTGGTAACAGGCATTCTGCGATCCCTGCCAAAAGCAATAGCGCTTACTTTTGGCCCAAGCGGATACTGCCTGCGCTTCCATTCTGCGCGATCAACTAAACGCATAACCGTGTCAACAGTATGCTCGTCAAAACCATCTTTAAGCAAATCCGCTCTACCATGCGCAAGCTCAATATGAGCCTCTAAAACACGATCAAGCAAATCGTACTCAGGCAAAGAATCAGAATCCTTTTGCCCTGGACGCAACTCTGCACTCGGAGGCTTAATAATAGAATTAACAGGAATAAGCACGCCATCTTGCGGAGCTTTCGAAATTTCTAAATCTTCAGCGCCAACAATTGGCAGCATACCAATGCCTACTCCAGCATTTGCAGCGCTATTCCTCCAACGAGAAAGTGCCCAAACGCGCGTCTTAAACAAATCCTTAATAGGAGCATACCCTCCTACCGCATCGCCATAGATAGTAGAATATCCGCAAGCAAGTTCTGATTTATTACCAGTTGCGAGCGCCAAAACACCGCGCGAATTCGAGTAAGCCATTACGATTACGCCACGAACGCGAGCTTGCAAGTTTTCTGCAGCAACACCTTCTAATGAAAGTTGCGATTGGAAAGCTTTAAAAAGCGGTTCAATTGGTTGCACATCATAATGAGCACCAATTCGCTCTGCTAAATCGCGCGCATCGTCTTTAGATCCGTCCGAAGAGTACATGCTTGGCATAGAAATGCCATACACATTTTCTCCACCGCAAGCATCGGCAGCCATAGTAGCTACTAAAGCAGAATCAATTCCTCCCGAAAGTCCTAAGCACACACCCTTAAAACCATTCTTACGCATGTAATCTCTAAGACCTACAACACACGCACAATACACTTCTTCGTCTGCGTCAAGTTTTGGAGCAATGCTTGAAACTTTCTGCTTTTTAAGCGAGTTATCAAAATCAACAAACGACAAATCTTCGTCAAACATTGCCGAGCGTTCAAGCAAAGTTCCGTCAGAATCAACAACAAAACTTCCACCGTCAAAAACCAAATCATCTTGACCGCCAACCTGGTTCACATATACGACTGGCGCATTTACTTCAACAGCGCGCTTTTGAGCCAAACTCAAGCGCACATGAGTTTTACCTTCCTCATATGGAGAACCATTCATAGTTATTAGCGCATCGATACCAAGTTTTGCCAAACGCGCAACAGGACCGCCGTCTTGCCAAATATCTTCGCAAATAGCAAAACCTAGACGCATCCCATCTACTTCCAGCAGCTCACACTTATTGCCAGAAGAGAAAATACGAAACTCGTCAAAAACACCATAGTTTGGCAAGAAATGCTTGTCGTATTGCAACACAGATTTACCTTCATGCAAAACGAGAAGCCTGTTTCGAGGCTTTCCAGCAGACTCGTCAAAGCCAACAGTTCCAACTACTACGTAAAGCTCCCCCAAGCCTTCTTCCGCAAGTTTTGATGCAAGCAAGTCTGCAGCTTTTTGTGCAGCTGTGCGGAAAGTTGCACGCAAGGCGAGGTCTTCAATAGGATACCCAGTCAAAGTCATCTCAGGAAATACAACCATGCGAGCACACGACTGCTTTGCGCGCGCAGCATACTTCAAAACTTTTTCAACGTTGCTATCAATATTCCCAACGCAGGTATCTATCTGCGCTAACGCCAATCGCAAAAAACTCATACATTACAGTCTAGTAGATAGCTTCATTGCAAGTAAGTGACGTGTTGAAAAACTTATTTTTTCTCTTCTCACACTGCAAGTATGCGAATTATTAACACGTCATAAATAATACTAATAAGCAAAGTGTAGAATTATTGATTTTTCTCGCCTATATTGATAATTCGTTACTCGCGAAGGGGATTTAACTTTAAACGAATTTCACCGAACAAGGAGCAGGAAATATGCGAAAAATTAAAGTTATTGCATCAATTACAGCACTGGCAGCATTAGCGACTTTCACTTTAAGTGGCTGCAGTAGCTCAAAAGCAGGCGCAAAGGATGACAAGACCATTACTGTTGCTGCTTCGCCTACTCCGCATTCTGAAATCTTAAATAAGGTTGTAAAGCCAATCTTGCAAAAAGAAGGCTACAAGCTAGTAGTAAAGGAATTTACTGACTACGTGCAGCCAAATACAGCTACTGAAGAAGGCGAAGTTGACGCAAACTACTATCAGCATTTGCCTTATCTTGACAACTTTAATAAGGAAAAGGGAACTCACCTTGTTTCAGTAGGTGGAATTCATTTTGAACCATTTGGATTGTATCCAGGAAAAACTAAGACGATTAAAGCATTAGCAAATGGAGCAACTGTTGCAGTTCCAAATGATCCTACTAATGAGGCTCGCGCATTGCTTCTTTTGCAAGATGCCGGATTGATTAAGTTGAAGAATCCAAAAGATATTAACGCTACTACAAAAGATATTACTGAGAATCCTAAGAATTTGAAGTTTAAAGAGCTTGAAGCAGCAACAGTTCCTACTGCCATCAAGGACGTGGATCTTGCTGCCATGAACGGCAATTACGCTATTCAAGCTGGTTTTAACCCAACTAAAGACCCACTTACTTCAGAAAAAGTTGGAGGCATTGCGGCTAAAACTTATGAAAATATTATTGTAGTAAAGAAAGGCTCTGAAAAGTTTGCAAAAATCAAAGCCTTACTCAAAGCTTTGAAAACAAGCGAAGTGCGCGACTATATTACTAAAACTTACAAAGGCGCTGTGCTCCCTGTTTTCTAAATAATACTCACAATGTAGCCACCTAATGCCGCATGTGTATGCTTCGTGTATGCTTTGCGGCATTATTTTATAAGCGTGTAATATACGTAATGTGCGTGCTAGTTAATAATCTAGTTAATAACGCTAGTTAGTAACTCTAGTTAGTAACGAAGTATATTTCACACAGAAAGCAATAATCTGTTAAGGAAAAGCATGATTCAGATCGAACATCTTCACAAAAGCTACGGCAAAGGTAGCAAAGCGAACGAAGCATTACACGACATTAATCTGACTATTGAATCGGGAGAAGTATTCGGAATTCTTGGTTCTTCTGGTGCAGGAAAGTCTTCGCTAGTTCGTTGCATGAATCTGCTTGAGCGACCAACTTCTGGCAAAATTATTATTGACGGAAATGATATTAGCGAAGTAAAAGATAAAGAACTTGCAAAAGTACGCACTAATATTGGCATGATTTTCCAGAATTTTAGCCTTTTCCAGCAGCGTACAGTATTGCGAAACGTAACTTTCCCATTAGAGCTAAATCACACTGCAAAAAAGGAACGAGAAGAACGCGCAAACTACTTGCTTGACTTAGTTGGTTTAAAAGATTTTGCAAACCGCTACCCTAGCCAGCTTTCAGGCGGACAACAGCAGCGCGTAGCAATTGCGCGAGCATTGGCGAATAATCCGTCGATTATGCTTTGCGACGAAGCAACAAGCGCACTTGACTCCACAACTACTGCGCAAATCCTTGATTTATTGAGCCGAATTAACCGCGAACTCAACGTAACGCTTGTTATTATTACGCATTCGCTGGCTGTAGCACGAAATATTTGCGACCGAGTTGCAATGATTGATGGCGGACGCATTGTGGAATTAGGTGACACTGATACGCTTTTTGCAAATCCACAAAGCGATATTTTGCGAACTCTTATTGCAGATGAAAAACAGGAAAATCATCGAGCTAAAATTGCAAGCACGATTGCAAGCGAGCTTAACAATAAGCCAACAAACGCACAAACAGACGAACAAACAAACGCGCTTACCAATGAGGTGAAATAACAATGTTAGAAGCTGCTACACAATTTTTTAACGAATACGGCGACTTACTTATTGAAGGCGTGCAAGACACACTCGTAATGACGTCAGTTGCAACACTTTTTGCATACCTTATTGGACTTCCAGTTGGCGTACTTCTCATTACATCAAACAAAAAAGGCATTTGCCCTAACGCGCCAATTAACGCAGTTCTAGGATGGATTGTTAACATCGTGCGTTCTGTGCCGTTTATTATTTTATTAGTTGCAATAATTCCTTTTACTCGTCTCATAGTTGGCACTTCTTTGGGAGTTCCTGGAGCTATTGTGCCTCTGGTAATTACTGCTGCACCATTCGTTGCTAGAGTAGTTGAACAATCTTTAGCCGAAGTTGACGGAAGCTTAATCGAAGCAGCACAAAGCTTTGGAGCAAGCAAATTGCAAATTGTTTGCAAAGTATTGCTGTGGGAAGCTTTACCTTCACTAATTCGCGGAGCTGCACTTACGTTTATTACGCTTTTTGGATTCTCAGCAATGGCTGGAACAGTTGGAGCAGGCGGACTCGGAGATATTGCAATACGATACGGATACCAGCGTTATCAATACGATGTGATGACAGTGGCTGTTATTCTTTGCATTATCCTCGTACAGATTGTGCAAAGCTTGGGAGATTTTATTTCACGCGCAATCAATCATCACGAACGCTAAAGAAATTCGCAACATACCCACCACCAATTAAATGCACATAATCGTGTAAACTTGCTGGTAATTCGACATTTTGCAGGGGTGCTTTCGAAAGAAGGCTGAGATGGTATTAATTTATCTAACCCTTCGAACCTGTTAGTTAATACAACGTAGGGAGCAACGATTTTAGTATGACATCGAATTATCCGTACGCATCAATGCGTAATCAATTTAATCTAAGCGCCTGCTTTATTGCAGACCCACAAGCTTGTAATAATCGTCCACTTACAGATATTGTCGATGATGCTTTGCGCGCTGGAGCGACTTTTATTCGTCTTCATTGCAACAATGAAAACGCTAAAGAAATCACCACTATTGCACGCGATATTGCACAAATCATCGAAGACAATAACAAATGCGATTCTGTAACTTTTGTTATCGACGAGCGCGTTGATGTCGTTTGGCAAGCTCGCAATCAAAGCATCAAAGTTGACGGAGTGCACTTAGCACAAAGTGACATGGAGCCTAGAGAGGCTCGCGCACTTCTTGGCGAAGATGCTGTAATCGGCTTATCTGTTGAAACCGAGAGCTTAGTTAAAGTAATAAACGAACTTCCAGATGGATGCATCGATTACATTTGCGTAACAGCAATGCACAATCCTGAAGAAGGATGCGAAAGCACTACTGCCGCTTACGAATTGGAAGCAAACCACACAACGCTGGACGAAGCGAAAATTAATACGATTTGTTCCGCAAGTGATTTCCCAGTTCTAGTTGGCGGAAGAACTGCTCTCGACGATATCGATACAATCGCTCACACTAAGGCTGCAGGATGGTTCGTTTCTGAAGCACTGTATTCTTCAGAAACACCAGAATCAACTATGCATGAGTTTGTTGAACATTGGAAAGCTGTGCGAGGCGAAGAAAAGCACGGCTACGCTAAGCGAGTAATAGTTGCAGAAAATTCTGAATCAAAATCTTCAGAAACTCAAGAAAAGAAACCAACTTTTATTAACGCTAAAGAAGCAAAGGATGCTGCAAAATTAGCTAAGCAACAGCGCGTTGACATTGCAGCTCGCGGTTGCACTCAGCGCGATAAAGCTCATATTCGCAAAACAACTCCAGTTCATTTTGAGTATGAATATGGTTCTTACGATTTGGAAGTTCCTTATACGGAAATTAAGCTTTCGGATACTCCTGGCGTAGGCCCTAACCCGCCTTTTAAGGATTACAATACGGAAGGCCCAAAGTGCGACCCGAAGGAAGGCTTGGCTCCGCTTCGCCTTGACTGGATTCGTGACCGCGGTGACGTTGTGGAATATGAGGGTCGCAGGCGCAATCTTCAAGATGACGGCAAGCGCGCAATTAAGCGAGGCAAAGCTTCTAAAGAATGGCGTGGTCGCACGCATAAGCCAATGAAGGGCGCGGACCATCCAATTACGCAAATGTGGTACGCTCGCCACGGAATCACTACTCCGGAAATGCAATATGTTGCAACACGCGAAAATTGCGATGTGGAGCTGGTTCGTGAAGAAGTTGCAGCAGGACGTGCTGTAATTCCTTGCAATATTAACCATCCTGAAGCTGAGCCTATGATTATTGGTTCGCGCTTCTTGACTAAGCTCAACGCAAACATGGGTAATTCTGCTGTTACGTCATCTATCGACGAAGAAGTGGAAAAGCTTACGTGGGCCACGAAGTGGGGTGCGGATACCGTTATGGATCTTTCCACCGGTAACGATATTCACACGACGCGCGAATGGATTTTGCGCAACTCCCCTGTGCCAATTGGAACAGTGCCAATGTATCAGGCTTTGGAAAAGGTTGAGGATGATGCTTCTAAGCTCAGCTGGGAGCTTTTCCGCGATACTGTTATTGAGCAGTGCGAGCAGGGCGTTGACTACATGACTATTCACGCTGGCGTGCTTCTTCGCTACGTGCCGCTTACTGCAAACCGCGTAACCGGTATTGTTTCTCGTGGTGGCTCAATTATGGCTGAATGGTGCTTGCAGCATCATCAAGAGAGCTTCTTATATACGCACTTTGAAGAATTATGCGAGATTTTCGCAAAGTACGATGTTGCATTCTCTTTGGGCGATGGTTTGCGTCCAGGTAGCTTGGCTGATGCTAACGATGCGGCTCAACTTTCCGAGCTTATGACGCTTGGCGAGCTTACGAAGATCGCTTGGAAGCATGACGTGCAAGTTATGATTGAAGGTCCTGGTCACGTGCCATTCGACACTGTGCGTATGAATATTGAGATGGAGAAGGCAATTTGCCAGAATGCTCCATTCTATACGCTTGGTCCTTTGACTACGGATACCGCACCTGGCTACGACCACATTACTTCCGCAATTGGTGGCGTGGAGATTGCACGATACGGCACTGCAATGCTTTGCTATGTGACTCCTAAGGAACATTTGGGATTGCCTAACAAGGACGACGTGAAGCAAGGCGTGATTGCGTATAAGATCGCTTGCCACGCAGCTGATCTTGCTAAGCACCATCCACATGCTATGGATCGCGACAACGCAATCAGTAAGGCTCGCTTTGAGTTCCGCTGGTTGGATCAGTTCAACTTAAGCTACGATCCGGATACCGCAATCGCCTTCCACGACGAAACGCTTCCTGCAGAACCGGCAAAAATGGCGCACTTCTGCTCGATGTGCGGACCAAAGTTCTGCTCGATGGCTATTTCGCAAAATATTCGTAAGCGTTTTGGCGGAGCAGCTCAGCAGGAGCAGCTCGTTGAAGAAGCACGCAGTCAGGCAATTGCCGACGGTATGAAAGAGATGAGCAAAAAGTTCCAAGAATCCGGCTCATCGCTGTATCAAAGCGTGAAAGCATAAAGTACGGAAGTACGGAAGTACGGAAGTACGGAAGTACGAAGTGCGGAAGCAAAAACTGAATTGCAAGTGCTTCAATAGCAATACTTACAACGGATAATAATAGAAGAAGGTTGATATAAACCAAAGCGAGTTTTATAGTGAGCAATTGTGCTTGCTATAAGACTCGCTTTCTTTATATTCGAATTTAAATTCTATTAATCCGACCTTTTCGTTGCGTGCTTGTAAAGTTTCTGCCGCATTTTCGCGCGTAACCGACCTTTATTTTACACGAGCGTAAAGTTTCTGCCGCTTTACAGCAAAAATCCGACCTTTTCTGTACATAAGCGTATAGAAAATGTCGGATTAGTAATTAAGAACTGTAGTATTAAAGAATATTAAAGAGTATTAAATCAAATAACGTTTAATCACAAAACTTCAATAGAAATAATACCTACAGGCTCAAGAGGAGCATCAGATCGATCCGTTGCGACAGCCTCGAGCTTATCGACAACAGCCTTCGATTCATCGTCAGCAACTTCGCCGAAAATTGTATGGTGACCGTCAAGCCATGGAGTTGGCACAGTTGTAATGAAGAACTGCGAACCGTTAGTGCCATGCAAACGACCGTCACGACCGCGACGCTTTCCAGCATTTGCCATAGCGAGCAAATAAGGCTTATCGAACTTCAAGGATGCGTCAATTTCATCGTCAAACTCGTATCCAGGACCGCCAGTTCCATTGCCGAGTGGGCAACCACCCTGAATCATGAAGTCCTTAATAATACGGTGGAAAGTTAAACCATCGTAGAATGGCTCATTCGAAGGTTTTCCACTGAATGGGTCAAGCCACTCGCGCTCACCGGTAGCTAAGCCAACGAAATTTTTGACGGTTTCAGGCGCTTTGCTATCAAACAAATTGATTTTTATATCGCCTTCAGAAGTATGCATAATAACTGTAGTCATATTTGTAATCTTTCCATATATTCGCGACTACTTTAAACGCTTGAGTCGAAACACTTGATTGGTTTTAGATATAAAATTCCCTCGCCTACTGTAGTGAATTAGAAGACGAGGGGATGGATTAAAGATTTAGTTACTTAAGATTTAGTTACTTAAGATACGGCTTTAACTCTTTAATAAGCAAGCCATTAGAGGCAACCACATCATTTTCCTTGCGCCAATGAATAGGACTTCCATCCCACTGGCACACCTGGCACTGTGCCTCTTCCACAACCGCGGCACCAGCAGAAACAGCTGGAATATCCCAATGATGCAAGTGAGGCTCGAAATAAGCGTCATAAGTGCCATCTGCCACCTTGCACAAGTCGAGCGACACAGGCCCAATACGCTTAATATCCGCAGGGCAACACTCTTCAACAGAAGCAACTACGTCAAGCGCACGCTTAGATTCACCAGGTATATAAGACATTCCATAGCAAACCACAGATCCTTGCAAAGTAGAAGTTGTGGAAGGCGTAATCTTCTCGCGCTTCTCTCCTTGCGGAGTCCTACGAATGCGAATAGCACCCTGACCCTTTGCAGCCAAATAAGTCAATCCCAACGCAGGAGCGTGCACAACGCCAAGAACCGGACGAGCGGAGCCTTCATCGTTAAACTCAAAAAGCGAAACCGTAAGAGTCCACTCAGCCATATCGCGATTAAAATTAATCGCACCGTCAACGTTTCCAACGCACCAAAAACGGTCTCCCGGATTGCACTGCTCCGGCCTAGTTTGCCAAAAACCTTGGAAAGGATTCACATAAGTCAAACGATTTTGAATAAAACGCACGAGCTTATCGCCAAAACCAGATTCAGATTTATTAGGATCGCCCAACGCAATCGACGTCATATCTTGCGGGCTTAATTGATCCTGATACGCATGTTTACCGACATCTTCCAAAATACGCGCAACTTCAAGCGCAACTTCTCGTAAATTCAACTTACACTCCCTACCCTAAATGCATAAATTCCCGTATTTATGCACACTCTCTCTCCTATAAATTAACTTTATTTTACTCAACAATAGAAAGATTCACCAACACATTTAAGCTCTGTGGTTAAAAGATACAGAACTTTCACAAAAAAATTTAATCATTAATCTTTAATCATCATTCGCAATTTTACAATGTCTACGTACATTACTCAACTTTTCGTTCTATAAATGCAAAATTTATTTTATATCTCAATATGTTTCGTTCATTCGTGTGGATATTAGCAAGGTGAGATTTGAGATTTTTCGCACTGATTGAATATTGCACGTTCATGAAGCTTTGCAGTCGTGCTCTGCAGACGCTGATTCTCTATTGCATAGAGAACGCTAGCACTCATGCTGCTGCACACATCACACCAGACGCACCTACCACACCAAAAACAACGGTGGGTGAATTTACTAGTGAGTGGTGGGTGTTGCTTGAGAGGTACGAATATTAGTGTGGTAGAGATTTGAGATTTTTCGCACTGAGCGCGGCGAACGTCAGAGCCGCAGGCTGCTGATTCGCCAAGCGAAGAAGAAAAATCGAAAAATCTCTGCGATTTGCACGGTTATTAACGATTAAGCACGCAGAGTTTGGGGGATTTCTCTACGAGCAATAAAAGAGGACTGAGGAAGCAACATTCTTTTAAGAACAAAGCAGACAACAAAACCTCTAACAGCCAAAGCGACGAAGGACGGGAACTTGCGAGGAGAGAAATCCCCCAAAACTCGCGACACGTTAAGCAAGAGCGGAGCGCTGCGAGACAAGTAATTCCTATCACTCACCTTTGCGTAAAAGAAAATCGCAAATAAAGAAATCCCCTAAAACTCGCGCCACATTAAAGCAACGTATTAATTCGCATTCAAAAACCGCAAGACAGCGCTTAAATCGCGAGTAAGAATGCTGTAAGGAGTAGCCGCTTGAACTGCTGGTTTTGCGCAAAAAGCTACGCCTAATCCAGCGAATTTAATCATTGAAATATCGTTCGCTCCATCCCCCACTGCAACAGTTTGCTCGCGCTCAACTCCAAGATCACTTGCCCAATTTTGAAGCGCTTCAACTTTTGCATTAGCATTAACAATATTTCCTATCACGTTGCCGGTAAGCTTGCCGCCAGCCGACTCTAAATGGTGAGCCACACAAAAATCAATATTCAAACTCGGCAAAAATTCGTCCAAAATCTCGTGAAAACCGCCAGAAACTGCTCCAACTTTCCATCCGTGCGCGTGAAGCGCGTCAATTAAAACATTCGCGCCTTTAGTTACGTGAATTTTGGAAATAATACGCTTTTTGCACTCGTCAATATTCAAATCGCGAAGCATACTCACTCGCGAACGCAAGGAAGTATCGAAGGTAATTTCGCCACGCATTGCTCGCGCTGTAATCTTAGAGAGCTCATCGCCGCATCCAGCTTCTGCACCGAGCAAATCGATAACTTCTTCCTCAATAAGCGTTGCATCAACATCCATAACCAAAAGCCCTGGTTTAGACAAAGTTGGCAACATCGAAGAAAAGTTCATACTCATAATTTTATGCGCAGTAAGCTGCTGCCGAAAGCCTAGCTCCGCGCGCCCAGTCTGCCGCCTTCATAGCTTTCTTACCTTGCGCTTTTACTTCCAAAAGCTCAAGTGCGCCGCTTAAAGTACCGACCCAAACTTGCTTTTTGCCGGCGAGCAATTTTCCAGGATCAAGCTTCATCAATTCATCACCATGCGAATCGTTAGTATCTGCCGGAACTGCGCGTAAAACATGCAAAGTAATCGGATCCGCATTATGTTCATCATCCGCATGAAGCTCGCACCACGCTCCCGGATTTGGCGTGCAAGCGCGAATTTGACGGTCAACCGCAAAAGCTGGCGCGTGAAAATCAATATGAGCATCTTCAACAGTGATTTTTTGCGCAACTTCTTGAAGAGTTTGATCTTGCTCAACCGGCACAATTTCACCAGTTTCCATGCCACGAAGAGATGCTGCAAGAAGCGGCGCGCCGTCGTTTGCAAGCCTAGCAAGAAGATCGCCAGAATTTTCGTGAGGCTCAATTTTTGTAGTAAACTGCGCCAAAATAGGCCCGCAATCCATGCCGCGCGTAATGCGAAAAACCGTAGCACCTGTAATGTCATCCCCAGCCCAAATGGCACGCTGCACAGGAGCTGCACCTCGCCATTGCGGAAGAAGCGAAAAATGAAGATTGTACCAGCCGAGTGGCAACGCATCTAAAACGTTCTGGCGCAAAATCTTTCCGTATGCCACAACTGCTGCAGCTTTTGCACCGGTTGCCGCAAGCTGTCCAAGAAACACATCTTCATCTTTAGGATCCGACTCAAGCACTGGCAAACCGAGCTCAAGCGCAGCTTGTTTCACAGGGCTTGGCACAAGCTTTCTGCCTCGACCAGTCGGAGCGTCCGGCCGCGTAAGAACAGCGCGAACATCAAAATGCTCACTATCTTTAGCTAACTCGCGAAGAGATGGAACCGCAACTTCCGGAGTTCCAGCAAACAATATTGGTAATGCCATATTTCCCCACTATTTTAAATTAAAGCCGTAAATTAAAGCCGTAAATTAAAGACGTATTGAATCCATTTAAAGCAGTAAATTAAATCCGTAAAATCAGCCGGCAAAAGCTTCCTTTAATTTACTAAAGAAACCTTTACGCTCACTCGACTGATCACTTAATGAATGCTGCTGCACTTGCTTCACAGAACTATCATGCAATTTAGCAAATTTTTCAATCAAAGAACGCTCTTCATCATTCAACTTAGAAGGCGTTTGCACTAGCACGTGAACCACGATATTTCCGCGATCTTTAGAACGAAGCTTCGTTACACCAAGATTTGGCAAAGTAATAGTGTCTTCATTTTGGCATCCTGCAGGAATCGTTATTTTCTGAGCACCATCAAAAGTGTCGATTTCAAGACTGCGACCAAGAACAGCCCAGCTCATAGGAACTGTAATCCAACAATGCAAATCATCCTCGTTGCGAGTAAATTGCTTATCCGCACGAATATGAATATCAACGTACAAATCGCCTGCAGGACCGCCGCACTCACCAACGCTTCCTTGAGAAGCTAAGCGCAAACGACTACCGTCACGAATTCCAGCCGGCACGTTCACACCAACTTCACGAATTGAACGCACGCGACCATGACCGTGGCAATTTTGGCAAATATTCTTAATAATCGTGCCATGACCTTCGCAATGTTCACAAGGCATCGAAGACATCATTTGACCGAGCATAGTGCGCACAACTTTTTGGCAGAAGCCAGAGCCGTGACACACAGAGCACTGTTCTGGAGCGGAATTGTCGGCAGAACCGGAACCAGAGCAATCCTTGCAAACGCCAAAAGTAGTTAAACGTACGCTAACATTTCCGCCAAAAATAGCGGTTTTCAAATCAATACGAGCCTCAGCTAATGCATCGTCGCCAGGCTGCACACGCGAAATTGGTCCTTGCGAATTGCCGAAAGAACCACCAAAGAATTGGCTGAAAATGTCGCCCATGCCCATATCTGCAAAACCAGCGCCTGAAGCTCCGGCACTTCCTGCAGAAGGATCGTTAGGATCAACACCCATGTCTACCATTCGACGCTTTTCAGGATTAGAAAGCACGTCGTAGGCAGCATTTACTTCCTTAAACTTTTCTTCAAACTCAGCGCCTGCAATATCAGGATGATATTTGCGGCTCATTTTGCGATAGGCTTTGCGAATTTCGTCGTCGCTAGCATTGTGATCAACGCCTAGAACTTTGTAGTAATCAGTCAATTAATTCCCCTTTTACCTTTTTCTAAAATCATTTTTGCATAAGGCACAGCCAGACATAAGCCGAATAACCAGCTATAAACCAGCCACGTTTTTATGAATTTTCGGATATAAACGAATTAAGGTAGCGCGCAACAGCCTTAACAGCAGTCATAGTTGCAGCATAATCCATATGCGTAGGACCAATTGATCCAATAAACGCAGAGTCAGAATCAGCATTGTAGCCGTAAGCGCTTGTTACAACAGAAGCGTTAAGCAAACCAGGAGTATGCGTTTCCGATCCGATTGCAACACTAACACCGCTTGCACAATCGCTTGCTTCCTCACTTAAAGAAGTCATCAGTCGCATAATAACAGCCTGCTCTTCGAGTGCGTCAAAAAGTGAAGCAAAATCAACAATACTTTGTCTATGCGCAAGTTGAGAAGCTCCAGCCATATATAAGTCGTGAGTATGCTCACCGTCATGCATATCTTCTAAAGCGTTAGCAAGTTGACTAATAATTTGCAAAGCTGACGCTAATTCCTTGCGATTTGCGAGCGCATAAACGCGTTGTGAAGCAGATGAAAGGGATAGGCCAATGCAGCACTCATTAACCATATTAGTTAGATGCAATAAGTCATCTGAATTTATATTAGTTGCTTGAATCATGTGCTGAGCTACGCCTCCAGCATCTGTAATCACAACAACCAAAAGCGTAGAAGACGATACTTGAACAATCTCAATTCTTTTTACTTTTGATTTAGACAATGCTGGAGATGCTACGAGCGCGACTTGACCTGTAATACTTGCGAGAAGACGTGCGGAACGTTGCAAAGTATCTTGCAAACTGACAGATCCGCTTAAAAAGTTACGTATAGCGCGACGCTGCGGTTCAGAAAGCGGAATAACAGAAGCCAAACCGTCAACAAAGTAGCGATAGCCTTTTTCAGTAGGAATACGACCTGCAGAAGTGTGCGGTTGAACAAGGTATCCCTCTTCTTCCAAAGCCGACATATCATTACGAATAGTAGCTGAACTCACACCAAGCTGATGATGCTTTGCAAGAGCCGCAGAACCAACAGGCTCTTGAGAACGAATATAATCCTCAACAACTGCGCGCAAAATCATCATGCGTCGTGACTGCATTACCACTCCTTACAAACACTCTAAATACTATATTCCTATAGTAGTCTATTTCTTAGCACGCAACAGAACATAAAAGCAAACTTTTGACACACTTTGTAACATATTCGTCGCGCGCGAAAGATAGGATTGAAGGGCAATGAGAGGGTAAAAAGCCAGCGTAAGCTGTGCTTAAAAACCCGGATTATTGGAAGGAAAGTAGATCACATGACCGATTTCAACTGGTCTGCATTAGACGAGCGCGCCGTAAAGATGGCGAAGGTTCTCTCGGCTGATGCTGTTGAGCGAGCAGGACACGGACATCCTGGCTCCCCTGTTTCATTAGCACCGATTGCGTACACATTGTACCAGCATTTCATTAAGCACGATCCAGCTGACCCAAAGTGGGCCGGCCGCGATCGTTTTATTCTTTCTGGCGGTCACGCTTCGCTTACGCAATACGTGCAGTTGTTCTTCTCTGGATACGGCTTGACTCTTGACGATCTCAAGTATTTCCGTGGCGGTGCAGACACGCGTACTCCAGGTCACCCAGAATATGGCTTGACTCCAGGCATCGAAATTACTACTGGCCCACTCGGTCAGGGTCTTGCTTCTGCTGTTGGTTTCGCTTACGGCCAGCGCTTTGAGCGCGGTCTTCTTGATCCAGAAGCTCCAGCTGGCACTTCCCCATTCGATCACAAGGTTTGGGTTATCTGCGGCGAAGGCGACGTTGAGGAAGGCGTTTCTTCTGAAGCTGCTTCCTTGGCTGGAAACCAGAAGCTTGGCAATTTGACTGTAATCTTCGATGCAAACCACATTCAGATTGAAGGCGACACTAAGCTCACCTTCTCTGAGGATATTCTTGCTCGTTACCGTGCATACGGTTGGTACACCGATGAAGTTAGTTTCATCCAGCCAGACGGCTCCTACAAGGAAGACGTTCAGGCTTTGGCTGCAGCTATTGAAAAGGCTCAGGAAGTTACCGATAAGCCTCACTTCATTAAGGTTAATACTTTGATTGCTTGGCCAACCCCAGGCAAGACCAACAACGAAGCTTCCCACGGCTCCAAGCTTGGCGAAGAAGCTGTTAAGGGCTTGAAGGAACTTTGCGGTTTCGACCCAGAAGTTGCATTCCCAATCGACGAAGAAGCTTTGGCTCATGCTCGTAAGGTTGCTGAGCGCGGTTTGGCTGCGCACAAGGCTTGGGATGAAGCTCTTGCAAAGTGGGCTGCTGCCAATCCAGACAAGGCTGCTCTTTACGAGCGTCTTAAGGCTGGCAAGCTTCCTGAAGGTTTCGACAAGGCTATTGACGACTTGGTTGCTGGCTTCGAAGTTGGCTCTAAGGTTGCTACCCGTAAGGCTTCCGGCGCAGTTCTTAACGCAATTGCTGCCGTTATGCCAGAACTTTGGGGCGGTTCCGCTGATTTGGGCGGCTCCAACAACACCAACATTAAGGGTGCTGACTCCTTCGGTCCATCCGAGGATGCAACTCGCACTTGGCCAAACGTTTCCGAGTACGGTCGTCAGCTCCACTTCGGCGTGCGTGAGTTCGCAATGGGTGCTATTACCAACGGTATTTTGCTTGGTTCTGACACTCGCCCATTCAACGGCACCTTCTTCCAGTTCTCTGACTACGAGCGCCCAGCAGTTCGCTTGGCTGCTTTGATGGAGATTCCAAACCTCTACGTTTGGACCCACGATTCCGTAGCTTTGGGCGAAGATGGTCCAACTCACCAGCCAATCGAACACTTGGCTGCTTTCCGCGCTATTCCTCAGCTTGAGGTTGTGCGCCCAGCAGACGAATACGAAACTGCTGAAGCTTACCGTTACTTCTTCGAGAAGAAGAACAGCTACCCAACCGCTATGATTTTGACCCGCCAGGGCGTTCCAACACTCGCTGAGACCGCTGAAAAGGCTCGCGAAGGCGTAAAGCACGGTGCTTACGTTTTGGTTGATTGCGAAGGCACTCCAGACGTAATCATCATGGCAACTGGTTCCGAAGTTCAGTGGGCTGTTGCTGGTGCCAAGACTTTGGCAGCTGAAGGCATTAAGGCTCGCGTTCTTTCCATGCCATCTCTCGAATGGTTCGAAGAGCAGGACGAAGAGTACAAGGAAGAAATCTTGCCAAAGTCCGTCAAGGCTCGCGTTTCCATCGAAGCTGGCTTGGCATTGCCTTGGTACAAGTATCTTGGCGATTGCGGCAAGGCTGTTTCTATCGAACAGTACGGCTTGCAGGGTGACGGCGGTCAGAACATGATCGACTTGGGTATTACTGCTGAGCACGTAGTAGAAGCTGCTAAGGCTTCTATCGAAGAAGCTCGCGCTTAAGTAAATAAGCGAAATAAAGCTTGATGTATCAAAATAAAATTGATATGTCACAAAACTAGAAGTGCTAACGAAACACTTCGCAAGAAACAGCGACGGCGTGTTGATGCCGAGCTACCGTTGGTTCGACATCAACCGCTGTTTCTTGTAAAAACGCCAAACTACCGACGTGCCCCAATTGGTGGAGCACAGTGTTAAGGAGATAACATGACTGAAGCAACGCAGCGCACCAGCGATTCCGGCGTTTCTATTTGGTTGGACGATTTGTCCCGTACCCGCATTGAGTCCGGCTCTTTGCAGGATTTGATTGCTAATAAGAATGTTGTTGGCGTTACCACCAACCCATCCATCTTCCAGAAGGCTTTGAGCCAGGTTGGCCCATACGACGCACAGCTTAAGGAACTCGGCAAGGTCGACGTTGAAACCGCTATTCGCGAGTTGACCACCACCGATGTTCGTAACGCAACCGATATCTTCCGCGAGATCGCTGAAAAGACCGACTTCGTTGACGGCCGCGTTTCCATCGAAGTTGACCCACGCTTGGCTCACGATACTGCTAACACTGAGAAGCAGGCTGAAGAGCTTTGGGCAAAGGTTGATCGTCCAAACGTTATGATCAAGATTCCTGCAACTTTGGAAGGTCTTCCAGCTATCACCGCTACCCTTGCTAAGGGTATTTCTGTGAACGTAACCTTGATCTTCTCCCTCGAGCGCTACGAGCAGGTTATCGACGCCTTCATCGAAGGTATCGCTCAGGCTGCCGCTAACGGCCACGACTTGAAGCACATTGGTTCCGTAGCTTCCTTCTTCGTCTCCCGCGTTGATACCGCTGTTGACAAGCTCCTCGAAGCTAACGGTTCTGCTGAAGCTAAGGCTCTTGAAGGCAAGGCTGCTGTTGCTAACGCTCGCTTGGCTTACGAACTCTTCGAGAAGAAGTTCGCAGCTGACCCACGTTGGGCTGAGCTTGAGGCCAAGGGTGCTAAGAAGCAACGTCCACTTTGGGCTTCTACCGGTACCAAGAACGCAGCTTACTCCGATTGCAAGTATGTTGACGAGTTGGTTGCTGAGCATGTTGTTAACACCATGCCAGAGAAGACTTTGAACGCTCTTGCTGATCACGGCAACGGCGCTCCTTCCGTCAAGGGTACTTACGAAGAGAGCCACGCTGTTATGAACAAGCTCGCTGAGCTTGGCATCAACATCAAGGACGTTACCGACAAGCTTGAGGCTGACGGTGTTGCCGCCTTCATCAAGTCTTGGGATTCCGTGATTGCTGACGTGCAGTCCGGCATCGATCGCGTAAACGCCTGATGCTTATATAGCGTCTTACTTTTCGCTTAAAACATAAATAAAACCGCATCCCACTTTTGGAGAATTCCTAAGTAGGATGCGGTTTTGTTTAACTTACAAAGTGTTCAAGCAGCTAATCAATTAATTAATACTCACTTAATTAATACAGCTTAATCACTTAATAGATTACAACTTAATACAGCTTAATACAGCTTAATCATTGTCGTCATCGCCATACGACGAATCGCTGCTATTGGTGCCACTATCGTCCGATGAAGAACTATCGTCTGACGAGGAATCGTCGTCTGACGAAGAATCATCGTCCGATGAAGAGTCATAATCGTCAGAAGAGGAATCGTCGTCAGACGAATAATCATCATAAGGATTCGGCAAATCTGAACCTATTTCACTTTGACTTTGCTCAGAAGTATCAACATTATAAGTATGATCATTTCCATCTTTATCGGATATCGTGAAATGATAAACGCCAGGATAAACAAGCAAAGTGCACGAATCATCATATAATGAACAATTTGTAATAGCAAAGTTTTCACCGTTAACTTTTATATTTCCAATACTAGAAACATTGTCAACCTTAATCTCATCTGCTAAAGATCCAATATCAATAACATACTTTTTAAAAACTAAAAAGTCCGTTCCACTAGGTCTAAGCAATAAATTCTTATTTACTTTTTTGCCATTAACTTCATACGTTACGTTAACTTTGTAACAAGTATCCGTATTTACATTTAATCCTCTTGACGCAAAATTTCGGGTTTCATCAACACTTTTGGACAATCCTGCAATACATTTATATTGGGACGTATAGTTAATTACAAATCCTGAAGGCTTAGATTCATTAGCGTAATTATCATATAATAAACCATAACTACCGTTAGTTTGGAAGCCACTTAATCCCAGAGATTTCTCATATTCAGAAGTGGCATTAGTATAGTGACCCGCAGAAATCATATCCATATACTTTTTAGCAACAGCTGTAGGAGAATAAACTAAATTATCAATAAGGATATACGCACCGCCAAGCAAAACAACAAGAGCAGCAAAGATGCAAGATGCTATTTTTATTTTTTTTATTCTCGACTTTTTAAGCATCGCATCATAGTCTTGAACTTCAAAAGCTTGAGTATAATTCTGCTGAGGCATAGCGTCTGCTTGATACGCATAATCAGAACCATATTGCTGATTTTCATAACCATATTCATATTGCGGAGTATTTTGATACACCTGAGTTGGAGAATACTGTGTAGTAATAGTCTGCGTTGGAACAGTCTGCGTTGGAACAGCTTGCGTTGGAACAGCCTGCGTTGGAACAGCCTGCGTTGGAACAGCCTGCGTTGGAACAGCTTGCGTATATTGCGTTTGCGTGTTGTCATATTGTCGATTATTGCCATCAATTAAACCACCGCAAGAGTCACAAAAGATAGAATCATCTTTGTTACCTGCTCCACATAGGTTGCAATATTTCATAAGCTATTCCTCTACTCTCTTACCCATTTGCAATTAAAAATTTGCAAATGAGTAAGTTATATATATGCACTTATACTTATTATTTTAAACCAATAAATTAGCAAAAACATAATAAATTATTAATAAAAACTAACAGTAACGCTAGAAAACAAATGCCAAGGAAACTTACTGCAAATGTTCAACAGCAGCTCTCAGTCAGGTCGTCAGCGCACACAAAACACAACTAAATTCCCAATAAATTACCACACTAACCTGCCCTGCCTTCGTCTTTACCGACGAAGGCAGACCTCGCTTGCGTTGAAAGCACACCGCGCTTTCAACCCTAAGCAAGCTCGGCGCTCCGAATTGCTTTCGCGCGCGCTGTGCTGCGCTCAAGCAGGTCGTCGCGCTCACAGAAACTCAGCCATAACAATCGGCAAACATTCAATCGCACCAACGCGCTGATAGTCTTTAGTGTAAATCAGCAGCTCGCGCGCAATACGCGAAGAAAACTTGTTCGAGAAAACATCAAGCGAAGCATGAGTTTTATAGCCAGAACTTTTCACTTCAATCGGCACAATTTTATTATTTTCCGCAATCAAAAAATCAATTTCGTAATTGCTCCTGCCACGCTTTTCCGTACTAATCGCAGCACCAACACTTGTGCCATCACCACTTGCGAAATCGCCTTCGTCAATCAGATCCTCCGCAAAAGTGTGATAATACAACTCGTGCCCATTCGCACTCAAGATTTGTGCAACCATATTCTCATAAACGTACCCAAGATTCGCTTGCAACTTACCGCTCAACAATCGCGCGTAAATATCATTGCTCGTAAACGACTTATCCTTAAAAGCCAGCGTAACAAACAATCCAGTATCCGCAAGAAAAAGCTTAAATTTAGTCAAATCCTTATATTGAGCCATTCCTGCAGAAGGGTCAGAAGTATGATTCGCAATGAGAACGGTTCCGGAATCCTTTAACTGTGCGAGTTGCTCAAGAATATCATCCGCACCTTTCCCAGCAAGAACACTAGAAACGTGGTATCGCGACGTATTAGACATGAGTTGTGCCGGAATAGCGTCGAAAATCGCGGAAATTTTACCAGTTGCGTCAATCTTCCTAAAATCATCCTCATACAGTGAAAGAATGTTGCGTTTCACTTGATCCACAGCACTAAAATCGTTAGTCTCAATATAACTTTCTACAGCTTGCGGCATCCCTCCAACCAGCATATAAAGACGAAAATCTCTCAGAATCTTCCTGTATGCAGCCTGACCGATTGGCTTTTTAGAATCATATAGTTTACGCAGAAGCGGAATCGTAACTTCATCACCAAGCGCTCGAGTGAACTCCTCATAATCCATCGGATACATTTTCAGCTTGTGTTCTTCGCTCGGAATAAGAATATCCTTAACATTTTTATGAATAGAAATTAGCGAACCGGTTTCTATATAGTCGTATTTGCCGTCGCTTACTAAAGCTTTTATGGCTTGACGTGCTTTGGGGCAAAGCTGTACTTCGTCGAAAACAATGCAAGATTTTCGCTCTTTTAAGCTTGTTTTGTACGCTAGTTGCAGCTGCAAGAAAATATAGTTTACGTCCGAAAGATCGTCGAAGAGTTCCTTTACTTCTTTCGATGCGGTGTAAAAGTCAACAATAATGTAGCTTTCGTATTCATTTTGGACGAATTCTTTTACGATTGTCGATTTGCCCACGCGACGCGGACCTTCGATAAGCAGCGCTGTTTTACCGTTGGACTCGCGCTTCCAGGCGAGCATTTCGGAGTAGATTTTGCGTGGGAATTTTAGGGTTGATTTATCACCTTCGTAAACCATTGTAATTCCGCCTTTCTTCCCAAAATCGACAATTTTATTTTAGCAGATTACCCCAAAATCGACAATTTTATTTCGCAAATTTACCCCAAAATCAGCATTTTACTACTCTAATGTGAATAAGCGCATGTACATATACTCTGTACATTCAAAAGTTACTAACGCAGAAAACATGCTGCACTAATAACGATAATAAGCACAACACCGTTACTAACTCAGTCAACCAACTGAGAAAATAACAGCAATAAGCGAATATGAACATCTATTGCGTTGAAAGCACACCGTGCTTTCAACCCTAAGCAAGCTCAGCGATCCGAATTGTTTTCGCGCGCGCTATGCTGCGCTCAAGCAGGTCGTCGCGCTAACGCAGAAACAGTACTGCACCAGTGTCCCAAAACAAGCAACCAGAGACCCTAACGCAGAACGCCATCTGCGCCAATGTCGAAAAACGACAACACCGCGCGTTCTAAAAGCACTCGATATCAACCAACGCGCATAATCCTCGGCACACCAGCCTCAACAAGCTTCCGCTCAAGATTCTTAACGCCAACAACATACGCAAAATTAAAACGCACTACAACTTAGCAATGCTTAATTAATTCTTTCGAGAGTTACCATATTGAATCATATCGTTAACACTATCTCTACTAATCAAGAGTATAACGCGACAATATTTAGATGAGTCGATGTGGGAATTAATGTTTGTAAACATACCTGGATTATATATTTCACCGCACTTATCGGAAGGGGTATATCTCATTAATACTCCATAGTCGCCATGGAAATAAACACTTACCCCTTCCTTGTTATCCTCATAATCCTTTCTCAATTTTTTTACTTCATCCTTCAAAAAAGAATCATTCGGAGCAATAGAATTAGCTAAACAGTTCGCTTTGTTAGAAAAATCATCAAAAGACGAGAAAATGTTATTTATATAAACATCTTCCTTATTATATAAAGGCTCCTTAGCAGACTCTGTTATGCCACAATTATTAGCAACTAAACCAACAGCGCCATTGTTTTTACTTATAGCACTGCCATTATTACTGTTAACACCACAACTGCACAAACACATTACAGCAGCAGCCATTGCAACAGACGCAACTATTCTCTTAAACATGCTAAAACAACTCCTTCGCAACAAATAAAAACTACTACTATCGTGTTCGATGATTCATCTTAGAATTTAACTTATTAAAATCGTCAACACTGAAAGCATGAAACTCAATACCTCTATAAGGGCGTGACGTTATTACATACGAACGTCCAACATAATTAATAAACGAGAGGTCATTTTCTTTAAAGTAGTCATTAAGATTATCAGGATTGTACTTGCTGAATGTTCTCTCAACTTTAGAAGCTAATTCTAAAGCTTTAGGATCATCAGGATTTAATTCTTTGATAACGCACGGAACAACTTTAGTCAAAGAATGCAAAAGACGACTACTATTTTCTCTAGAATACTCAGGTATTTTGCTATCATCAACGTAACCAGGATCTTCTACGTATTCTTGGTAAGAAAGTGCAGTATGTTCCAAATATCCAGATGAGACTTGCCATTCAGGGATATTGCATGCAATAGCTGCCTCTCTAATAGTTACAGTTCTAGAAGAGTTAGTGCCATTTTTAACAGGACCCACAGCAGTGCCACTATTTTGAGCAGGCTCACCACACGCGCTCAAACCGCACATGCAACCAAGAGCCACAACTAAACAACCCGAAACAAGCCTATACTTACGTTTCACCTTCACACTCCTTATCACTACTTCGCGCTAGTTGGCGCCACTTCGCGCTACTTCGCACTACCTTGCAATATTTAAAAAATTTCGCAATATTTATTTCTTTCGACCTAATTGATCAAGATTGAACTTGTTAAAATCTTCTTTCGTCATAATAAAAATATAATTATAACGATGTGCCTCATCGGAATTGCCACTGAACTTTACTAAAGGAGATGCCCAGTAGTACACATTTGGATCTTCAGGCTCAGCATTGTATTGCGCAATTGCAACAACATCCGAATTTAAATATCTAAAAGAAGTTTCCCCGTCAGTTGTACCTGTCATGTACATATTATCTTTATTTGCAGTAGAAATATTAGATTTTAGCAAGCACAACTTAGTTTTATTAAAATCATTAATCGTTTTAAAACCATTAATAATTGCCATATTATATTTAGAATATACAGGATCCTTCATGACTTTTAATCCACACTCTGCAGCCAACGACTTAATGGGATCTCCCGACGGACTCGAAGAATTTATTTTATCATTATTCTCACCGCAACCAGATAAACCCGTTAATGCTATTGATAAAGATGCTACAAAATATATAAATTTTTTTGCTCTACTCATAACTACTAATAACTCCATTATTGATACATATAAAAATCTAATAGTCAATGGCTGATGCCGATATTATGAAATACGAAACTAACTCAATAATATTTTTGACATCAAACGGATGATTTGCTAATAAAAATGCTTATTTAAGTTTTACTATTTTTATACCCTCGTAAGTAGGGTATATGTAATAAGTGTTACCCAAATATGGTGGCATATATTTGTCATAGTTTTCAAGATTAACAGAAATAGAATTGATATCTGAAGATTCTAACTTATCGCTAAATTTTTCTGCAACTGGGTCTCCAGGATTAACATTTTTTATAGCACAAGCATAATCTTTCTTAAATTTTTCTCCAGAAGCATCTTGGTCTCCACTTATAAGCACTGCATCAAAGAGATAATCATTTTCATCAGATTTCAATGGCTCGAAGTTGCATTTTTTAGCTACTTCTTTAAGAGATACATTTTTTGACAAATTCTTACTACTGGAGTCATCGGAAACGGAAAAACTGCTTGCAGAATCCGAAGCATTAGTAGATTCAAAACCACCATTAGCAGGCATATCGCTAGCAGAAGGCTCACCACACGCGCTTAAACCACACGCGCAACCAAGAGCCACAACTAAACAACCCGAGACAAGCCTATACTTACGCTTCACCTTCACACTCCTTATCACTACTTCACGTTAGTTTGCGCAACTTCGCACTACTTAACGCTACCTTGCATCACTTAGCTATATTCGCCATATTTCGCAATATTTCTCAGCATTTCGCAATATTTAAAAACATAGCAAAAGCAAAATTTTCTCTCAACACTTACAAATATACTCCAACCACCAAAAAACGCTGCTAGCCACGCAACACCGTTACGCACGCAGAACGCTATCTGCGCCAGTGTCCCAAAACAAGCAAAATGAGACACTAACGCAGAAACAGTACTGCGCCAGTGTCCGAAAGTAGGCAAAATGAGACACGCACGCAGAAAACAAACTGCGCCAGTAACGAAAAAACGGTAAAGCGTGCGCGTTCTAAAAGCGCTCGATATTATCCAACGCGCATAATCCGCGGCACACCAGCCTCAACAAGCTTCCGCTCAAGATTCTTAACGCCAACAACATCCGCAAAATTAAAGCGCACAATCTTACTCACGCCGCACTCCCTAAAAAGCACCGACTCACGCTCCGCCTGCCTATCAATATTGCGATTAATAGCGGCCTGATTGTAGGAATTACGCAACATTTGAGTATCAGACGAAGAATTAAAGTTGATATTCGCATGCGTAGAATTAGTCGAATCAACAAAATACTTGTCATACCCATCAAGCTCACCAACAATCAGGCCACCGCCCGAAACCCGCCACAAAAAATCACACCTATACTTAACCCTAGAATTTGGCGCAACAAACTCATGCTGCAACTCAGGCACCATAAACCCAAGATCAATCATCGTGCCGCGCGCAAAAGACTCGCCGCCATTCTCGCTTAAACCATTCTTAAAAAAGCAAAGGCGACGCAGCCTAAGAAGCGAATATTCCTCACTCCCAGATTTTCCGAACCCGCCGCCCACGAATGCATTCGCAAACGACTCCGCAGAATTAGCAGTAACTACACTCTTCTCACGAGTACGCAAATCTTCATACTCTTCATTGAATGAATCGTACTCATCATAAACGTCGTCCACGTATTGCAACTCATTAGCGCAACCATTTCTACGTCCACCATCAAAAGTCCCGTATCTTCTACCGCAAATCTCAAGAACCTTGTTAAAGTTCACGTTATCACGCGCAGCAGAATCAAAAATCGGCAGCGCTGTCCTAAAATTCACGGTATTCGCAACATCAAAAAGCATCGTGCTCTTGTCAACAATATGACTTCTAATCTCATAACTTACCCTGTCACTTGAATGCGGAAGCGTAACGAGACGTCTACCATGATTTCGACTCGGCTGCACAATGCGCACGTCATCACTTGTACCATCCTGCTCTCTGCATGTTCGCATAATCCTATGCAAATACGGATTATCGTTAGCAGACTTGTGCACAGAACTACGAATATAAATCTTCGTTGAACTTACAGAAGAACTGAAGTTGCGCTGAATATTATCACTGCCATCTTCTACATAATCATAATTTTCCACAATATCATAGCCAAGTAGCGCAGCAGCAGTAGGACCAGTGAACTTCCATTCTGGATAAATCTCCATTAAAGAAATAGCTATGTGACGCATTTTTTCATACGGATATAGCTTCTTCCAGTACTCAGTTCGCGCGTAAAGATTGCGAAAAGTGCGCACAAAAGTGCCTTTTTTCACGCACCTATACGCATACTGCTTTTGCGCACTAGTAATTGGTCGTATGCAGCGATGATTACTTTCTGCATTTTCAATCATGCGTATTATTTCGTTACTGGTATTGCTCATACAATTTATTATTCAAAGATACAATATTTGCGCAATAAATTTTGAGCATTGTGAATAAAAGGTATTACAGGAAGATAGTGAGCGTTACTAACTCAGTCAACCAACTGAGAAAATAACAGTAATAGGCACAACACCGTTAAAAACTCAGTCAACCAACTGAGAAAATAACAGTAATAAGCACAACACCGTTAAAAACTCAGTCAACCAACTGAGAAAATAACGGTAATAAGCACAACACCGTTAAAAACTCAGTCAAGTATCTGAGAAAATAACGGTAATAAGCAAAACACCGTTACTAACTCAGTCAACCAACTGAGAAAATAACAGTAATAAGCACAACACTGTTAAAAACTCAGCTAACAAACTGAGAAAGTAACGGTGATTACTTGCCAGAAAGAGTTCGCCAGCGAGATTTGGTTAAAACGTTACGATGGCGCACGCGAGTTTCGTGCATAAGAGGCACGTCAACGGAAGAATCCACGCAATATGCTTCAAAACCACACTTTTCCTGAACTCGTTTCGACTTATTGTTGCCATCGTAATATCCGCACCAAATAGTCGTCATGTTAAGCCCGTCAAAACCGTACTGAATCAAAGCTTTCGCCGCCTCCGGAATATAACCGTTACCCCAAAAAGGCTTACCAACCCAATATCCAAGCTCACACTCATCATCTCTAGTAGTCATATCCGTATGACCGTTAAGCTTTAGCTCAATACATCCAATCGCCTTGTTACTCGACTTTAAGCACACAGCATAACATTCTTTTGCATTAAGAAAAACATTCTTAATAATAGATTTGCTATCCTCAATACTTTTGTGAACAGGCCATCCTGCAATAGGACCCACATCTGGATCCGTGGCATACTTAAACAAATCTTCAGCGTCATCTTGAGTCCAAGAGCGCAAAATTAATCTTTCCGTTTCGATTATCTGCTTACTCATTTTTACTCACAATCTTGTAAAAAGGTTCGAATTAAGCCATTGAGCAACGCCGTCGTCATTGTTGGAAGCGCAAACTTCGTCCGCAATCGCAAGCAAACGCGAGTTGCTATTCGCCACCGCTACCCCGTAACCGCCGGCACGGAACATGTCGATGTCAATAACATCGTCACCAAAAACAACAGTACGGCTAGGCTTCACGCCCAAACGATTGCAAATAACGTTCAGCGCATGCCCCTTGTTTGCAAGAGGATTCGTGAGCATCCACAAAACGTCTTCACTAATATGCAGCGAAAAATCGTCCGGAAGAATACGCTGAAGCTGCTCCTTCTCGCTATCTCGCGGAACAATAATTATTTTGTCTGCCGTGCCGCGCGGCACATTCGAAAAGTCGGTAATAACAAAATCCTGCTTACTCCAAAGCATACGCACGTCAAAATTCGTGTAACGAACGTCGTTCATAACAATACCAAGACGCAGCGTAGGAATCTCACTCAGCAAACGCAAACACACATCGCAAGCATGCTTAGAATCAAAACCAAAACGTAATAACGTGCTTATTTCACGCTGAGAAGTAAGCTCCGAAATCGTGCTATTAACGCAATCAAAATCGATTAGCGCACCATTGAGATACGCACAAACTTGAGCATTTAAATCGTGAATAAAATCAAAAGCACTTCCGACAGGACGAGCCGTAATAATCGCAAGAGGTATGCCAGATTCGCGCAAACGCTTAGCTGCTTTCACAGTTTCGTTGCTTAAAAAGCGACCTTCAAAAGTATCGGCATCGTGAAGCATGGTGCCATCAAGATCCGCAATTAGTAAAGAAGGAGAAAAACGCATAATATTAAACACTTATATAAATAAAAAGCGCACAATCTGAAGACCATGCGCTTTTCAAAAAAATACTCAGATGAGCGAGAACTTAGTCATTAAGTTTAAAGCCACAATCACAGCAACCCAAATTAATGCAATAATAACCGTCCAACGATTTAAGTTCTTTTCTGCAACACCAGAGCTACCAGCGTTCTTCGTTAAACCGCCGCCGAACATATCGGAAAGGCCGCCGCCCTTGCCCTTGTGCATCAAAATTAACAATGTGAGCAAAATGCTAGTGAGCACAAGCAACACCTGCAAAATAATCTTCACAGTGGACACAACCAACCTCCTGTTTTACAGTACTCGGTTAAGTTTAATAATAACCTTTGACCGCTTAAGCTTATTTAGTTTCTAAACGCGTTTGCGCAGACGTTAGTCGCACAATATTAGCAAGTTCTTGCGCATCAAGAGAAGCGCCACCAATTAAGAATCCATCGACATCTGGCTCTGCAATAAGACTTGAAGCATTAGAAGACGTTACGGATCCGCCGTAAAGAATGCGGACAGTATCTGCAACATCGTCACCAAACGTAACGCGCAAGTCTTCACGAATAGCCAATGCAGCTTCCTGAGCGGATTTAGCAGTGGCAACCATACCAGTACCAATTGCCCAAACTGGCTCGTACGCAATAATTAAACGCTTAGCTTGCTTCGCATCCAAATCGCGCGTTACATCATGCACTTGCCCCACAGCAAAATCGAGCGCAACACCCTGTTGACGTTCTTTAAGACTTTCACCAACGCAAAGAATTGGCTGCATTCCTGCGGCAAGCACAGCTCGAACTTGATCAACTATATTTGCATCATCTTCAGGATGATACTTGCGTCGCTCAGAATGACCAACAATAACCATTGAGCATCCAAGACTTGCAAGCATATCTGCAGAAACATCACCAGTAAAAGCACCTTGAGCAGTAACAGAAACAGCTTGAGCTCCGTACAATATTGGCAAATGGTCAGACTCAACAAGAACTTGCACGCTTCTTATTGAAGTAAAAGAAGGCATAAGTGCAATTTCACAATCGTGATAGTCGTAATGCGCGTCACGCAGTAGCCACGCAAATTTTTGTATAAAATGCGTAGCTTCGCGGTGATTGAAATTCATTTTCCAATTACCAGCGACTAACGGCTTTCTTTTGGAAACCATAATCACCCTTAAAAGTTTACGATTGAGATTAATAGTATTGCGCAAATTAGTGTTATGCCGACCTCGATTTACAAAGCGGATTCATAAAATCGAAAGTCGGCATAAGCGGAAATATTTAGTTTATACTTGCTCGCGTAAATATTACTTACTCAAGCAATACTACATGCTCAAGTAATATTACTTACTCAAGCAATATTACTTACTCAAGCACGCTCAAACCTGGAAGAGTCTTGCCTTCCAAGAACTCGAGGGAAGCGCCGCCGCCAGTAGAGATGTGCGAGAAGCCATCTTCCGCAAATCCAAGGTTGCGCACTGCAGAAGCAGAATCGCCACCGCCGACGATAGTGAAAGTGCCGTTCTTAGTTGCGTCAACCAAGCCCTGAGCTACAGCGCGAGTACCGGCTGCAAACTCTGGAACCTCGAACACGCCCATAGGACCGTTCCAAACAACAGTCTTGGAGTCAACAATCTTGTCGTGGAAAAGCTTCTGAGAGTCAGGACCAATATCCAAGCCCATCTTGTCTGCAGGAATAGCGTCTGCTGGAACTACTTCTGGAGCAACTGGAGTATCCCCTGCTGGGAAGCCAGCATTCACAACAATATCAGTTGGAAGCACAAGCTCAACGCCATTCTTCTTAGCGGTCTCAATGTAGCCCTTAACCTTTTCGAGCTGATCCTCTTCAAGCAAAGAAGTACCAACTTCGTGACCCAAAGCCTTGAGGAATGTGAACACCATACCGCCGCCAATAACAAGACGATCAGCCTTAGAAAGCAAGTTCTCAATAACGCCGAGCTTGTCGGAAACCTTAGAGCCACCGAGAACAACAGTCAAAGGACGCTCTGGGTTTTCAGTTGCGCGAGAAAGTGCCTTAACTTCCTTCTCAACAAGCAGGCCTGCAGCTGCTGGAAGATCGGCAGCAACATCGTAGTTAGAGCCCTGAGCGCGGTGAACAACACCAAAGCCGTCGGAAACAAATACTTCGCCAAGAGAAGCAACCTTCTTAGCGTAAGCTGCGCGCTCGGAAGCATCCTTGCTGGTTTCTTCGGCGTTGAAACGCACGTTTTCAAGCAAAACAACGTCGCCATTATTCATGGCAGCTACCTTAGCTTGAGCATCTTCGCCGTAAGTATCTGCAGCCAAAACAACATTTGTGCCGAGCAATTCACCTAAACGCTGCGCAACTGGAGCCAAGGAAAGCTCTGGAACAACCTGACCCTTTGGACGACCAAGGTGAGCCATCAAAATCACCTTAGCACCCTGCTCACGCAAAGCCTTAATGGTTGGTAAAGCAGCACGAATACGACCATCATCAGTAATCGTCGTACCCTTGAGAGGAACGTTAAAATCAGCGCGAACCAATACGCGCTTACCACTCAAATCTCCCAAATCTTTCAGTGTCTTCATTGGTATCCTTTCCAAACCATATTGGCTTACCATATTTGACTTATATACTGGCTTACCGTGCCGGCTTACTTCGTTCAACAAAACGCAAAATCAGCCTCAAACATCGACACATTGCCGGGTGCAATTATACCGCACATCTTCAACAATCCATCCTAACCACCAAACCACCCGCAGCAACAAAAAGCCGGGTAAAATTCCAGCAACTGTTCCATAAAGTGACATTTCCTTTACAGCCGCGCGCAGTTTATGCCGCCTACGCGCCAAAAAACGGCAGAAACTTTACGCACGCGTAAAGAAAAAGTCGCCTACGCGCCAAAAAACGGCAGAAACTTTACGCGCATGTAAAGAAAAAGTCGGTATCCCCTCAAACCTTCGGTAGCTTTGCAGTAATGCTTTGCGAACGTTGCGTCTGAAGCTTTGCAGTAATGCTTTGCAAACGTCGACTATATGTTGCTTAGTGAACTTTAACATTAATGCTCTGCAGACGTTGAGTATTTATTGCTTAAAGAACACCAGCATTCATGCTGCTGCACACTCCACGCCAAGAATAATCTCCCAACCACCAAACCATCCGCAGCTTAATTTCGCTACTCTAGTTGCACTTAGTAGGCAACGCATTTTGCGTAACTTTCTGCACGAGTCTATGAGTTTTGTGTTGTTGATTAATGTGTTGAGAGGCTGGAAAAATTGTGTTCAGTGCTAAAAGAGGACTGAGAAGCTACATTCTTCAAAGATAGGCGAACACACTAAACACTTTTAGCAGCCAGAGCGCCCGAAGGACGGGACGCACGCAAACACAAATTTTCTAGCCTCGTCAAAACCAAAAAACTAAATCAGTTACAAAACTCATAGACGAAACTCAAGAATATCGCAACCAAAAAAGCGCGAGAAGAAAAAACAACTCACGCAATTAAAAAATTAACTCTGCAATAATCACGCAAAATCAGCATTAAAGCTGCTGCATACGCGACTTCTCAACCTTCGCCGAAAGCTGCAAAAGTCTACGAATTCGCCCGGCAATCGCATCCTTTGTAATAGGAGGATCAGCCAAGTGACCAAGCTCTTCCAAACTTGCGTCGCTATGCTCAAGACGAAGCTTTCCAGCCATCAACAAATTATCTGGAATATCGTCGCCCAAAATATCGAATGCGTGACGAACCTTTTCGCATGCCTCAGCAGCAGCCTTAGCACTACGACGCATATTCGCATCGTCGAAATTAGCCAAACGGTTTGCTTTTCCGCGAGCTTCACCGTCCGAACGCTTACCGGTCCATTCGCGAGCAGAACGAGGAGCGCCAATCAAAATCAACATTCGCTCAATTGCGTCAGAATCGCGCAACGTCACTCGCTCAGAGCTACGAACCTGACGAGCCTTGGCGCTAATGCCAAGTCGCGCTGCCATAGTTTGTAAAGCATTCGCAGCCTCATGAGTTGGGCAAACAACTTCCAAATAGCTAGCTTTGCCAGGATCTGAAATAGCACCGTGAGCCAAGAAAGCACCACGCCAAGCTGCTTTGATTTGGGCGATACTTCCACCAACAATCTCAGGCGCAAGACCAGCAACAATTCTCATACGTCGATCGAGAAGACCAGATTGCAAAGCCAATGCTGCAGCACCACGCTCAACTACCACGTCATAGCGAACTACAGTGCCCGTAGGAGTTTGACGAGAAACTTGAGCAATTGTTGCTTCCCTCTGGAAATGAGTTTTCAATACCTCAACAAGCCACTGAGCTGCGCGCTGAGAATCCAACTGAGCGCGAATAACAGCTTGATTATTTACTGGCCTTAAGCCGCCAGCAAAGCGCATCATTGCTGCAGCTTGAGCCATAATGACAGTCGGGAGCTCATTGTTGTTTGAAACGAGTTCATTTTTGACGTCGTCAAGAAGAGCCAAGGGACAACCTCCTACTTTTGTTCTTCTTAAAATATGAGTGCTGTTGGGTACTTGCATGATGCTGTGGCACACGACATGCCCGGCTTTCTGTGATACAGAATACGTTGGACATTTTACCGGTTTTTGCACATGCTTTACATGCTTTTAGTACAAGATTTTTATATTTTATATAATTTACACAATTTTATTTAATTTTTTAATTAATTTTAATTGATTAGTTTCATAATCGCATTTCGCTACTTTACTTTTCGCTACTTTACTTTTCACTACTTTACTTTTTCACTTACTACGATCTTCTCTGCAGCTCTCTTGCAGATACTGTAACTTGCAAACCGTGCAATCTCAAACGTCTAGCAAGCTCAATACTTACGGCAACAGAACGATGCTGACCGCCAGTACATCCTACAGCAATAGTCACGTAATGCTTGTCTTCTTTAGCAAATCCGTCGATAGCTGTAAGAAGCGCATTTTCGTAAGAATCTAAGAATGCAATTGCCGCAGGATTAGATAAAACGTAATCTTGCACAGCTTGATCCTTACCTGTAAGCTCCCTTAATTCAGGGACCCAGAAAGGATTCGGCAAAAATCGCATATCGGCAACAAAATCAGCATCCATTGGCATGCCATATTTAAATCCAAAACTGAAAATATGCACAGAAACCGTAGAAGAGCCTTTTCCAAGCAATCCCTCGTAAAGCTTTGTAGAAAGTTGGTGAATACTAAGCGCAGAAGTATCGATAATAATATCCGCGCAATCTTTCAAATGACTGAGCAACTCTCGCTCTTCTAAAATACCGTCAATAAGTCTGCCGCCACGCTGCAAAGGATGAGGTCTGCGCACAGACTCGTAACGCTTAATAAGAACAGCATCCGAAGCATCTAAAAACAGAATTCGCGTTTTTACGCCAAGTTCGTCAATATGCGCAAGAACTGCAAACAGGTCGTCGAAATATCCTCTAGAACGCACGTCAATAACAGCAGCAAGCTTATGCACTTTAGAACCGGATGAAGTCATCATATCTACTAGCGGTATGAGCAGTTTTGGCGGAAGATTATCGATAACATACCATCCCATATCTTCCAACGCGTTAGCAGCGTGCGAGCGCCCAGCTCCGCTCATGCCAGTAATTAGCATAACTTCAAATCCGTCAGCTAGTTGCACACTAGTCGACGCGGAACGTTGCGTAGTATGTTGCGTATTATCGCTCATAATGCCTCCTGTAAGGCTTTTCGCATGAGACTACTTAAGTCATCGTAATATCTAGCCTTGTCAGCACTAGGTTTATAACCAAGCCCAGAACCAGTCTCAGCACAATTCCCAGAGCCAGTCTCAGCACAATCCTCAGCACAATTCTCAAAATTTTCTTTAGATTTCCTGTAGTCAATCGTCATAAGACTTACTTGCGCTAAAGCTTGTTGCAAAAGCATTTCTTCTCCGCCAATAGCGCAACCGTATTGTTGCCATACGTTAAGTAGCATGCTTGGGCGAGGATCGTAAACTACGTCAAGCAATGTTCCTAATTTCGTTTGATTATTCGCACCATCTTGACAGTACGCTTTCAACGCAAGCGCAATTGGATCTGCTACGTGCGCTGGAACTGTGCTTATGACTATGTCTGCCTCTGCGATTGCACGAACTGCTTCGAGTGAATTTAAAGATTTCAAAATGAGAGATTTATCACATTCTGACAATTCTTCTGCGCTCAATTTTTCTGCGCTATAGTCTGCAAATTTTGAAAATACTTCTTCGCTTATTGTTGGGAACTCAATACCTTGCACAGGCTCATACATAGCGTCATTTTCTTCGCTTTTATTATTTTGACCTATGCTTATTTTATTTGGAAAATCAGCGCAATACTTTTGTATAAGATTATTAAAACGTTCAACGCCTTTTACACTACCGTCATCTTCAGTTCTAGCAACAACTTGCACCTGCTCAAGCTTTGCTACTTGCGCAATCTCAATTAAAGCTGCCAGTGCAGAGGACGCAGTGTTGCCGCTGCCAATAATAACAGCCTTTTTTACTTCGCATATGCGCTCATGTAATGCTTGCATAAATGTTATTAATATGCCACTTACGTCAGTGTTGTATAGCTTTATTTGCGATTGCGAAGCGGTTGCCGGATTGCTAGTAAAAACTGCAGTATTTGCCACGTTAAGCGCGCGCGACCAGTAGTCGCAAGGTGTGCCGAGTTTCATTACAGTTTTTTTAAGCGGCATAGTAAGGCTTAAGCCTTTCCAAGAATCGTCAAGATGCGCAATAAAATCGCGAAGCTCTGTTTCGCTTACTTTTTCCTTACTATATTGCCAATTTGTAAGACCTAAAGCCTTATAAGCCGTGTTGTGAAGCACAGGCGACAGCGAATGCGAAATAGGATCTCCCAAAACTGCGCAATGATATGTTTTTAACATTTTTCTCTCCCCCTTAGTAAGTTAGTACGCTAATAAATCTTTTGGATCAACACAAAAACGCAACTCTCCTGCAGCACGTGTTGCTACGTGACGAGCTACTTCCTTGTGCAATCGGTTCACTAATTCTTGTCTTAAATAAAGCGGAACTCTTACTACTGCTTTTACACGGTCGTAAATATCGTCAAAATGCTGGTATCTGTCTGTAACAGGCGGATGCATTGGAACAATTCCTAATAATGGAGAAATTGCTGAAGAATCAGCATCTTGACTACTTTCGCACCCAAGATTTTCTTGCATTGCACCAATATTTTCAAGCGCACGCATAACCGCATCACGAGCACCCCATACGCATGCTGCAGTTACCCAAGGCGGCAATATTGCTTGAGCTCTTTCTGAAAGCTCATTGCAAGAAAGTTGAGTCGTATCCCACAATGTAAGCGCACGCGCAAGAACAGGATACGTTTCACCAATAAGAAGCACACTTCCTCCGCGCTCTCTAGGAGCACATAAAGCAGAAGCTTTCATCCACGAATTAAGCGTATCTATTCGCGCATCAAGCCCCGAAGCGTACAAACTTACCCACGTATCGAGTATTGCTACAACACCATATTCTCCATTACAATTTGCGTCTTGCGTTTGTACGCGAGGCTCACATCCAGGAGTTGCAACAACAATTACAGGTTTTTCATCAATGCACTGGATAATTCCGTTCGGTTGGTGTTGTGACGAAATAATAATAGGCACGTTGCGAAATAGTTTAGATAATTCTTCTGCAACGCCAGCAGCACCAACTCGTATAACTCGCATATTGCTACTGCCACAATTAGAACAAGACCAATTTATTGCACTAGCACCACACCATGAGCAACGTGCTGTTTGCTGACTGTTTGCAACATCGAGAGGCCCGGTGCATCGTCTACAGCGCGCTTGACGTTTGCAAGAAGAGCATATAGCAGATTGCGTCACGCCATCTTGCGCAATAGAAAGCAGCACAGGCTTACCATCCGAAAGAGTATCGTTAATAGCTCTTACTGCGCTATGCGGTATGCGAGCGCCAATACTTGGGTCAGCTAATTTTAGTAAAGCTTCACGATTAAGCCAACGAACCCACGGAACTAACTTTTCGCGAGCAAGTTTACTCGCGCTTACAGGGATGCTAGATCCGCTTATTGTTTCAGCAGTTTTAGCAGATTGAGTAGTTTGAATAACTTTAGTAGTTTGAACAACTTGCTCACCTTGCACACTTTGCGCATCTTGCACATCTTGTGCATTCGACATATAGCAGTCTACTTCACTTTGACTAAGCGCGCTTCTGGAATACGACATTGACACAAATACGCCGCCATGCCTTTTCGCACGAAGCCGCATAACTCCACGCGCTTGAGCATACGGCATCATGCCATCAGCATATTGGTACGCGCAATCTTCAACAATCGCAAATAAAGCATCTCCCTCAACTGGAGCATACATTGCAGCTCTAGTGCCAAGAACGCAAGGAACTATTCCGGACGCGATTGCACGCCAAGCTCTATATCTATCAGCTGGAGGATCAGCCGCACAAAGTCGAGCGACATCTCCATCAAAACTTCCAGCAGAAAAACCACGATGATTCTCACTGACGCGCTTATATGGCTTTAAACCGTAAACCATTAGCGCGCGCATTACATCATTTACTTCTCTTAGCGTCGGCAAAACTACAACAGCTTGCTTACACGCGCTTAAAGCAGTGACAATCATCCATGCTAAATCTTGTGCAAGTCGGCAAGAACCTGGTAAAGCGTCTACAATAAAAGATTGAGAAGAATTATTTTCTGCTTGCTTGACTAATTGATTTTCTGCTTTATTTTCACTAAAACTTGCGTCAATAGATTTTTTGATTAATGCATTGTATAAAATATTTGCATTTTCGTAATCATAAATCATGCGAGAAGTTGTAGCGTAACCTAGGTTTGTATCGTATCCTGTGTTTGTATTGTTATCGTTTTGCAAACGCTTCTTAAGATTTTCACGCCACTGTTTTCTGCGTTGCAAGCGTATGTTGTCAAAAACTTCCTCATGCTCAACACGAGCCACACGTTGAGGCACAGCAAGACGCAAAATATTTGAGCTAGTTCCACCATAAGCTTTAGCTATGGCGTCAATATCGTCTCGCAAAGATTTAGAAAGCAAAACATCTGAAGGAAACACGCGCTCTAAAAATCTTAAAGCAGCATGAGGGGTGTCAGTATGCGAAGAACGAGACCAAATAACTCCAGTGAGCTTTTGTGCTCCAAAACGAACGCGTACAAACGCCCCAGGCTGAGCAGATTCATCTTGATCTTGCGATATCAAGTAATCAAAAGTACGACCTAAATGTGAAGCTTGAACATCAAGCATCACATGCGCAATAGGGCATTCATTAGCAGGCACTAGAGAAACAGCATTGCGCTTACGTCTTGTTTTACGCGCTAAGCCGTCTAGCGAAGGTTGCTCTGCCATAAATAACCCTTAGTTTTACTTGAATTACATCACATAATTACTGTTATTTTACAGCACAAAATTTATCAATAAAACTACTTTTTTAGCGCATCTTTCAATTGCTCGATACGATTCGTTTCTTCCCAAGGGAATTTGACATCCGTACGACCAAAATGACCATAAGCTGCAGTTGGAGCATAAATTGGTTGAAGCAAGTTAAGCTCGTCAATAATCGCAGCTGGACGCAAATCAAATACTTCACGCACAGCACGCGCAATATCTGCGCGCGTAATACCGTCAGCTTCAGTTCCGAAAGTTTCTACGTTTACGCTTACAGGATCAGCAATACCAATAGCATAAGCAACTTGAACTTCTGCCTTATGAGCTAAACCAGCTGCCACAATATTTTTTGCAACCCAGCGAGCTGCATAAGCTGCAGAACGGTCAACTTTGCTAGGATCCTTACCGGAAAAAGCTCCACCACCATGATGAGCAGCACCACCATAAGTGTCAACAATAATTTTTCGACCAGTTAAGCCCGAATCAGCTGCAGGACCTCCCAAAACGAAGGAGCCAGTAGGGTTTACAAGCATACGGTACGAATCGTGCGCAACTTTTTGAGCAAGAACTTCGTCCAACACAGGATTAACAACATGCTCAACAAGCTGATTTTGTAACCAGTCTCTAGAAACTTCTGGATCATGCTGAGTAGAAATAAGCACAGTATCCAAACGCTTAGGCATGCCTTTGGAATCGTACTCAATAGTAACCTGAGTTTTCCCATCCGGACGCAAATGCGCAACAGTGCCATCTTTACGAACTTTAGCAAGCTTTTGAGCTAAACGATGAGCAAGATAAATCGGCAAAGGCATCAAAGTATCTGTTTCGTCGCTAGCGTAACCAAACATAACACCTTGATCGCCTGCACCTTGAGCAGCGTAGCGCTCCTCACGAGAAGATGCACTCTCGCAAGAAGCATCCAACCTAGCAACACCTTGATTGATTTCCGCACTTTGCTCAGTTAAAGAAACCATAACACCACAAGAATCAGCATCAAGACCAATTGTGGAGCTCGTGTAGCCAACATTACGAACAACTTGACGCACAATTCCCGGAATATCGCTATAAACTTCACCACGCACTTCGCCAAAAACCACGAACTGACCGACGGAAGCACAAACCTCTACAGCAACATGCGCATGAGGATCCTGACGAAGCATATCGTCCAATATAGCGTCAGCAATTTGATCGCATAACTTGTCAGGATGACCTTCAGTTACAGATTCTGCAGAAATTAATTTACGTTCTTCCACATTTCCCCCTTAGGTTTATAGTCGATAAAGGCTAAATACAGGCTAAATAAAGCGAAAACGCAGCCGTGCATCCGCTTTATTGAGCACGGATGATACGCGACTGCGAATACCCATAAAGACGTTTATTAGCAAGGCTTATTAATTACCTTCGCTTAAATCGTCCTCACCAAGAGTCTCTTCAAGCAATCCAGCATTAATTTCGCGGAAAGCAATAGCTAAAGGCTTTTCTTGATTTTGATACTCAACTAGTGGGCCAACATTTTGAAGCAAACCTTCATTAAGCTGAGTAAAATAAGCATTAATTTGACGTGCTCGTTTTGCAGCAAATAAGGCAAGCGCATACTTGGAATCCGCATGTTGCATTAAATCATCAATCGGTGGATTCGCAAGACCAGTAGGTGTTGGCTGAGTGCCTAATGCCATAATATTCTCCAAATTCTATGGTGCCACAATAGTTCCAAAAGGCTTATTATATGCTATCGATTGGATATTGCGTAAGTTTTAACTATAAGTCGTATTCGCTTGCAATAACATTCCACAGTTCATCTGCGGCACGCTCAGCATTATCGTTCACAATAACAACATCGAACTCTTTAGCTGCAGCAATCTCAACTTTAGCAGTTTCCAAACGTTTTGCTTGCTGCTCAGGAGTTTCAGTACCACGACCAATAAGACGACGCTTAAGCTCTTCAAAGCTCGGAGGCGCAATGAACACGTACACAACTTCTAATCCAAGACGAGCAGCCTCTTGTTTTACGCGCCTAGCTCCTTGCAAATCTATTTCCAGCAAAGTAGGAATATCTTGCGTAAGATGATCCAAAACAGGCTGAAGAAGGGTGCCATAATGAGCCATGCCATGAACCAGAGCAGTTTCCAAGAATTCGCCATTACGCTTACGACGCTCAAATTCTTCTTCATCTAAGAACCAATAGTGAATACCATTAAATTCACCAGGTCTAGGAGCACGAGTGGTAGCAGAAACAGATAGCCAAATATGCGGATGCTTCTCGCGAAGTATGCCTTCTACTGTGCCTTTACCAGCCGCAGTAGGACCCGTTAATACGATTAATCGACGTCTAGACTGCGAAACTGCAGCATCATCTGTGGCACCCATTTGCTTACCTCTCGTTTACGCACATTCGCCTGAATCAACAAGAGCCTGACGAATATCCAATGCTATGCGTTCAGTTGCAGCCGAAAGTTCACCAATATTTGGACCATGCGACGCAATCGAACGCGAAACAGTTACCAATACATTACCATGTGTACCAGCAAAAACACGCTTTAAATCGTCAGCTTCTGCACCTTGCCACCCGTAACCAGGAGAAAGAATTGGACCAGTAAAACTGGTTACGTCAATTCCTCCACCGTTCATCCAGTCGCCAATAGTAGCTCCAACAATTAAACCAACAGAACCCATTCCTTTAGTTTTATTGTTAAAACTTTGAGCTGTTTGAGCAATTCCGTGAGCTACAGTAGTTCCGCGGTAAGTTCCGCTTTGCCTAATAGCAGTTTGCAAACTTGCGCCTTCGCGATTAGAAGTTAGAGACGCAATAAAAACACCGCGACCGTTATTAAGAGCTTCGTTAATTAAGCCACCCATAGAGCGTGCGCCATAATAAGGAAGCAAAGTAATAGCATCAGCAAGAAGCGGAGCTCCAGGCTTAAAATATGCGTCTGCAAGCGCAGAAATAGTAGTAGACAACCCTCCATGACCGCAGTCAACGATAGTAATAATATCCATTTGACGTGCAGCATACAGCACACGCTCAAGCGCTGCGAAACCCTTAGAACCGTAGCGCTCAAACATGCTGGATTGGAATTTAACTGCCGCTGCCCTACCATTCATAGCTTGCAGCATTCGCATAGAAAAAAGCTCAGCTCCAAGAGCATCCATGTTGTATCCCCAATTAAGCAGCATTTTGCGATGAGGATCGATTCCAACGCACAATGGCCCATATTTTGCCATAGCGTTCTTCAAACGCAAACCAAAATCGGATCGTTGCGCCTGCACTTCTTGATCACGAATGCTCTCGGTCATGTATTAAGCCCGACTTTCTTGACTTTCTGCCTGTTCAATTGCAAACAGTTGCTGAGCATGTTCTTGTATGCTCATCACCTGATAATCGTTGTTCTTAACAGCTTCAATAGCCATTAATACTGGTGCGAATTCGGTAATAGTAGTGAATTGCGGAAGATCTGCTGCTACAGCTGCCGCACGAATGGCATAACCATCAGTGCGCGATCCCCTTGAATTCGGCGTATTCAATACCATATCAATCTTACCATTTTCGATAAGCTCTACAACATTCTTACCGATTCTTTCATGCGCTTTCTCACTATTTGACATATCCTTCGCCGTGTCGCCTTGACTAGAAAGCTTATCGACAATCACAGAATCAATGCCGTAACGACGAAGCACAGAAGCTGTACCTTCAGTAGCCCAAATAGTAAAACCAAGCTCCACTAATCGCACTGCAAGAAGCGGAAGTTGACGCTTATCTGCATCACTTACAGACACAAACACGTTGCCGCTGGTAGGCAAACCACCCTTATATGCTGCAAGCTGGCTCTTAGCAAAAGCGTGTGGGAAGTCGCGATCGAAGCCCATAACTTCGCCAGTAGAACGCATCTCAGGTCCGAGCAAAATATCAACCGTGCGACCAACAGGAGTGCGGAAACGCTTGAAAGGCAGCACAGAAGCTTTAATAGCAACCTGCTGACCTGGATGAATGTCACCACCGTCGCCCTTTGGAAGAAGAAGACCGCGCTTACGCTGCTGGGCGATTGTTTCGCCAGCCATAATTCGAGCAGCCGCTTTAGCAAGAGCAACGCCAGTAGCTTTAGAAGCAAACGGAACAGTACGAGAAGCGCGAGGATTTGCTTCGATTACGTACAAAGTGTTTGCCATAAAAGCGTACTGAACGTTAATAAGACCACGAACCGAGCAGCCGCGAGCAATCGAAAGCGTACCCTCGCGAAGGCGGCGAATTTGATCGTCCGAAAGCGTGCTTGGAGGAAGAGTACAAGCAGCGTCACCAGAGTGCACGCCAGCTTCCTCAACATGCTCCATAATGCCGCCAATATAAAGCTCGTTGCCGTCGTAAAGCGCGTCAACGTCGATTTCAATAGCGTCCTGAAGGAACTTATCAATCAAAAGCGGCGAAGGCAAGCGGCCAGAAACAACCGTGTCTGCTCGAGCCTCATCCAATGCGCGATCAACATACTTTGCAAGCTGAGCGTCGTCGTATACAATTTCCATGCCACGACCGCCGAGCACGTAGCTTGGACGCACAAGAACCGGGTAGCCAATTGCGTGAGCTGCATCTTTTGCTTCCTCAAGGCTCAAAGCTGTGCCATATCGAGGAGCATTCATGCCTTCTTGACGAAGAACCTCGCCGAAAAGCTCACGGTTTTCAGCCAAATCAATAGCCTCAGGAGTCGTTCCCAAAATTGGAACTCCTGCAGCTTTAAGACGAGCAGCAAGCGAAAGTGGAGTTTGACCACCAAGCTGCACAATCACACCCTTAACAGGACCAAGCTTCTTTTCTGCTTCGTAAATTTCAAGCACATCTTCGAAAGTAAGCGGCTCAAAGTAAAGGCGATCAGACATATCGTAATCTGTAGAAACTGTTTCAGGATTGCAATTAACCATAATGGTGTCGTAATCCTTGCCCAATTCCTGAACAGCGTGAACGCAAGTGTAATCAAACTCAATACCCTGGCCGATTCTGTTTGGACCAGAGCCAAGGATAATAACAGCTTCGCGATCGCGCTTCTTCAACTCGCTTTCGTCAGCGTAGCAAGAATAGTAGTACGGAGTTGCTGCGTCGAACTCAGCTGCACAAGTATCAACCGTCTTGTAAACAGGGCGCAAACCGTAAGCCCAGCGAAGCTCACGAACCATGTTTTCGCCTTCGTCGCCAAGATTACGCAAATGCGCAATTTGAACGTCCGAAAGACCAGCAAGCTTAGCACGCTTCAAAACCTTAGGAGTTAATGTTTCAGCTTCGCGAACTGCGAGCGCAGTTTCGTTAATTTGAGCCAGCTGCTCTACAAACCAAGGATCGATTTTTGTTGCTGCAAAAATCTGCTCCGGCGTAGCTCCTCCCCAAAGCGCGCGCTGAATTTGCAAGTAGCGATGCTCTGTTGGAGTGTGCATTTCTTCAAGAAGCTTGACTACTTCTTCCTTGCTTGGGCGCTCTCCGTCCCAGCTAAAGCACGCGTGACGCTTGTCGATTGAGCGCATTGCTTTTCCAAGGGATTCCTGGAAGTTTCCAGCCAAAGCCATTGCTTCGCCAACAGACTTCATAGAAGTTGTAAGCGTGGTGTCTGCTCCTGGGAACTTTTCGAAAGCAAAGCGTGGAATCTTCGTTACAACGTAGTCGATTGTTGGCTCGAAGCTTGCAGGAGTTGAACGCGTAATATCGTTTTGAATTTCGTCCAAAGTGTAGCCGAGCGCAAGTTTCGTTGCGATTTTTGCGATTGGGAAGCCGGTTGCTTTAGATGCGAGCGCGGAAGAACGGGACACGCGCGGGTTCATTTCGATTACGATAATGCGACCAGTTTGAGGGTTGATTGCAAACTGAATATTGCAACCGCCGGTATCGACGCCAACGCCTCGAATAATAGCAATACCGATATCGCGCATCTTTTGATACTCGCGGTCGGTAAGCGTAAAGCAAGGAGCTACTGTAATCGAGTCGCCAGTGTGCACGCCTACAGGATCGACGTTTTCGATTGGGCAAACAACTACGACGTTATCTTTTGCGTCGCGCATAAGCTCAAGCTCAAACTCCTTCCAACCTTCAATGCCTTCTTCAATAAGCACTTCGTTGGTTGGAGAATAGTGAATGCCGGCTCCTGCAATGCGGTGAAGCTCTTCTTCGTTATGAGCAATACCAGAGCCCAAGCCGCCCATTGTGAAGCTTGGACGTACTACTACCGGGTATCCTAAAGTTTCAACAATTTTGTCTACTTCTTCGATTGAGTGAGCAATAAAGGATTTTGCTGACTCAGCTCCAGCTTTTTCAACAACTTTTTTGAAAAGCTCTCGGTCTTCTCCGCGGTCGATTGCTTCCAAAGAAGCACCAATAAGCTCAACGTTATATTTTTCTAGGATTCCTTCACGACCCAAATCCATTGCAGCATTAAGCGCAGTTTGACCACCAAGCGTTGGAAGAAGCGCATCCGGACGCTCCTTCGCAATAATTCGCTCCAAAATCGAAGTGTCAATTGGCTCAATATATGTTGCGTCTGCAAGTTCCGGGTCTGTCATAATCGTAGCCGGATTAGAGTTGACTAAGATAACGCGAATGCCTTCTTCGCGAAGAACTCGGCAAGCCTGCGTTCCGGAATAATCAAACTCTGCAGCCTGACCAATAACAATCGGACCGGAACCAATTACCATAACCGACTTAATATCAGTACGTTTTGGCATAGTAAACTTCTCTTTCCGTAAATCTTAAAATCTTACTTGCTTTTTCGAGTATTACTTGCTTTTTCGAGCGTTTTCGCGCATCAATTGCACAAAACGGTCAAATAGATAGGAAGCGTCGTGCGGGCCTGCTGCAGCTTCCGGATGATATTGCACTGAGAACGCTGGAATATCAAGGCATTGCAAGCCTTCTACAACGTTGTCGTTCAAGTCAATATGCGAAACTAGCACGCGACCAAAGTGGCCGTTTTCGTAAGGAGACTGAACAGGACCGTCAAGAGGTGCGTCCACAGCAAAGCCGTGATTGTGAGCCGTAACTTCCACTTTTCCGGTTGTAACGTCTTTTACAGGCTGATTAATACCGCGGTGACCAAACTTCAACTTGTAAGTTCCAAAGCCGAGCGCGCGACCAAGTAACTGGTTTCCAAAGCAGATACCAAAGAACGGGTAACCTGCATCCAAAACTTTGCGCAAAAGCTCAACTTCGCGATTTGCTTGGCCAGGGTCTCCAGGACCATTCGAGAAGAATACGCCGTCTGCATTAAGAGCTTGCAGCGATTCGAAGCTTATTGAGGAGCTTACAACGTGCACGCGGCAGCCGCGCTCAGCCAAACGGTGAGGAGTCATAGATTTAATACCAAAGTCGACTGCTACAACCGTGTAAAGCGGATCTTTTCCTTCAAAATCACCGCAAGGCTCAATCGTGTACGTTTCTTTAGTACTGACTTCATCCGTTAAACGCAAGCCCTGCATTTGAGGAGTTTGCTTAATTTCGTCAACGAAAGAAGCGACGGTACGAAAAGCCCCGGTTGACGGATCAACCAGGGCCTCATTAGAAAAAATGCCGGCACGCATAACGCCTACCGAGCGTAAATGACGTACCAGCTTTCGAGTATCAATACCACTAATGCCAACGATACCTTGCTTTTGTAAATCGTCTTCCAAGGAACCTTCAGCTCGCCAATTGCTAACTACTGGGCTTGGCTCCTTAACCACGTAACCCGCAACCCAAATGTGGGAAGATTCTGGATCTTCGTGATTCATTCCCGTATTACCTATATGTGGGAATGTTTGAACTACGATTTGTTGATCATAACTTGGATCAGTTAATGTTTCTTGATAACCAGTCATGCCCGTGGAGAACACAATCTCAGCGCGCGTAGAACCTTGCGCACCAAAAGGCTTACCAACGTAAACCTGACCATCCTCCAACACCAATACTGCATCATCACTGCCGAATCCGGCAAAGGTGTCGTTGTAATCCACCTTAACCCCCTTATGGCTTTAGGATATTCGTGGTAAGTTTACTCAGGTTGGCGGACGGGCGACGCGCCGGCGGTGGTTATTGCTTCTTACTCGGCAGCAGCATCTTCTTCCGTAGACTCTTCCGCAGCAGCGTCTTCAGGAGAAGATTCGCCATTAAACTTTGCCAAGCAAGCGTCTTTATCTGCCATAATCGCGCTTAGTAAGCCGTGAATAAACGCAATAGCTTCGTCGTCGCTATACATTTTTGCGAGCGCAATAGCCTCGTCAATAGCAACTTTATCTGGAATCTCATCATTAAGAAGCATTTCCCACACCGCAATGCGCAAAATATTGCGATCGATAACAGCCATTCTGCCAACTTTCCAGCCAGTCGAATAGCGGTTTAGCGTCTTGTCAATTCTGTTACGTCGCTCTCCTACGCCTCGAACAATCTCAATCGCGTACTCTGGGAGCGGAGTTTGAGCGCCAGGCTCCTTAACTCGCTCCTCAAGCAAAGAAAGAATATGCTGATTCTTCTCATCCGCCTCATACAGCGTATTCAAAGCCCTTTTACGAGCGGTAGAACGTGCCATCGTAACGCCCTTCTGTGTAACGTATAAAAATTACTTAATAAAGTTGTATCAAAAATTACGCGACCCAGCAACGAATAATCGCCACCGGGTCACTCTATAAAAATTATTTAGAAATAAATAGCTAATTTAATTAGATAACTAATTATTTTAATTAGATAATTAATTCTTTAGTTTTCACGACCAAGGTAAGAGCCGTCACGAGTGTCGACCTTCACCTTTTCGCCTTCACCCACGAAGAGTGGAACCTGGATTTCAGCACCGGTTTCCACGGTTGCAGGCTTAGTACCAGCGTTAGAACGATTGCCTTGCAAGCCTGGCTCAGTGTGAGTAATAGTCAAAATAACGGAAGCTGGAAGCTCAACACTCAAAGGAGTGCCGTCATGGAAGCTTACGATGCAGTCGGTGCCTTCAAGCAAATACTTGCTCTGCTCGCCAACCAAAACCTTAGGAATATAAACCTGGTCGTAAGTGGTCATATCCATAAAGACGAAGTTGTCGCCATCTTCGTATGAATATTGCAACGTGCGGTTATCAACGGTCTCGAACTCCATCTTCATGCCGGCATTAAAAGTCTTGTCGACAATCTTGCCCGAGAGCACGTTCTTAATGGTGGTACGCACAAAAGCAGGACCCTTGCCCGGCTTCACGTGCTGGAACTTAACGACGGTCCAAAGCTGACCGTCAAGGTTCAAAACCGATCCATTCTTAATATCATTGGTAGTCTGTGCCACGAGTTACCCGTTTCTTTCGACGTAGGCCGTTTAACGCGGCCATGTAATAAACCTTGCTAATTATGCCACAATGCCTCAACTAATTAAAATAACAACACTTTCCTAGCGCAATTAGTTGATTATTGTTTATCATTTTGATTTGAAGATTCCGGATTATTGCTGCGACCCATTGGAATATAACCGCCTTGATCATCCTTAGGATGTGGAGCATTTAACGGATACCCATTGCCATCAAGATTTGTAAAATCTGCGCTTATCTTCTTAATTTTCGCCAAATAATCTTTAATAGCATTTTGCAAATCTGTAATACACTGGTTTAATTCATCGCTGTTGTTACTGCTTTTAGCAAGAGCTTTTCCTGCAGTATCAACAACTTTTTCTAAATCGGCTTTAGCTGCACCAAAAATAGGAACATTCTTAGTTTTATCTATAAGCTCTTGACCTTGCTTAACTAATTCTAATAGCTTATTAGAAATTTCTTTTCTACCTGTTTCCAAAGCTGTTTTAGCAGATTTTACAAGAGCGTCTCCGTCTTTATTAAAAGAGTCGACTTTATCTGAAAGCTTATTTTCAACAGATGAAGAATTATCAGAATCAGTTCCAGCAGGACAGTTAGGTATTTTCTCTTTAGAATCAGATTTCGCGTAATTTAATGATGATTCAAAATCTTCAAACGCACTTTTAGCTTCATCTGAATACGAATTGAATTCAACTTTTTTAATATTAATAGCGCGAATAACGTCATCATCTGAAAGAGATTTTATAAGATTTTTTTGAGCATTAACTGCTTTTTCTCGCATTTGAATACAAGTTTTAGAAGGAGCAGAAACACTATTTTTCGGCTTGTTTTTATTGGTAGTTAAGAAGAATACTGCTGCGACTACGATTGCAACTACTATAATCGAAACAGCAACTACAGCAATAACGACTTTACTATTTTTAGAAACAGAACTATTTTGCTCTCTCATAATCAGTCACTCCACCATCTAAAAAGTAACTAAAATAGACTTTAATTAGCAGACAGAATTAGACGCTAGTTTAAAATCTACTTATAAAATACGAATCTTATAAATTCTATCATTTAAACTATTTACGCACCATATTCTCGCAAATAATTTTCAGCCCTACTACTTAGATTATGGATTTAGAGATTATTTTTCAACAAATTCAACAGTTTTGAAACAAATTCAGCAACGTCATCTTTATCTGCACCTTTTGTTAGAACAGACACTCCGATCCTATTCTTGCCCTTCTTAAGAATCAAGAAATAGTTATAAACATTCTTAATTCCTTGACCACGATGAGCCATAACCTCTATGCCGTCTGGAACATTCACGCCATCAGCAGAAATATCGTAACCCGTTGCATTGGCAATAGTCGAATTTTGCATAGCTTTTGAAAGCATCATCGCAGCATCATGAGAAGAAGTAAGATTTTCGTGACCATCGTTCGATGCATCAACATCACCATATTTGCGAGTAAAAGATGTATTTGAATAGCCATTATCTGACAGCCATTGATCTAATCCGTCTATGCCACCTTGATCATCTAAAAGCTCATTAGCGGAGTCATTACTCATTGTCTTAATAACATCTTCACACTTATCTTCATAATCATGCTGTTGATTGTCCTTAGTATAAAGAACAACAGGGAAATAAAAACCTACAGCAGGGAATGTTTTACGAGAATTAGAAGACTCATACAATATGCCCTTCTTGCCAGAAATTGCTACAGACACGCTATTATTTGAAGCAAAATTGTTTACTAATTTATTGATTTTTTTAGTATTGAGCTTTTCACTCGCGCCAATAGCGTTATCCTTATCGCTGCTAGCATCGCTATCTTCATCGTCTGAATCTAAATCATCATTGGTTAGAACATGCTGCTTAGATTTATTATTCTTTGATTTTGATGATTTTAATTCAGTTTTATTATTTGATTTAGCTGTTCGCGCATTATTTACATACCACCATGCACCAGCACCTATAACCAAAACACAGGCAATAATAGCTGCTATTAAAGTAATAATTACTTTCTTCTTGCGCTTATCCTCATCTGAATGAGAATAATTAGCCGGAGCTTCGCCTTGTGCGTAAGATGAATTATTCATAGAAGACTGTTCGCTCGAAGAACCCATAATAGGAGAACCTGAAACGCTTAGATTATCCGGTAAAGCTTCCTGCGCATGAAATACAGTAGTAGGAGCTTCGTTAGTAGGCAATTCGTATTGTTGATTTTGGATTGCTGACTCGGCTGCTGGCGTAACTTCTAAAAGCGCTCCGCAAGTATTGCAAAACTTGCTATTATCAGCATTTTTATTACCACATTGCGTGCAGAACATATTCTTCCTTTAAATAAATACATCTATTGCAACGCATTATTTTACACCCGCTTACAATAGATTACTTATCAAAAATCATACTTCATTAAAACTTAAAAAACTTATATACTACTTTTATGAAACTTCTTGGCAATATTGTGTGGCTGATATTCGGCGGTCTTTTCATTGCTGCAAGCTGGTTAATTATAAGTTTCCTTCTTTGCATAACCATTATTGGCATACCATTCGGTATTCAAGCATTCAAAATGGCAAAGCTCACGCTCACGCCATTTGGAAAACACGTTATTTACCAAGGCGGCACTAGCACAATTTGGAACATACTATGGATTGTATTTTTCATTGGGCCAATGCTTGCATTAGGCTATATCGTTTCAGGATTCATTTGCTGCTGCACAATTGTTGGCATTCCATTTGGCATACAATCTTTCAAAATGGCAAAACTTGCGTTGTGGCCGTTTGGTTCCGAAATTGTAGAGGATAATTACGCACCATACGTACGCAAGTAATCTGCAGCGCGCGAAGCTAATTCCTCACTCATTACAGGATTTCCGTCGTCGCCTTTAATACGCTCAGCTGCAGCGAAAATTTCGCGCACGTTTGCAATTGGCAAAACTGGGAATCCAAACTCCTGCTCTACTGCTTTTACTGCAGAAAGCTCACTGTCTTTCGTGCGTTCCATTCTGTCTACTGCCAAAATCAAGCCAACAACTTGCACATTTGCTTCCGCTTTAAGCTTTGGCAAAGTTTCGCGAACTGCGGTTCCAGCTGTCATCACGTCGTCAACTAACAGAACTTTCATGCCGTCTTTTAACGGTTTTCCAACCATAATTCCGCCGTCGCCATGATCCTTTCGCTCTTTGCGATCGAAAGTAAAGCCGACAGGCATATTGTGATTATTCGTCAAAGCCATTGCCGTAGAAACTGCCAGCGGAATGCCCTTATAAGCAGGACCGAAAACAGTATCGATATCTTGCGGAAGTTTGCCATCTTCGATTGCTGCAACAACGCGCTCAGCGTAGTATGCGCCTAGATTTGCGATTTTCATGCCGTCGTCAAAAGCGCCAGCGTTAATAAAATAAGGTGATTGACGACCAGATTTCAGCGTAAAGTCACCAAATTTAAGCGCACCTGAATCAAGCAAAAACTTTGTAAAACGTTCGTCTAATTCTGCCATAATTAACTCTCTTTCTTAAAATAATTTTAAATACTTTCTAAATACGCTTACTTTCTTAATTTCAGCGCCAAGTCTTTCCTTCAGCGAGCAAAGACGCAAGCTTTGGACGAGAATCAAGCAAATCGTCAAGCTCGCGAGCAATGCGAATAGGAGCAGTAGGATCCACCAAAGCGGCAGCACCAACTTCTACAGCATTCGCACCAGCATACAAGTATTCCAAAGCTTTTTCGCCAGAATCAATGCCACCAATGCCAATAATTGGAATATCTGGCATAGCCTGGCGAACTCGCCACACGAATCCAAGTCCAATTGGGAAAATAGCAGGACCGGAAACGCCGCCCGTGCGGTTTGCAATAATCGGCTCGCCTGTTCGAATATCAATTCGCAAACCAACAAGCGTATTAATCATGCTTAAAGCATCCGCTCCTGCATCAACTGCAGCTTTGCAAATCGAAACAATATCAGTCACATTTGGCGTCATTTTTACAATCATTGGCTTATCGGTCATTGCACGAAGACGCTTAATTAAGCGGTGAAGTGCCACCGGATCAGTGCCAACGCTCATTCCGCCGTGAGTCACGTTTGGGCAGCTTACGTTAATTTCGAGCATGTCTGCAGCAGAATCTGCAAGCTTTTCAACAACTTGCGCATAATCGTCGTCACTGTGCCCTGCAACATTAGTAATAACAAGCGCTCCCATGGATTTTAGTTTTGGCAACTCGTCTACTAAATAATGGTCGACACCAGGATTTTGCAAGCCAACTGCGTTTACCATTCCAGAAGGAGATTCTGCAGTGCGCGGAGAAGGATTTCCTTCCCACGGAACAGGAGAAACACCTTTTGTACAAATTGCGCCGAGTTGGCTTACGTCGTAAAAGCGTCGGCAAGCTGCAAGCTGGAAAGTTCCAGAAGCAGTTCCAACCATGTTTTTCCACTTAACGCCTGCGACTTGAGTTGGATGCTTCCAAACGTGGCTAGTGTCAAAGCCAAAAGTTTCAGCGGAATTTGTTGCGGAATTTGCGTTATTTACAGAATTATTTTCGGCATTATTTACAGCACTCATATTTTTTACTCCCAACCCAAACGATTCGCATCAAAAACAGGACCGTCGTTGCAAACTTTCAGCCTGCCTTCCAAAGTGTCAACAACGCAAGCAACGCAAGTTCCGTATCCGCATCCCATACGCGCTTCTAAACTGAGCTGGCACTCAATATTTCTTTCATGCGCCCAGTGAGCTACGGCTTTCATCATAGGCAAAGGTCCGCAAGACAAAATAACCGTTGGCAAATCGTCTTCGAAATTAAAATGCTTAACTTTTTCAAGTTCGTCAAGAAGTGTAATAACAGTTCCTTCAGCATTTGTAATACTGTGTACGTCTGAAATATATTCTTTCGTTAAATCATCTGCAAAACGCTTGTTACGGTAGCCAAGCACTGCAGTTACGTTAGAATCTTCACGCTTTGAAAGCGCTTGAGCAGCACACAAAATAGGTGGCACACCCAAGCCGCCACTAACCAACACATAATGTGCAGGTTTGGAAATATTAAAGCCAAGTCCCAAAGGTCCAAGAGCGTCAACGCTATCTCCTGGTTTAAGCTCAGCAAACTTAGCAGTACCTTTGCCAATCACAGCAAAAATCAAAGTAAAAGAATCACCTTCTACGCTTGCAACTCCAAAAGGACGCGGAAGCATAGCAGTTGGATCAGGGGAATACAAGTTCACAAATTGCGCAGGAGCAGCTTTTTTAGCAATCTCTAAATCTCGCAAAGTCAAACGGTACACGCCTTCGTCTAGCTTCTCATTATTGAGCACTTCTACAGCTCTGCGCCCCCAAAGGCGCGAATATTTTGCATTATTGCTTTCGTCTGCAGAACTTGAGCCGGAAGAATCAAAAGCGTCTTCACGTAACGTAATTATGGCGTTTCCAGAGGCTTTTCGCGTTGGAATAAACATGCCATCACTCATGTGGTTTCCCCTACCCTTGTATGTGTTTTGTACCGTTGCGTTTTGGTTACTTTTTTAGTTTTGATTTTAATTTATTTTTTAATTTTATTTTTAAGTTTTATTTTTTGTTATACATTTTGTTATACATTCTAGCGATACACTGCATTACGCAAGTCATCTCGCATGTTTCTCGCGGCAACAGCTGCAGAATCACGCACAATATCAAGAACGTCATCAAGAGACATATGCCCTTGATTTTTAGCGTAATCTTCAGACTTTTTCCAAGCAGCAATAATACCGCGCGAAGAGTTTACAATAGCACCTTCAGAGTTTGCATCAAACATTCCAGCAACATCTTGAGCCGTACCGCCTTGAGCGCCATAGCCTGGAACAAGGAAGAAAGTGTGCGGCATAATCTCGCGCAAATGCTTGCCCTCCTCCGGATGCGTGGCACCTACAACTGCACCAACCTTAGAATAGCCATGCTTGCCAATGCTTGAAGCACCCCAGTTCTCAATCAAATCAGCCATATGCTCATACACTGGCTTGCCATCTTGCAAAATAAGCTCCTGCAGCTCTTTGCTAGAAGGATTCGAGGTGCGAAGCAGTACAAAAATGCTTTTATCGTGCGCTACTGCTTCATCAATAAAAGGCTTCACACCATCCGAACCCATATAAGGGTTTACTGTAAGCGAATCTTCATGCCAAACGTCAAGATTTTTAGAGCTTTTTAGAAGATTTTTAAGAGATTGTGGCACCGCGCTGCTATTAGTGGCGTCGTCTTCAAAATATGAAGAAAGATTAGCGAAACCGCTTAAATGAGCAGCATATTGACCAGCTGTAGAGCCAATATCTCCGCGCTTTGCGTCACCTATTACAACTAATCCTTGCGATTTTGCGTACTCGCAAGTCATTGCGTACGTGTCCATTCCAGCGGAACCGAGAGCTTCGTACATTGCAATTTGCGGCTTTACAGCCGGCACAAAATCTGCAACCGCGTCGATAATAGCGCGATTAAACTCAAAATAAGCTGTAGCTAAAAGCGTTGGCAGCGCATCCTCGCCTTCTACTTCTTGCAAAACTTCGTCCGCAAGAGAGCTAATAATTTCCACAGGCACAATTCCAGGCTTAGGGTCCAAGCCCACAACACTAGGATTTTGCTTGACTGCAATCGCTTCAATAAGTTCGTCCATAATTTACTACCATTCCAAATTTATATTTAATCAATCACATTCTCGAGAAAGCAATTTCTGAACCAATAATCGTCGCAACAGGCCTGCCTGTAAGTTGCCATCCATCAAAAGGAGTATTTCGAGCTTTTGAGTGGAACAAATTTGCGTCAACCGCCCAATTTTCGCGCATATTAATCAGCACTAAATCAACGTTTTCAGGGTGCTCAGTAATATTTAAACGCAGCGTTCGCTTGTTTGCGCATCGCGAAGAAACATTAAGCAAAGCCGCAATATCAGTAGGTCTTCTGCTCATCAATTGCATTGGATTTACTGCCATCAATTCGATTAAATGCTTGTCATCCGTATACCCGGCTTCTACAAGCACTTTTCTGCAAACGCCATACGCGCACTCAAGCCCAATAATTCCGTTAGGAGTGCTTGCAAAATCTCCCGACTTTTCTTCCGCAGTGTGAGGCGCGTGATCTGTTGCAATCATGTCAATTGTGCCATCCGCAATAGCAGCGAGCGTTGCTTGACGATCCGCTTTTGAACGAAGAGGAGGATTCATTTTAGCCATCGCGCCATATCGCAAAACATCCTCATCACATAAAGCTAAATAGTGAGGCGCAGTTTCGCACGTAATTGGCAATCCCTCTTTTTTTGCTTTACGAATCTCCTCAAAAGCAGCAGCAGTGCTCACATGCTGGAAATGCACGTGTACGCCAGTTTCTTTGGCTGCATCAATATCTCTTTGCACAATTGCAAGCTCAGTAGAAGCTGGAATTCCACCAACACCAAGCATTTTTGCAATCGGGCCCTCGTTTACAGCTCCCGTATCATGATGCTCACAATGCTCAACGAAAGGCAAACCAGTTTGTTTTGCCATCGCTAATACATCTCGCAAAATCGGTTCGGGCACTGCAGCACCGTCGTCGCTTATAGCAGTAATCGGGTGCTTTTTCATAGGAGAAGTTTTTTCGTCGTCGTCGATTCCAGCAACATACTTTTTCCAAAGCTCAATATTGCTTGGCTTTAAACCTTTACGTCCCAATGATGCACACACGCTCAAATCGTAGCGAACTGGCAATTTTACGCCGTAAATGCAACCATAACGCTGCAAATAGTCAACTACATTTTCTACATCAAATGGAGCATCTTCCCAGGGCTCGCCGTCAAGAGCTGGAACAGTATTTGGCATAATCAAAACTTGCGTATAACCGCCAGCCGCCGCAGCCTCACTGCCGGTCATCATTGTTTCTTTTGCTGTTTGCCCTGGATCTCTAAAATGCACATGCGGATCTGCAAAACCAGGAGCAACAACCCAATCGCTTGCGTCAATGTCGCCAGTAACGCGCGCATTCTGCTCTATAAGGGCATCCTGACGAACGCCATCAACAATAAGATCAATACGTTCGCCAGTATCCCACACAGAGATATTGCGCAAAGTTAAGGTGCCTGATTCGTTCATTTCACTCCTGGTTTTGCGTAATTTTTACAGTTATATAATAATATTATTAAATTTTTTACTTAGTTTCTGCTTCTTCGTCGCAATACATGCAGCGATACTCGTGCCTTACGGAATCAGCTTTGTAGAACTTGCGTTTAAGAGTTAGTTCGCTGTTTGTTATGCAACGAGGATTCGGGCAAGTAAGATTTTCAGGCGCATTCACGTCCGTTACATGCACGCGAGGATCCGCCAAAGAAATTCCGTGCGCGTCAACCGCTTGCAATTCGTCTTCTGGAACGTTCACAAAATCGGTTGGCTCGTAGCCGCAAAGCTCGTCGCCAAGAACGGAACTTTCCAAAGCCATGCGCATAAGCATACCGTTTTTAACCTGCTCAAAGTATGCTGCGCGCGGATCGTCGTCAACATCAACAGCAATCTCGTTAATTCGAGGAAGCGGATGCAGCACAGGCATATGCGACTTTGCTTTTTGCAACTTTTCTTCCGTCAAAATATACGTGTCACGAAGTCGCAAGTATTGCTCGCGATCCGTAAAACGCTCTTCTTGCACGCGAGTCATGTAAAGCACGTCAAGCTTGCCAATAACTTCCATCAAGTCGCGAGTTTCCTCGTAAGTACACGAAGGCGTATCATCAATGCGGTCGATTACGTACTGAGGAGTTTTAAGCTCATCTGGGCTAATCAGCACAAAATGAACGTTTCCAAAGCGGCACAAAGTTTCAATAAGCGAGTGAACTGTGCGTCCGTAAGTTAAGTCGCCGCACAAGCCGACAGTGAGATTATTAAGGCGACCGAAACGCGCAAGAATAGTTGCCAAGTCTGCAAGAGTTTGAGTTGGATGCATGTGACCGCCGTCGCCCGCGTTAATAATAGGCGTGCTCACAGCTTGCGTTGCAACAAAAGCAGCACCCTCCTTTGGGTGACGCATTGCAACAACATCAACATAATTAGACACGACTTTCAAAGTATCGTTTACAGTCTCACCTTTGCTTGCGCTAGAAAGTTGCGCACCTGCAAAACCGATTACTTTTCCGCCTAAACGCAGCATTGCTGTTTCGAAGCTTAAGCGAGTGCGCGTGCTCGGCTCATAAAAAAGAGTGGCCAACACTCTGCCATCGCAAGTGTGAGCCACTTCTTTACGGTGCGAATCAATGTATCGCGCTTTGTCTAAAAGCATTCGTATTTGCGCAGTTGAAATATCGTCTAATGTAACAACACTTTTGCCCGCTAGAGAATTTGCAATTGAGCTTAGAGAAAAAGTTTGATGTAAAGAACTAGAAATTGCGTTCGTCATAATAAGTACCGCTCACCTTCCGTCAATTGGCAAGACGGTCGCAACCACACGCGACCTACGTAATTTTACTGATTAGCGTTGACGAATCCCCCACCCGGAGTGGCGGAGAACTATAACTTATTATGCAACATTTAATAAGTACTTAATCCAATAAATCTATTTGTTCCAATACAGCTTTTTGATTACGTTTACCATAAGTAACCTTCAAAATATAAACTGTATTTTCTTCTAAAACAACTCTGTAATAAACAAGAAAATTCTTTACAATAATACGACGCACACCAAGTGAATTCCAAGGCTCATACTTAACTGCAGGTGCAAACTGAGGAAAAAGAGACAGTCTTTCAATACTAGATTTAATAAAATTAATAATTCTTACGGAAGTTTTCTTAGAGATATTAGATGCAATATAGTCTCTTATATTTTTTAAATCATTTTCTGCATCTTGAGTAACAAGAATATTAAAAGAACTCATTACAAGCCCTTTTCTAACTCAGCAAAAACATCCGCATACGGGCGTGCTAAACCAGAAACTGACTGCTTATAACTATGCATAAGTTTTGCAGAAAAATCAGTAGATAATAATTCGTCATTTTCTTCTAAATTTTCACCACTGACTGCTTGTTTTATAGGTGCAGAAACATCAGCATAAAAAACTGAAGAGTTAGCTCTTTCTTTTACATCATTACTCATTACTGCATTTTTCATTAAAATCACCTCCCGTCCTGTAATTATATCCTAAAGAAGAGAATGCAACAATAAATGTGAAGCGACTAAAGATTGAGAAATTAGCGAGCGTAGAAAAGACGAGACATGATTTCGCGGCACTGACGCATGGTTGCTAGAAGATCGTTTTCAAAAACGCGGCCCTGGTTAGGCTCGTAACCAAGGTAAGTTGCGATTCCGCCCAAAGAATACGAGTCAGTTGGAATAATATCTGCGCGAGCCATTGAGCCAGACCACAAGAAGTTTGCGTTGCGCACTGCAGAACACATATGCCAGCAGCGGCTTAAAACTTCAGCATCCTCGTCGCTTATAAAATGCTCAGATTGCAATGCTTTCAACGCTTGCATAGTTCCAACTACTCGTAAAGACTTATGCTTTGAAGCATATTGCAATTGCATCAATTGCACGGTCCACTCAACATCGCTTAAACCGCCACGACCAAGCTTCAAATGCCTATCCCTACTCACACCTCGAGGCAAACGCTCCGCTTCCATGCGCGCTTTAAGCTTACGAATTTCAGCAAGCTGAGATTCACTAAGAGGATTTGCAGCGTAACGCAATTCGTTCACAACGCCATCAAGCAAAGCATCCGCCAACTTTTTAGAACCTGCAGCAAAACGCGCTCGCAACAACGCTTGATGCTCCCAAGTGCTAGCCCACTGACGATAATAATTTTCGCAAGATTCTAGCGAACGAACGAGCGGACCGTCTTTTCCTTCCGGACGCAAATCCAAATCGACCATGATTTTTGGTTCAAGCGTAAGAGGACCTTGCAAAATATTGCGCAAAATATCTACAGTTTTTTGCGCAAAGCGGTGAGCTGCGTTTAAATCGCAATCTTCACCAACCGGCTTGTAAATTACCATAATATCTGCGTCAGAACAGAAGTTTACTTCTCTACCACCGTAACGACCTAAAGCAATAATAGCAATTTCAGCTTGAGGAGCATTCAAATTCATTGCTGACACAGCTTCACGCATAGACCATTGCAAAGTCGCATCTAAAATAGCATCAAACACGTCACTCATTGCAAGCATAGAAGTATCGTCGTCAATAAGACCACACATCCAAGCTAAAGCAACTCGCTCAATTTCCTGCCGGCGAAGAGCACGCAAAGACTGCGCAAAATCCGCAATATTACTTGCATAACGCGCAACCATTGCACTAGTTTGCATGTCGAGACTTGCCCTATCGCGCGCAGATAACGCTTCGTCGTCACCAAGCCAAGTAATAGACTGCATCGACTGCATCATAGCGTCGCCAAGATATCGAGAATCCGCCAAAACGTGGCAAAGACGCTGAGCTGCGGAAGGAGAATCACGCAAAAAACCAAGATACGTGTTCTTTCCGCCAAAACGCTCCGCAAGACGCCTCCACGCAAGCAAACCCATATCTGGATTCTGCCCGTCGCCAAGCCACTTCAACACTGCCGGAAGCAAAATTCTATGAATTTTAGCAGCCCTAGAAAGCCCCTCCGTAAGCGCTTCAACATGCAACTGTGCTGCACGAGCATCCGCAAAACCAATAGAAGCAAAGCGAGCGCGAGCAGCCTCCGGCGAAAGCACAATAGGATCCGCATCCGTTTGAGCGTTAATAGGAAGCATCGGACGGTAGTAAATATCCTTATGCAAGTGCCGAATTTCACGACGAGCTTTATCAAAACGCGCAACCAACTCTTCCGGACGAAGCCGCACAGCACGAGCAAGACGACAAATCTGCTCATTATTATTAAGCTGCTCTGTAGAAATTGTGCGCGCACGATCCAAACCGCCGTTTCCTTGCGCACCCAAATCTGGGAACAAATGCGTGCGATGCATACTCCACATTTGCTGACGATGCTCAAGAACACGCTCAAAACGGTAGTGTTCTGCCAAAAGCGCAGCCTGAGACCTAGAGACGTAGCCACCTTGAGCCAACGCTTGCAAAGCAGAAATAGTATCCCTTACTCGAAGCGACTCATCCTCACTTCCGTGCACAAGCTGCAGCATTTGCACAGTAAACTCAACATCACGCAAGCCGCCGCGGCCAAGCTTCATGTCTAAATCGCGTTGAGAAGCCGGAATAAGCGACTCCACACGCTGACGCATATGCTGGCAGTCAGCTACAAAATGCTCACGACCAGAAGCCTTCCAAATAAACGGCTCGACCATATCGCGATAAGCTTTTCCAAGATCCGCATCCCCTGCTGCAGGGCGCGACTTCAAAAGCGCCTGAAACTCCCAGCTACTAGCCCACTTTTCGTAATATTCCCTATGAGAATCAAGCCTACGAACAAGAGGACCATCCTTACCTTCCGGGCGAAGCGCAGTATCAATCTGCCAAAGCGGAGGCTCCACAGAGCCCATAACCACTGACTGGCATACTTTTTGCAAAACCATCGCCATAGAAGCACCAACACGCAAGGCAGCGTCCTGATTCTGCTTGTTGCCGGAGTCCGCAGGCTCCACAACGTAAATCAAATCGATGTCGGAAACATAGTTAATTTCTTGTGCGCCAAGCTTACCCATAGCAATAATCGCAAATCTGCATGCGGAAGAACCAGTAACCTGACCGCGCGAAATAGACAACGCTGCCTCTAGAACAGCATCCGCCGCGTCGGAAAGTTTGCGACTAATATCTGGCTGCACTTCAACAGGGTCAGCGCTAGCTAAATCAGCCGCCATAATTGCAGCAACATGCTCACGGTAGCGCGCACGAAGCGCAGAAACCGCTTGCGCAAAGCCGAGGGATGTTAAGTAAATTGTGTTGGAATCGCTGCTTTCAGAAGCAACAACTGTTGCAGTATACGCTTGTATTGCTTCGAGTAGGTCTTTTACGCGCTCTTCCCTAGTCATTGCAAAAAGATGATTCGGGTCGTTTGCCGCGGCTTTTATAAGATTAGGTCTTGTGCGCATAAGCATTGCCAACGCGTTAGACGCACCTAATACTTGCATCAGGCTTGTTAATGAGTCAGATATTTGCGAATTTGAAGTTGAAATATTATTTATTATTTCGGGGTATGCTTCACTTAAATCTTGCAATGAAAGCAATGCGGAATCTGGATCTTCAACTGTAAGCGCGCTTCTTAATAATGTTTCAAACGATATTTTATTGCAGTTTTTGCGTATTGCCATCATTGCGCAACGTGCGGCATCCGGGCGAGAAAAGCCGGCTTTAATAAGGCTTCTTGAGGTGAGTGCGGAAGAGTTTGTGCTGCTTTCGTTGCAGTTGGTTTCAGTAGTTGCACTATCTGTTATGTTCGCACTTTCCATACCGCAACTTTACATTGTGGTGGTGTACAAAAATCCCTCGCGGATTATCGGAAGATAACCTGCGAGGGATTTTGTTTACGAAACTCGCGTTGGAAGTCCACTGGACTTCCAATCCAAGCGAGTTTCCGCTTTGAAGGAGCCTGAAATTCCAATAATTTCAGACTCAGTCAAAGCGCGCACGAGACTACTCGTTGGAGTGCTTGCGGCGGCGAGAAGCTACGCCTGCAGCACCAAGACCAGAGAATACTGCGGCAAGACTTGCAAACAAGCCAGTTGCAGCACCCGTCTTAGCAAGAGCGCTAGCATTACCGGAAGCGCCAGAAGCATTACGCCATGCAGCCTTAGCAGCCTGAAGCTTCCTCAAAGCCTCATCAACCTGAGCCTGAGTAGCATTCTTATCAGCAAGCACACGCTTAGCTTCAGCCAAAGCACTCACGTAAGCTTTAGCAGCAGCAGTGTTCGACTTAGACGCAGCAGAAGAATCCGCTTCAGAATTATTAACTTCGACTTGCAAAGCAGACTTATCAACCAAAGCACTCTGAGAATCACTAGTATCAAAACCATCCCCAGCATCAGCATCGGTATCATAGCCGCTACCGCTACCAACACCACTGCCAGCGCCAAACGGGTGATTAAGCTTATACTTAGCAGCCTGAAGCTTCCTCAAAGCCTCATCAACCTGAGCCTGAGTTGCATTAGGATCGTTAAGCACGCTGTCAGCCTCAGCCAAAGCCTTCTTATAAGCCTCAATATCGTCGCGTTTGCCAATAATGAAGTACAAAGACTTACGGAACTTAGCATCACCATCAGCCTCATCCTGAAGCTTAGACTTATCCGTCTTATTAGAATCAGTAAGCTTCTTCTTAGCAGCCTGAAGCTTCTTCAAAGCCTCATCAACCTGAGCCTGGGTTGCATCCTTGTCGCCAAGAACCTTGTTAGCGTCTTCGAGAGCCTTCTTGTAATCCTCAAGAGCCTTCTTAGACTCGTCATCACCATTAGCTTGAGCATTCTGATACTCAGGAGTCTTGGTGAAGTCGCCATTAGCATCCGCTTCGGACTTCAGATTGTCTTTCTTAGTTACATAGTCTTTTTCTATCTTCGACTTAGCTTTTTGCAAGGCATCCAGAGCATCGTCAAGGTCTTTTTGGGTTGGAGCCTTTTCACCTGCTGGAAGATCAGTCTTTGGTAAACCTGTAGCAGGGTCAAACTTGGCAAGGAGCTTCTTAGCAGCGTCAAGAGCTGCCTTGTAGGCTGCCATGTCGGTGTTATCCTTGCCGTCTTCGCCCTTCACAGCATCAGCGTTCTTGAACGCAGGAGTGTTCTCGAACACGTCATCACGCGGGTCGTCGTCGCCGTCCTTAGACTTGTCGACTTCCATTTGCAACACGGTCGAATTGGTCTTGTAGTTGGCAATAATCTTGTCCTTGATTTTCTTAAGAGCCTTCTTAGCCTCGTCAACTTCTTGCTGAGTTGGGAGCTGATCCTTTGGAACGTCAACTTCTTGACCATCCTTCGTGACCTTACCATCGTTCTTATCGATGAGTTCCTTAGCCTTAGCCAAAGCTTGCTCATACGCTACAAGGTCATCAGGCTTCTTATCTCCATCAACCTTTGCTTTGAGGTTCTTGAACTCTGTTGTGTTCTCAATGTCAGGAACCTTAGTTGTGCCAGTATTATCCTTATCGTCAACTTCCTTTTGCAAGTCAGTGACGTCGGTCTTGAAACCATTGGTGATTGCAGCCTTCGCAGCCTTAAGTTCATACAAAGCCTTGTCTATCTGAGCTTGGGTTGGACGATCTTCTGGCTTCGCGTTTGGATCAGGATTCTTGACCTTGTTGACGAGTTCCTGTGCAGTCTTGAGCTTGTCAGCATAGGTCTTGAGCTTTGCAGTTGCGGAGTTAGGGTCCGTTGTATTTTCTTCTGTCTTCGCCTTTTCGAGTGCATTCTTGTATGTCACCGACGCCTCAAACGGAGGAACAACTGGCTTGCCGTCTTGATCCTTATCGCCAACTTCGCGTTCAAGCTTAATTGCATCAGTCTTATATTCCTTTGCAATCTTATCTTGAGCGTCTTTCAGCTGTTTAAGCAGAGCGTTTACATCTTTTTGCGTTGCCTTTTGCTTCCAAGCTTTGTCATTAAGCTTGTCGGTAACTTTCTTCAAAACATTATCGAAGCCCGTGTCGCCACCATCTGTACCCAAGGCAGCTGTAGCACCTTGATCACCAGCAGTCTTCTTAGCAACAGCATTTAGATACTCAGGAGTCTTCTTAAAGTCGCCACCTGCAAAGTCTTTAGCAGAAGTCAACGGCTCAAGATTCGTCTTGTAGTTATCAGTAATCTGCTTCTTAGCTGCTTTAAGAGCATCGAGCGCATCGTTAATCTGCTTTTGCGTTGGACGTTCGCTGTTCTTCTTGCTTGTATCCTTTGCATCACTTACTAACTTGCGAGCATTTGCAAGGGCTGTCTTGTAAGCAGTAATGTCTGCATTTTCATTACCATCGCTTGTCTTAGCTTTAGCATTTTTGAACTCTGGAGTGTCCTCGAACTTGCCAGTTGCAACTGAGCCTTCAGCATCAGACTGAGACTTCTCAGCTTCACCGTTCAAGGCTGTTGTGTCAGTCTTGTACGCGTCAAGCTTGGTACGTGCTTCATCAAGATCCTTAAGCGCCTTGTTGATGTCTTTTTGAGTTGGCTTTGCGTCTTGCGGCGTAGCTTCATCAGCATGCTTCTTCAAAAGCTCCTGAGCTTTTGTCAAAGCTTCATCATACGCCTTCTTGGCTGCGGCTGCCTGATCATTCTTATTCGTATCAGGAACAAGCTTGCCACCCTCTTCCTTCATGAAGTGAGGGTCAGACGCATTGCGATACGCATCAGAAGTAACAGTGCCTTCCTTTGCAGCTGTAGACTCTGGATCTTGCGTGTTACCGTGCTTGCCAACACTATCCTTGAGCGCTTTAACGTCAGTCTTGTAGGCATCAAGAGCTTTACGCTTCTCGTTCAAGGTATTAAGTGCATCATTGACTTGCTTCTGCGTTGCGTCAGGATTCTTGAGCAAGTCTTTAGCTGCGTTAAGAGCGTCACCATAAGCATCTACAGCAGCCTTAGCAGCATTATTCTTAGTATCATCAGCAGTCGTACCGTCAGCTTGCTTGAAATCAGGCTGCGAAGCATTCTTAAACGCAGGGTTTTGATGCGTGGCCGCGTCCTCGTTAACAGACTTAAGCAAATCATCGGTCTTAGTCGCAAACTTATCCAAGCCTGCAACAGCCTCTTTAAGCTTTGCAAGGAGCTTTGTCACATCCCTATTCAAAGGCTGACCCTTAGCGTGGGACTGGATGTTCTTAAGATAGTCAGGGCTACTAGTGTCTCCATCCTTTGCAGGAATATTATTTGTTGAGATTGCAGCACTACCAGGCTTGCCATCTACCGTATCTTGAGGCATCTTATCATTAAATGCATCTTGCAAAGCCTTAAGAGCATCATCGTAGGCTTGCTTTGCCTTAGCTTCCTCAGAACCTGCAGCACCAGCGGACGCGTTTAGATACGCTGGGCTTTTAGTTATAGCCAAGCTGTGAAGCAGCGCCGCAGAAATCTTGCTGGTGTCGGTGGCGTACTTATCGATTGCCTTACGGGCTTCAACAAGCTTATCCTTAGCCGCGTCAACCTTTTTCTGATCTACGGTGCTCCCTGGCTTCTTTAATTCATCCATCAAGTCTTTTGCAGCATGATAAGCGTCGTTATAGTCTTTGAAGTCTTTTGCGGCTTGAGAATCTTTGCCCTTAGCTTGCGCTTCATCAAAGGCATTGAAGTACGCTGGCATCAAATAACCGCTGAAGTTGTCCACAAGTGCCTGCGCAAGATCAGTTGCTTTTGTTTGATAAGTTTCAGCATAAAGTACCTTTTCAGCATCTTCAAGATCTTTCTTAGCCTTATCTACATCGGCCTTTGTAGCGTTCTTGTCACCAAGCACTCTCTTAGCTTCTGCAAGCGCCTTATCGTAATCCTCAACAGCCTTTTTAGCAGCCGCGTCAGTGTCTTTCTTCGCGGCGGCGTTCGTGTAGAACACGCTATGCTTGTTAGGATCTTTTGGATCAGGGTTATCTAAAGTCTTTTGAACGGCAGCGTCAAGAGGAGCCTTGTTGGTTGCGTTCTTGTCGAGCGCATCCTTAGCTTCCTTAAGCTTCTTGATAGCCTCGTTCACTTCCTTCTGAGAAGCGTTTGGATCGGCGACTACCTCACCAGCCTTCTTAACAGCGTCGTCGTAAGCCTTGCGCTGTTCAGGAGTAGAGTTTTGGTAGGTTGGGTCGGCAGTCTTAAGCTTCGCTTCATCTTGCTTATCAGCATCGCCCGTGTACACCTTGCCGTGCTGAGCGATAGCATTATTCAACTCATCCTTGTTGGTGGTAAATTCGTTAAGCTTTTCGCGCGCAGCATCAAGCTTGGCCTTGGCTTCGTCAACAGCCTTTTGCGTGGCGTTATCATCAGCTGTTACAGTCTTGGCTTTCTCGAGCGCTTCATCGTAAGCTTTTTTAGCAGCCTTAGCTTTCTCGTTCTTAGTGGTATCAGGCTTGCCATCAGGTGTCTTGAAGTCAGGATCGCTTACGTTCTTGAACTGGTTCGTTGATACCGTACCAGACGCAGGGTTAGCGCCTTCTGCAGCCTTACCATTGGCTTCAATCGAGGCGTTCAGCTTATCCTTGTTGGTGTCAGCACCATCAAGCTCGGCGCGTGCCTTATTAAGGTTAATCGTCGCGTTATCGATTTGCGCCTTCTGCTCTTCGGTAAGGTCTTTTTCTTGCTTGTCTTTTACCGTGTCAAGCAAGTCTTTTGCAGTCTTTAATGCCTTGTCATACGCCTCTTTCTTCTTATCAGACGCGTTGTAATAGGCTGACTGCGTTGGAACTTCATTGCCATCAACAGCAACAGTCTTGTGCTCCTCAACAGATGTCTTCAAATCACTTGTTTTATGATTTGTCTGCGGCACAAAGATAACGTTAATTGCCTTAGGCGTATTCCAAGGTTGATTGCCGTTTTCCATGTAAACATTTCTATACATCGTCAATCCATACGGCAAAACAAACAGGCGCGCCTTATATACCTTGTCTTTTTTAGCAGCAACAAATACCGGTTTAGCTTCATTATCCCAGGAATACGAACCAGCTTCCGATAAATTATCGCCGAGGTCCACACCAGAATTATCAACCTTCTGACTATATTGCCAATAAGCACCGCTCATGTTGCCAAGCGACAACTCAGTGGTAGGTTGATCATCTTTGATCACGTAGCCTACATGCGACTTCTTGCCTTTTCCATCCACGCCCTCGTGATCAAGCTTCTCGTTGCCCGTGAGGTCACGCAAACCAGAGTTTGGATCCTTTGGTGTAGCTTTCAGCAAATTAAGAATCTTATTTGTATCAAACTCTTTTGCGGCCGTTGGATCGTAACGGTAAATGATTGTCTTCCGATCTTCGCTCCATGAGAGACCTTCATCACTGTCACGACCGTCAATCTTATTTTGCTTCCACGAAACGTTGTAATCCTTGCGAATATCTGCCAAACGCGTGAGCTTGTGCGCCTTTACATCAGACTTAAACTCGGCAACTGCCTTATCGGTCTTAATCTTAACGGTAATTATATTTTCTGCTTGACCATTCGAGATGCCCTTATTAGAGTCACCAGTTGCAGTAAGATTGCCCTTAAGATATTCAAGCGAAATCTGGTTCTCGTAGTCAGTAGCGCTTAATCCAAGATCTTTATTTTCTTTATTAGCTTCGTAAATAGCCTTCTTAATGCGCGCAATCTCGGCATCGTTGTAAGCGAGTGGATTGTAAACAATGGTTGCTTTATCGGCTGCAGGAACAGAAATATCCTTTTCTTCAATCTTCTTCAACACGAGATCGCGCAAAGGAATCTTAGGAGCGTCCTTTGGATCCACGCCAGCAAAGTTGATAGTGAATTCACCCTGGTCGTTAATGGTCACCTGATCTAGGCTTACGTTATTAAGGCGTGCAAGCTTCTTCTTAATATCTTCCTTAACTTCAGCCGAAACCTTAGTCGGGTCCTCAACAATCGGCTTATCGATACGCGTATCGTAGCGCGCAACTGTAAGCGGAATAGCCCCGGACTTAAAGCCCAAATCCGTAACCATATAGGTGTTAAGAGTCTTCGCACCAGCTACATAAGAGTTTGTATCGCCAGCTTTTTTAGCATTAATAGCATCAAACGTAGTCTTGTCGTAAGCATCCGCAGAACTTACCTTAATATTTTCTGTAAATTTACCAGAAAGCTGATCATTTACCGACTTTTTATCACTACGCGCGGTTTCAACATTGCCAGCTTCAGTAATTGCTGCTTGAACCTTTTCAGGAGTAAGCTCTTGGTTATACTTAAGAACCACAGAGCCGGAAGTCTTTGGCGGAACAAGCGTTACAGCGCGGAATACATTTGTTTTATAAGCAATAGTTTCTTTATTATCTTTATTAGTTACATACACAAAAATAGATCGACTGGCTGTATACTTCTCAGCGCCTCCATTAAGGTTACCATCCCTAAAAAGAGTTGTCATCTTAAGGTCAGCAGAACCATCATCATTCGCAGTAAACTTATATTCGCCAGAATAATCTTGGTGTTTGCCTGAATCTTTCGAGTAAAAATCAATACCTTTCTCACTTTTCGCATTATTGAAACCATTCGTCTTAGCAGGGAAAATAGCGATACTGGTAATCTTGCCATCTTTTGGCACTGCAAAATGGAAGGTAACAGTATGATTTTCACCATCTACGCTGTATGTATTGTCTGAGCTTCCCCAGCCATACACGTTCGGCACAGTGTCAGCGTTATTCTCGTTAATTTCAATCTTGGTATTAGCTTTATCCGTTGTATCTGGCTTAATTCTATTAGGATCTTGACTTTCTGCACCATCAGAATCGCGATCTTGACCAGCAGTAGTATTTTCCTGCTTCTGATTTTCTTTATCAGACTTATTATCTTCAGCCTTTGCTACAGACTGCTCAGGATTCTTATTCTCTACAGTATTATCTTTAACCTGATTCTTATGTTCATCCTTCTGATCAGTCTGAGCATTATCTTCAGTCTGACCCTTATTATCAGCTTCCTTAGCTTCAGGCTTCTTATCTTCAGGCTTGGCATCAGCTTTATCATCAGAGTTACCAGCTTCAGCCTTCTTATCAGCACCAGCATTCTCATCAGCAGTCACAGCAGTCGGCTTAGTATCAGGAGCCGCACCAGTCTCCGCCGCCATTGCAGGAGTTGCTCCAAAAGCGAACGCAGCACCAGCCAGCACGCCTGCTGCACCAACCGTAAACGCCGCCACCTTGCGAGCATCCACAGCCTTTGCAATCGCGTTGCTTACTGCAGCATCAAGGGTTACCTTACGTGCGTGCTTTCCGGAATTTGAATTAGCCATTGTTTATCTCCTTAATATCGATTCTCTCTGAATAAGTCTTTATGAATTTATTAGCGAAAAGCTTAATGCAGTAATCAAACGCTGATTGAACTACGGTCAAATACATATGAGATTTCTGCTCAGCTCTCAAAAGCGCAATCTCTTTTGTTGAGATTTGTACTCAATAATACCGAATATACGAATATTTTGCAACGTATTTGTTATGATGTATAGCCTACTAACCCCCCCCCCCGCGAGACTTTATTTCAACGTTTTTGGCATATTTTTGGGGCGGAAACTCTCATAACAAATGTAAGCTAGATTACAGTTTTAATGGCGATTCCAAACACATGTTTAGAATAAAACGCAACTATTTTATGCATATATACATTTTTGCGCATTTATATACATTCACACACTCTATGTTAAATTTCAATACTCACTGCCCTTCAGTCGTGTGGATATTAGTGTGGTAGAGATTTGAGATTTTTTGCACTGAGCGAAGGACGCTCGCGCAGCGCTTTGACCGAGCTTGAAATCAACAGGATTTCAAGCTCCTTCAAAGCATGATTTGGCTCAATTGTGAAGCACGGTGTGCTTCACATGCCAAATCAGCCGAACGGCTACCAATAGCCGTGAGGAATAAACGCTCGCTGCTGAGCTTGCACGGAAAGTCCACTGGACTTTCCGTCTGAGCAAGCTCACGCTCCGAGTTGCCTTCGCGCGCTACGCTTTAAGCGCTCAGGCAGGTCGTCGCGCCTACCCAATCTTCGTAAAAAGCGGCTTCACATTCGACCAAATCCTGCGCGCAATGCCAGGGTGATTCATGGTATACAAGTGAATACCATCCACACCTTCGGCAATTAAATCGTTAATCTGCTGTGAAGCAAAAATACTACCGGCATCGCGCAAGCAATCAGCGTTACTCCCCCAGCGATCCATCATTGCGGAAACTTGCGAAGTAATGCGAGACGCACACAAGCTTGTCATGCGCTTAACTTGCGAAGCATTCGCAACAGGCATCACGCCAGCTTCAATCGGCACGTTAATGCCGGCCGCACGAGCTAAATCACGGAAGCGCAAAAAATCCTCGTTATCGTAAAAAAGTTGCGAAATTAAATGCGTAACGCCAGCATCAACTTTGCGCTTAAGATTCTCAATATCCGCTTGCAAACTTTCTGCTTCAGGATGCTTCTCCGGGTAGCAAGCGCCCAAAATCGGCAAATCCGGGCGCTTGGAACGAATGTATGAAACCAAGTCACTAGCGTGCTCAAAAACGCCTGCCGCTTCCTGACCCGCAATCACGTCGCCGCGCAAAGCCAAAATGCCGGAAACGCCAGCATTATCAAACATTTCCAAAGCTTCATCAACAGCATCATAATCAAGGTAGCGAGCTGTTAAATGAGCAACTGCGTCAATACCGTATTCGGAGCGAATCGTATGAGCAATACGCGCAGTAGCAGTACGATCCTGCAGCTTTCCAGTGCCGTAAGTAACCGAAATAAAATCCGGGTCAAGACCCTTCAAGCCATCCAAAGTATCGTAAATCGTACCAATAGGAGATGTGCGCTTAGGCGGAAAAACTTCCAGCGAAAACTTTGGTTTATACGGCATAGCTCACCCCCTGCTCTGCTGATCGATTAGCTTGTTATCTTGCAATTCTTCCCTAACCTCGCGAGCAGCAGCAACAAGATTTTCCAAGCTTGGCCAAGTTTCAGCGTCGCCGCGAGTTTTAAGACCGCAATCCGGGTTAATCCAAAGCTTCTGAGCAGGCATCTTGCGCAAAATCTCGTGAATACGCTCCACAAGCTCCGCCTTACCAGGTACGCGCGGAGAATGAATGTCATAAACTCCAGGGCCAGCCTCAGTCTCAAAATGCGCGTCGTGAATAGCATCAAGAACAACCAAGTCGCCGCGAGAAGCCTCGAAAGAAATCACATCCGCATCCATAGCGTCAATATCGCGAATAATGTCATTAAACTCCGAATAGCACATATGCGTGTGAATTTGCGTAGTCGCAGCAACAGCAGAATGAACCAGTCGGAAAGCAGAAATCGCCCAATCCAAATACTTCTTATGCCAATCAGAGCGGCGAAGCGGCAACTTTTCGCGCAAAGCAGCCTCATCAATCTGAATCACACGAATACCCGCACGCTCCAAATCCAACACTTCATCGCGAATAGCAAGAGCCAACTGCTGAGTCTGCTCTTCGTGCGTAATATCCTCGCGAGGCCAAGACCAGTTAAGAATCGTCACAGGACCTGTAAGCATGCCCTTAACAATATGCTTCGTGCAGCTTTGAGCATAAGCGCTCCACTCCACAGTAATTGCAGACTCGCGAGAAACATCCGACCACACGATTGGAGGCTTCACGCAGCGAGTGCCATAAGACTGCACCCAAGCATTCTTCGTAAACTTAAAGCCGCGCAAATGCTGACCGAAATATTCAACCATGTCGTTGCGCTCAAACTCGCCGTGAACAAGCACATCCAAGCCAATTTGCTCCTGATGCTCAATGCACTTAGCAATGCGATCGCGCATAAACTCGTCGTAAGCTTCGCGAGTAATTTCGCCCTTGCGAAGATCAGCACGAGCGTTACGAATATCCTTAGTTTGTGGGAAGGATCCAATAGTTGTTGTTGGCAAATCCGGCAAGCCAAGAGCTTCCTTTTGCAAACGCTGACGTTCCGCCCTTTCCGGAAGTCGCACAAAATCAGAATCCTTAAGATTCGCAAGACGATTGGCAACAGCAGCATCCGCTTTCACGCGCGAACCGTCAAATAAAGCCTGATTTTTAGCCAAAACGTTACTAGATTTGCGGCTTTCGTCACTTTCTACAGCAAGATTGGCAATATCGCGAATCTCTTGCAACTTTTCAACAGCAAAAGCAAAATGTTGCAAAACATCCGCACCCAAAGCATCCTCACCAACAGTGCTAAAAGGCACGTGAAGAAGCGAGCAAGCAGTAGAAACAGCCACGCGATCCGTAATATTCTCGCGCAAAGCGTCAACCAAACCAAGGCTCACAGCATAATCGTTGCGCCAAATATTACGGCCGTTCACAACGCCTGCAAAAAGCGTAGTTTTTTCGTTCACACCATAACGCTCAATGGCTGCAAGATTTTCTTCCTTGCCTTCCACCAAATCAACGCCAACGCCGTCAAAACCAAGATTATTCACAGTTTCGTAAGCGTCAGCAATATTGCCAAAATAAGTGTTAAGAAGAAGCTTAACTTCCGCGCTCCTAGCATCAAGCAAAGGCTTATACAAAGCTTCAAAAAGCTCCAAATCGCCTTCTTCTTTATCCAAAGCCAAATAAGGCTCATCAAATTGCAACCAAGTTGCGTGAAGCTCGCCAAAACGCTTAACAATACTCGCATAAGCAAAAGCCAGAGCTGAAATCACAGACTCAGTTACTTTCAACTCCTGCGCTTCAGGAGTACGAGCCAACTTCAAGAATGTGTACGGGCCAATCAGCACAGGCTTCGTTTCCAAACCCTGCGCGCGAGCCTCCAAAAACTCGTCAAAAGGCTTAGTTCCAGCCAAACGCAAGTCTTCCGGATTCTCAACTTCCGGAACAATATAGTGGTAGTTCGTAGTAAACCACTTCTTCATCGGCAAAGCCGTCACATCTCCGCGCTCACCCTGATAGCCGCGCGCAATAGCAAAAAGCGTATCCTCAGCATGCTCAAAATTCAAAGCATTATAACGCTCAGGCACAGCACCAAGCAAAATAGCCGTATCGAGCATTTGATCATAGTAGCTAAAATCGTTACTTGGAATTAAATCAATCCCAGCTTCAGCTTGCAAACGCCAATGCTTAGCACGCAAAGATTGAGCAACTTCACGCACTTCATCCAAAGAAGCATCCTGCTTCCAGTAACGTTCAATAATCTTTTTCAACTCACGATTAGCACCAATACGTGGAAAACCGGAAACCGAAGTAAAAACCGCAGACATACATCCTCCAAAAAATTTCTTTGACTCGCTTTAGCCTAGCAAAGAAATGCTTGAATGCGGTCATTCAAGAACTTGGGGTGTCGTTATAAGCTTAATTTATATGCTTAATTTCGTGTGGTTATGCAAAGGATTTGGGGGTGAGGATTGCGAGGGCTGTTGCGCCGCGCAAGCCGCAAGTTGCGAATGGGCGATCAGACACAAGCACCACAATCGACGCATTAGCAAGCCCCAAACGCATCGCCCCAAGCACATCGGGATCCGAATCCGGCGAAGAAAGCCACTGCGCAGCCATCGACATCGTTGGCTCATGACCCACAATCATCGTCGTATGAACATCGCTTCGAACCGCTTGCAACTCGGTCATAACCGACTGCATACCGCCATCGTAAAGACTTTTGCGTGACTCAACCACAGGCGCATCGCCAAACCGCTTCAACATTCGCTTCAAAGTTTGCTCAGTGCGATTCGCGCTAGAACACACAATATAATCCGGCACAAGCTTCAAAGATTCCAAGCCTTTTGCCATAATTTTCGCCTGCTTTAAGCCCTTATCTGTAAGGCCACGACCCCAGTCGTCGCCCATTTGAGGAGCTTCCGCCTTCGCATGACGCATCAGCAACAAAACATACTTACTATGGTGTGCTTTCTTCATAAGCTTTTTCATTGGTGATGCCATAATGCTCTCCTACTTAGCTTGAGTATGCGCTGATTGTTGTGCAGACTGCGGATTTTGCAAATCTTGCGACTGCGAATCTTGCGGCAATTGCGCAAGTTGCACGTCTAAATCGCGCAAAACTTTACGCAATTTACGATCCGAAATATCGCGCAAAGACAAGTCTTCCAACTGCTCAGCGCGCTCTTCTGCTGTCATATCGTCAATATCGCTCACAGTATCTTTAGTACCGTGCTCGCGCTTCTTCAAAGCGCTAAAACCTTCTGCCATTGCGCGCGAAACAATCAAAAATCCCGTGTGACCAATCATCGCGTGATCCGGGCGCACAGCCAAACCTTGCGCTTTCCACGTGCGCTCCAATGTTTCCTGAATTTCCGACTCGGTCCACACGCCGCTTTCTCGCAAAGCTTCAGCCATTCGAGACATTTGCGTAGTAGTCGTCACGTACGCAATAAGCACGCCTCCCGGCACAATAACGCGATGCGCTTGTTCGAGGCGATTCCAAGGGTCAAGCATGTCGAGCATAATGCGATCCACGCTGTGCGCGTCTAAAGTTTTTGCAACAGAATCAAAATCGCCAGTAAGCAAATTCCACCATTCTGGACGCTTTCCGTAGTACAAAGTTGCGTTAGATTCAGCAATTCGCGCAAAATCCGGGCGAAGCTCAATCGTCGTAAGCTTTCCGCACTCCCCAACTGCGTCCAAAAGACTTAAGCTCATAGCTCCAGAGCCTGCACCCGACTCCAAAACGCGCATGCCGGAGCGAATATCTCCTAAAGCGATTACTTGAGCAATATCTTTCGGATACATAATTTGCGCGCCTCTAGGCATAGAAAGCACGTAGTCAACCATGCGCGGTCGCATAACTACGTAATCCCAGCCACCAATAGCGCGTGCTGCTTTCCAAGGCTTGTTGGACGATTTAGAAGGATCAACAATAGTTTGCTGAGCTTCGCGCTTTGCGCTAACAGTAGTAATTACAACGCCTTCGCTTTGACCAATCACGTCGTCGTGACAAATAAGACCGTGCTCAGTTTGCGTAACACCGCCTGCAACAAGTTGTGCAGTAATTCGCTTACCTTTACGATCGGTGAATTGAATCTTCTCACCTACTCGCAACACTCCACTACGCGAATTAACTGACTGCACAAAACACCTCACTTATTTTAGAGCGACTTTTTAGTACGACTTTTATTACTAATTTTTAGCGACTTTTTAGCGCGATTTTTATTATTTCTACTATTATAAGCTCACCGTTGTAAGCGGCATAGCAGAATCGATTGCAAAATCAGGAGCAGAAGGACGAACACCTGCTTCCACCAAATTCACGCCGAGCATTGCAACCATCGCACCGTTATCCGTGCAAAGCTTAAGCTCCGGCAAACGCACTTCAATTCCATGCTCTTTGCCACAAGCCAACAAATGCTCACGAAGCTGCGAATTAGCGGAGAAGCCGCCGCCAATCATCAACGTTTTAGAGCCGTACTGCTCGCAGCCCATCATAGCTTTTCTGGAAAGCACTTCCGCCACAGAATTAGCCAAAGAAGCACACACGTCGTCAACTGGAATTTCAAGCCCCTGAGCCTCGCGCGCTTCAACCCAGCGAGCAACAGCAGTTTTTACGCCCGAGAAGCTGAAATCGTAAGGATGCTCTTTGCCGGAACGACCTTGCGTCAAACCTTGCGGAACTTTCAAAGTATCCGGATTTCCAAGCCTTCCATGCCTGTCAATATGAGGGCCACCCGGGTATGGGAATCCAAGCAAGCGCGCAACTTTATCGAAGCACTCGCCGGCAGCATCGTCCAAAGTTGTGCCAACAACGTCAATACTTCTAGCAATATCGTTCACGTGAAGAAGCGAAGTGTGGCCGCCGGAAACAATTAAAGCAAGCACATCTTCCGGCACGTCACCGAATTGCAATTGCGTTACTGCAATATGCCCGATTACGTGATTAATGCCATAAATCGGCTTATTTGCAGCCCAAGCTAGCGCTTTAGCTCCCGAAACACCCACAGCTAAGCAGCCAGCTAAACCAGGACCTGCGCTTACTGCAATCGCGTCAACATCGCTTAAATCCATGTTTGCGTCTGCTAAAGCTTTAGAAACAACCGGCACGAAAGCTTCGGCGTGAGCGCGAGAAGCAATTTCTGGAATCACGCCACCGTAGCGCGCGTGCTCTTGCATTGAAGATGCCACCACATTTGATACCAACGTGCGTCCGCGCACAATAGCTGCGGCAGTTTCGTCACAAGTTGATTCAATTCCCAATACGATTGCTTCGCTCATTTTATTCCTCGTTATTCCTCGTTATTCCTCAGTTCCGTTATTTTTTTGCGGTTAGATCAGCGCACATTGTGTACGCATCCACGCCTTCCGGCTGATAGTAACGTTTTCGCAAACCCATTTTCTTAAAACCAAAGCGTTCATACAACGCGAGCGCAGGAACATTGTCAACTCGAACTTCTAGCAGCATACGTTTGGCACCAATTTTTTCTGCGGTTTTGATCATAGTTGATAAAAGTTCCGACGCTAAGCCTTTTCTTTGATATTTTTTCACAACGCCGATTGTCATTATTTGCGCATCGTCGCCGTCAAACCAGTAGCCTGCATACCCGCATAACGTATGCGTATTTCCGTCGATTTGAGCGTAATACGCGCGCATAGGAGCTTGTAATTCTTGCGAAATCATACTCTCATTCCATGAGCCTTTGCCAAACAAATCGGCTTCGATAGGAGCTATTTTTTGCGCTAACTCATCGCAAGTAAAATCGCATTTCGGCACTATATTGCAATTCTCGGCTACTGCTGGAAATTTAGAATGCGTTATATCAACAATCATAATTACTCAAATCGTTAAAACGCTTCTATTTTTCTTTTGCTTTATTCGCTTCGCCAGATCCAAGCACATGCTTAAGCGGATTTGGCACAGACACGTCCGGACGGCGCAAATAAAGCGGTTCAACAGCTTTTACGTGCTCATTTTTATTGGCACATTCCAAAGAGCACTGCTCGAAAATTTTCAAACCGCTTGAGTCCAAGTCAAGCGCAGAAACTTCTGCAATAACGCCAACATGCGCGATATTTCGCCAATCCTCAACGTACTTTTTAGCACCGTGACCGAGCACATCCACGCAATAATTTTCGCCATTTTCGCTCGCTAAATACTCGTTTACACGAGTCACAACGTTTTGCGGATAGTCAATATCCATATTTATCAGCGCATTGCCTTCGTTATCGTACAAAGACATGTACACTTGGCGACGGCGCGCATCGTTTAGCGAAAGCACGTAGTGGCGAATAGTAGAGTCGCAAGAATCCACAGACTCCACAGAATCCGGAATATTTAGTAGCAAATCCTTGCAAATAACGCCATTTTTGAGCGCTTCTTCAAACGCGCCGGAACGCATCATAAGGCTTTGAGGAAGAAGACTATCACAACCCAAAATTTCAGCATTATTTGCAAACGCAATCGCTTTTGCTGCAACTAATCCTGCGCGAAGACCAGTAAAAGGAGCAGGACCTACTCCCACAACCACGCGATCAATATCCGAAGGCTTAAGCCCCGCATTTTCCACGACTTTTGCAATATTTACTTGCAAACGCTCCACGTGAGTGCGAGAGTCGGTTTCAACAATCGGCTCATGGCCCACAATTCCAACAGTAGAGCCAAATGATGTGTCAATAATCAGCGTATTACTCATGTTTATTCCTCGAAATCACGTACCAGACTAGCTTACTCGCTTAGCACAACTTGCGTTATTTGTTGCGTTATTTGTTGCGTTATTTATTGCGATATTTACTTGCGCATTACTCGCAATATTTACTCGCGTATTTCTAGTTACAATTTTGCAAGTCGATTAAGCCAATCCTTGCCAACAGCTTTCAAAGTTACGATTCGCTCACCGTCGCTAGTAAAATCGTCTACTTGCGAAGAGTCAATAGGTCTTGCAATATGAACCTCTAAGCGCTCAGACGCAAGCACTCCAGCCATTTGCTCACCCCACTCCATAAGCACAACAGTGCCATCTCCCGGCTCTTCCAAAGCTTCGTCAAGCCCCAAAGATTCAAGCTCGTCAAGCAAACGCGAAACAGTATCTTGACCCGGAGCAAAATCTTCGCCACCCAAACGGTAAGCGTCAACGTGAATTAAAGTCGCAGGCTTGCCATCCGCAAAAGTGCCATGCAATTCTCGCGCAATCGTAAAAGTTGGAGACACAATCGGCTCACTAATTGAAAGCCCTGCGCCAAAACCTTGCGCAAACGTTGTTTTACCAGCTCCAAGAGGGCCAGAAAGCAGCAAAACGTCGCCTTCTTTAACTAGTTTTGCCACAGCTTTGCCAAGCTCACGCATATCAGTATCCGTAGGCACAGTACGCACTTTTTGCTGTTCTGACACCGTTTCTTCTTTCATACTTAACACAATCTTTCTAATTTGCAGTTATTAATTTACGATTTTTAATTTACGTTTCCTATTTGCGTTTCCTATTTACGTTTCCTATTTGCGTTTCCTATTTACGATTCTTAATTTACGCTTTCTAATTTCCTCGAGACGCAATGAGCATAATACATTTTTCAAGCGCATAATTCGCGTCACTAGATCCGCCTTTGCATTGCTCATCCGCCCAAGCTAAAGATTGCAAACATTTAGAAACACCTGCACTATTCCATCCAGCAAGCTGACGCATTGCCATTTTCAGCGCCCACGGGTTTACTTTCGCTTCAGCACTAGAAATCGTGCCGTTACGAACCGCCATTGCGAGCGCAATTACGCGTACTTTTGCAGCCAAAGCACCTATTAATGCTATGGCGTCAACTCCTTGAGCAATTGCAGTTCTTGCTGCAAGCACAGCAGAACCTGCATGACCTGCAACAGCTTTATCTGCAACAAAAAAGCCGGTAACTTGCGGATCTGCAATCAAGTATCGGTCGACAATATCAAGCGTTATTGGATTATCGTCATAGTCGAAGCATAATTGCGAGCATAATGCTGCAAGCTCCCCTGTTTTACTTCCCAAAACTGACACAAGACGTTGTGCTGCTTGAGGCTCAACGCTTCGATTGTGACGCTCAAATATGCTCATAACGAAGTTGAGTTTTGCATCGTCTTTTTTAAGATCCGGCACTGTGATTGTGTTTGCACCAGCTTTTGTAAGGCGCGTAATAATAGACTTTCCTTTAAGCCCACCTTCGTGACGTGCAATAACCCAAGTTGCAGAAGAGTCTACAAAATTATTTTCGTTATTTTCACTATTTTGCGCATTATTTTCACTATTTTGCGCTTGTTTGCAGAAATTTTCGATTGCGTCTACTAAAGACTCGTCTGCTTGTTGCAAATTATTTATTATTACAATCGTTCCGTCGCCGAAAAGCGAAGGACCTACAGCTTCGTCAAATGCGTACTGATCCGCAGTTGATGCATCGAGTTCAATAATTTCAGCATCCGGAGCACTTTTTTGAACTTTTTCACGCACATTTCGAGCATTAAGCTCGTTTAAGTAAGCGTCACCTCCAACTACCAGCGTAACTGGCATAACGCGTTGCGCGCGCTTATTATTTGCTGCCATAATGCTCCTTAAACCAACCAACTCTTAACCATCATAATATTGCATTCGAATATGCGTGCGTGTTTGCTACTCTTCGAAAATTTTCTCTGCTTCTCGTAACGTTCGCTTTGCAGAAGCAGACCACAATTGACCAATTATGCTAGCTCTTTGAACATAATACTTATTGCGAAAAGCTCGCAAAGTTAGCATAAACAAAGCCAATATCACAAATTCTGCGCACAACATTGCCCACGCTCCTGCAACACCTTTTATCCATGGAAACACGCCAAAAGATACTTCATCGCACCAACACGCGCACTTTTGCATAAAGCTTGTTCCAATTGATGAAGCTCTCGCGAAAATAAGCGATAATCCATCGTTAAAGCTCGCACAAACTAGCGAAATTAATCCAAACACTGTTGCCCAATCCATAAGAGGCGCAACTATTAAGTTAGCTGGCACAGACATAAAAGACACTTCCGGTTGCATAAGAATTTGCACTGGCATAGTCCAAAATTGTGCAGAAAGCGTTATAGCTAGCGCAGAAGCAACACAAGATGGCATATATTTTGCAAACGTTTTAGAAATCGGCACTCCCATAACAACAATTCCCAAAGTTGCCGCTGAAGAAAGAGCAAAAGCATAATCCCAAGCGTATGAAGGATTTACTAGTAGCACGCCTATAACAGTCCAACTTAAAGCACTAGCTGACTGGTATGGGCGTTTGCAACACCATGCAACTGCGGATATTATTCCCATAATTAACGCTCTAAGCACAGACGCAGAAGGGTAAACTATTGCAGCCAAAGCAATTTGAAACATCATTTGTATTAAAGATGTAGACCAACGAGGCAACAGTAATCGTGCGCAAAACTTGCGAATAATCATACTAAGTAGCAAAAAGTGTCCACCTGAAACTGCCATAACATGCATGATTCCAGCATGTTGAAAATGTTGACGCGTCATATTCGCATAAGTTTCGTCGACCGGCTCAAACGAACTTACATCCTCTACTGGCACATATTCTTGCCCAAGCATGCCAACAGTTACTCCAGGGACCAACATTCTGCCTTGCATATCGAGCTTATTTGTTACGTCATAAAACGATTTCCACAAATTACTAACAGCTTTATGCCAAAAGTCTGAGTCTTGTAAAACATGCAAGTTTCGTTGAGTTTTTTCTACGTGCAATTCAGGCTTACTACTATCAAATCTCGAAGCTTTTACGCTAACCGGAACGCTTAGGCTCGAACCATAACTAAGTTGCTTGCATATTGGCAAATACGCATACAGTCGCGCTTGAACGTAACTTTTTTGCGCATCAAACTTATGCACTTGAACATTTGCTTGGCAATCTCCTTTAAAACTTCTAGACGAGCGCACAGGAGTAACTACTGTAAATTCTGCAAAATGCGCGCGTTCGGCATTATTTCCTTGAGAATACAGTGCTTTAGTAGGATTATTGCCGCGTATTTCTCGCATAATAACGTCACCAGATATCACATATTGAGTTATGTACGAGAGCATGCACGCCGCTACAAAAACATTTATTATTACTAAAACTGTTCTGCGCCATATAAAAAACTTAAATTTTTTGCAAAATATAAAAATCGAAACTATAGTTGCATTGAATAAAACTATTGAAATGCAATAAATTATAGTAAAATCATATAAGAATTTTCCAATTAAGCACCCAGCCCAGCACGCTGCAGCGACAGGAATCATACGAAAGTCACGACTTCCAGAAACGTTTTCTACTTTTTCTACGTTTTCTCGCATAATTCACCTATTTGACGTCAACATTCCCACGGAATTTATTCAAGGTTTTAGGCCCGATTCCTTTAATTTGCATCAAATCTTCTAAACTGCGAAAATAACCAACTCTTTTACGCTGAGCAATAATGCGCGCAGCAGTTTTGGGGCCGATTCCTTTTAAGGTTTCTAGTTGATCAAGCGTTGCCGTGTTTATATTGATTCTGCCAGTGTTACTTTGATTAGAAGCAGTATTTTCGTTGCTTTTGTCTCTTTTGTTACTCACGTCGCTTTTATTGCTTCTGTCGCTTTTGTTGCTCACGTCGCTTTTGTCGTCACTGTCACCTTTATTTCCTCTGTTGCCTTTACTTCCGTCACCTCCGTCGCTTCCGCTGTTTCCGTCACCTCCGCTGTTTTCGTCGCTTTCATTACTTACACTTTTTTCTTCATCATCATTTTTATTGTTACCTTTTAAATCGCTAAAAGAAGGCTTTTCGCGGCTAGTATCGTCGTTTTCTATTGCAAACGCGTCCGCTTTTTCGTTCTGAACTCGTTGATATGTTAAGGATTGAGAAATAAGCATTGTCAAGCTTGCACAAAGAGCCGCAACTAGTATCAGCATTAAAGCAAGCGTATGTACAGGCTTCATGTGAAATCTAGGAGAAGTTTTGCTACTTATAATTTCTTCATCAAAAGAATTACAAGCTTTTTCGCAATAGTCGTCACTAAAATTTTTATCAAAATTGCTGTTAGAAAATTCTCCTAAAGACGTTGCAATTCGCCTCCTAGGCAAATCAGACGCAGGCTTATTAAACCTAAAATTATGCGCATAATTCTGACCAAAATTCTGCTCAAAGTCTTCCATAAATCCCCCAACTCTTAAAGTTCTTAACTTAACTATTGGGCAACTTATAGCACTTCGCAACAAAAATCCGCGCCTGTGGTTAAAAGCAAAAAATGCTGTGAAGCGCGAAAGCAGATCGTCGCTCACAGCATTTTAATTAAGCAGATTTTAGCCTTGACTCAGCTTTCATCTGGCACAATAGACACAATCTTCGGAGCCTTCACAATCACCTTGCGCGGAGCCTTACCGCCCAAGCGATCAGCTACAGCTTCTAGCGCAAGCTTTTCAAGCTCAGAAGCGTCAATATTTGGATCAACTTCAAGCTTTGCGCGAACCTTGCCTTTTATTTGCACAACGGCAGTAACAGTATCCTCACCAACGTAACGAGCATCTGCAACAGGCCAATCTGCGTGAGCAATAGACTTATCATGCCCAAGCTTGCTCCACATTTCTTCGCAAATATGCGGCGCAATTGGAGCCAACATAAGAACCAGCGGCTCAACAGCTGCGCGAGGCACGTGAGGAAGCGAAGTCAAGTGGTTGTTCAACACAATCAGCTTAGCAATTGCAGTATTTGGACGCATTGCTTCCATTTCCACAGTCACTTCTGCAATTGTGTTGTTAAGAATCTTCAACGTCTTCTCATCCAAAGCGTCGTCGGTTACTACGCAAGCTCCGGTTTCTTCGTTAACAACGTTACGCCACAAGCGCTGCAAGAATCGCATGCCACCAACAACGTTACGCGTATTCCACGGACGAGATTCAGAAAGCGGACCCATGCTCATTTCATACAAGCGGAACGTATCTGCACCGTAGTTTTCATACATGTAGTCTGGTGTCACAATATTCTTTAAGCTCTTGCCCATTTTGCCGAACTCGCGGTTCACGCTCTCGCCATGCCACGTAAAGGTTGGCTCACCAGCACCGTTTGAAGCACCTTCTTCAACCTCATCAGCAGGAACGTACTGTCCGCGCTCATCCGTATAAGCGTAAGCCTGAATCATGCCCTGGTTAAACAAGCGGTGGAATGGTTCAGCAGAATCCACGTAACCCAAGTCGTAAAGCGCCTTATGCCAGAAGCGCGAGTAAAGCAAATGCAAAACTGCGTGCTCTACACCACCAACATAAAGGTCAACACCACCTGAAACATGCTCTTTGCCTGGACGGTTTGTGCCCATCCAGTAGTCGTATTCGTCGCTGTCAACCATATGCTCAGCATCGTTTGGATCCAAGTAGCGCATGTAATACCAGCAAGAACCAGCCCAGTTTGGCATAGTGTTGGTGTCGCGATAGTAGGTTTTTACGCCGTCGCCAAGGTCGAGCTGAACTTTTACCCAATCATCGTTTCGGCTCAAAGGTGCTTCAGGCTCCGAATTTGCGTCGTCTGGAGCGTAAGTTTTCGGCTGATAGTCTGGAACATCCGGCAAAGCAATTGGAAGCTCGCTATCTGGAACTAAGTGAGCAACACCGTCCTCATCGTAAACGATTGGGAATGGCTCACCCCAGTAGCGCTGGCGAGAGAACAGCCAGTCGCGAAGTCGGTAAGAAACCCTACCTTTTCCTACGCCTGCAGCTTCAAGCCAAGTCGTCACCTTTTTAATAGCTTCATCCACGCGCAAACCGTTAATAGACAAAGCATCGCCAAGCTTATGCGTATGCTCTACTGCTGAATTAATAGCAATTCCGTCGTGAGAAACAAATGGAGCTTTACCTTCGTAATCCGCCAACTTTTCTTCGGAATCAGGCAAAGGCTCAACAGTGTAAATTACTGGCAAACCGAATGCTTTTGCGAAATCGTAATCGCGCTGGTCGCCGCCAGGAACTGCCATAATTGCGCCTGTGCCGTAGCCCATAAGCACGTAGTCAGCAGCAAACAGTGGAAGTTTTGCTCCAGTTACAGGATTAATTGCATAAAGACCCGTGAACAAGCCTGTTTTAGCGCCCGCATCTTCCGTGCGATCTTTAGCAGTCTTCGCGCGAGCTTGAGCTTGATACTCTGCCAAGCCTTCTTTAAGACTTGCATAACCGCCCTTCCAGCTTTCTGGAACGTCCGCACCCCAAGCTTCTGGAACATGCTCAAGAATTGGGTGATCAACAGAAACAACCGCAAAAGTTGTGCCAAAAAGCGTGTCTGGACGAGTAGTGTACACTTCCAAATCACGAGTTTCGCCGTCAGCACATGGCACTTCAAAGTGCACAGATGCACCGTGAGATTCGCCAATCCAGTTGCGCTGCATAAGCTTAACTTTTTCCGGCCAATCAATAGTATTCAAATCTTCTACCAAGCGGTGTCCGTAAGCGGTAATTCGCATGGACCACTGGCGAAGGTTACGCTGGAATACTGGGAAGTTTCCGCGCTCAGACTTACCTTCTGCAGTAACTTCCTCGTTTGCGAGTACGGTTCCCAAGCCTGGGCACCAATTTACAGGAGATTTAGAAATATAAGCAATGCGGAAATCATTCAACACATCTGCTTGCTCTACTTTATTAAGCTCTTCCCACTTTTTGCCTGCAAAACCAGGAATTTCGCGCTTGCCACTCTTAAACTCATCAACAAGTTCAGCAATCGGACGAGCAGAACCCTTTCCGCCGTCTTTGCGCACAAAATCAGTGTCATACCAAGCGTCATAAAGCTTCGAGAAAATCCATTGCGTCCAACGCACATAATTCGTGTCAATAGTTGCAAAAGACCTACGATCGTCAAAGCTCAAGCCCATGCGGTGCAACTGCCTGCGCATATTAGCAATGTTCGCCTCAGTGGTGATGCGTGGATGCTGACCAGTTTGAACAGCATACTGTTCTGCTGGCAAACCAAAAGCGTCGTAACCCATTGCGTGAAGCACGTTTTCGCCCTTCATGCGATGGTAGCGGCTTACAACATCCGTTGCCAAGTATCCAAGAGGATGTCCAACGTGCAAGCCCTTGCCAGAAGGATACGGGAACATGTCCATTGCAAAGAAAGAAGGACGACCGTCAGCATTCCTGCCTTCGCCATCCTTCAAATTGCCCTTAACATTAGCAGCCCAGAATGTGCCCTGCTCGTCCCAGGTTTTTTGCCAGCGCTGCTCAATATCTTGTGCGAGCTGCGCGTTGTAACGAAAAGCTGGCTCAGCAATAGTAGCTTTGTTGTCAGCTGTTGCATACTGTTGATCGTTGTCGTTCATACCCTAGGACTATAGCGTCTAATATCGTCATTACGCAACACTTTTTACAAGTTTTGTTAAGAAAAATATGCTTTTTACGAAAGTTTTACTGTTTAATGCAATAAATTTATGCAAACAAGCTTTTTCATAAAATCCGTTATTACAATAGTAAACAAAACAATAGTAAACAAATTATTATTAAATAACTTTTTAATACAAGAGGTTAAGAATTGAAAGTACCGAAGAATACACTACTACTTATTGCTTGTTTAGTTTGGGCAGCAGCAGGCTTTAATATTCTGAATATTGGGCTGTTAGCATACCAAAATTATTTGCAACCACTAAATTACGCTTTATCGTTATTAGTTTTTGTCATATTCCAATTCCTAATTTTTGGCAAGCTCGTAAAAAAGCATACTCAAAGAATTAACGGCTATGCGGAAGAAAAGCAATTTTTCCTAAAATTCTTTGACATAAAATCCTTCATAATTATGGCTTTTATGATGACAGGCGGAATTACTTTGCGCGCAACTAACGCAGCTCCAGAACAGTTTATTGCAGTGTTCTACACAGGCTTAGGAACTGCACTATTTTTAGCAGGATTACTTTTTGGTTATCAATTTGCAAAAACACTCTGCCCTGCACTTAAACACAAAGCATCTGATTGTGCTAATACTTCAGTAAAATAGTGGGTTTGGGAATAATTTAATTTATTAATAAATATTTTATTAAGTATGTAGCGCATGTTTCGTATGCGCTACTACGTTAAGAAGGCTTCTATGAACAACGCTGTATATAAGAAAAGTAGATTATACGCGCCTGAGCGTTTCTTTGAATGCGAAGGTAAAGGCTTAAAATGGCTTTCTGAAGCTCACAAATACGGCGGCCCTAGAGTGGCTGAAGTATTTGATTGGGGAAACGGTTACCTTAATATTGAGCGCATTGAAACTCACTCAGCAACACCACTTGCTGCATTTGAGTTTGGTGCAGCGCTTGCTCATATGCACGATTACGGTGCAAAATATTTTGGTGAAGCACCAGCAGATTACGATGGCACATGCTATTTTGGACCTTTAAGCGATCCAGTTGAAATGCCAACTGGCACTTGGAGTAATGTTATTGACTACCTTGCGGACGGACGATTGCGCCCTATGGTTGATCTTGGGATTGCTCGCGGAGAGCTTACTAAAAGCGATTTAGATCTTACAAACGAAGTTATTGATGCGCTGCCTGATTTATTAGGAAAAGCTGCAGAAGATAAGCCTGCTCGAGTTCACGGAGACTTGTGGAGTGGAAACGTGTTATGGACTAAAAGCTCAGACGGCGAACACACTGAAGCTGTTCTAATAGACCCTGCAGCACATGGTGGGCACCGCGAAGAAGACTTAGCAATGCTTCATCTATTTGGAATCAGCTATTTTAAGCAGATTTTAGACGGCTATCAGTCTGTTCACCCACTTAAAGCAGGTTTTGAGCAGCGCATGATTATCTGGCAGCTCTACCCTATTGCAGGACATTGCGTGTTCTTTGGTGGAGGTTACGTGAGCGAATACCGTAATATGTGCAAAAGTCTTATAAAAAGTTCTATAAGATAATTTTGCTCACTAAAACAGCAACGTAAAGTATTTAGCACACAGCTATATACAATGTTAGAAGATAGTTACAAGTAGAACACATATAGACAGCAACAGATAGACCACGAAACGAGAGGTCACTACTATGATTCGTTTGTGCAACAGAACTATGCATCGTTCTTTAGTTATGCTTGCAGCATTAGTTACGATGCTTTTTGTTGTTAGCTCGTGCGCAAGTTCAACAAAAACTTCTTTAAAATCTGAAAATAAAGAACAAGCGAGTCACGGTAACGTTATTGTTTTTACTCCAGCAGATGGATTATCAATAACACGCAATAAACCTTTAAGCACGTGGGACATATTGGTTCCAGAATTAATAAAATCGTTAAAAGATAAGGGATTTGACGATAATTCTATTACTACTAAAACTTCTTCTAGCCTTTCAGAACAAAGCCGCGATGTTCAAGATTATGTAGTAAATTTGCTAAGCTCATTGAACAATGCAAAACAGAATAATTCAGGAAAGCACAATTCTGTTTCTGAAAATTCAAAAATCAAAAAACAATTAAGCAAAACGACAATTGTTATAGCTCCATGGACTAGCAAAAACGGCAATAATAACTATGGAGATTATGCAACATTACCTGCATCTAATTCTGAAAATACGCAAAAATCAGATACTCAAGGCTTAAATTTACAAAATAACGACAATTCTCAATCATCCAAAGATGAGCTTAATGCAGAAAAACGATTGGCATCATCACTTAGCCTAGCAAAAAAGGCAGGAATCCACGTTGTTATGCTCTCACGGAGTGTTAGCGGTTTCAAACCTGATGTGATGTTCCATTTATCTGACGCAAGAACCATTGGCGAAATTCAAGCAACGACTCTGGTACAAAAAATAGCTCTAGATCGTGCAACTAAAGAAAATCCACGCTATATTGAAGTTCTTTTGCCATGCCACAATCAAAAAAATATTAATGCAAACAATCACAACCAACAAAATGGCAGCGACGAAACAAGCGAGGATGATGACTCTAAAAACAATACACATGCAAATGGCGAAACAGAATTCAATGATGATTTTGCTGAAGAAGCATTCGATGGAATTTGGAAAGTTTTGAGACCATATTTTGCTTCTGGAACATTAATAAGTACTTCTGGAAGATTGAATGTGAATAGTAGCGAAAAAGACTGGACAAATGTTGCTTTCGACGCAGATGCAGCTGACTCTGTGAAAAATGAGTTAACAAAACGAATTACGAGAAGCACGAGTCTTTTTACACATTCAAGGCATCGCGTTGATGGAATTATTGCGCTCGATGATCAAATTGCTTTACAAGCTGTACAAGCACTAAACGATCTTGGTTATGAAGGAAGCGCAGCAGACATAAACCCATCTTTCAATTTGCCGGACGTTATCGGAAACTTTATAGGAAAACGAGATCTTAATAAAAGACCAGTTCCTGCTCCAAAAGATTCTGCAAAGAAATCCGAAAAAGAATTAAAACAAAAGCAGAAAAAAGATGAGGAAGAAGAATCAGAAGCAAAGAAATGGCCAGTAATAACTGGTTATGGCGCGTACAAAAATATTATGCCAAACATTGTGAACGGAAAGCAGTGGATGACATCTATAGAAAATCATAAGAAGATTGTTCAAGATCTTACTGCTACTTGTTATTCTTTGAACAAAAACGGTAAGCTTGACAAAAAAATCGCTACAGTGCAAACAAAAATTGAGCATGGTGAAACTGTCCCTACTGTTAACGAGCAACTAGTGGCAGTAAGCGCAACAAATCTAAAGTCGCTTTTAATTGACCCAGGCTACATATCATTAGCAGACGCAGGCTTGTAAATACAATTTTTGAATACGAGTTACGTTACGCAAGTTGCGTAATACAAGTTGCGTTACGCGAGTTGCGTTACGCAAACTATGTAACGCAAACTATATTCCAAGACTTTACACGCAGCTAACGTTTGCGCGGAGCGTAGATAACGTGTTCAATAAGGTCGTTATAACGCTCTACAACAACTTGACGACGCGCCTTTAAACTTGGCGTAATCAAACCGTTTGCTTGAGTAAACTCATCTGGAACTATTTCGAACTTGCGAATAGATTCAGCTCTAGAAACTAGCTCATTTGCTTTGCTAACAGCACGCTCAACTTCTGCTCGCACAATACCGTTACGTGAAGCCTCTTTTAAAGATCGCACAGGACATGCGCCACGCGAAGAAAGCCAAGTATTTACTTCTGATAAATCGAGCGCAATAATTGCTGAAACAAACGGCTTTCTGTCTCCAATAACAACAGCTTGAGAAATAATAGGCGAAGACATTAATGAAGCTTCTAACGCATTTGGAGATAAGTTCTTACCGCCAGCAGTAATAATAAGATCTTTCTTTCGGCCTGTAATACGCACAAAACCGTCATCGTCTAAAGATCCAAAGTCGCCAGTATGCAACCAGCCGTTTACAATCTGCTGTTTTGTAAGCTCAGGATTATTATGGTAGCCTTTGCACACTGCAGGACTCTTAATACACAATTCGCCATCGTCAGCAATAGCAACAGATACACCCTTTACAGGCAAACCAACGGTACCAATGCGATAACCTGTTGTAGGATTCACCATAGAAGGAGCACAAGTTTCTGTCATTCCATAGCCTTCGAGCAAAGGCAAGCCGATTCCATTGAAGAAATGCGCAATCGACAAATCTAAAGGAGCACCACCCGAAATAGCGTATGAAACAGAGCCTCCAAATACGTGCAACAGTGGAGCATACACTAATTTTTTACATATTGAATGGCTAAGAGCAAGCATTGGAGGAACCATTGAACTAGATTGCTGAGCGCGAGACCATTCGCGAGCAACCTTAGATGCATAAGCAAAAATAAAACCTTTTACTCCCCTGCCTGCTTTTTGAGAAGCAGCATTGTAAATCTTCTCAAAAATGCGTGGAACACCAAGAATAAATGTTGGTTTAAAAGTTTGAAAATCAGACAATACAGTTTTCAAATTACTAGTCAAACCAAGAGTTATATTTCCAGCAAAGCAGAACAATTGCATAAACCTAGCAAAAACGTGCGCAAGAGGCAAGAACAGCAAAAGACGCGGGCTGCCTTTTAACGCAATGTCTGGCATAGAAATAACACCTGATTTAGCAATAAAAACAAAATTGCTATGAGTAAGCTCAATTCCTTTTGGCTCGCCAGTTGATCCTGAAGTGTACACAATTGTTGCTATGTCACTTCCATTAACAGCATGCACGCGTTCATAAAATTCAGCATCAGTTACTGCTTTACCGTATTCAATGCACGCGTCGATAGCACCACGATTCATTACATATACGTCGTGAAGAGTAGGACATTCTTCCTGAACAGCTTCTACTTTTGGCAACATTTCAGGAGACTCCACAAATATTGAACATACTTGAGAATCTTGAACAATATGTTGTATTTGCAACGAAGAGCTTGTTTCGTAAATCGGCACTGTCAATGCGCCTATAGACATAATAGCCATATCCAGAACTGTCCACTGCCATGAAGTGTGAGCAATAATTGACACAGCGTCACCAGGCATTACTCCTCTAGCAATAAAGCCTTTAGCAACAGCTATTACCTTATCTCTAAATTCTTCAGCAGTATATGACTTCCAAACGCCGTCAGCTCCAACATATTCAACCAAAGAGCCATTAGGATTGCGCTCTGCTCGCTCTTCTAGCAGTGAGAAAACATTAACATCTATATCAATAGACTCATCAAGTGGACGAGAATATTCTTGCATATTAGCTCCTCTATCTGCTGAATTGACGTATATCTTTACTATACGCGATTTGCAAGCCTTCGCATATGCGAATATCTACAAGATTGTAATAAATTTTGTTCATTTATCTACAAATATCTACGATACAAATATATTATTTTTCTTATTCCACAGGCTTAAGCACAATGCGGCGCTTAACAGTCATTCCTTCAGGATTAGCATATGTGCGATTTTTGCGCTTTAAACCCCACTGCACACAAGTTGTGCCGCAATGGTCCGAACCTCCTTCGACATGTGCAAAATTCTGGCCTCTTTTCACAAAAACACCAACGCTAAACTTTGTTACAGCAGGCTCAAAAGTAGAAGTTAGTTCACCATGCCTAATAGTCACAACTGATTTACCAGCGACCTTACCAGCAAAACTAATAACGCCATCTGCAGGCGCAAATAAAGGAGTTCCTGTGCTTGCAGCTAAATCTACGCCGCGATGCCCAGCCATCCAGGGTTTAGGCGGAGGATTAAAAGCTTTTACAATTCTCGCAGGTTTTACAGGCCATTGCATAGCTGACTTGCATGTTTTTTCGCTATAATCACCTTTAGAAAGAGCACACTTGTGGCAACATGACACAGCAGATTTTGCAACATAATATTTAAGACGATGATTATTTTGCGAAATTTCGGATTGTAAAAACAGTGCATCTAATAAAATAACTGAGATTATAAAAATCCCCAAACAGGCAGCTATTTTGTAATATAATTCATAATTTTTGCGAATACACATATATTCCCCATCCATATTTTTATAAAATGACTTTTATAAAAGTTTTGCAGCTAATTTGCGAAAATCATAAGCTTTTTAAGCATTGTGGATAAAACATACGCTTATAATCACTATTTCGACACGCCAAAACACGCCATATTTGCATCTTTGAAAATTACGTGTAATATAAATGTCTTGTGCACAGCGCTTAGTTGAGCACAAGATATTCCTGCGTAGCTCAGTTGGCAGAGCGTTCGACTGTTAATCGAATGGTCGCTGGTTCAAGCCCAGCCGCAGGAGCCATAAAGCCACTGGTTATCCAGTGGCTTTTTGCGTTAAATATCACGACTTGCATTCACAAGAAAAATCTTAATTGTTTAGCACTAATTAGCGTGGCTAACATAAACACTTTGGCGTATTATATAAACAAGTTGCGTATTCAAATACGCTAATGTTGAGTAGCAATAGATAACAGAGGATAAACATGAATCAACATAGCTCCGATAATGTTGAAACGAACCAAAAGAAAAAGCTCATTATTCTCATAGCGGGAATTGTTGTGCTAGCTTTAGCTCTTGGCATAGTTGGCACACTTTGGTACATGAAACAAACTGAACGCACTAAGGCAGCTCGCAGACAGTGCGAAATAAAAGTTGCACAAGTTTCTAAAGCAAACACTGTGTGGAAAAGTTTAATGCATGACAAAGTAATAACGGATCTCACAAAAGGTGACTCTGATAACGCAAAAGAACTTGCTAAAATCATGAGCGAAAAGGTTCCTGATAAAGTATCTTGCACAGCAGACTCCCCTGAAGAACTTGGTTCCAAAAGTGCAGAAGCTTTAGCTGCTTCTGAGTGGTATGCAGTTAAAGCAAAAAGAGTGCGCGAATTAGCTGTTACGCTACTAGATGAAAATAGCAAAAAAGATAAAGACAAAGACAAGCAAAACGAAGAAACAAAGAAGCAAGAGATAAATGAATCGACTGGAATTGTAATTCAGCGTTCAAATGTTATCCCACCAAAGCCAAAGCCAACGCCAACGCCGACGAAGAATAATCAAAACACTAAGAAACAGAATACTGAAACAAAGCCTAAAACAAACCCCGAAACAAAGTCTGAAACAAATGGTAATACAGAAAATCCACAACACGAAGAAAAAACCAACGGAGAAGGCGACGAAAGCCATAAAGTAAATAATGGTCAGACGGACCCTAAGAAGAGTGAGGAGAAAAAGAGCAACAACGATTCCAATAAAAAAACACGTGTAGACATCACAGATAATAACAACATTACACAGCCATAAAACATATTGCTCTGTTATCTAACTCAATAATAAAAGCTCCCAGCAATACGCTGGGAGCTTTTATATTATCTAAATCTACATCGTAAACGATGTTGAACTTTATAAATTATTCGTTCACTTTGTTTACTCGAACATGAGTTAAATCGACTTCTTCAAGAGGAATTACTCGAGTATGATTCTTAACCTTGTAACCAATGTATAGAACGATAAATAGCGGCACAGACATGTACGTGATTCCAATAGCCTGCCAGTTAAGCGTTGCAAATGAGTGCAAATCCTGACCAACAATAACAAGAACGCATAGGAAGAACGCAACAATAGGACCAAACGGATACCACTTTGCTCTGTAGACTAATTCATCTAAGGAATGACCTTGAGCCAAGTACGCTTTACGGAAGCGATAATGAGCTGCAGCAATACCAGCCCAAGCAATAAAACCAGTCAAACCACTTGCAGCAACCAGGAACATGTATATTTGATCGCCAAAAATACTCATAAAGAAAGTAAATAGCGCGACTACAAACGTAGCAATCAACGCAGGAACAGGAATACCACGAAGACTTACTTTGCTAAATACTTTTGGAGCATTATCTTCTTTTGCGAGCGAATAAAGCATTCTCGTTGATGCATACATGCCGGAATTTGCTGCAGAAATAACAGAAGTCAAAATCACTGCATTCATAACTGCTGCTGCAGCAGCAAGACCCGCACGCTGGAACACAAGAGTGAATGGGCTAATAGCAATATCAGTTACGTCAGAACCAAGTAAGTTCTTGTCAGTATAAGGAATAATGCAAGCAATAACGAAAATAGCAAGAATGTAGAAGAGAAGAATACGCCAGAACACTTGCTTTACAGCCTTTGGAATACTCTTTTCTGGAGTTGCAGACTCGCCTGCAGTAATACCAATAAGCTCAGTTCCCTGGAAAGAGAAGCCTGCAATAGCAAAAGCACACAACACTGCAGGAACACCGCCTGCAAATGGAGCGTCCTTATGAGTGAAGTTTTGCAAGAATGGCGCTTTGCCGCCAACAACGCCAACAATCGTAAGCGAACCGATAACAAGGAATACGATTACTGCCAACACTTTAATAATCGAAAGCCAGTACTCGGTTTCTCCAAAGCACTTAACTGTAAGCACATTGATAAGCAAAATAAGCATAAGAACCGACAGTGAGAAAATCCATATTGGCACTGTTGGGAACCAATATTGCAAAACTATTGCTGCAGTACTAACGTCCACTGCAACCGTAATAGCCCAGTTAAACCAATAGTTCCAGCCCATTGCAAAACCTAGTGCAGGATCAATAAAACGTCCAGAATATGATGCAAATGAACCGCTAATAGGCATAAATGTTGCCATTTCGCCAAGGGAAGTCATAAGGAAGTAAACCATAATGCCAATTGCACCATAAGCAAGCAAAGCGCCGCCAGGACCAGCCATATGGATTGTTGCACCACTAGCAACGAATAAGCCGGTACCAATGCTGCCACCTAAAGCAATCATGGAAATATGGCGAGTTTTTAATCCTCTATGGACATCGTTATTTTGATGAGTATTCTGCTGAGTATTCTGTGCAGCAGTAGATGATAATGAACTACTCATTTTTCCTCCTTTCATGACAATCAGAGGCAAAACAAGCAAGCAAAAGCAAGCGTGTCGATAGCTCTCCGCAGCGGATGCCAAATCACTGCGACAGTCCTTGGTATATTAAGCCAAGTCCCAGCTCACTACTTTTGGGATTAAGCAGTAAACTTCGGCGCTCTCCCCTTTTGTAAACAATCAACGCTTTCCCAGCTCATGCTTACTACTCTTGTCGAGCGCGACCTCTGGTCGATGTTGTTCATTATTAGTACGACTTGCAGACAAACTGTAAAAAATACGGCGTGGCGCATAAAAATCGAAAAATAATAACAAAAAACGCCACTTCATGAGAAGTGACGTTTAAAATTTGTGGAGCTAGGGGGATTCGAACCCCCGACCCCCTCCATGCCATGGAGATGCGCTACCAGCTGCGCCATAGCCCCGTTTTTATTTATGCTGTTCAAACGAACCTTTGATAGAATACAACAAATAGCCGCTCTATCCAAATGCGGCGTGTCGAATTCAACTTACAAATTCCAAAAATTATGCAAATTCTACCAACAATTTAGTAGCCAATTCAAGAACCAATTCAAGAACCAATTCGAAAACCAATTCGAAAACTAGTTACCATTGGCACTTCCAGATTGATCACCATTACCAGGAGAAGTTACATTGTTTGAAGAGCCAGCAGATCCCAAAGATCCCGAAGAACCAGCAGAACCAGCAGATCCAGCACCTGCATCAGAGCTATCAGTGCCCGATCCGCTATTACCGCTAGCAGCATCACCTGAATTCGTTCCTGAATCATTGTTAGTGTCACTACCTAAATCATTATCAGAATGACCACTTGTTGACCCATCTGCATTTTCATTGCTATGCTCATCATTTTCGTCTTCATTAGCATTTTTACTATCAGAATCATCATGAGATTTCTTATGGTCTTGATTAGTATTCGTGTTAAGACGTTGCTTAGGTTGCGGCTGATTTTGCTGCTGCTCATGGCTAATTTCTTCAGGCTTATTAATATTGTCTGTGCCTTTTCCTTGTGTAAACAAAAGAACAGCACCTGCAGTAACAATAACAGCTATAAGAGCACTTATAACAGCAACAACAATTGTTGTACTATGATCGTTTCTGTTTTTGTAAGGCACAGAAGAGTAACCGTAGTTTTCACTAACAACCTTAGATAACGGCACTGGCTCTGGAATTGTGCCTTCCGACAGCTCCATGTCTTCTTCATGCTGTTCACGTAATCTCGACAATTCCAAAATACGCGTATTTTCTAATTCTGGATTACTAACTTGCGAGCTAACAGTGCGTCCAGATCTTGCGTTTTGAACAGTCATATTTCTGTCATCTGCAGGATCAGTATTAAATTGCAACGGATTTGATGAATATTGCATATGAACATCATCTCCAATTCTTTTAGAATCAACATTCTCTAAATCATTTGAACGCACGCTAGAATATGACGCATTACTAAAATTAGGCTGTTCTGTAGAAGTATTCTGATTCGTTTCCGAAAGTTTACGCGATGAAGCGTGAATGACATTCTGATACAACTGCGAGGCTACTGCAGAAACAATAGAACCAATAGCTACGCCAATAACTGAACCAGCAATACCAATTTTAGAAGCAAGTAAAAACGAAGTCACTGCAGCGAGCGATCCAGCTAATACTTGCGTAAACGATATGCCTTTGAAGAAATTCTTCACTTATGCACCTTAACTATTTATGCGAATATAATGCCAAAACGCGTGGCAAATATGCAAACTCAAATACCAACATCATTACAACAATGATGGTATCACTCTACGCAAAAATTGCACAGTATTGCCAGAGCATTCTTACAACAAAATCACAAGTCTTATATACATAAAACTTAGCTACACAAACTTAGATACCTAAGACTTAGCAACCTCAAAATCTCTATCTTTATAAGAAAGCTCACAATTGGCTTTTTTATCACAATAATGCTCTCCTAAGCTTGCAGTAATAATTGCAGCAAATATTAAAGCAAATCCCACAAAAGCCATGCTAGAAACATGCTCATGAAAAAGAACAGTAGAGAATAAAAGTGTGAACAAACTTTCAGTGCACATAATCACTGAAGCATTGGCAGTAGAAAGATTCACCAAACTATAGTTTTGCATAATTTGCGCAACTACTGTTACTACCACTGTAAGGTAGAACATGTTAGCAAAAATAGAGAAATGATCAGCAGCGTCAAAGTTTGGCAAAGGCTCATAAATAAGCGCGCCAGCTACAAAAAGTACGCCTGAAACAACAAATTGTCCAAAAGTTAACGTAACAGGATTATATTTACGAGAATAATAAGCAAGGAACGTAAGATTAAAAGCAAAAACTACAGCACATAATAAAGTAAGGAAATCTCCATAAGACAATGTGAGCACAAGCATTCCAGGCTTTAATGCCACAAAGCCCACTCCAGCAACGCACATAACTGCAGCTACTAATCCTAAAAGAGTTGGCTTTTTCTTGACGATTAACCAAGCAGAAAATGGCGTAATTACGCAATATGCTGCTGTCAAAAACGCGCTACGACCTGGATCAATTGAACGTAATCCTTCAGTTTGCAAAACTAAAGTAGCATAATACGTAATTCCAGTTAGCAAAGAAGGAACAATAAGCTTTTTTGTAAAAGTTTTACGAAGCGTACCGAAAAAAATAACAGCCATAATTGCGCAAGCACCAACCATGCGAACGCCCATAAGCCATTGCACAGGAAACACTTCAAGAGCATATTTTGAAGAAACATAGCTGCCACCCCAAATAGCAGCACAAATCAACAGCATAATCTGAGCAATATGAACACTTTTGCCTTGAGGCATGCCCGATTTATCCGAAAGCGGTTCAGCTATAGATTTAGCTGTTTCATATTTCACCTTCATAATGTTTCCCCTTCAACTACAAAAGTTAATTCTTTAAAATTTTTCTTTTATAAAGCGTTTTAGCTTATAAAATAGACAGAATAGCCATAAAATCGTGAAAAGTACAACTTTCTGGCGTTCCTCCGTAAAATTTCCGATATACGCTTCAGAAAACAGTAGCAATCAAGCATTTAGCTGTATAAATTTCACCCACTCAAGCATTGAAAAATTGGGTGATTTATATCACAACTTACAACTTTTTTATGCTATGCACTCGTATACGCTTCTAAATCAGCGTAATGTAGCAATGTAGGCTTATAAATTGCGCACGAAGAAAGTGCGCAATCTTGTTAGGAAAGGAATATTATGGCAACTCTTAGCGCAGATATGAAAGAATTTATTGCGAATAATTTGGCTTGGATTGCAACAGTGAGCAAAGATGGCGAGCTTGATTTGGGACCAAAAATGTCTATGTTCGTACTCGACGACAACCACCTTGCCTACCACGAGCGCACTGCCGGCCAGCATTTTAAGAACTTGCAAGACGGCAGCCAGCTGGTTGTAGCAGTTGCTAATTTGGCAGAAAAGAAGGGCTATCGCTTCCGCGGAACCGTCACCCTTCACACCGACGACGCGATTTACGAAGAGCAGGTACGCGTGGCAGAAGAAAAAGGCACAAAGAAGCCAGCTGCGGTTCCAGTTATGGAAATCACTGAGATTCAGGACTTGACTTCTGGAGCTACTGCCGGCAAAACTATTGCAAAAGATTAATGCGTCGTAATTCAGTCGCGTGGATATTAGTGCGGTAGAGATTTGAGATTTTTCGCACTGAGCGCGGACGCTCGCGCGGTTAACGCGCTCGCTACGAAACTCGCGTTGGAAGTCCACTGGACTTCCAACTTTAGCGAGTTTCCGCTCCGAGTTGCTTTCGCGCGCGCTTTGACCGAGCTTGAAATCAATGGGATTTCAAGCTCCTTCAAAGCGTGATTTGGCTCAATTGTGAAGCACGGTGTGCTTCACATGCCAAATCAGCCGAACGGCTATGCCGTGAGGAATGAGCGCGAAAGCAGGTCGTCGCGCAAAACGCCGAATTAGTACGTTTAGAGTAGGCGTCATACAATATCGAGTGGCGTTCGTCCTCAACGGCGAAGATGAACACCACTCAATTCTTTACTTGATTATTTAGTTGTAACTATTTTACTTGCTTTCTTTACGCAATGCTTGCAGTCTAGCGTTCATTTCTTCCGCTTTCTTCTTCTCGAAGTAATAAATTATTGCAGCAATCGCAATCGGGAAAATAACAGTGAACGCAATCCATCCGCAAATCACAGCTGGCTCATCTTTGAACGAAATCCACCCAACAATCACAGATACAATAAATTGAATAGCAATTGGCGGAACTAGTGCAAAAACGAACTTTGCAAGATTTGACATACGCTCATTCGACCAAAAAATAGCGAACACTCCATAGCTTATGCCTATAACAAACGTTGCTACAGCATAAGCTGCAATTCTGTTTCCAACCGCAGTATTTGCTAACAAGCTTGACACAAAACTGATTGCAGTAAAAATAGTGCACCCTATACCAATGCCATTAACAATGTTTTTTACCATTGTTTTACCAAAAGTTGTAACTTGCTTTTCCATAATAATCGTTTCCTTTTTAAGTATTAAAATCTTGTATTAAAAAATTAGTATTAAAATTTTGATAGTTTTATATTTGACTACGCTTAAAACTACATTCCTAAGCGCTTTTTGAACCCTGCTAAGCATCTGCGACTAATCCACTCAACGCTTCCGTCGTCCATTTTTACGCTCATACTTCCGCCGAATCCTGGATCGACTCGAACAATGCGATTCAAGTTCACGATTGCGGATTTAGATATGCGCACAAACGACGCGAATTGCGGATTGTCGAAATCCATTAGACGCTTGTAAGAAACGCACTCGCCTTTATCACTGTGAATGATTACGCGCGAATTTTCAACGCAAATCATAATCACATCTGGCTCGTGCATAACAATAATCGAATCGTTAATATAACCGTATATAAATGGATTATTGTTGCCCAACTTATCTGAAGTATTAATTTCAGTATTATTTTCAGCACTTCTTACATTTGCATCATTTGAGTCAATGCTTTGTAACTGAGCGATAATGCGCTTAAGCTCATCGTCAATATTGTGAATTGACAACTGAACTGACTGCTCTTCCTCAGACGGAACAATAGCAATAGATACTTTCATCAAGCCTCCTTTCCGTGCGCTACTGTTAGCGTTTGTTATCTTTTTGTTTTGTAATTTTGACTATACGGCACTGTAAATAGTCTGTCTTTACAAAATCGCTAAACGGTAGCTTTCGGTAATTAAGCGGTAAAGGAGAGATTACGCAGCACCCCAAATGCGAATAAGACGCTGGCTTGTAGGGTCAGCTGCAGGACCTTGATCATAGGCATCCAAACGCCAATGAATCGAACCATCCTCGTTAAGACTTGGAATTAAGCGCGCCCAACGGCCGTTTCCCATGCCGCCAATCGTCTTGTAAGAAGGATCTACTTTATCTAATCCAAGCAGTTTATGAACAGTTTGCGAAAGGCAAGAGCCATGCGAAAACACTAGCAAATCACGGTCTGAACCGGTTTTGCGAGTCCAATCTTCTACTGCAGCAGCAGCGCGCTCTCCTACTTCCTGCTTAGCTTCAGCACCATGACGAAGCTCTCCGCCTTTACCTTCAACCCAAGCTTTGAAATCTTCCGGCCACTGTTCGCTAATCTGCTGGCGATTCAAACCTTCCCACTCGCCAAAGAAACGCTCGCGCACACCATTTTCAACATGCACCTGAAGCCCAAGCTTATCCGCAAAAGCGTGAGCTGTTTGCTGCGCGCGAATAAGCGGAGAAACAATCGCCACAAAACTAGCGTCCGCTTCTTCCGGTGTAATACGCACATGTTCAGCGCTGTTCGGATCCTTTGGATCTTCTAAGTCAGAAGCGCCAAAAAGCACACGCAAAGCTTTTCCAGAACGAGTTACCTGATCCATTCCAGACTCATCCAAAGCAATATCAATCATGCCTTGCAAACGGAACTGTGCATTATACGGAGTTTGACCGTGGCGAATAAGCATAACAGAGCGAGCAATTCCTTCGTGCGCACTATTAATGGAATTATTTACGTTACTCGCAACATTTTCTACGAAATCAACCATGGTTTGTACCGTACTTTCTTCTTATTATTCAGTTTCGCTAGCATCTTCAGTTTCGCTAGCATGTTCTGGCAGTTGCAAATCGATTGCCGGGCAATCATTCCACAAGCGTTCCAAGCGGTAGAATGCTCGCGCTTCCTCATGCATTACATGAACCACAAAATCGCCAAAATCAAGCAAAATCCACTGTGCTAATTCCAAGCCTTCACGAGATAATGCCTTGCGCTTGTTGTCTTTCAAGTACAAGTCTTTTTCGATTTCTTCTGCAACAGCCAATACTTGACGCTCATTTGAAGCAGAAACAACTAACATAGCATCCGTAATACCAAGCAAATCGCTTACATCAAAAGCCTGCTCGTTCGTTGCTTTCAAACGGTCTGCAGCAGCGGCAGCAATACGAATTGCACTAATTGAGCTTTCTAAAGCTGTCATAACGTTACTACTCCTTAATTCTCCGACAAACGCTTTTTAGCGTTCCCAAGCTGGCTTCCAATTTTCGACTACATGCTGAGTATTTTCCGAATACACCATAGAATCAGCCGGAACATCGTGACGTACCACCGATCCAGCGCCGGTAGTAACACCATCTCCCACAGTAACCGGTGCTACAAACAGGTTTCCTGCACCAACGTGAGCACCAGAACCAATCGTAGTATGATTCTTATGCACTCCGTCATAATTTGCAGTAATCGTACCGCCACCAATATTCGTATGCTCACCCAAATCAGCATCGCCAATATAGCTTAAATGAGGTACTTTAGTGCCGTTTCCAATATGAGCTTTCTTCATTTCTACGAAAGCTCCTGCCTTACTTTCCTCACCAAGTACGTTTCCTGCACGCAAATACGTCCAAGGACCAATGTTTGCAGCTCTACAAATATGCGATTCCTGTACGCGCGAACGCTCAACCACCGCATCCTCATCAATTTGCGCATCAATAAGAGTCGTGTAAGGGCCAACTACAGCACCACTTGCAACAGTAGTACGACCTTGAAGGAAGCATCCAGGAAGCACGGTAACATCTTGTGCGAGCGTAACACTATCTTCAATCCAAGTAGTATCAGGGTCAAGAATAGTTACGCCTTCAAGCATCCATTTTTCGCACACGCGCTTATTATGTGCTTTTGCGAGCGCAGCTAATTGCACACGGTTATTTACGCCTTCTACAGTAAGCGGATCTGGAGCAGACATTGCGCCAACATGACCAAACTTTCGAGCATGTTCCAAAGCATCAGTCAAATAGAACTCACCTTGAGCATTTTGAGAGTTAAGACCTGCAATTGCGTCACATAATACAGTCGCATCGAATACATATACAGAAGTGTTCACTTCATGAATAGCAAGCTCTCCAGCATTTGCATCCTTATGCTCAACAATACGCAAAACGTCACCGTTTGCTTCGCGCACAATACGACCGTAGCCAGTCGCATCGCTTAAAACTGCTGTAAGAACTGTTGCTACATTGTTGTTATTATTGTGAAAATCAACTAAAGATTGCAAAGTTTGCGTATCAAGTAGCGGCATATCGCTTGCTGCAATCAGCACAGCTCCTTTTAATGCTTCACCAGTTTCGTTTTTAGCAATTTCGTTAAGATCTTTAATAGCACATTGCACTGCTCTGCCGGTTCCAGGAGTTTCGTCCTGGTTTACAATATGCACATTTTCGTTATAGCTAACAGCAGCAGCAGCTACGCGTTCGGCTTGAGCATGCACAACTACAGCTAGCTTTTTAGGATTTACGCCATTCATGGCATCCATAACACGATTGAGAAATGTTTTACCAGCAAATGGATGTAGTACTTTTGGAGTTTCTGAACGCATACGCGTCCCATCGCCTGCTGCCAAAATTATTGCCGCAGTTACATCATGCTTTTCCACGCATACGCTCCTTATACTATTTCAATAAATTCCGCTGTATTCAATTCTATTACTTATTAGCAGCGTTCAAAACAAAAAACGCCACCCGATTTAACGAGTAGCGCTTTAAGCAAGCTCCCTCACCTGGATTCGAACCAAGACAAAGGGTTCCAAAGACCCGTGTGCTGCCATTACACCATGAGGGAACGGCGGAAAAACCGCCAAGTCACTATTATGCCATAATATCGAAAAACGTCAAATTGGCGTGCCGAAAAGCAAACCGCACGAAATCAATACTTAAGCAAATAAGAATCCTTGTCCGTGATGCTCAGGATAAGTGTCGAAAAGCTTAGCAACCGAACCATCCTCAAATACTGCTTTAATAGCGCTTGCAAGAAGCGGAGCAATTGAAAGAACAGTCAAACCATCCCAACGCTTCTCTTCTGGAATAGGCACAGTATCAGTCAAAACAACTTCCCTAGCACCACAAGACTTCAAACGCTCGACTGCAGGACCAGAAAGCACGCCGTGAGTTGCAACAACTGTAACAGACTTAGCTCCAGCTTCCTTCAACACTTTGCAAGCTCCTGCAATAGTTCCTGCAGTATCGATCAAGTCGTCAACCATAACGCAATCGCGTCCAGCAACGTCACCAACAACGCGATTTGCAACCGTCTTATTAGGGCAAGTGATATCGCGAGTTTTGTGCACAAAAGCCAAAGGACCGCCGCCTAAGCGTTGAGCCCACTGTTCTGCTACGCGAATACGACCAGCATCAGGAGACACAACAGTCACATTAGCAAGATCATCGCGGAAACGATCACGTACGTAATCAACCAAAACTGGCATAGCAATCAAGTGATCAACAGGACCGTCGAAGAATCCTTGAGACTGAGCTGCATGCAAATCGACGCTCATAATGCGATCAGCACCAGCAGTCTTTAGCAAGTCAAACATCAAGCGGCAAGAAATAGGCTCGCGACCGCGATGCTTTTTATCTTGTCGAGAATAACCAAGCAACGGGCATACTGCAGTAATTGAACGAGCAGAAGCCCTCTTCAAAGCGTCAATCATAATTAACTGTTCCATAATGGACTTGTTAACAGGATCGCTGTGGCTTTGAAGAACGAATACATCTGTACCACGCACAGATTGCGTATAGCGAACATACATTTCGCCGTTAGCAAAATCGTATGCCGTAGTTTCAAGTACATCAATTCCAAGCTGATCAGCTACATCACGAGCAAGCTTCGGATGCGTGCGACCGGTAACGAGAACAAGGTTTTTATCTGGCTTTCCTTCAAGGACGATGCTCACCATATCTCCAAACATTAGTTCGCTTTAATTCGCGAAATGAACATAATCAATACTAACTTTTTGCACAGACGATAAACGACAAGCCTACAAAATCAATAATTACGCACGATACAAACCATGCTTAACTATGTATTGAACTACTCCATCTGGAACTAAATACCACACAGGCTCACCATGCTCAGCTCGACGACGAACATCAGTAGAAGAAATAGACAACGCTGGAATCTCTAAAATATCAACCGGCAAATGCGTAGAATCACAATGAACCATATCGTCACGATTCGCTGCAAGACCAGTATCATTCGTATGCATTTGGCGAGGCATTAACAGAGAATTAGAATCTGCTAACTTTTCTGGCCTCGAATACCCAGGACGAGTAACAGCCACGAATCGAGCCAAATTCCACATTTCGCGCGCATTTTTCCATTGCATTATTTCAGCAATAGCGTCAGCTCCAGTAATAAAGAAAAGTTCCGCATCAGGATGTTGAGCGCGTATATCTCGCAAAGTATCGATAGTATAAGTAACTCCAGGGCGATCAATATCAACCCTAGAAACAGTGAACTTTGGATTTGAGGCTGTTGCAATAACAGTCATTAAATAACGATCTTCTGCATTCGTAACTTTTTTATCAAGCTTAAAAACAGGTCTACCGGTAGGAACGAAAATAACTTCGTCAAGATCATAAACCCAAGCAACTTCCGAAGCCGCAACCAAGTGGCCATTGTGTATTGGATCGAATGTGCCGCCCATAATTCCAATGCGCTGACGTTCGTGCACATTGCCACGAGCAGAAGTACGTTTATGAACTGAATTCACAACCGCAGGAGGAGCCGCTTCTTTACCAGTAAACGCGCCATGAAATAGGTCAGACATGCGACGTTCTGCATCTTCGTGAATTTCAGGACTCATTCGCTTCAGATTCCTTGTCTTCCACTTGAGTTTCATTCACTACTCCAGATGCAACATTTGCGCTATCCGGATTAATATTGCCCATTTCTTCATCCCACTCATCTTTTACAACACGCTGGATTTCGGCAAAAGTTGGAAGAAGGAAATCTGGTTGATACGCACCACGAATTTTCGCTACAGATTCCGAAATTTTAGCAAGCATGGATGTCATGCCATCAATATCATGATCACGTTCTAATTCACTAAACTTAATAATATTCTTTTCCATATTGCGAACATTTTTAAGAACATTATTAAACGAAGCTTCATCAGGAATAGTCACATCATTCGAATCAGAATCTGGCCAGCCCATTAACACTGCGTCAGCATACTCAAGCGATGAACGTTGCGATGCAGAAGCAATACCATCTTCAATTTGCACCAAAAAAACATATCGCACAATGGACAAACGTTCAGCAGCAATATCAAGCGCTTCAGCGGTACTCAAATTCACGTCATTATTAGGCATACTCTTACCTTACCGCCACGTAACTATTAAAACCAGTAAATCTACTTTTTAATTTGCTTAATGTGGCGCGAGTTTTAGGGGATTTCTTTATTTGCGATTTTATTTTACGCAAAAGTGAGTGATAGGAATTACTTGTCTCGCAGCGCTCCGCTCTTATACCTTATTTGGACTTAGCGGTTGCGTAGTTAAGTTTAATTTTTTTACTTACTTTCTTTCAAAAATAGTATTCGTCAACAAGATTATTACTATCGTTCCGCTTTTATATTGCTCGACCAAGCAATTCCTATCACTCACTCGTTAATTCCAATCACAATCGTTTTTGCTGTGGTAGGAAGAGTGCCTGGCATGATGTGTGCAGCAGCATGAGTGCTAGTGTTCTTTAAGCAATAAATACTCAACGTCTGCAGAGCACAACTGCAAAACTTCATGAACGTGCAAGCATCCAATCAGTGCGAAAAATCTCAAATCTCTACCACACTAATATCCATGTGACTGAATGACGGCGCACATTGAGATGCAAAAACTATAAACGTATTTGCCCATCTCCGTAGCCGATCCATTTGGTTGTTGTCATTTCAAGCAAACCCATAGGGCCTCTTGCATGCAATTTTTGCGTAGAAATACCAAGTTCTGCACCAAAACCGAACTCGCCGCCATCCGTAAAGCGCGTTGAAGCATTTACCATAACTACAGCGGAATCAACACTTGCAATAAAACTTTGAATAGTTGAGTAATCTTCAGCAATAATGGTCTCAGTATGACCAGTAGAATATTTCGCAATATGAGAAGCTGCGTCAGCATAATCATCTACAACTTTCACACCCATATTCAGCGACAAATATTCTCGCTTCCAATCTTCCTCAGTGGCATGCTCAAGCTGCAATCCTTGAATATTAGCGGATTGCAAAATATCGTAAGATTTATCGTCTGCATGCAAAATTACATTATGTTCAGCTAAAGCAGCAGCGATTTTTGGCAAAAATTCTTGCGCAACATCGCTATGTACCAATAATTTTTCAGCAGCATTGCACACGCCCACTCGTTGCGTTTTTGCATTAATAATAATCGGTATAGCTTTTTTAATATCAGCGCTTTTATCTACATAAATATGTACGTTTCCAGCTCCAGTTTCAATAACAGGAACCGTAGATTCTTGAACAACTGCTGCAATAAGATTTGCACTACCTCTAGGCACAAGCACATCAATATGACCGTGAGCATGCATCATTGACGTAGCTCCGTCTCTTCCTAAATCATCAACAGACTGAATCAAATCAGCACTAAAGTTAGAATTTTTAAGAACTGATTGTATAACTTCAATACTCGCCTGATTCGTATGAAGAGCCGCGCTTCCACCACGCAAAATCGCAGCATTTCCAGATTTAATGCACAAAGCAGCTACGTCAATAGTTACGTTTGGACGAGCTTCGTAAATCATTCCCATAACACCCATTGGAACTCTAATTTGCGAAAGTTTAATTCCATTAGGAAGAGTGTATCCGCGAACTACTTGACCTACAGGATCTTGCAATTGCGCGATTTTTCGCACGCTTTTTGCAGAAGCTTGGATTCGCTCTTCATCAAATTTAAGTCGATCAAGCTTTCCAGCATCCATTCCCTTAGCTTCAGCTTCTTTAAGATCTTTTTTGTTAGCCTCAGCAATATTTGAAGCTGCAAACTCTAAAGCATCTGCCATTTTTTCAAGAAGCGCATTTTTTGCGCGAGTATCTGCATGAGCAAAATTACGCCACGCTTTTCGTGCACAATCCGCACGAGCATTCACTAAATCATCAACAGACAACGTTTCCCCCCTGTAGATTACTTGTCTAATCATCAACTAATTAATAGTAAAACAAAAGTATTTATACATATGAGATTAGCACACGCCCATTCGCCCAGCGCTTCAGGTACCATAATTTGATATAAGTTGTGTAAATAATTTACATAAATAATCTATGTAAGTAAAAATATTTTTTATAAACAGACGGTTACGGAGTCATTATGGCATCAGATGCAGCTATTTTCCATAGCACTCGTTCGCTTAATCCAACATGCACATCAAAAGAGGCAATACGTAAAGGAATTGCTGAAGATGGCGGATTATTTGTAGCTGATAGCCTTGGTAGCGAGCGTTACGATATTTCTAAATTGCAAGGCAAATCGTATCAAGAAATTGCGCAAGATATTTTGCAGCTGTTGCTGCCTGATTATACTTCAGAAGAGCTTTCTTCTTGCATTAAACTGGCATACGGCAATCAATGGTCTAATAACGCTATTACTCCACTCCAGCAGCTTGGAAACACTAGCGATTTTGTGATGGAACTTTTCCATGGTCCTACTTGCGCGTTTAAAGACGTTGCTTTGCAAATGTTGCCACAATTAATGTCTCGCACTAAAACTCAACACGAGAACGAATCTGACATTGAAAAAAACGTTATGATTCTAACTGCAACTTCTGGAGATACCGGTAAAGCTGCTTTGGCTGGTTTTGCTGATGTTCCAGGCACTTCTATGGTTACTTTTTATCCAGAAGGAAAAGTTAGCCGCGTTCAAGAATTGCAAATGACTACGCAGGTGGGCGAAAATGTGAAAGTTTGCGCAGTTCGCGGTAATTTTGACGATGCTCAAACAGGTGTTAAACAGATTTTCACAAATAATGAGCTCAACAAAAACATTGAAGAAGATGCGAATACAGTATTGTCTTCAGCTAACTCGATTAACGTTGGTCGTCTTGTGCCACAAGTTGTTTACTATTTTGCAGCATACAAGCAGCTTATTGAACGCGAAGTTATAAAACTTGGAGACGAAGTAGAATTTTGTGTTCCTACAGGCAATTTTGGCGATATTCTAGCAGGATATTATGCAAAAATGCTTGGTCTTCCAGTGAAGCATCTCATTGTTGCTAGCAATAGTAACAATGTGCTTTTTGATTTTTTGGTAAGCGGCACTTACAACCGTCAGCGCACATTCCATCACACTGTTGCTCCTTCTATGGATATTTTGGTTTCTTCTAATTTGGAACGAATGCTTTATTACATGTGCGATAAAGACACGCGTTTAATACAAATGCTTATGAACGACTTGACTCAGTGGGGTGCTTTTGAAATTCCAGAAAATGTGCTTGCAAAGATTCGCTCACTGTTTGGTTGCGGTTGGGCGAATGAGGATCAAATTCGCGAAGCTATTTATGACTGCTGGAACAAGTACAAGTATGTAATCGATCCACATACTGCTTGCGGATTCTTTGTTATGCAAAATATTCCACATGACGAAAGCACACCTAGAGTATTGCTAAGTACTGCAAGCCCGTATAAATTCCCTCGTGTTGTTGCTGAATCTTTGAATATTGAGCATGTGCAAGATATGGATGACTTCAAATGCATGGATGCGCTTAGTGAAGCTACAGGAACTAAAGCTCCAAGCATGCTTAGAAATCTTGAGCAAAAATCTCCACGCTTTAATGATGTTATTAATGTTGAAGATATGCCTGAGTATGTTTTAGCTCAAGCGCATAATTTCGCAAAATAATCATAAAGTTTTAAGCGAAAGAGGCTGGTTTACTTGTATAAGCCAGCCTCTTTTACTATTCATTCGTTATTACTTTCGAATAAAGCTGCATACACTTCGTTAATAACGTTTAAATCATGACCTTTTCTTGCAGCTGCTGCGAAAAATCTGCGCCTTCTGACTAAAGGCTCAAGATTTCTCGTGCGCGAAGCCGTTTTGCGACCGAGTTCCCACGCTGCTTCAGTAAATACTCCAGAGTTTTGAGCAGAAGCTACGTTTTGTGAAATAGCAGCAGGATCAACATTTTTACGCTGCAATTCCATTCGAGTAGCTCTAGCACCAAGAAGCCTCACTGAGCAAGAGCGAATCACCATTTGAGCATATTGATTGTCATCGAGAAGATGTAATTCAAGCAAACGACGAATAACCGCGTCAATAGCAACTTCCGTGTAGCCTTTTTCTTTAAGCCTTTTGCGCATGTCCATCACAGAGCGAGGAGCATAATCTAAAAGCTTTAAAGCAGCTTCCCTGCAATCATCTTCACTACTATTGCAAAGTTCGTCGCTTAAATCACTTACTTTAGCGTTTTTTACATACGGCATGTTTTTTGTATTATTTTTTGCGCTTAAAAGTACTGATTTATGCGATATTTTTTTGCGAGTATGTGGCTTTACGCTATTACTTTCGACATCTTCTTCAGCACGCTCTACTGGATGATCGCGAAGAAAACTCTCTACACTAATAGGCATATTGCATTCGCTTTACACTGTAATCTTATTATTACTTCGATTCGGATGACTTTTGTGCAGAATTTTTAGCTACAGAATCATCATCGAATTGATCTAGTTCAGAATCTTCAGCGAATTGATCTTCAGGATGCATTAAACCTAACGAAGCTTTGACTTTTTCGCTAATTTCTTCAGTAATAGCTGGATTATCTTTCAAGAACTTACGGACGTTTTCACGACCTTGTCCAAGCTGCTCACCGTCATAAGTAAACCAAGAACCAGATTTCTTAATAACTTCAGCTTGCAGTCCCATATCGATAACAGAACCTTCAGTCGAGATACCTTCTCCATAAAGAACATCAAACTCAGCAGTTTTGAAAGGCGGAGCCATTTTATTCTTGACAATCTTAACTTTAGTTCGGTTGCCAACAGCTTCTTCGCCCTCTTTAATAGTAGAAACTCTGCGAATATCCATGCGCACAGACGCATAGAACTTCAAAGCTTTACCACCAGTAGTAGTTTCAGGGTTACCAAAGAATACACCAATTTTTTCACGAAGCTGATTAATAAAAATAGCAGTAGTGCCAGCTTGTGAAAGAGCACCAGTCATCTTACGCAACGCCTGACTCATTAAGCGAGCTTGTAAGCCCACATGACTATCTCCCATATCGCCATCGATTTCAGCTTTAGGAACTAATGCCGCTACAGAATCAACAACAATAACATCTAATGCCCCAGAACGAATAAGCATATCAGCAATTTCCAATGCCTGCTCACCATTATCTGGCTGAGAAACAATAAGAGCATCCGTGTCTACTCCAAGCTTTCTCGCATAGACAGGATCCAACGCATGCTCAGCATCAATAAATGCCGCTACCCCACCATTTTTTTGAGCATTTGCAACAATATGCAAAGCAAGAGTTGTTTTACCAGAAGACTCAGGACCGTAGACTTCAACTATTCGCCCTCTAGGAACACCGCCAATCCCCAAAGCGGTGTCCAACGCTAATGAACCAGTAGGAATAACTTCTACATCTTGCATAGGTCTATCACCTAAGCGCATTGCAGAACCTTTTCCATATTGTCGTTCAACATTGGCTAAAGCAGTTTCCAACGCTGCTTGGCGACGCGGATCTGTTTTATCCGCATCAATAAGGCGATTAATATTGCCTTTACTTTTTGTTTGCGCCATGTATGCTACTCCTTTCGCATGCCGTTATGTATCGAACGACCTTAGTTCCATACTAGATTCAAGTGCAAGCATTTTTATGCAATGTGGATAAAACATTTAATCCAAGCACTTAAACGCTTAACTCAGCTTAAATCATCTCGACAAACACAAGTATACTACATATGCGAACATTTGTTCGATAGCGCGTGTCTTGATTACAACCCAACTACTTACAATCTTCGACATAAGCAATCAAATCATTAGCAATTCTCAACAACTGAAATACAGTAGATTCGCGAACTTCTTGACGACTGCCAGATAATCTCAATTCAAAAACAAAAGCAACACTTGATTGCTCAATTTTAGTTACGCTTTGACTTTCAATTTGAGCAAAATCATAATCATAGACGTTACTAACGCATCCATATTCAAGTTCTTTACGAGCCGCATCTTTAACAGAATCCACAGCATCATTAACTTTAGGCAAAAATATTCCAACATAAACTAAACCTGCTGGTTTATTACCATCGGGACCAGGACCTGCAACACCAGTTGTAGACAAGCCAATAATAGGAAAATTTGCACAACACTCACAATCTTCCTCATACGCCCATCCACTGCCACGATATATTTGAGCAGCTCCAATCGCCATTTGAAAAGCAACATCCTGGTAAACCGCGCCTTCAGATTGTAAAAGATTAGAATTTACGCCAAGAATTTTGGATTTAGCATGAATATCATAAGTGACAGCAGAACCACAAAAAACTCGCGATGCGCCAGGAACAGAAACAAAAGCATCAGCCAAAAGCCCGCCAGTTAACGACTCTGCTGAAGCAATATGCATTCCTTTAATAAAACTTTTTTCCAATAGATTCGCAGCTAAAGAAACTGTATTAAAATCTGAAGAATTATTCATAATACGCTCGATATGATTGTAGCTTACGATTTTCCACAACATAAACCCTTTAGGGATAATTTATGAAAAACCGTAAGCTACAAACAAGAAGTTTACTTATTGATTTTATTTACTTCACAGGAGGCAAAGGCACTGAATTTTTTTCATCATCAATTTGAGATTCGCTATCTGAAGAACTTTCAAAGAAAGCGCTATAAACATACAAAACTGCAGAATAGAAGGCAAAGCCCAAAGAAATACCAAGCAAGCCGAAAGCCACTGCGTAGTAGGAAACTATCCAAGAAGGCAATGTATTAGCATGAATAGTTGCAACAAGAGGTGCAATAATCATTGCAATACCAATCGATTGCGTAAGAGTCTTATATTTTCCTGCAGAAGATGCAGCAATTACTCTTCCACGAACATTAACAACATAAATTCGCACAAGAGTAATAGCAATTTCGCGAATCATGAACAAGATGGTTATCCACCAATAAATTTCGCCAAAAACAGAAGAAATAATAAGTGCAGCTAGAATAAGGATTTTATCCGCAATTGGATCAAGCAACTTACCTAATTCTGTAACCTTATGATATTTACGAGCCATCCACCCGTCGAGCTTATCTGTAGAAGCAGCTACAACAAACAGCACAAAAGCAGCCCAACGCAACGAAACTGAACCAAAACCCCATGTGCCTGCTTTCAAATATAAAACAATAAAAACAATAGAAAGCACAATACGGATATAAGTCACAATATTTGGAGCATAATTCCAGCCAGCAAAAAATGATGACTTAGCTTTTTTCTTCATACGCATAACCTTCATTCTACTGCAAAGTAAAAACTTCTAGCACATCACACAACTTGGTGTTGCACATAACAATACAATATCTTATAACGAATCTGACTCGCCACGAATAAAAGCCAAAACTTTTGGCAAATCTTCCGGCTGAACCAAAACTTCGCGAGCTTTAGAACCTTCAGAAGGTCCCACAACACCTCGAGATTCAAGCAAATCCATCAATCGACCTGCCTTTGCAAAGCCAACGCGCAACTTTCTTTGAAGCATTGAAGTAGAGCCAAATTGCGAGCTGACAACAAGCTCAGCAGCCTGCAGCAACTCGTCCATATCGTCGCCGATATCGCTAGTTTTAAGCTTGCTTTGAGCTTGAGCATCCGCTTTTTGAGCCATCTGTTCAATATCTTCACGATACTTTGGCTTGCGCTGCGTGCGAACATACTCAACAGCCTTGCGGATTTCAGATTCACTCACCCACGAACCCTGCACACGCTGAGGTTTTGCAGCACCCATTGGAAGGAACAAAGCATCGCCTTGACCAATCAAAGTTTCCGCACCAACAGTATCGAGAATAACCCTTGAATCAGTTGCAGATGAAGTAGCAAAAGCCAAACGAGAAGGAATATTCGCCTTAATTAAGCCTGTTACAACGTCAACAGACGGACGCTGAGTAGCGAGAACCAAATGCACACCTGCAGCTCGAGCAAGCTGAGTAATACGCTGAATAGAGCTTTCAACATCGTTCTTAGCAACCATCATCAAATCAGCCATCTCGTCCACAACCACAAGCAAATACGGGTATGGAGCAACTTTTCGCTCAGATCCAGCCGGTGCGTGAACCTTTCCTTCACGGACAGCCTTGTTGAAATCTTTAACATGACGGAAACCAAAGAATTGCAAGTCATCGTAGCGAGCATCCATCTCTTTAACAACCCACTCAAGAGCCTGCGCAGCCTTCTTAGGATCCGTAATAATTGGCGTGAGCAAATGCGGAATGCCAGCATAAGCAGAAAGCTCCACGCGCTTAGGATCGACCATAATCATGCGAACTTGCTCAGGAGTTGCCCTCATAATAATCGAAGTAAGCATTGAGTTAATGAAACTCGACTTACCAGAGCCGGTAGCACCAGCAACAAGTAAATGCGGCATTTTATCGAGAGCTGCAGTTACGAAATGACCTTCAACATCTTTTCCAACGCCTGTAAGCATAGGATTAGGGTCATTCATAGCTTTTTGCGAGCGCAGAACATCTCCCAAATGCACAATTTCGCGGTCGACGTTTGGAATTTCAATACCAATAGCAGACTTTCCTGGAATTGGCGACAAAATACGCACATCCGTACTAGCTACAGCGTATGCGATATTTTTTTGCAAATTCGTAACTTTTTCAACTTTTACACCAGGACCAAGCTCAACCTCGTACTGCGTAACAGATGGACCTCTAAGGAATCCAATAACGTGAGCGTCAACGTCAAACTGCTCGAAAGTGGAAGTTAGCGCACGAATAACGTTATCGTTTGCTGGAGTTCTCGCAACATGAGGCTTTCCATGAGCTAAAAGATTCAAATCAGGGAGCTTGTAAGGTTCAGAGGAAGAGTCAAAAGAAGGACCATTATTATTGACAGCACCATTTTCGCTTCCGGCATCATTTTCATCATCTGAATCTTCTTGATCCCTGCGATATTGATCCATACGTTCAGCTGGAATACTTGACCATGGATCGCTTGCAGATAAAGAGGAATCACTCATAGGAGCTTTTGGCAATATTTCCTCAGGAACAGGCTTTGATGAAGATGAAACACTTCTAGGTGTAAGTTGACTCGAATTATTATCAGCATTTTCAAATTGGGAATTATTTGAAGCATTATTATCGGAAGAGCTGCTCACAGTTCTTGCTTTACGAGGTTCAACTCTTTCAAGATTATCTACACTATTACCGTGAGAAGCAGCATGCGAAAATGCATCATCACCGGCGTATTCGTCAAGCAATTCCCCATTATTATTACTGTTTTTACGCTTAAAGAATGATTTAAACAGTTTCAACACAGAAGACATTTGAGAAGATCCGCTATTATTTTTCGGCGACTCTTCATTGTGAGTTGGCACGCCATCTGCAAATTCCAAAGAATTGGTTTTGCTGTCAGAATTATCTTCTTCAGAGTTTCCTAAATCTTCAGAAGATTTTTTACTGTTACATTTAGCAAGAATAGTAGCAACAGCTTGAGCTATATCAGTTACATGAAGGCGAGTAATCATTAATATCGAAAAAATAGCAGCTACTACAAAAATAATAATTGCAAAAATACGAGAAAGACCCCACGATAGCGGAGATCCGAGCACAAAACCTAATAACCCACCTGACTTCTGTACAGTGTCTAAACTAAATGCTTTTCCGCGAGGTGCAGAAGAAATATCAAGAATTGAGCAAACAGATAACAATAGAATAATAAATCCGCTAATAACACGAGGATTACCAGAGCCAGCTCCACTGTTACGCATCAACCTAAAAGCGACAACGCTTAACCACACAGGCAGAACAACGCTCATAATTCCAAGCAAACTAGAAGACACAAAATGGAGACCTACTCCAATAAATCCACTAACTCTAAACCATTCTGATGCGCAGAACAAAATCGCAAGAACAAGCATAACGAAGCACAAACCGTCCCTGCGATATGCCTCATCGTATTCTCCAACACCAAAAAGCGAGCGCACTAACTTTCCTAAAGTTCTAGGCACAAACAGGAGAATTGTCTCCCACAATGGTTCACTAGGTGAAGCCTTACCAGCCATAAATACTCCTTCTGTGCATTACTTCATTGCGCACGCACAATTTAAGTCGGGAAACACCCTAACCATATCAGTTTACCCTATGTACTGTTCGGCTTGAAGGGTTACAAAACTAACAAAAAACGGCTGGTCAATTACCAGCCGTTTAAGTGGGGTGGCTAACGCGGCTTGAACGCGCGACCTTCTGAACCACAATCAGATGCTCTACCGACTGAGCTATAGCCACCATGTGCGCGAAACGAATCGAATCACACAACAAAGGGATACTATACACGATTTCCTCGATTTACGCTAGCACAACACACCTCGGCGCGTCGTAATATATATTTCTATTCATCATACTCATATTCGTGTTGCGGAGATTTTTCGATTTTTCGCACTGAGCGCGGACGCTCACACACAACTCGCGTAACTCGACAATGGCAAATGCAACAATGGGTGTATGAGTTTTTCTGAGCAAAATCAGCGCATTTTTGGCGTAACTGAAAACAGCAACAACACGACGGCACTTCTTCTTGGCTCAGGCGAGCTTGGCAAGGAAATTGCAATTGAGCTTATGCGATTAGGCGTGCGAGTATGCGCTGCCGATAGCTACAAAAACGCTCCTGCAATGCAAATAGCTCACGAATATCATGTGCTAGATATGTCGAATCCGCAAGAATTACAAGAACTTATTTCAAATGTGAATCCTGATATTATCATTCCTGAAGTTGAAGCTATTGCTACTGAAGTTTTGAAAGATGCAGCGAATAATAATATCCAGGTTGTCCCTAGCTCAGATATTGCCGCGATTGCAATGGATCGCGAGCGTTTGCGTAGGATTGCGCACGAAGATTTAGGGCTGCCTACTACACCGTATTGTTTCGCTTCATCTTATGAAGAGTTAGAGGATGGAGCTAAAAAAGTTGGATATCCTTGTGTAGTTAAGCCTGTTATGAGTTCTTCTGGTCACGGCCAGTCAATAGTTCGTAGTTCTGAAAATTTGCTTGCAGCTTGGAATGAAGCTCAGCATGGAAGGCGTGCGGCAGCTGGTCATGAAAACGAGTGTTCACGCGTTATTGTTGAAGCTTTAGCTCCGCTTGATTATGAGCTTACAGTACTTACAATAAGCTCTTGCGCAGGAATTACTACTTGTGAGCCGATTGCTCAGCGTCAGCAAGACGGAGATTATAGAGAATCTTGGCAACCTGCAAATATTCCTGAATCGATCCGCACTAATGCGAAAGATATTGCAAAGCGTGCTGTAGAAGGTTTGACTGATATTGCGCAAGAATCTGGCGAAACAGGTTGGGGCGTTTATGGAGTCGAACTATTTGTATTAAAAGATGGCTCACTGTTATTTAATGAGCTTTCACCTCGCCCACACGATACTGGCATGGTAACTATGATTTCGCAGCACTGCAGTGAATTTGCATTACACGCATTGGCTATTTTGGGAGTCCCAATTACAGCTAACTATACTGAGCTTTCTTTGAAAAATAATGAAGTTGCAGCAAGTCACGCCATTGTTATTAAAGCGGAAGGATCTGTTGGTTTTACGAATATTGCTCAAGCTTTGCAATCTGGCGAAAATCATCGATGCAACTTGCGTATTTTTGCTAAGCCTTCTGTACATGGTCACAGACGAATGGCAGTTTCTTTAGCTACTGGATTAACACAGAAAGAAGCTAGAGAAAATGCGACACGCATCGCTATGTCGCTAAAAACTACACAAACCAATGCTTAGATACATTGAAAATTAAGGCATAAGAGTTAAAAAAGATAATAATTTACAGTATGCGCGAAGGGAAATTTTGTAGGTAACAATTGTTACGCTAATCGTGCTGGCAAAGGTCAGGTAAACCTACAAATATTGTTGGTTTGCGCCTACAACTATGAATGCACATAAGAGAGGGCATATCATGGAAAAACTTGAGAAGTTGTACGAAGGCAAAGCCAAAAAACTGTATGCTACCGATGACACCAATGTGCTATGGGTTGAATACATGAACCAGGCAACAGCTGGTAACGGTCTGAAGAAAGCTCAGATTGCAGGTAAAGGCAGTTTAAATAACCGGATTACTTCTTTACTATTCCATTTACTTGAGGCGCGCGGCGTAAAAAGCCACTTCCTCGGACGAATTTCCGATACTGAACAACTTGTAAAGCGTATGCGCATGTTCCCACTGGAAATTATTATGCGAAATACTGCTGCAGGTTCTTTTGCAAAACGTTATAACGTTAAAGAAGGAACACCTTTAAAGAAGCCATTGTTGGAATTCTGCGTAAAGTCCGACGAACTTGGCGATCCATTTATTAATCCAGAAGGCGTTGTCGCTCTTGGATTAGCAACAGATGAAGAAATGGCGGAAGTAACTCGTCAAGCTCATGCTGTTAACAATGCTCTGTTGGATATTTTCTCCAAGATTGATGTTCAGCTTGTTGACTTCAAGATTGAAGAGGGCGTGGACGCGCAAGGTAATATTCTTCTCGCTGACGAAATAACTCCAGATACTTGCAGACTTTGGGATAAGCGCAATGCTGGTACGAATGAGGTAAGTCATTTGGACAAGGACTTGTTCAGACGCGACTTAGGCGACATCATTCCTGCTTATGAAGAAATTCACGATAGGCTTGCATCTTTAGCTCAAAGCGAAGGCTTGGATGTTTCTGTGCGCAAACCTGACGATTGCGTAGAACGATAATGATTGTTGTGGCTCGTACCTTTAGGGGTGCGAGCCACATGCATTCTTAATGTGATTTTGAATAATTTAATATTTATAATTTAAAACCAATACAACAATAAACACTGCATTCATACCGCACATTCAACAAGGTAGGTTTCTCGTGGTATTTCGCGTATATGTGGAAAAACGCACTGGTTTTGACGTTCAAGCGCAACAGCTTTTACATGAGCTTAGGGAGATTCTTGGCATAAGCGCGATTACTTCCGCAAGAATTATTAACCGTTATGATGTTGAAGGTATCAGCAAAGATTTATTCGACAATGCTGTACAAACAGTATTGAGCGAACCTCCAGTTGATAATACTTACGATTACTTGCCTATTGAAACCGACGAGCACGTGTTTGCTGTAGAATTTTTGCCTGGTCAATTCGATCAGCGTGCGCAATCTGCTAGCGAATGCATTCAACTTATTAGTCAAGGCGAGCGCCCAACTGTGCGCACTGCTAGAGTAATAGCTTTAAAAGGTGATCTTGACGAAAAAGCATTAAACGATATTAAGCATTACGTTATTAATCCTGTTGAAGCGAGAGAAGCTTCACTTGATGAGGTAAAAAGTTTACAGCGAGAAACAGTTGTGCCATCCGATGTAGAAGTGATTAGCTCATTTAACGATTTAGACGAAGCTGGATTACAAGACTTTATTAATACTCGCGGTTTGGCAATGGATTTGGCTGACGCAAAGTTCTGCCAGAAGTATTTCCGTGAAGAACATAGAAATCCTACTATTACAGAAATTCGCGTTATTGATACGTACTGGTCCGACCACTGCCGTCACACGACTTTTGGTACAGAGCTTACAGATATTTCTATTGACGATAGCACTGTTCAAGAAGCATTTAGCCGTTATCTTGATTTGAGAAAAGAACTAAATCGCGAAAATAAGCCTGTTTGCCTTATGGATATGGCAACTATTGGCGCAAAATACTTAAAGCATACTGGCGAGCTTAAAAATTTGGACGAGTCAGAAGAAATCAACGCTTGCACAGTAAAAGTTAATGTTGATGTAAACGGCCACGATGAGGATTGGCTGTTCCTGTTTAAAAACGAAACACATAATCATCCTACAGAGATTGAGCCTTTCGGTGGAGCTGCAACTTGCATTGGTGGCTGCATCCGTGATCCTCTTTCTGGACGCTCTTACGTGTATCAAGCAATGCGAGTAACTGGTGCTGCAGATCCACGCACTCCTATTAGCGAAACCTTAAACGGTAAGCTGCCACAGCGAAAAATCGTAACTTCTGCTGCAGCCGGCTACTCTTCTTACGGAAATCAAATTGGTTTAGCTACTGGCGAAGTGCACGAACTTTACCACCCGGGCTATGTTGCAAAACGTATGGAAGTTGGTGCGGTTGTTGCCGCTACCCCAGCCGACCATGTGCGCAGAGAAACTCCAGCTCCTGGAGATGTGATTATTCTTCTTGGCGGACGCACTGGCAGAGACGGCATTGGCGGTGCTACCGGCGCTTCTAAAGCTCAAGATGTTGAAAGTATTGAAGAGTGCGGAGCTGAAGTTCAAAAAGGTAATGCTCCTATTGAGCGAAAACTCCAACGACTTTTCCGACGCAAGGATGCTTGCCAACTTATTAAGCGTTGCAACGATTTTGGCGCTGGCGGAGTTTCTGTCGCAACTGGCGAAATTGCCGACGGCTTAACCATTAATCTCGACAAAGTTTCTAAAAAGTACGAAGGTCTCGACGGCACTGAGCTTGCTATTTCTGAATCTCAAGAGCGCATGGCTGTTGACGTTGCGTCAAGTGATGCTGAAGAATTTTTGAAGTATGCTCGTGAAGAAAATCTTGAAGCAGAAATAATAGCGACTGTTACTGAAGAAGCGCGAATGCGAATGACTTGGCGAGGAAAAACCATTGTTGACTTAAGCCGCGCATTCTTAGCTTCTAATGGCGCTCCAAAACAGCAGATACTGCATATCGAAAGTGGAGAATCTTACGAAACTCCATGGCAGAATCAGTCAGATTTGCCGTTAGAAAAGCGCATGCATAACTTAGTTTCGGATATTAATATTGCTTCAAATAAAGGCTTAGCTGAACGATTTGATTCTACTATTGGTGCTGCTACTGTGCTTATGCCTTTTGGCGGTCGTCGTCAGCTTACTCCTGCTCAAGCTATGGTTGCTAAATTCCCAGTATTTGGCGAAACAAACACAGCTTCCGCAATGGCTTGGGGCTTTAATCCGTATTTAATGGAGAAAAACCAATTCACTGGTGCCTATGTTGCTGTTGTTGAATCATTGGCAAAGCTGGCAGCTAGCGGTTTCACGCGCGAACGCGCTTATTTGAGTTTGCAAGAATATTTTGGCAAGCCTCACGATATTCCAGAGCGTTGGGGAAAGCCAGCTGCAGCAGTTCTTGGCGCTTTAAGTGCACAGATTGATTTTGGCGTTGGTGCTATTGGCGGCAAGGATTCTATGAGCGGCAGTTTTGAGAATCTGGATGTGCCACCAACTTTGATTTCGTTTGCTGTTTCTACTGGAGACGCACGTTTAACTGTTTCACCTGAATTTAAGGGTGTAAATCATAAAGTTATACGTATTGCTCCGAAGTATAAATCCGACGGAATTACTCCAGAAAAAGAAAGCTTCCTGAAAGCACTAGAGATTGTAGAAAATATTACGAAAAACAAGCAGGCTCTTGCTATATCTACTCCTGGCTACGGTGCTAGCGCAGAAAGCTTATTCAAAATGACGCTTGGAAATCATATTGGTTTTAAATTATTCAATAATTTAAGCAACGATGATTTATTTAAGCCAGCATATGGAAGCTTCTACGTCGAGCTTAAAGAAGACACTGAAGTTCCATCTTTAGCTAATACAAGTTTGGTTGACGTTGAGCTTGTTGGCGAAACAACTGAAAATTACGTAATTACTTCATCAAATGGCGAAGAAATTGATTTAAGTGATTTGCAAAAGGTTTGGGAAAGCGAACTTTCTTCAATCTTCCCGTATAAAAAGCCTGGCGAGATTGTAGAAGCTATTAATAACAAAACTAATGTTTCTACTACAAACCGCATGCACGCAGGAAAACTAAAGCCGCTTTCGCATCCGCGCGTTATTATTCCAGTTTTCCCTGGAAATAATTGCGAATACGATACTCAAGCTGCTTTTGAAAAAGCTGGAGCAGACGCTCATACGCTTATTATTAATAATTTAAGCGCAAAAGATATTGCACAATCAGCTGAACAATTGGTTGAAGAGATTAAAAAGAGTCAAATTGTAATGATTCCAGGAGGCTTCTCTGGAGGCGATGAGCCGGACGGTTCTGCAAAATTCATTACAGCATTCTTTAGGAATCCAGCAGTAACAGACGCAGTTCGTGATTTGCTTAATAATCGCGACGGTTTAATGCTTGGAATTTGCAATGGCTTCCAAGCGCTTATTAAGCTGGGCTTGGTTCCTTTTGGAGATATTGTTCCTATGGATTCTAACTGCCCAACTCTTACCTACAACACTATTGGCAGACACCAAAGTAGGATTGTTCGCACTAGAGTTGCTTCAAATCTTTCACCATGGTTAGCAAATACGCAAGTTGGAGACATGCATACTGTTGCAATTTCTCATGGAGAAGGTCGCTTTATTGCAACGCCAGAAGTTATGGAAAAGCTTATTAACAACGGTCAAATAGCTACACAATATGTTGACAGCAATGGCGTACCAAGTATGAGCTTAAACGTAAATCCTAATGGCTCAATGATGTCAGTAGAAGGTATTACAAGCCCAGACGGTAGAGTTTTTGGAAAAATGGGACATTGCGAGCGCGCAGGTCGTGACTTGTATGTCAATATTCCTGATTTCCATGAGCAACCATTGTTTGAAGCTGGCGTTGAATATTTCACTGCATGAGCTTTAGTTTACAGTTGCAAAACTTGTATCAAAATAACTACAAATTCGACGACTACAATCATCGATTATTAGGGGGTATGAATGTCTGCAGAACTTGAAGATATTCACGAAGAATGCGGCGTATTTGGTGTGTGGGGTCATCAAGATGCAGCAAGGCTGACATATTTTGGACTTCATGCGCTACAGCATCGAGGACAAGAAGGTGCCGGCATTGTATCTAACGACAATGGCAAACTGCATGGGTATCGCGGATTGGGATTGCTAACTCAAGTATTTAGCAATGAACAAGTTATGGATCGTCTTACTGGAAACCGGGCTATCGGTCACGTTCGATATGCTACTGCAGGTTCTGGAAGCGTTGATAACATTCAGCCTTTCCTATTCCGTTTCCACGATGGAGACGTAGCTCTTGCACATAACGGAAATTTGACGAATTGCACTAGCCTACGTAATTCCTTGGAAGATAAAGGCTCAATATTCCACTCAAATTCTGATACTGAAATATTGATGCATTTGATTCGCCACTCCAGTAAAGCTTCTTTTATGGATCGCCTAAAAGAAGCTTTACAAACTGTTCATGGCGGTTTTGCTTACTTATTGCTTACTCAAGATGCACTAATTGGAGCAACTGATCCAAATGGTTTCCGCCCTCTTTCGCTTGGTCGCATGAAGAACGGCGCATACGTGCTTGCTTCTGAAACTTGTGCGCTTGATATTGTGCGAGCAGAGTTCATTCGTGATATTGAGCCTGGAGAAATCATTGTTATTAATGACGATGGCTACACTATTGAGCAATATACAAAGCACGTGCAGCATGCAGTATGCTCAATGGAATTTATTTATTTCGCTCGTCCAGATTCTAATATTTATGGTATTAATGTTCATTCTGTACGAAAGCGCATGGGTGCGCGTTTAGCTAAAGAATCTCCTGTTGAAGCAGATATGGTTATTGGAGTGCCTAATTCTTCACTTTCTGCTGCTGCAGGATACGCTGAAACAAGCGGAATTCCAAACGAAATGGGATTGATTAAAAACCAGTATGTTGCACGCACTTTTATTCAACCAACTCAAGAATTACGCGAGCAAGGCGTTCGTATGAAACTTTCTGCTGTTCGCGGAGTGGTTGCAGGAAAGCGAGTTATCGTTATTGACGATTCGATTGTTCGCGGAACTACTTCTAAGCGCATTGTGCAATTGCTTCGAGAAGCTGGTGCTAAAGAAGTACATATGCGTATTTCTTCTCCTCCGCTTAAATATCCTTGCTTCTACGGTATCGATATTCAAACCACGAAGGAACTTATTGCAGCAAAGCATTCAGTCGAAGAAATTCGCGAGTATATCGATGCTGATTCCTTAGCATTTTTGTCTTTAGATGGATTAGTCGAGTCGATTGGATTAAAAAAGCCTGCGCCTTATGGCGGTTTGTGCGTTGCTTACTTTAATGGCGACTACCCTACTGCACTAGACGATTACGGCGAAGAATTCTTGGCTTCACTTACTCCTGAAGAACGCGAACATTTGCAAGAAGTAAGGAAGCACAGTAAATATTCGCACGAAAATCTTATATAACTTAATAATTTAATTGTTCATTGCAATTTATAAATAAAACTTAAGAAAATACTTATAACATTGTTACGAAAGGAACAAATATGCCACACGCATATGAAGAAGCTGGCGTAAGCGTAGAAGCAGGATACGAAGTAGTACGTCGTATTAAATCTCATGTAAATCGCACAAAGCGCCCAGGCGTTGTAGGTGGCATTGGCGGATTTGGCGGCTTATTTGATTTGGCATCTCTTGGTTACAAAGAGCCAGTGCTGATTTCTGGCACGGATGGCGTTGGAACCAAGCTTGTGATTGCAAAAATGATGAATAAGCATGACACTATTGGCATTGATTGCGTTGCAATGTGCGTAAACGATATTGCAGCTCAAGGTGCCGAGCCGCTTTTCTTCCTCGATTACATTGCGTGCGGAAAAAACAATCCTGAAATACTTGAGCAAGTAGTTTCAGGCGTTGCAGATGGTTGCGTGCAATCAGAAGCAGGTTTAATTGGCGGAGAAACTGCAGAAATGCCTGGAATGTATGACGAAGACGAGTACGATCTTGCAGGTTTTGCAGTAGGCGTTGCAGAACGTTCGAATATTGTTGACGGATCCACTATTACTGCCGGCGACGTGCTTATTGGACTTCCTTCTTCAGGAGTTCATTCAAACGGATTCTCTCTTGTTCGCAAAGCTTTGTTTGAAGAAGCAGGTTTTAGCGTAGATACGAATTTGGATGAGCTTAATGGCAAAACACTTGGAGAAGTTCTTCTTGAACCTACTCGAATCTACGTAAAAGCTTTGAAGCCACTTTTTGCTGAGCATCTTATTAAGGGAGTTGCTCATATTACAGGCGGCGGATTTATTGAAAATGTTCCGCGCATGTACGCAGACGATTTATCTGCAAAAATTGACACTTCAAGCTGGAGCATTCCACCTATTTTTGATGTTATTGAAAAAGCTGGAAAAGTTGCTCACGCTGAAATGTTCAACGTTTTTAATATGGGCATTGGCATGGTTTTGGCAGTTGATGAAAGCAAAGCAAACGAGGCAATGCGCATACTAAACGAGCATAACGAAACAGCTTATATTATTGGCAAAATGGCTAAGCGCGAAAACGCTGCAGTTGAGTTGTTGTAAGCTGCAAAACCGCAAAACCGAAAAATATAAAGCTGCAAAACAGTAGATAGCAAAATCTTAAAGCAATAAAGGATTAAAAATGAAAGTTTTAGTAGTTGGTTCTGGCGCTCGCGAACACGCTATTGCACACGCGCTACTTAAAGGAGAAAGCGTTGAAGAAGTAACTGTTGCTCCTGGAAATCCTGGTATTGCAGCAGATGGAATTCAAACTGTAAACATAAGTCAATCAGATCATGACGCTCTTATTAAGTTCGTTAAAGAAAATAACTACGATTTTGCGTTCATTGGTCCTGAAGTTCCACTTATGAATGGCATTGTTGACGATTTTGAATCTCAAGGAATCCCAGCTTTTGGTCCAAACAAAGCCGCAGCTCAAATTGAAGGCTCTAAAGATTTCGCAAAAAAGCTTATGGCTCGTCACAACGTTCCAACTGCCTCCTACAAAACATTTGACGCTTTGGAACCGGCACGCGCATACGTTATTGAGCATGGTGCTCCAATTGTTATTAAAGCGGACGGTTTGGCTGCTGGAAAAGGCGTTACTGTTGCTATGGATGAGCAAACAGCAGTTGAAGCTTTGGAAGACATTTTTGTCGATCACCGTTTTGGTCAAGCTGGAGCAAAAGTTGTTATTGAAGAATTTTTGCAAGGTCAAGAGTTTTCGCTTATGAGTTTCGTAAGCGGAACTGATTTTTGGGTTATGCCTATTTCTCAAGATCACAAGCGTGCTTATGACGGCGATAAAGGGCCAAATACTGGCGGCATGGGAGCTTATAGCCCTGTTCCACAAATTAGCGACGAAACAGTTGGGCGCGCTATCGACGAAATTGTGCGACCGACTGTTGAAGGACTAGCTAAAGAAGGTACGCCTTTTACCGGTGTGCTTTATGCTGGCTTAATTGATACAGCAACAGGTCCTAAAGTTATTGAGTTTAATGCTCGTTTTGGAGACCCAGAAACAGAAGTTGTACTTCCTCGCCTTACTTCAGATTTTGGTGCAGCTATATGGAATATTTTGCAGCATAAAAATCCTACTTTTACTTGGAAAAATAGCGGTGTTACGCTCGGCGTAATCATTGCTAGCGAAGGCTACCCTGGCACTTTAGTTACTGGAACTCAACTTCCTCAAATTCCTGTTGACGAAAATCAAGGTCAGCACGTGTATTATGCAGGAGTAAAAAACGATGAAGAAAGCGGAAAACTTCTTACTTCTTCAGGCAGAGTAGCTCTTGTGCAAGTGCATGGAGACGACGTAAAAGACGCTCAAAACAACGTTTACAGCATATTAGATAAGCTCAATCTTCCGCACATGTTCTTTAGGCATGATATCGCAGAAAAAGCTTTAAAATAGTTTGTTAATTAAAATTAGTTTTAATTGACAAATTGCAAATCAATAAGCCCCTCGCTATTTGAAACATAATATGTATCAAATATAAACGAGGGGCATTTTAATTATCAAACTAGCTTTTAGCGCGGTAATTTCAGAAAATCAGTATTACGCAAATAATGCTTTCCAGCAGTAATGTCGTATTGTATTAAGCGATAGTCGTGAAGAAGTTGACGTGACTTCTTATCCATCTTAGACAAAATCATAGGATTACCATCGTTATCCAAATAAATTGATTGTCCTTCAGGAATTCTATCCCATCCTTGAATAGTATTTACAACAGGAGGCTCCATGGCACTCACATGCTCATGCAAACGAGTTAAGAAAGCAAGATACGGAGAAACTTTAGCGTTCATATGTAGAGCAGCTTGAGAAATAAAGAAGTTAGGAGAAGAATACTTATTAGTACGATCTACATCTTTATTTGTATTAGAATTCTCTACATTTTTGTTTGAAGATTTTTTCTCACTACGCTCTTTACGTTCCAAAGCAACTTTATTTGACCAAATAAAATAATCAGTCAAATGCAAAGACAATGAATTCTTTTCATCCGAACTTGCAGTGCCGTAAATTCCTGGCAAATGGTCACCATAAAACATAACAGTAATAGGCTTATTTAGCTTATCTAAACTATTCAAAAACTCTTGTGTCGCCTCATCAGTGTGTTGCACACCCTTAGCGTACGTTTCAATAGAAGTTTTTTCATCATCACCAAGATCAGCAGCACCATCTTTAGAAGACGCTTCAAATTCATTATTCGCATACCAATCCCTATAAGGCATGTGGTTTTGCATAGTAACAATTTGTACGAACCTAGGTTGCTTATGTTCTTTAATCTTTTCTAACGCACTCTTATATGCTGATGCGTCAGAAACATACGGTGATTTATCTATCACATCACGGTGAGCAATAACATCAGGTCCTTGCAATGCGTAGAACTTACTAAAGCCAAACTTTTTGTAATTAGTAGCGCGCAAATACATGCTCGGCTCATACGGATGGAAAGCTATAGACTTAATAGAATTACTAGAATCATCCCAATATTGATTAATAGTTGGAGACCATTGAGCATTAGGAACCAACTGCTGATACGGGCTAGTCATTGAAGGATCAAAATTAGCCATGCTTAAACCAGTTAAAGACATGTACTCTAGGTTTGCAGTACCGCCACCGTAACCAGAAGAAAGCATCAAACCACTATCCGTATGCTTCTTCAAATTGCTAATAAATGGCATTGGATTCTTGTTCAACTTCAAACCAGGAACACGTGTAGGATCAGAGAAGGATTCAGACAAAATAAGAATAAAAGTATTATCGTTCATATTTGTTGTACGAGAACGATTTATACGTTTAGCTTCATCGTTATAACGCTTGTATACAGCCTTCATAGTTTCTTCACTGTAATCAGCAGGCTTATCCATAATTTTAGGATTTACATTACGCAAAAATGCCACAATAGCACCGTTGCGTTGAGCGTCATAAACAGAATCCCACATAGCAGGATTGTCACCAAGCATTTTAGAAAAAACATTAGCCGAAGAATCAACTGTGCCAACGCCGCTAATATACCAGCTTAAATTCCCTATTAAAATCAACGCAATCGCAACACGAATGCCAACAGAATAACGCCAATCTTTAAATCGAACAATCTTTCCATGATTTGTATCAAATATGTGCAAGCAAACAGTTGCAACTAAAAGAAGAATAAAAACGCCTAAAGCAACACCAATTACCATAGGAGCATTATCTGGCAAAAATGAAGCAATATTACCAGTGTTACTTTTTAAAAAGTTTAAGTCCGCAGGAAGAATAGTTTCATAACGAACATTTACTTTCATATATTCAATAACAGCAATAAGCAATGAAATACTTAGAATTATTGCGCTTGATATCCAAAATCGGTTACTAATCAAAAGAATTAAACCGTATATAATTGCAACAACTAGCACGCTAAGAACAATAACAAAATTAAGTTCTCTCCAAGTTTTAGTTATTAATCCCCAACGTCCACCAGACATTGCAGAAGTCATCTCAACTCTTCCAGCGCGCTGCACACCCATTTGTACAATAATTACCGACACGACATCAACAACAAAGAAAAGAAATGCATACAGCCAATACGGAACTTTCAAGCGCAAAAATGACTTCATACTATCCTCAATAAATCACACGCATACTAAATGTTACTAATACTGTGCAAGTTTACTTATTGCTATCGTCATAACTTTTTAACAATGCATTTAAACAAAAAATAGAGATTCTAATACTTAGGACTGATTACAATATATGTTCCGATATTTATTATTTAAATAGAATAAATAATAAAAGATAAAACAAATATTGAGGAAAATTTCAGATACTAGCATTACATTACTAGGTTGGGCAAGTACTGTGCGTATATGTCGCTTAGATTAGTAACTGATACGCAATTAGACTAGGAAGTATAGGAGTCAAACATGCTGCAACTGGCAAAAGTGAGTCTTTTGCAAGGATGGCTACCAATAAGCCTTTTTAGTGTAAATGGTATTTCTTTAGTCTTGTTGCTTTTTATGAAAACAAAACGCGGCAAGAAAATGTTCCACTTACTAATACAGCTTGCAATAGGTGTAATAACATTTTTTGTCGGTGGAATAATTGCTTGGCTTATTTCCGACGTGTTTCTTGTATTCGGAGTAAGTCTTGGATGGCTCGTTATTTTTTCTATTGCATGCGGCTTTGGACTTATAGGTTTTGCAGTAACAGCACTCGTTTTCTTACACAAATGGAGGAAACTAGTTGCAGTAATAGCTATTATTTTGACATTACTAAGCACAGCTCTTCAAGTAGACATGATTTATGGAGAATACACGACAATAGGTTCAATATTTGGAATGGGCGGTTTTCCAAAATTAGAAGCTAATAGGCAAAAATCTGCATCACTTACTATTAAGCAGTGGCGAGAATTAGCAACACAACACAAACTGCCAAAACTTCCTAAAAAAGGTATTGTCCGTTCAGTTTATATCCCTAATACTGCTTCACATTTCAATGCCAGAATAGCAAACGTATACCTGCCACCTGCTGCACTTGTTAAAGATTCGCCAAAACTACCAGTTATGGTCATGTTTGCAGGACAACCTGGTAGCCCTAATCACTTTTTTGCAGCAAGCGATATTGCAAACACTTTAGACAATTACGCAAAAGATCACTACGGTCTTGCACCTATTGTTGTAGCTCCTGACCAAAATGGCGACTCTTCACATAATTCTCTGTGCGCAGATACTCATGTGTTCGGAAAAGCAGAAACATATTTAACTGATGATGTTCCTAAATGGATACACAAACATTTACCAGTAAGCAAAGATCCTAAAATGTGGCTTATGGGAGGCTTCTCACAAGGAGGAACTTGCTCAACGCAACTAGTTCCATCTCACCCTGATATATTTGGCAGCATTTTTTCCGCCGGAGGCGAACTAGCGCCAACATATAATAATCGCCAAGAAACAATAAATCGTTATTTCAATGGAAACGCATCAGAATACAATAGACACGTGCCTAGTACGATAATGCGTAAAAATGCTCCTTTGAAACAAAATTATTACGCTATTGCAGGCTCATGGGATACTAAATCTCAAGCAAATCAAGCAACTATCGCGCTAAGCGCACATCGCGCTGGAATGAACGTTATAACCATGCTTTCTCAAGGAACTGGTCATGATTGGCACACAGTAAAAGCCGGATTAAAAATAACAATTGATCAATTCTGCAAAAAGACAGGTATTTCAAGCACTGCACCAAAACTTAATACCTACCAAAATGTACAAATTCTTGTCAACCAGCAAGTGAATCGAGACTAATATGATGCTGTCTTTCTTTCATAAACGCTGTAAGAAAAATGATTCTAACTCTAAACATTCAATAATTCGTCATGCAAAAATATTGATGCACGACTTCATAATCTGGATGCAACATAAAGTTTTCGCATTAACTCTTACGTGCATTTTTATTATTATAAATTGCACATATTGGATTGTGTTAACGCTTATGCATTTTTACACTTATGGCACAAGCGCTACTCTTGCACAATTATTTATGCGGCATCATCGCTCTAAAGGTCCAAGCTTATTCTTCGGTCACGGAAACGTCACAGAGCTGCTGATAAAAATATGCCATTCGCTTATTTTCGTAAATAATATGCCATCTCTTATGGTTAATTGCTTACTTGTTGCAGTAATTATTGGCGTTGCAGAAACTCGTATAAGCAAACTTAATATTATTTATATTTCAATATTTTGCACAATAGTTGGCATGATTGTAGGACTGACAATCATAGGTAATCTTTCAATCATTATTCGAAACATGCATTGGATTACCAAAATTCCTATTCGACTATCTCCATTCACACTGTTTATTGGCGCTTTTATGGCTTCTGCATCTTACGAATCTATTTTGTGGCGCAGAAGAACTTTAGTAATTGGATATGCTATTACTTCAGCAATGCTTCTTTATAGTGGAAATCCAGGAGATTATTGCGCTATTATTGCAGCCCTTACAGGGCACATTATTGGCAATATTATGAGCAAAACAAAAGGCGTCAAACGAAATGTAAACTGGTGGGAAGGTACAGATTACGAAATTCGTAGACTTTTTGCAGTAGCTCAAAGCATTATTGCATTAGGTCCAGTGTTGGCATTATCTTCGCGCTCTCACGCAGGAATTCTTACTAATCTTGGCTTGTTTATGTCACCGCAACTAGGCTCTAAAACATGGCTTACGCGATGCATGACAAATTACAGCACAAATAATTGTTTCCTTCATTCAGGTCTACATCACGCTGCTATTGGAGGATTGTGGATTCGCATTCTATTACCAAGCATCACATTGATGATTGTTGCGTGGGGAATGTTACGAGGACGTAGACTAGCTGCATTAACTTCTATATTTATAAACGCACTAACTGTACTGTATGCAGGAATGTATTTCACTGTTTTGCCTTTAATTGCAACAAAACAAAATATTTTGGAACATCAACACAATGCTGTCGCTGTTGCTTTTATGCTTACAGCTCTCCCACCATTATTGCTTACTATTTTGTTGATAATTAATTTAAAGCATTTTTCTGTTCATACAAGCAAACTACAAGCGCGTTTGGGACTAATGGCAATTTTTATGGCATTGTACATAACTGGCGCCGGGTATGTTATTTTTGGTCTTACGATACCTGAAGACTTTACTCCATCTGCTGATATTTATCACTTATTGCGAGATTTACCAGGGCGCTGGATGCCTATGGGATTTGGAAACAGATCTAACGCAATGCTTCGCACTGAAACGCCTCTATCTTCTTTACTAGCGCAAAGCGTTGGCGTTATATTCTGGGCAATATTGTTTATTGTATGCTTTACATGGTTCCGTAGTAGCATCTCTACAAGCGAAAACGATAGAAGAAAAGCAAGCTCATTAGTAGAACTTGGCGGAAACACAATGAGCTTTATGACAACTTGGGCGAATAACCATTATTGGTTCTCTCAAAGCGGACAATCTGCAATAGCATATAGATTAAGTTACGGCATTGCGCTTACTCTTACAGAGCCTTTTGGAGATGAAAAAGAGTATTCGCAAGATATTCGAGGATTTATTAAATTATGCGAACAAAATTCGTGGTCTCCAGCATTCTATGCTGTTCACGATAAAACGCGTCAAGAACTAGAAAAACTTGGATTTACTTCTATTAAAGTCGGAACAGACATGCTAGTAGACCCTAATGTTTGGCAGACTCGAGGTAAAAAATGGCAAGATATTCGCACAGCTATAAACAAAGCAAAACGAGATGGAATTGCCGACGTACTTACAACATATAACGAAGCCTCTTGGGACATACAGCAACAAATTGTAGAAATTTCAGAAGAATGGGCAGAGTTAAAAGCTCTTCCAGAAATGAAATTTACTCTCGGCGGACTTGACGAACTTCAAGATAGCCGCGTCAAAATTTTATACGCTATTAATGAAGACGGCAGGGTACTTGGAGTAACTAGCTGGATGCCAACGTATAGGAATAATCGAATTATTGGTTGGACGCTTGATTTTATGCGTCACCGCACAGATAGTCCTAATGGGATTATGGAATTATTAATTGCTAGAATGGCAGAACGTTTAAGAGATGAAGGATTAGAAAACCCAGATTGCGCTGTAGAATTTATGAGCCTTTCTGCCGCACCTCTAGCTGGCATAAACGAAGACACGTTAAACGAAAATGGTCAAAAATCTTCTAATGTTATTAATCATGCACTAGAAATGATGTCTGACATTTTGGAACCAGCTTATGGATTCAAATCACTATATTTCTTCAAGAAAAAATTCCAACCATCCGCAAGTTCCGTATATGTTTGCTATATGGATTCTGCAAAATTAGCTCAGATTTCACTAGCTGTAACTCACGCTTATTTGCCGGAAGCTAATCCTAAACAAATACTAGAAATGGTGAAATCTTTGCGCCCAAAAAGTAGCGAAGCGAACAAATAATTTGTTAAGTTTTAGATAAACTTCGGCGAGTTCTCCCTAGTGTTGCGTAAAGTAACAAGTGCACGTCAGGGAGGTTCATCGTGTCAGAAGTAAAGCCAACCGTCGCTGTCGTAATGGGATCCTCAAGTGATTGGGAAACCATGCGTCATGCTTGTGAAATTCTAGATAAATTCCAAGTTCCGTATATGAAACGAGTTATTTCCGCACATCGCACACCAGAATTAATGGCAGATTTTGCGCATAATGCTCGCTCAAACGGTTTCAAAATTATTATTGCTGGAGCCGGCGGAGCTGCCCACTTGCCTGGCATGATTGCGGCACAAACCACGCTTCCTGTTATTGGCGTGCCAGTGCGCTCGCATGCGCTATCGGGCTGGGATTCATTGCTTTCAATAGTACAAATGCCAGGAGGTATTCCTGTTGCAACTACTGCAGTCGGAAACTCTGGAGCAACAAATGCTGGATTGCTTGCTGTAAGCATTTTAAGCACAACTGATAATCGTCTTGCTGAAGAACTAGCAGAATATCGCAATGATCTAAAAGAAAAAGTCGAGGAATCAAATGCCAACCTTATCTGAAGTCACTAATGGCGCTGTTGAACGTTTAATGCCAGGAGCCACTATTGGAATTATTGGCGGCGGTCAGTTGGGGCGCATGATGGCTATTGCAGCTCGCCATATGGGTTTTCGTATTGGTGTTCTCGATCCAACGCTTGACTGCCCTGTATTCCAAGTAGCAGATTTACAAGTTGAAGCTAATTATGACGATCCTGAAGGCTTGCGTGAGCTTGCAGAGCGTTGCGATGTATTAACTTACGAATTTGAAAATGTTAACGCAGATGCACTTGATAAAGTTCGTCATTTAACAGCAATTCCTCAAGGAACTGACTTGTTACGCGTAACTCAAGATCGCGTAAGCGAAAAAACGTTTATCAATAGTCATGAAATCGAAACAGCTCCATGGCGTGAAGTAAATAATTTAGACGATTTAGATGACGCTATTGACGAAATAGGCTTGCCGGCAATTCTTAAAACTCGTCGCGGCGGCTACGACGGTCACGGTCAAGATGTTTTGCGCACAGAAGAAGACGTTGCCAATATTCACCATCGTGCGGATCGCGGCGGAAAATTCCCTCCTTCGATTCTCGAAGGTTTCGTCGATTTTGCTTTCGAAGCGTCGATTCTGGTTTCCGGAAATGGCAAGGATTTCGTAACTTATCCTCTAGTAAAAAACGTGCATCACAATAGTATTTTGCACATGACTTTAGCTCCTGCAGTAGTTAATCCTGAAGTTGAAAAAACAGCTCACGAATTAGCTTTGCGCTTAGCTAAAGGATTCGAGCTGGCAGGAACGTTAGGAATTGAGCTTTTCATCACTAAAGATAATCGCGTAGTAGTAAACGAGCTTGCTCCTCGTCCTCACAATTCTGGGCATTATACGATTGAAGCTTGCGATATGGATCAATTCGAAGCGCATATTCGCGGTATTGTTGGATGGCCTTTAAAGAAGCCTAAGCTACTTTCTCCTGCTGTTATGGTAAATGTTCTTGGACAACATGTAGCTCCTACGCGTTCGCTGATTTTGGAACATCCAGAATGGCATATACACGATTATGGAAAAGCTGAAGTTCGTAAGAATCGCAAAATGGGTCATATTACTGTGCTATGCGATAATCCTGTTGAAGCAGCAGCTGCATTGGATGCAACAGGCTGCTGGGATGACGAACTAGACTAAAAACGACGAAAGGATGCGAAATGTCTAGTGAGCCTATGCATAGACATACAAAACAAAAGGAAATAGTACTCTCCTACTTACGCGAGTCTCGTAATTTTGTTTCTGCACAAGATTTGCACAGAATACTCGCCAAAGACGGGGAGATTGTTGGCTTAGCAACAGTGTATCGTCAACTTAATTCTTTAACTCAAAGCGGCAAAGTAGATACCGTGCGTTTTAAGGGACAGCAATTATTCCGTATTTGCGATGAAAATACTCATCACCATCATTTAGTGTGCGAACGTTGCGGGAAAACAGTCGACATTGAGCCGCCTGACGATGAGGGCTGGATTCATAAAGTAGCTGAATCTCACGGGTACACTGTTGTGGATCATACGCTAGAAGTATTCGGCTTATGCGAAAGCTGCCGCGAAGAAGATAAGTAACATCTGCTACATTTGCCGGAGAATCTCCTGCAAATATTCCTGTAGCTTTGCAATAGTGCTTCTTCTAACGGTGATTGCTTATTGCCTAGAGAACGCTAGCATTAGCACTGCTGCACAAGCCACACCAGACGCATCTACCACATCACAAAACAACGGTGGGTGAATTTACGAGTGTGAGATAGGAATTGCTTGAGTGGCACAAATATTCGTGTGGTAGAGATTTGAGATTTTTTGCACTGAGCGCGGCGAACGTCAGAGCCGCAGGCTGCTGATTCGCCAAGCGAAGAAGAAAAATCGAAAAATCTCTGCGATAAAACGAGGTTATTAATGGTTAGCACGCAGAGTTTGGGGGATTTCTCTACGAGCAATAAAAGAGGACTGAGGAAGCAACATTCCTTAAGAACAAAGCAGACAGCAAAACCTCTAACAGCCAAAGCGACGAAGGACGGGAACTTGCGAGGAGAGAAATCCCCCAAAACTCGCGCCACGGCAAGCAAGAGCGGGGCGCTGTCCTCATGGCTAATCTCCATTCGACTGAGCTTGCGTTGAAAGCACACAGTGCTTTCAACCCTAAGCAAGCTCGGCACTCCGAGTTGCTTTCGCGCGCTAAATCGCTGCGCTCAAGCAGGTCGTCAGCGCACACCAATCACAGCAGAATTACTAATGAACTACCACACGAACCTGCCCTGCCTTCGTCAATCGAGACGAAGGCAGACCTCGCTTGCGTTGAAAGCACACAGTGCTTTCAACCCTGAGCAAGCTCGGCACTCCGAGTTGCTTTCGCGCGCTAAATCGCTGCGCTCAAGCAGGTCGTCGCGCACGCAGTCAACCATCTGCACCAGTAACAAAAAACGACCAAAACTTTACAGCGGTGTAAAGAAACGGTCGCCTACGCGCGAAAAAACGGCAGAAACTTTACGCACGTGTAAAGAAAAAGCCGTTTGCGCACCTCAATCCGGCAGAAACTTTACAACCGCGCGCAGTTTATGCCGCTTCCCAGCCAGATTCCGACCAAAACTTTACAGCGGTGTAAAGAAAAAGTCGGCTACGCGCGAAAAAACGGCAGAAACTTTACAATCGCGCTGCTAGCGAATCGATACACGCGTTAAATATTTTTGCAGTCAATAGAAAATGTCGAAAACATCTTGCGATTATGTATTTTCGACAGTTTTGGCTTGCGTTTTGTTTATTCCACCAAACGATTTGGTATTTTCGACATTTTAGTAAGCTGCAAAAATCGTAGAAAACGCTTGGAACGCAGCGCTCAGGCAGGTCGTCAGCGCACACCAAACACAGCAGAATTACTAATGAACTACCACACAAACCTGCCCTGCCTTCGTCTCTACTGACGAAGGCAGACCTCGCTTGCGCTGAAAGCACACCGTGCTTTCAACCATAAGCAAGCTCGGCACTTTTAAAAAGCCCGAAATTCTTATAATTTCGGGCTTGGTAAAACACAAAACAAAAACCAAAAACAAACCAACAAGAACACCCTGCACGCGTCTTTAAGACGCGCGCAGACCTCGCTTGCGTGCAAAGCACACCGTGCTTTGCACCCCGAGCAAGCTCGGCACTCTGAAAAATCTTGAAATGCACTATGCTATTTCAAGATTTCATCGTGCCCCCGACGCGACTCGAACGCGCAACCAACGGATTAGAAGGCCGTTGCTCTATCCTTTGAGCTACAGAGGCAAACAAATGGTTATTATACCAAAAAACTACTATCAACGCGCCATAAAATTATAAATATCAAACGTTTACATAAAAATTATTATTCAATAATCCACGCAAGTGACATCAACACTGCAAGGAAGAACACATTGACAATAGTATACGTGAGCAAATAACGCCCACGGTAATGCGAATACTGGTGCGTAATTCCCTTATAAGAAATAAGCGAAGCCATAGAAGCAATCAAAGTACCCATTCCACCAAGATTCGTGCCAATGATAAGAAGCTTCCACTGGTCACAGAATCCAGAAAGCAGAATCGTCGTCGGCACGTTGCTAATAAATTGGCTTGAAGCAATAGAAACTTCCATCGGATGCGTGCCAACCCACATTTGCGCAAGATCACTAAATCCAGGAACTCGACGCATATTGCCAATAAAAACAAAGAACATAATAAACGTGAGCGGCAAAGCCCAATCCAAAACACGGAATACGTGACGGTCGCAAACAAGAAAAGCTGCAACCATAATAAGCACCATAATCCAGTCAGGAATCCAACCACTAACACCACACAAGCAAACAACAAACAGCAAACTATAAACAGTAACACGCCAGCGAGTAAAACTCATGCCATAGCCCATAACGCGAATTTCATCAGGCTGCGGATGACCATGCGAAGGAGCCAACACACTTTGCTCAATATCATCACCATGCAAACCTGCAAACTGGTCAACCGGGCGCGACTTAAAGAATACGAATGCAAATACAATCATCAACAGTGCTGCTGTAATCGTATAAGGAGCCATAATCTTCAAAAAATCTTGCGTAGACATATGAGTCAACGCCTTTAAATACAGATTGTGAGCATTGCCAATAGGAGTAAGCATACTTCCAACATTGGCACCAATGGTCATAAGCGTAATTACAAGAATTGACTGCTTTTCAGCATTCGCCATTACGAGCACAGATAATGCAAAAGGCACAAAAGTAACCAAAGCAACGTCGTTCGTAATCCACATTGATGAAAAGAATGTTAGCGACATAAGCACGAGCACCAAGCCGCGCTCAGTGCGCACATGCCTTAACAAACGCGCACCAATAGATCGAAACACACCAATGCGCTGGAATCCGCACACAACCATCATAAGACACACTAATTGCGAAATAGTGTTGACATGAATATAACTTAAATATTGCGGATCTGGAGGTACAAAAAAACAAGAAATAATTGCTAAAATTGCGGCAACAATAAGAATGGTTTCACACTTGACCAGATTCAACAGCCAGCGCTTCATCATTCCTCCGTAACGCAATAGACACAATGATTCTATTGTACTAGAAACCCAGTCCCACAATCGTGTTAAATTCCCGACAAAATCGTTGCAATAACAATAAATTAGCAAGTATTAATAGCGTGATTTAGCCTAAAGTAGCTAACACAAAATTCCGCCCTTTTTTATGACACGCGCATCGCAAAAAATTGCGTTTAAAGACAAGATTGCGTATATCATATTAAAACAAAGAATTTGTTGTCTACACAAGAAGCGAATTATGGCAGAAATAAACAAAACAGAAGATCAAAAGCTTGAACAAAAACTTGCTCGTCAAATGCATCTTCGTGAAAACCACAAGCGCAATACTGCAGATTTAGTTGTTGAATGCTTGGTAAACGAAGGCGTTGAAGTAGTATTCGGTATTCCAGGTGAGGAAAATATTCCGCTTCTTGAAGCAATTGAGCGCGATGGACGAATTCGTTTTGTGCTTACTCGCCACGAGCAGGGCGCCGGTTTTATGGCAGCAACATACGCTCATATTACTGGAAAACCGGGCGTATGCTTGGCAACTCTAGGTCCTGGCGCATTGAATTTAACGCTTCCTGTAGCTCAAGCAAACGCAAGCACTACACCGCTTGTAGCAATTTGCGCACAAGGTAACGTTTCTAGGCTTTATAAGGAATCTCACCAAATTATTGATTTGGTTGCGCTCTTCCAACCGATTACGCAATGGTCTTCTATGATGCTTGCTCCAGAATCTGCGCCGGAAATGGTTCGAAAAGCTTTCTCTATTGCCGGTCGCAACCGTCCGGGAGCCACGTGCCTTGTTATTCCGGAAGATATTAGCGAAATGCCGGCACCTGACGACGCAAAGCCTCTTCCACTGCCGCATCCTTTGCATATTATGCCAGCGCCAGACACTATTGAAGAAGCTGCGAAAATTATTAGTCAAGCAAAGCAACCTATTATTTTGGCTGGAAACGGCGTTGCGCGCTCTCACGCTGAGGATCAGCTTCTTGCGTTTGCTGAGCAGCTTAATGTGCCAGTTGCAACTACTTTCGAAGGTAAGGGCGTTTTCCCAGATAATCATCCGAATGCACTTGGCGTAGTCGGCTTCATGCATCGCGATTACGAGAACTTCGCGTTTGACACTGCTGATTTGATTATTGCTGTCGGCTTCTCAATTCAGCAGTTCGACCCGAAGAAAATCAACCCAAATATTGATAAAACTATTATTCACATCAATACTTTTGTGGAAGATACCGACGCGCACTACCCTACTGCGCTGAATATTATGGCAAATATTGGTCAAACGCTTAAAACTCTTACAGAAGTATTAAAGACACGCAACATCACTTTCGACGTAAGCCACCCACGTATTCGACAACTGCTTACGGAAGAATTACATTCTTGCGAAAACGACGAAAGTATGCCAATGAAACCACAGCGCGTAGTTTACGATATTCGCCGCGCTGTTCCTGAAGGCACGAAGGTACTTGTAGATACAGGCGCTTTGAAAATGTGGATGGCACGCTTGTACCCAACTATGCACCCGAATACTTGCATAATCGACAACAGTCTTTCAACTATGGCTTGGACGCTTCCTGGCGCTGTTGGAGCTTCGTTTATTCGCGATAATTCCGGCAAAATTAACACGAAACCGGTTTTGGCTGTGATGGGCGACGGAAGCTTTATGATGAACGTGCAGGAAATCGAAACTGCAGTGCGCGTTGGAAGCCGAATGGTAGTTCTTGTTTGGGAAGATAACGCGTACGGCTTAATTAAGTGGAAGATGGAACTTCACGCAGGCGAGCACGAGTACGTTGATTTCCATAATCCGGATGTGCCAAAACTTGCGGAAAGCTTCGGCGCGCGCGGTCACGTTGTTAAAAAGCCGGAGGATTTGTACAACATGCTTCGCTCGGCTTTGGAGCAGGAAAGCGGAGTGGACGTGATTTCTTGCCCAGTTGATTACAGCGAGAATATGAAGCTTATTGAAAAGCTCGGCGATATTGACTTTAGTAACTGAGTTTCAATAAATTTTTGCAAGCAAAAGGCCACGCAATCACACTAGATTACGTGGTCTTTTGTTTGTATTTTTAATACAGTTCATTTTACACTATTCAGTCGTGTGGATATTCGTGTGGTAGAGATTTGAGATTTTTTGCACTGATTGGATGCTTGCACGTTCATGAAGTTTTGCAGTTGTGCTCTGCAGACGCTGATTCCTGTTGATTAGCAACCACTAGTATTAGTGCTACTGCATATGCCACTCCAGACACTCTTCCTACCACACCAAAAACAATTGTGAGTGAATTAACGTGTGAGTGATAGGAATTGCTTGGTCGAGCAATATAAAAGCGGAACGATAGTAATAATCTCGTTGACGAATACTATTTTTGCAGAAAAAGTAAGTAAAAAACTAAACTTAACTACGCAACCGCTAAGTCCAAATAAGGTATAAGAGCGGAGCGCTGCGAGACAAGTAATTCCTATCACTCACCTTTGCGTAAAATAAAATCGCAAATAAAGAAATCCCCCAAAACTCGCGCAACAGCAAGCAAATCGTAAAATTAACTACAGTTTTGCACAAAATATTGCATTAAAGACTACATGATTTGCGATTGCAAGTTTTTGCGAGCCGCTTCCATTGAGGTGATTTTCCCCAGAAGCTCAAGCTTTTCCTGACCATCCTTAAGTTTCGCCATACGCGCTCTAGCAGCACCGATTCTACGCATATAGCCGATATCAAGAAGACGAATAAGCAGCTCGTTTGCATACTTACTTTCTGCACTCGTAGCTTTCCGCAAAAGATCTGAAGGAGATCCGTTTGAAACTTGCTGATTCTGTCGATTGCCGGTATCTTCTAACGAGTCTGAAGCTGCAGGAAGCGGCAACGGCATTACAGAAAGCTCTGTAATAACGGACTCAAGCAAAGGTCCTGCAGCTTTTGTCATCATGTGCAGCCACAATCCTTGCGAAACACTGCCAACCGGCAATCCACCTGCAGCTACAAATGCTTGAAACAGCGTACGAAATACTGGTGTAATAAAATTATTTAACGTTAATTTTGCAAATAACTGTTCGTTAAACGCAAGTGGAACTTGCAAAAGTAACGCCATAAATTGTTGTTCGCACATAAATACAGCATCATCCACACGATAATAATGCTGATTTTTAGCAGAACTTTTAATAATTTCCATGCGAGAAGCTTTAAAACCTGCATTACGATCGTCATTAATTTGCTGACCAAAAGGCGGAATAACGTTATGCTTTTGCGCATAAGCGTCGTCGTCATAAACTTTCAAACGTCTACGTGCAGACTCAACTTCATTGCGCATAACAGCTAAATCAACGCCAATTGAACGCACGGCTTTGCGCATATACAAGTCAAGCAGCGAACGGTCTCGAATTTGCGCAATAAGAGGAGCGACAGCCTTTATAGCGCCCATTTGACCAGTAGTGTACGAAGTTTCAAAACGATTAATTACTGTGTCAATAACGAAATCATATAGCGGACTTGCGTGCGCAACAAGCGAACGCACAGCTTCGTCACCGCGCTGAATACGCAAATCGCAAGGATCAAGATTATTGTCTGCTACAGCAACAAAAGTTTGCGTCAAAAACGCAGAATCCAAACCAAAAGCGTGTAGCGCAGCCTTCTGACCTGCAGCATCACCGTCGAAAGTAAAAACGATGCGCGAGCTTACAGACTGTCCATCCACCTTCAGTGGGCCAACAAGCTGAATTGCACCCAAAGAATCGTCTGCAATAAGGCGGCGCACAATTTTTGCATGCTCAACACCAAACGCAGTTCCGCAAGTTGCAACAGCAGTATCGACACCAGCCAAATGACATGCCATTACATCTGTGTAGCCTTCTACAATTACAACTTGACGTTTTTTTACAATATTTGCTTTAGCTAAGTCAATTCCGTACAAAACTTGCGTTTTTCGATACAGTGCAGTGTCAGGAGTGTTAATATATTTCGCGCTAATAGAGTCGTCGTCGTAAAGCTTTCTTGCACCAAAGCCAAGAGTTCGACCAGTCGAGTCGCGAATAGGCCAAGTTAAGCGACCGCGGAAATAATCATATATTCCGCGCTGACCGAGTCTGGCAAGTCCAGCGTCGAGAAGCTCTTGACGAGTAAAACCTTTATTCGCTAAGTATCTGACTAAATTATCCCAGCCTTTAGGCGCGTAACCGCAAGAAAAACGCGCACTTTGTTGCGGAGTAAAGTTTCGCCCTGCAAGTAATTCGCGCGCAGGAGCTGCCTCTTGAGTGCCGAGATTTGAAACGAAAAACTTTTGCGCTTCTTCATTTGCTTCTAAAAGCCTGGCTCGCTTAGAACCGCGCGCTTGAGAATCACTATTTTGCTCCTGCTTATAATGCATCTCAATGTGGTAACGATCTGCTAAAAACTCGACCGCTTCACGAAAATCAATATTCTCTTTTTGCTCAACGTACTTAAATACATCGCCGCCAGCGCCGCAACCAAAACAGTGCCACACTCCCAAGCTTGGTCGCACGCTAAAACTCGGTGTTTTTTCATCGTGGAATGGGCAAAGACCTACAAAAGTGCCAGTTCCGGAAGGCTTAAGCGTCACTGTTGCAGACACAATGTCATACAAATCTGCCGCAGCGCGCACGCGCTCAATGTCTTCTTTCACAATCATTCCAACCATGCTATCTAGCTTATCGCAAATCTGCGGCGAGTGGTATTGCGCACATAACTTTAGTGTTTTCTGCACAACAAAACCGTCGAAAACACAAAATCATTTGGTGAAATAAACGAAACGCACGACGAAACCGTCGAAAACACCAAACCATTTGATGAAATAAACAAAACGCGCGACGAAACCGTCGAAAACACAAAATCATTTGATGAAATCGACTTCTATATTGACTACAAATTATTTAATACGGATGTAATATACAAGTAGGTGTTTATTATCCGGAAAAATAGAGATTTTAGAAAGATTGTAAGAGGGATAGTATGTTTTGCGAGAATTGCGGAAGCAAAATTAATGCAGGAGACAAGTTCTGCAATTTGTGCGGAAGCACTGTTGAAAGTTATACATATACTCAACAAGCTCAGAAAGCGCAGTCGACTCAACCAGCCCAATCAGCTCAAAAAGCGCAACCAACCCAACCAACCCAACCAACCCAACCAACTCAGCCAACTCAACCAGCTCAACAGACCATACCAGTTCAGCCAGCCCAACCAACCCAACCAACCCAACCAACCCAACCAACCCAACCAACTCAGCCAACTCGACCAGCTCAACAGACCATACCAGTTCAGCCAGTCCAACCAACTCAACCAATTCAACCAGCTCAACCAGTCCAAACTAAACAACAATCACAACAATCTTCGCAATTACCTCTACCCCAACAAAATAAAACTTTTGAAAATCAAAAAACTAACAATAAACCAAATAAGCATAGCAAAAAAATTGCAATCATCATCACTAGCATCGTGCTGTCAGTAGTGCTTGTGTTAGCTGGAACAGTTTGGTATTTCGCCAAAAATATTTCTTTAACTTCTATAGGATTAAATTCAAATCCAGGAGTAATTCCCAAAGCAAAAGTTGGAGACAATGCGGATAATATTGCAAAAACACTGGAAAATAACGGTTTCCGCACGAAAGTTATAGACGAGTTTAGTTCTAAAAAACAGGGAAGTTTCCTTCGATATGTGAATATTAAGCCAGGTTCACACAAGTCTACTAGCACGGTTGTGAAGATTTTAAGATCTAAAGGTCCTGGCGTTCCAGCGAAAGGCGTTGTTGGCGCAAGTTTAGACGAAGCCAAAAAAATCGTGAAGTCGATGGGTGTTCCAGTAAGGCTGCATCACGTTCCTTCAACCGATGCCGCAGCCGGCAAGATCGTTGCGTCTAACCCGATGCCTGGAAACGCTGTTGGTAAAGACGGCGTGATTCATGTTGCTATCGGCGAAAAACGCGATGGCGTGCCAGTTGATTTGTTTGGATTAGATAAAGACAAAGCCAAGGACATGCTATCTTCTAAGCCTTTCGTAGTTAACCTTCGCCCGAAGTTCTCGTCGCCAAAATATTTCGGCAAAATTGTTGGCGCTTACCCAGCTTTGGGAACTAAAGGCAAGCCTAAAGCCGTAACGCTTTACTATGGCGTCGACGCATCCAAGACTAGGGATGTTGTAACTGAGCCAATGCATCTCGAAGACAAAACGGCTTATCTTGTAACTCGAGCTGGTTCTTTTATAGGCAAATGGTGCACGAAGAGCGGTAAATGTATAAATCTTATTCCTCGTCTTTATAAAAATGAGAAAAAGTGGGAAAGCGACGAAAAAAGTATTGCAGAACTTATACCTGCAGATATTGCAGATAAAAACGGTAGAATACCTGACGAAGACAACAAAGGTTATATAAATACGAAAGGTGTTCTTGAACTAAATTCAGGAGGTCAAGATCCAACTGATCGCGCTATATTCGATAAGAATATTCCAGATAGTGAATTTATGAGGAACCATCTTATTTCTGGCGATACTGGTGCAGTTGAACTGTATTCTGGTGGAGGAGTTATAGAATGCGGCGGTGAGGATACTTTTATTTGGGGTGCTGGATTCACGTGTGTGAACGGAAAATATGTTCAGTTTCCAGATAACAATCCAGAAGAATATGACAGAATTCATAATGAACCAGGCTACGACCTAGGCTACTACTACACTATGCGAGATTTTATGGTAATCGTGCCAGTTGGAGCGAAGTTCGACAAGCTTGTAAATAGTGGATATTTTGTTGGAAAGCCTACACACAAGCCGGATTTAAAGCGTCCGTTTATTTTGCGCAGAGATCCTAAGCTATACAAAGAAACTCGCAGGAACCAGAAACCAGGAAGTGATTGGGTTAATCCTTTTGTGCCTACGGAGCGTAGTCGAGCAGTTCCGTTCGCACCAGCACCGGACGATTCAAACGCGTACTATCTTGTGGAGGAGCCTTTCGACTGGGACGATTACCCTAGCGAATCGTTGTAAAACGTACTTATCGTGTCTACTTTACTTGGTATTAGAACGCTTTTATACAAATTACGTCGAAAACACATAATCATTTGGTGAAACCGACAGAATACGCGACGAAACCGTCGAAAACACCAAACCATTTGGTGAAACCGACAGAATACGCAACAAAACCGTCGAAAACACCAAACCACTTGGTGAAATAAACGAAACGCGCGACAAAACTGTCGAAAACACCAAATCAACCGATAATATCGACAAAGTACGCTACGAAATCAGCGGAAGATGCACAAAGCGCAAACAGTTGCGCAAGCCGCATCTTCCGCAATCTTTTGCTACTTTACAATTCCCTATCTTTAAGGAACCACCAATCAAACGGCTTCTCAACTAGGTAGTAAACGTTTGAATCATCCGGAGCTGGAGCAAAAGGTACAGGCTTATTAAATTCAGTTGGGACAAATGGATTATGCCTCATATCTCCATCTTTTGAAACAACTGTTAGTTCTGATTTACTGTAATATTTAGGATCTCTGCGCAAAATAAACGGACGATCCATATCCGGTTTAGTCTTGCCTTTGCCTTTAAAGAATCCGCTTGCTTCTAGTTCGTCGAGCTTTGCGTTAACAGGAACAAGCACAAAATACGCGCGCATCTTATACGTTATTCCCTTATTTGCTCCGGGTACATCAATAAAATTATTGCGAGAATAATCTGGATAATTACGATCTAAATCTTGGTAATCTTGGAATTTTCCGTTTACACATAATCCTGAATGCACATCGTATATTGTATTGCCACAATAAGGATCACCGCCATCACGGAATATATCAACCATTCCCGTGTCGCCAAATAGCAACGTATTTTGCATAGGAAGTGAATTATGTTTTTCATCGTCGTAAACTTTGATTGCGCTTCCTGAGAGGTTTTGAGTAAACTGCCACATTCCAAAACTGTGATAATACTGTGTCTTATCGTCGTTAACTAAATCATCCATAGCATGTGGCCCGTGAAGACGTAGTGAATTGTTTTTTTCTGGATCGTCGCGGTCCATGGCATTTCCAGATTCAAACTCTAAGCAATCTCCTGATTTAGTGCACCATTTTCCAACAAACGGTGTAAGTGTTGATACTTCAACTGTAGTGAAATTCTCGCTATAGTACTTTTTTGAAGTAAACATTTTTTTCGTTTCAGAAGCATCAGCGCCATAATAAAGCGTTAGGTCGGTATCTCCACTATATGATTGCCCTAATCCAGGATAAGATCCAACAATTTTGCCTAAGTGTTTTCGAGATGAATACTTTGGTACGAGTCTAACTTTGAATCCTTCATCAGACATCATTTTGTAAGCTTCATCTTTATCTTTGTCGAATAATTCAACAGGAATAGACTTGCCGCTGTCAGGATATTTATCTTCTTCGCCAACGCCTATGAAAATTTCTTTATTTTCATCTAAAGGCTCTCCTGGCATTGGGTTAGTTGCGGCGATTTTTCCAGGATGAAGTGAGGCTACTTTGTAAACTTTTACTGGAACTCCCATTGATTTTAATAGTGGCGCCGCTTCTTCAACAGTTTTTCCGATTACTCCCTTTGCTGGCACGCCAGGCCCCTTGGATTCAACGACCGTTACAACGCGATCCCCGTGAATAACTTGCCCAGGTTTTACGTTTTGATATCGTGCAAAATTACCTGGCTTGCTTCCTCCGAAATCTTTTATTACGTGAGTTTCAATACCTTTTTCTTGCAATTCACGCACAACATCTTGCGCGGATTGTGAAGTTTTGGCTTTAGGTACGACTATGCGATCAGTTGGCGATGCTTTATGAAAATGCGGAAAAGCAAAGAAGAAGATTGCTGCAGCAATAATTGCAACCGCTGCTATAACGCATGCGCTTATAATAATTAGTTTGCGATTTTTTATAAGCGGAGTTGCATATTCAGGCTGAGCTATTTGAATTCCGGGCTGCATTACTTCCGTAGGCTGCTCTACTCCAGTAGGCTGCATCACTTCAGTAGGCTGCTCTACTCCAGTAGGATGCATCACTTCCGTAGGCTGCGATTGTTCAACATTATTACTGTATGAAACAGAAGCCCCACAGTTACCGCAGAATTTTTCTCCAGGAATAATATTATTCCCGCAATTTGCACAAAACATTCTCAACCTTCTTCGCACAATTTAGTCTTTACAACAAATCTACACTCACAGCTCACCCAAAACAAAGCACTTAGCAAAAGCACCTAACACAAAGCACCTAGAACAAAGCAACTAGAACAAAGCAACTAGCACAAAGCCGCGTGAAGAGTTGTAGCAGAACCGTCTGTAAGACTTGCAACCTGGTCGATTGCAACGCGAAGACGCTCATCATCGTTAGTGCACTCGTTCCAATCTCCCACGAATACTTCCTCCATTGCATCGTGCGAACGCGGCGACTTGCTCATAAATACTTCTACTAAATCCGTCAAAATCTTCTGTTCACGCTTATAAACCTCACGCTCGCGAGGAGCGATTATAAAGTGCACAGCTAAGCTTTTCAGCATCACAATTTCGTAGGAAGTATTTTCCGGAATCACAAGGTTTGCGCGGTAGCGAACAAGCGGACCTTTGCCATAACGCTCACGCGTAGCGTGCTCAACAGAGCTTGCAAAACGACCAATAAGAGCACTAGTAATATTTTTCAACTGCGCTAGTGCTCGACGAGAACCGTCGAAAGAATTAGGAAACATGTGAAGCGAGCGCAAACGTTGCAAAGCATCCAAAAGTTTATCTACATCCCAACGCTCACCATACCATGCATGGGTTTCTTCAATAACTTCATCTACAACTTTTGAATCTGCAACTAAAGCCGGATTAAAAGCGCCGGTTACAATCGCATCCTCAATATCGTGCACACTGTAAGCAATGTCGTCTGAAAGATCCATTATTTGACATTCCATTGGTTTTGCTTCGCGTGGAGCACCAATTTTCAGCCATTCAAACACATCTCGATCATCCGGATACACGCAGAATTTAAGATCGCGCTCGCCTTTATCGTGCGCTTTTGCTTCTTCTAATCCCCACGGATACTTCACTGCAGCATCTAATGCTGCGCGCGTAAGATTTACTCCTGCACTACTGCCGTTTTCACGAAAAACTTTCGGTTCCAAGCGCGTAAGTAAGCGAAGAGTTTGCGCGTTTCCTTCAAATCCACCAATATTTTTCGCTAATTCTGCGAGCGCGCGTTCCCCGTTATGGCCAAATGGTGGGTGTCCTAAGTCATGCGATAAGCAAGCGCAATCAACAACATCCGGATCGCATCCAAGCATTGCTGCAATTTGCCTACCAATTTGCGCAACTTCCAAAGTATGTGTCAAACGAGTGCGAGCAAAATCATCCGAACCTGCAACTAAAACCTGGCTTTTTGCACCCAATCGACGAAGAGCAGACGAGTGTATGATTCGCGCGCGATCTCTCTCAAAAGGCGTTCTCGCACGAGTGTGATGAGGCTCACTCGCCCAACGCTCAGTGTCGTGCAAATCGTATTCGCCAACGACCTCATTATCTGATGCAATTACTTCGTCGCACATACAACACCTCTTTTATTTGCAATTAAGGCTATTATTAACCTTCTAAAAACCAAGCAGTAACAAGCTATATAAGACTTTTTGCGTCCAATTTTGCAATATCGCTAGAAGATAGCACTTCGTAAGCGTTGCGGTAAAGGCGCGGCACGCGAGGCCCGATTCCAGTCATGATTTCGTAGCTGATTGTTCCTGCAGCTTCTGCCCAATCGTCTGCAGTAGGCTCAGCAAATTCCACGCCTCTTCCAGGTCCAAAAAGCGTTACACTATCGCCTTCTCGAACGCCTAACTCTGAAGCATCGCCTTTTAAATCAACTATGAACTGATCCATGCAAACTCGCCCAGAAACGTTCAAAATTCGCGCACCTTTATTGGTTTCTACTCTAACTGGTCCGCCCTGCTTATCAACATGACGAGCACCTTGCATATCAAATCCGGAAGCAGAACGCAAAATTCCGTCAGCGTAACCAAGCGGAACAATAGCAGTACTCGTATTATTTGGAGTTAAATACGTGCGCCCGTAGGAAATTCCATGCCCTTCTTCTACAGCTTTTACAGTGCCAAGTTGCGCTTGAAGCGTCATAGCTGGTTGCAACCCATAAGTTTGCGAATCCCCCATTGCAGGATCCGGCTCGTATCCGTACAAACCAATTCCTGGTCGAACGAGTTCAAAACGAATTTCAGGACGGTTAAGCGTTGCAGCAGTATTCGCTAAATGGCGGATTTTAGGAGCAACCGATGCTTCTTTCATGCGTTTCGTAAACTCGTGGAATTGTTGGATTTGACGGTCGGTTGCATCTACAAATTCCGGAACGTCAGGAGAATCTGCCACTGCCAAGTGACTCCATTGACCAATAACCTCAATCACGCCTTCGTTAGAGTATTGTTGCAATTTTTCTAAAGCGGCACTAAAACCTTCTGGAGTGAAACCGTTTCGTCCAAAACCAGTATCGACTTTTACGTGCACGCGCGCATGTTTACCTAACTTTCGTGCAGCAAAAGCTACAGCATTAAGCGAGTCAATAGAGCCTACTGAAATATCGATATTCTCTGTAATTAGATCTGCAAATCTCGTAGTTGGAGCGCTAGTAAGCCAAGTGAGGATATGACAACGGCTGGAATCAATACCTGCTGCACGCAAACGTAACGCTTCGTACGGTTGAGCTGTACCAAGCCAAGTAGCGCCTCCAGCTAAAGCCGCGAGCGCACTAGGAATAAGCCCGTGACCGTATCCGTCTGCTTTTACGACTCCCATAACTTCCGGAGCATTCTGACCAGGCTGCAAATCTTTACTAACTCGCGCAACCAAAGTGCGCATATTGTCTCGAAGCGCCTTCAAATCGACAATTACCTGCCCAGGGTATACGCTTAACGCGCGAGCATAGTTTGCTTCTAACATTGCCACATTACTTGCACTATTACTTGCCGCATTACTTAAATCTGTACTCATAACTCACCTAACCGATTTAGTATGCTTTTAATGCTACATGCTCTTTTGCATACTCTCTATAAGCTTTTTAAGAACACATACGCATTTCATATGACATGATTAAGCGTTTGCAACCATTGGTATGCAATACGTACTGCACTGTGTGCGCGATCTGGAATAACGACCAACCCACAACGACTAAAACCTGCACGCGTAATTACTTTTTGCATAATCACGTTATCTGGATGCGTGTCAATGCGCACATTATTATAGTTTTCTTGCACCCAATGCAAGCACGCTGTTGCCATTTTTGGTTTTATTCCTGAAGACGCTAAGCGGTGAATTGTTACATAAGGAGAAATATCATCAAGCCACGCACCGTCAATACTGGCATACACTTCATCAACACCTTCGCATAATGCGAATTGCGCTAGAATACGCTCGTTATGCGATTCTGGATCCTCGTCAACAATCAAATAGAAACGTTTTAAACGAATATCCTCAATAACACTTGAAACAAGTGGAAAACTATTCCCCCACTGATGAGGATTGCCTGTAACACGCATAAATTTGCGAGCATTTTCATAAATATGCTCAATATTTCGCAAGTCACCAAGAGTTGCTTTTCTTAATGTTATATCTTCCATGCCAACCTCTAAAAGAAACCAAATAAAACTACGCAAAATTACGCAAAACTAGCTAATTATTACTTACACAAGTTTGCGCTCAAAAGGATCCGAGCTAATTCCCTTCGCTAGAATATCTTTACACCATTGACTAGCACCAAATAAACTGTGGTCTCTATAGTTGCCGCAAGATTCAATAGTTGTTGCAGGAACATCATCCCAGGTGGCATTAAACGCAATAAACTCAAGAGATTCCTTTAAAGCGCGCGCCACATCTTCTGTGCTGTGTTCACCCCAAGTTAGCAGATGAAAACCAGTTCTGCAACCAAAAGGCGAGCAATCAATATAGCCATCAATGCGCTCGCGAAGTAACACTGCAATCATATGCTCAATTGTGTGCAAAGCTGCAGTAGGAATCGCTTCCTCATTAGGCTGCGTTAAACGAATATCATAGTTGGAAATAACATCCCCATTGGGACCTTTTTGCGTATTGATATAGCGCACATAAGGTGCTTTCACTTTAGTATGATCTAGTTCAAAACTTTCTGGTCTAGGTCTAGACGCATCCTGCTTATTCATAATTATTCCCTTCACTTAACTACACAATAAACAACGTACTCTTTAACGTACTGATTACTTCTATAGTAGACGGTAGTTGCCTAATTAGTTGAAAGATTTATTAGTTGAAAGATTTATTTACATGATTGCTGCGTTTACAAGAGCACGAGTGTAGTCATTTTGTGGATTATTGAGCACATCATTTACACTGCCACATTCCACAACTTTTCCTTCATTAAGAACAATAACTCGCGTTGCTAAATGCCGAATCATACCCAAATCATGACTTACAAATATGCATGACATATTTTTACGCTCAGAGCGAATGGACGCAAAAGCGTCTAAAATGCGAGTTCTTTCAGCAACGTCAATTGCACTCATAGGCTCATCAGCAAGCAAAACTCGAGGATTATTGATTAATGCGCGAGCAATACAAACACATTGCGCTTGACCGCCAGAAAGCTCATGAGGGTGACGTTCCAAAAAATCTTCAGGTTTTAAGCCTACTAATTTCAGCATTTCACAAACACGCTGTTCAATAGTTGCATCGTCTAATTTAAGCGATTTTCGCCATATTCTAAGAGGCTCAGCAACGCTTTTTTGAACTGTCCAGCGTGGGTCTAATGCAGCAAACGGATGCTGAAATACAAGCGACGATTCGCGTCTCATAAGCGTACAAGCATTTTTATTTACTTCTAATAAATTTGCATTATTTACGATTTCACCGCAATAAGTAACGTTTCCTTCGCAAAGAGTTTCAAGCCCCAGCATAGCGCGTATAAGAGTTGTTTTGCCGGAGCCAGATCCGCCAATAATCGCCAAAGATTCGCCAATATTAAGATTTAAATCTACACCGCTTAACACTTCAGCACGAGTTTTTGCGCGACCTAAAGTAACGTGAATATTTTTTGCATTTATAAGCGAATTTTCTTCACTGTTGCCAATATGGGAATTAAATTCCTTAAAATCAGCGTTTTCAGAATCAACGTTTACAGAACCAGTATTTACAGAACCAGTATTTACAAAATCAGTATTTGCAGAATCCAAATTTGCAGAATCCAAATTTGCAGAATCCAAATTTTTAGATCCCAAATTTTGCGCTCTAAAAGTCAACTTTTTAGCAGCGCTCACTAATTGCTTAGTCGAAGAAATACGCGGATTATCAAGCAAATTCTTAACATTTTCGCTATCGACCACACGCCCAGAATCGAGCACATAGCAACGATTAGCAGCATGCGAAAGCACAGAAAAATCGTGCGTTACAAAAAGCATTGAAGCGCCCATATCATCTACGAGTGAAGCAAGCATTCGCACAACTTCACTTTGCGTAACCGAGTCAAGCGCAGTAGTAGGCTCATCAGCCAAAATTAAACGCGGAGAGGTAATCAAAGCTGTAGCAATACCAACTCGCTGCTGTTGGCCTCCAGAAAGCTCAAATGTGCGTTTAGATGCGAGATTTTTCGACAACCCTACTTTTTCAAGCATAATGCATACTCGATTGTGAATATCGTCATCGTCTAGATTGTAATGTATTCGCAAAGGCAAAGAAATTTGTTTTTCAACGCTTAACATTGGATTAAGCGCTCTATTAGCTTGCTGAAATACTACACCAACGTATTTTCCGCGAATAGAAGCTAAATTTTCATCTTTTGCTTTAACTGTTTGAAGATTGCCAAGCATACAAGAGCCTGAAATTTCAGCATTTGACGGCAATAATCCAGTTATAGCTCGAATTAGCATAGATTTGCCAGAGCCAGAAGAACCAACTAAGCCAACACGCTCACCGTCAGAAATCTCAATTGATACGTTGTCAAGAATTAGTTTTCCGCCAAGTTTTAGCGTGAGATTTTGAATATTTAAGCTCATTTTTCCCCTACTTTATTCGCACTTTTTGATGAAGGATCTAAAACTTTGCGCAATACGTCACCAAAAAGATTAAGAGCAACAACAACCACAGTCACAATCAAACCTGGCCAGACAACCGATAAAGGATTTACGTGAATTAACGAAACAGAAGTAGCCAACACGCGCCCCCAGCTAGGAACTCCAGCAGGAACTCCAATACCCAAGTATGTTAAGCCGCTTTCAGCCAAAATAACAGTTCCTGCAGAAAGAGAAAGCTCGACAAAAGCAACAGGAATAATATTTGGTAAAACATGATGAATAAGAACATATTTACGCGAGGAACCTTGCAAAACAGCTGAAGTCACATAATCAGATTGCAACGCAAGCTGCGCACTTGGCCGTACAATACGTGCTAAATTCAAGCCATAGCCAGTTCCACAAGCAATAACAATCACAACAACACTAGCTCCAAACGGAACTGCAAGCATAAGCGCAATTAAAACAGTTGGAATAGAAATCAATGCGTCAACAGACATAATGCTTATTGTGCGAACAATTTGTGAACTAGAAATCATAAAGCTCAAAACAATAAACCCAACACAAGCAGCAACTAGAACAGTAGAAAAAACGAGAATCAGCTCAATTCTTGAACCTGCCATAAGCCAACTAAGCATATCTGAACCAGTGCCGTCCGTGCCAAGCCAATGCGAAAAAGACGGCTTCTGCCATACTTTAAAACCGTTAGTTTCTAAAAGTGAATACGGAGTCCATAAAAGCGAAAGCAAAGCAACAAAAAACCATATTGCAAACGTTAAACACACAAATTTACCGAAAGTAGCATTCCATACGCGCTTAAATAAAGTAGATTTTACTTTGATACTTTTTTTAGACATATTGCACATAAAAACTCACCTTATTCGCATGTTAGATTCAACAATAGGAAATTAATTCAAACTATCTTTAGATAACCTAGGGTCAAGTAGTCGGTGCGTAATGTCAACCACAAAGCCGATTAGTAAGAACAGCGCAGCAAGCATAAAAAGCTCACCTTGCACTGCAATTAGATCGCGCAAACCAACATCTCGAACCATTCCCGTACCAATACCCGGTAAGGAGAACAGGTTTTCAATAACCATCACGCCCATAACCATATGAGCGAAAGTTAAACCAATAACAGATACGAGTTGAGGAAGAGCAAGTCGCAAACCAACACGCCACACAACTTGTTTGCGAGTCATTCCGCAAGCCATAGCTTGAGAAGCTACTTCACTTTTAACAATATTTTCAACAGTTGCAGCTGTGTAACGCATAAAACTAGAGCCAACAATAAGTCCGACTGTAAGAGCCGGAATAAGAAGAGACTCAAAAGCTTCAGAAAATTCGCTCCAGCCATCTGTAGGGAAACCTTGAGTTGGCAACAAACTGAACACGCCAATACCGCGTCCTAATAGCAAAATAAGTAGCATGCAACCCCATAATGCTGGAACAGAGCCTGCCGTAATAGCCAAAAAGCGCGTAATTGCCTGTGAAAGTTTGCCTTCATGAGTAATTTGCAAACATCCAAGCGAAATACCAACTACTAAAGCAATAAACAGACCCAAAAGAATCAGCGGAAAAGTAATAGAAGCACGCATCGCAATAGTTGAACTTACAGAACGACCAGTCAACATAGACACACCAAAGTCACCGCGGAAAACACCACAAATCCAGTCAACATACTGCGTAAAAAGTGGTTTATTAATACCAAGTTCTGCTCTAAGCTCCTCTACTTTTCCGCGAGGAGCGTTTAAGCCGGCCATAACTTGCGCAACATCGCCCGGAAGTACACGTAACGATATGAAAATAACTACAGAAATGCCAAGTAAAGCAAGAATAAACAGCAATACTCTGTAGCAAATCATACGAAACATAAAATGCCTCCTTTCTACGTTCTTCTAGTCGAAACGCACCACAAATACACAAATTCGGACACTAGTGCAGTTTGCGCGCTGCGCGAGTGTCTCATTTTGCATGTTTTGGGACACTCGCGCAGATTACGCTCGCGCGGATTACGCGCTCGCTTACGAAACTCGCGTTGGAAGTCCACTGGACTTCCAACTTAAGCGAGTTTCCGCTCCGAATTGCCTTCGCGCGCTAAATCGCAGCGCTTAGGCAGGTCGTCGCGCTGCGCTAGTGTCTCATTCTGTCTATTTTGGAACACTAGCGCAGAGTTCGTTATACGCTAGCTAAGTCGAAGGTTGTATAGCGGCAAAATCTCTTGATTCATGTCAAAAGGCATTCCTTCAAGATTCTTCACCTTCGCAGTTACAACGCGATAGTTAAACAGCCAATCAGCAGGAGCCTCCTCGCTAATAATTCGCGCAGCTTTAGCAAGCAATTTATTTGACTCTTTAGGATCCGCACAAAGCATAGCTTTAGCATACAAATCCTGGACTTGCTTATTGTCGTATCCGTAGTAATACGTAGGATCTGCCCACTGCCCAAAATCATGACTCTCATTGTGATCAACCATCGACAAATCATACTGCTTATTCTTATAAACATCCTGAAGCCAAGTAGTAAACTCAACAATATTAACTTTCAAATTGATTCCAATAGGCTTCAATTGCGAGCGCAGCTGATCTCCAATTTGCGTGCCGTAAATATTCGGATAAGTAAGCGTCAAATCCATAGGATGTGATTCGTCAAATCCAACTTCCTTCATTAACGCCTTAGCGCGATTCAAATCATGCGGATACAGCTTAGTTAAATCCTCATAACCAGGGTCAAGAGAAGGAATTGGACCGCCAAGAGCTAAATCCGTGCCGCCACGAGATGCAATAATTTGCTTGTGATCAATCGCGTAACGAATAGCCTTGCGCACGCGCTTATCTTTAGTACGTTCGCCTTTCATATTCATAGCTAGAACAAATTTATCTGTGCCATTACCTGCACTGACATCGTAACGCTTGGAATCATCTTTAAAAGGCTTAGCAAGTTGACCAGAAATAGGAGCTAATGCTTGCACAGAACCGGAAGAAAGTGCGTCAACCGCTGCGTTATCGTCAACAAAATAGCGAACTACTATCTTATTAGTTTGCGCACGATGAATGCCTTTATAACGCGGATTTGCTTTTAAAACAACGCGATCATTTGGCACAAATTTGTCAATTAAATACGGTCCAGAACCGACTGCTTGAGTTTTTGCATCATACTTTGCGTTTTTATCAAAAACTAAACCTGAACGACTGCAAAGTGCCCACAAAAGCTTAGCATTTGGCTCTTTAAGCGTAATCTCAAATGTGTAATCATCTTTTGCTTTAGCAGACTCAACTTTTCCAACCATGTTAGAGCCGCGATATTTTTTAGCAATAAGCTCGTTAAACGACCATTCCGCATCATGCGCAGTAAGCTTATCGCCATTAGAAAATACAGCGCCCTTACGTATGTGGAATGTGTAGCGCAAACCATCTTTACTTACTTCCCAGCTTTGAGCTAACGAAGGAACTACCTGATTAGTAGCATTGCGAGCAACTAAGCCTTCATACACATTGCCAATAAGCAACTGGTCAAGCGATGAACCTGATTGGTTACGAATATCAAGATTCGTAGGAGCTAGCTTTAAACCTATAGATATAGTTTTGTTCGAAATTTCCGATACTGAATTTGATTTATTTGGTTTATTAGCTGTAGTAAGAGTTGCAAAAATTGCACTAAACACTACTATAAAAACAATAGCTAAGCTAAATAGCCACATCTTGCCCATTTTGCGTTTCGAGCCGGAAGAAGCATATTTTTCAGCTTCATTCAGCGAAGAGTCAGTGCTCGCAGCGAAAGAAGTGCTTTTGTTAGCTTCATCGTTAGTTTTACCGGAGAATTTTTCAGTCGCGCCGTTTTCTTCGTGCACGCTTTCCTCAGGTTTGCTGTTAGACATACCATAAACCTTTCTTAATGGCATATAAACATTATTTATTTGTTATTATTTATTTTTTTTATTTATTCTTTATTTATTTTTGTCTTATAGCTCGCCGCTTTATTGGAAATGCACATTTGCAAACATAACTATTTGCATACCACATAAACCCAAATACAAGTCGACGGCACTACTAATCGTAGTCGATTGACAAGCCAGGCTCACCTATGGCGCGTCCAAAAAATCAAATAATATTTTGTATATTTTTGTAATATTTTTATACCAATACATATGAGATATATCCTACGAATGTGGTTAAATTCCAACAGAACGTAAACTTGCAAACGTACGCAATAATCGACATAAGATTAAAGCGTAGAGGCGCGCAAATTCACGAAATATTAAGATGCACACACGTATCTAATATGTTAAAAGCTCATATGTTAAAGCTAAAGCGAGGAATGATGGCTGAGAACTTGAATACTACGGTAACTGTGAACGAATCCTCGGATCCGCAAAACAAAAGCGGCGAAGACCGTACAGCATTGAACCGTCAACTGGCACAAATGCTTAAAGGCGGCGTGATTATGGATGTCACCACCCCAGAGCAGGCGCGAATTGCTGAGGATTCTGGCGCGTGCGCAGTTATGGCTTTGGAACGTATTCCTGCTGATATTCGCGCAGCCGGCGGCGTTTCTCGTATGAGCGATCCAGCAATGATTCACGGCATTCAAGAGGCTGTGTCTATTCCTGTTATGGCAAAATGCCGTATTGGTCACTTTGTTGAAGCTCAGGTGCTTGAGGCTATTGAGATCGACTACATTGACGAAAGCGAAGTGCTTTCCCCAGCAGACGACGTGTACCACATCAATAAGCGCGATTTTGCTGTGCCTTTTGTTTGCGGCGCTAAGGATTTGGGCGAAGCTTTGCGCAGAATCAACGAAGGTGCTTCCATGATTCGCACTAAGGGCGAGCCAGGAACTGGTGACGTGATTCAGGCTGTGCGTCACATGCGCATGATGAATTCCGCAATTCGTAAGCTTACAAGCATGCGCGAGGATGAGCTTTTTGAAGAAGCTAAGAATTTGCGCGTGCCTTTCGAACTCGTAAAGTACGTTGCACAAAACGGCAAGCTTCCTGTTGTTAACTTCGCAGCCGGCGGTGTTGCTACCCCAGCTGACGCTGCTTTAATGATGCAGCTTGGCGCTGAAGGCGTGTTCGTTGGCTCCGGCATCTTTAAGTCTGGAGACCCAGCAAAGCGCGCTGCAGCAATCGTTAAAGCTGTAACTAATTACAAGGATGCCAAGATGATTGCTAAGCTTTCCGAAAACTTGGGCGAAGCCATGGTTGGTATTAATGAGCAGGAAATCAAGCTTTTGATGGCTGAGCGAGGCGAGTAATTTTGTCAAACTCACCTACCAATACTGATAACTCCGCTCATACTGTAGCAGTTTTAGCTGTTCAAGGTGCTTTTCTTGAACATCGCTTAATGCTTGAAAAATTAGGCGCGCGCGTTATTGAGCTTCGTCAAGCGCGCGACTTGGAGCAGTCTTTTGACCGCTTAGTACTTCCTGGCGGCGAAAGCACTGTGCAAGCTAAGCTTCTTCGTGAGCAAAATATGCTCGAGCCTTTGCGCGAGCGGATAGCAGGCGGAATGCCTGTTCTTGGCACTTGCGCAGGTTTGATTTTGCTTGCGAAGAACGTGGAAGGTGACGAAGTAAACGGTTTTGGCACTTTAGACGTAACAGTTAAACGCAATGCTTACGGACGTCAGCTCGGAAGCTTCCATTGCGAGGCTGAGTTTGGCGAGATAGGCAATGTGCCGATGACGTTTATTCGCGCTCCTTACATTGCAGAAGTAGGCTCTAATGCCAAAGCTCTTGCAACTGTAGACGGTCATGTTGTCGCAGCGTGCCAAGGAAAGCAAATCGGCACATCCTTCCACCCGGAGCTTGACGACGATACGCGAATCCACCAGCTTTTCCTGGATTTGTAATCGAATTTGCAATCTTTCGTAAATACAAAAAGCCTTGCAAGGTAGGTCTGCCTTCGTCAATCGAGACGAAGACAGACCTCCCTCACATTTGGAGCACAACACAACCCAAACCCCTCCAAACACGAGCAAAATTACCCACGTTTGGAGCACAAAACAACAAATAAACGATATTTACTATTAGTGCAAGTTTCGCTGATAAATCGAAGCCATACCTTTGAAAATAAGATCCGGATCGTAATAGTCGATCGATTGCACGTCATTTTCAAAAAGCCTACCCAAGCCACCAGTAGCAACTACCTTAAATGGCTCGTCTATTTCAGCTTTAAACTGTGCAATTGTGCGCTCAATTCCACCCAAGAAGCTGTAATATAATCCAGCTTGCATTGCGAGTTTAGTAGATTTTGCAAGAACAGACTGCGGTCTAGCTATTTCCACTTCTGGAAGCTGAGCCGTGTTATCCCAAAGTGCAGCAGCTGCAGTGCGAATTCCTGTGCAAATAAGTCCGCAAGTAATCGCACCACTTTTATCTACATAGTTGTAAGTTGTTGCTGTACCAAAATCAATAACTAATACGGATCCTCCATACTCACTAAACGCGCCAACGCAATCAGCTAAACAATCCGCTCCAAGAGTTCTTGGTTCATCAATGCGAATATTCATGCCGGTTTTAACACCAGGACCTACAATCATAGGATCGATATGAAGAAATTTGATAATACCAGCACGGAATGAATGCATAACTTTCGGCACAACAGAAGCAACGATAACATCTTCAACATCGCTTATTTTAAATCCGCTTAAATGCAAAAATTGCGCAATCATAATGCCATACTCGTCTGAAGTATGATTAGACTTTGTTGTCATACGATAAGTGCCAACAATTCGGTTATTTTCCAAAAAACCCAGCACAATATTCGTATTACCAATGTCTACTGCTAATAACATGTGTGCCTACTTTCTATATTGGCATTTAGCGGATTTAAGTTAATCTGCAATCACGTGCGCACGTATTGTATGTGTATTTATACTATCCTATTGTATTTATACTACTTTTGCTAATAATCTTACTTTTACGCAAAATTAAGCTGCTTTTACGAAATCACTTAATTTTAATAAGTTACGTTTAATAAGTTACGAAATTATCTAACTACAAATCCTTGATTGTAACCATATTCTTGAAGATCTTTTTCCCACAATAAAAGACCATCTTTTAAAGAAATGCGCTTACCAGGATCATCTGGAAGCCACAATTTACTTCCATCATCTCGAGTAACACCAGCATCAATCATGGCTTGCACGTTTAATCTAGCTAAAGATTTAATACTCCAGTCATATGCTTGACCCATAGTTGCTCTAAAATCACTTCGCGAATAAACTTCAAAAGGCAAATACCTGTATCCCGTATCCACGCGATTAGCGGCATCTGCGAATACACGATTAAACTTCTGTCCACCAAAATAAGGTATATCAATGCCTCGTGAATCACGAATAGTAGTTCTATCTAAAAATGACTTATCTCTAAGCGTAACAACATCTGCAGGAAACGCTCCACCATTGACACGAGTACGAATTCCATGCATATCGTGGCATACAAAATTCACAAATCGCATTGCTGCTTCAGGTTTACGGCTCGATTTAAGCACAGATAACGAAGAACCGCCCATTTCTGCATTACGCTTTTCGCCGTGCATAGTTGGCACATTCGTAACTTTCCACAATCCTGCAGTTCCAGGCACATTTTCCAAAAGCAAAGACGGCATCCAAGCTCCTGAAAAGACAGAAGCAATCTTGCCAGCTCCAACACCGTTCTTCCAACGTTGACTCCAAGTTGTAGTTCTAATGTCAATCAAGCCTTCATCAATCATTGATTGCCAGAATTTTGTGAACTCTTCAGTACCCTTATCTTTACTCAATCTAACAGTAACTGTTTTCCCATCATGAGAAGTCATAAACGGGTGTCCGCCTGCAAGCCAAATCATAGCGTTATAAAAACTCGCGTCACCTGAGTCTGACGCAATATACACACCGATATCTTTAAGCTTACGAGCAGCCTGACGGTAATCTTCCCAAGTATGTATTTTTGTGGCATCTACACCAGCCTGCTTAAACACGTCATCATTATAAAACCAAGCCATTGGGCCAGAATCCATTGGCAAACCGTAAATGCGTCCACCAAGTTGCACAGAAGACCATGTTCCAGGAGTATAGAAAGTGCGAGTATTTTTCACACGATCAGTAATATCTAAAAGCTGTCCGCTTACAGCATATTGCGGAAGAGCAAAATATTCTAATTGAACAATATCCGGCATACCGTAGCCATCTTGAATAGCGCTATTAAGATTGCTATATCCGCTAGTATCTTTTACAGTTACGTGAACATCCGGATTATGTAGTTCAAATTCTTCAGCAAGTCGCTTCATGCTTGGTTCCCAAGACCAAACACTAATTTGAGTTCTAGAATCTTTAGTTCCACATCCGCAAGAAAACAGCAAAGAAAAAACACAAAGTAGCGACAGAAGCAAACGCGAAAAATGATTGCGCTGTTGCAAAATTCTTGCAAATGCAGACATAAGATTTGCCATCCGTTACTTTGTGTTACTCAACGTTGTTATGCGCTTACTCAACAGTTACAGACTTTGCAAGATTACGAGGCTTATCAACATCATAACCTTTTAACTTTGCCATATCCATTGCAAATAATTGCAATGCAACTACATCTACAAGAGGACTTAGCAAAGTCGCGCATTTAGGACGCCAGAACACAATATCTGCATAGCGAGAAGCATCTGGATCACCCTCTTCTGCAACAGCTATAGTGAAAGCTCCGCGCGCTTTAACTTCTTCAATTCCAGAAATAACTTTCGCATGAAGCACATCACGACCGCGAGAGGATGGCACAATCACAACTACCGGCTCACCTTCATCTACAAGCGCAATAGGACCATGCTTAAGCTCACCTGCAGCAAAACCTTCAGTAAACGTATACGCAATTTCCTTAAGCTTCAACGCACCTTCTAGTGCAACAGGATAGCCAACATGTCGACCTAAGAAAAGGAAAGATTTAGCTTCTAGAGTATGCTCAGCTGCTTTCATAATTGATTCAGATTGCGTATCAAGTACGTGCTGAATTTTATCCGGCATCTCTTTTAATTGCGCAACTATTTGCTGAATTTCGTCACGATACATAGTGCCTTTTACTTGCGCCAAAAACAGGCCAAGCATATAGGCTGCAACTATTTGCGCAACAAAAGCTTTAGTAGACGCAACTGCTATTTCGGGACCTGCATGCGTGTAAAGAACTGCATCAGATTCGCGCGGAATGCTAGAACCTTGAGTATTGCAAATCGCGAGAACACGACTACCTTGCTCACGAGCATGACGCAAAGCCATAAGCGTGTCCATTGTTTCACCAGATTGCGAAATAGCAACAACTAATGTGCGATGAGTCAAAATAGGATCGCGATATCTAAACTCATGAGCTAATTCAACTTCTACAGGCACGCGAACCCAATGCTCAATAGCATATTTTGCAACCAATCCGGCATAACTTGCAGTTCCGCAAGCAACAACAATAATTTTATCTATTGAACGCAAAACATCTTGACTAATATGCACCTCATCTAGCACAATATTTCCTTGCGCGTCAAAGCGACCGCGCAAAGTGTCAGCAACAGCATGTGGATCCTCATGAATTTCCTTATCCATAAAGGAATCCCAACCGCCTTTTTCTACTGCAGAAGCATCCCAATCAACCGTAAAACAAGTAGGATTTTCAACAATATTATTGTCAAAATCAGTTAGAAGCAAAGATGCTTTTCCACTGCCATCTACATCTCCAATGCACACAGCTTGATCTTGACCAACTTCCAAGACTCGATCCGTATAAGCAACAAAAGCTGCAACGTCAGAGCCAAGGAAATACTCACCGTCTCCAAGACCTACAACCAAAGGCGAATCGTGACGAACAGCAGCCACAATACCTGGCTGACGAACGTCAACAGCAAGTAATGTGAAAGCTCCTTTTAACATTTTTGCAGTACGACGAAGAGCTGTGAATAAATCCGGCTTACCAGTTTCGTCTACAATATCATTCGCAATTTTGCCAAGTAATTTTGCAGCAACTTCAGTATCTGTTTGAGAAGAAAATTCGTATCCTTCTTCGTGAAGCTGTTCTTTTAATACAACAGCATTTTCAATAATGCCGTTATGAATAAGCGCGATTTTGCCATCTGCACTAGTATGAGGATGCGCATTAGTGTCACAAGGAGCACCATTAGTAGCCCAACGAGTATGACCAATAGCTGCACTCGCTTCAGGCATAGGATTTGCATCAATATCGTTGCGAAGAACAGATAAACGACCAGCTTTCTTTCGCACAGTCGCACATTTCATCCCAGGAGCAACTAAAGCTACACCCGAAGAGTCATATCCGCGATATTCTAGACGCTCTAACCCACCTAAACAAACTTCTAAAGGTTTTGCACAAACTTTTCCAAAACCTGCGTATCCTACAATGCCACACATAATCTTCTATTGTACGTTATGCGAGCGAGCGCACGCCAGAGAAGCACACAAAAACTACGCAAAACTACATAAATAAGATACGTTTCTTACGTAAATTACAATACGTGATTTAGGAAATCTTTAAAACGATCAGTTTGCGGATTAGTAATAATATCTGCACTACCCTGCTCAACTATGACACCGCCATCCATAAACACAACCTGATCTGCAACCTCACGCGCAAAGCCAATTTCGTGAGTTACTACAATCATAGTCATGCCATCTTTAGCAAGATTTCGCATAACGGTTAACACTTCACCTACAAGCTCTGGATCTAGCGCAGATGTTGGCTCGTCAAATAGCATAATTTCCGGTTTCATAGCAAGAGCGCGAGCAATTGCAACGCGCTGCTGCTGACCGCCTGAAAGCTCTGCAGGATAATGGTTCATACGATCATCCATGCCGACTCGCTTTAACTCTTCAATAGCTAAATCGCGCGCTTCTTGAGCTTTCATATGCATAACATGAATAGGAGCTTCCATAACGTTTTCTAAAGCCGTCATATGAGGGAATAAATTAAAACGCTGGAATACCATGCCAAGTTTCGCACGTTGTTGAGCAATTTCTTTGTCGTTAAGAGCCTGCAGGCACTTCTCACCTTTATGCGTTACTTGCTTTACGCCGATGCGCTCGCCATAAATACTTATACTTCCTGCAGTCAAAGTTTCTAGTTGATTAATTAAACGCAATAACGTCGATTTTCCAGAACCGGACGGACCCAAAATAACTGTTACGCTACCTGGGTTCACTGTCATGTTAATACCGTTAAGTACATGCAATTGACCGAAAGATTTTTGCACGTCGTTAATAGCAACCGCAGGAAGATTAGATTTTGCTTCTACCATTTATTCACATCCAATTTGTTTGTTTCATGCAAAATTTAAAGTTTACAAAGAAAAATATTTAAAATTTAAGCTATTATGCGCTTATTTAAGCATTAAATCCGAGCATAGCAGCATCATTTCGTCCTTTAACATTTTTCCGTTTAGCATCTAATGATTGATCGCCGCGCTGATCAGAATCAGTATTAAGTCGAGCATGTTTTACAATATCTCTTGCTTCAAAGCCTTTAGCAAAATGCTTCTCGAGCATGTATTGCAAAACCATCAAAATGGAAGTAATAATCAAATACCAAATACTTGCAACAAGAAGAAGCGGAATTGGTTTATAGATACGGTTAGCAATAGCGTTTGTAGCAAATTGCAATTCAAGAGTAAACGGAACTGCAAGAACTAACGAAGTCGTTTTCAGCATACCAATTGTTTCGTTACCAAGTGGAGGAACAATAATACGCATTGCTTGAGGAAGAATTATACGCCTCATAGTTAAAGCTCTACCCATTCCAAGAGCCTTAGCAGCTTCAACTTGTCCGCTATCTACGGCTTCCAATCCTGCGCGAACAATTTCCGACAAATAAGCGGATTCATTCAAAGACAAACCAACTACAGCAGCAGTAAGAGAAGTCATAATTACATTAGAATCGATAGACCAAAATTCTACAGAAGTAAAAGGAATACCAATACTAATTTTCGGCACAAGAACTGCAAACATGCCCCAAAATACAAGCTGAGTATAAACAGGAGTACCACGGAAAAACCAAATAAAGAACCAACTTACGCCACGAAGCACAGGATTAATTGACTTACGCATCATCGCTAAGCCTACAGCAAGCACGATTGAAATTACCATAGCAATTAGCGTAAGAAGCAACGTCCAGCCAATACCAGAAAGCACGTTATCGCTTATTAGATATATTCCAACTACATCCCATTCAAAACGAGGGTTGGTAATAATACTGTAAAGAAGCGAACATGCTATTACAGCTACAATTACTCCAGCAACAATAGGTCCCGGCTTTTTTACTGGCAAAATACGTTCAGAGTTAGCTACTCCGGACTTGCTCTTAGAAGAGTTACCAATTAAAGAATTCAAAATATGCTCCAATAAGTACGTTTATACAAAACAGCAAAGTAACGAAACAATCTGAGCCGAGAATTAAATCACGACTCAGATTAACGATATCATTTTAAATAATTATTTGATTATTTGATAGCTAAAGTTTTATCGCTAAAGTTTTATAGTTTTGGATTAACTACAGACTTTTCAATAGCAACATCTTCAACGCCCCACTTCTTCAAGATATCCTTGTAGACGCCGGACTTCATAAGCTTATCAATGCCAGCTTTTACAGCCTTCAGCATCGCTGTATCACCCTTTTTAACAGCCGCTCCCATTGGCTCAGAATCCTTGCTGTTTTCCAAAATTTCAAGCTTTCCAGGATTCTTAATTGAAGCGTAACCTGCAACAGGAGTATCTGCATACATAACGTCAGCGCGACCGGAAATAAGTGCGGTAGTTGCGTCAGTTTGCTCCTTGAAGCTCATGATTTCAAGAGGCTTATCTCCTTTAGCTGCGCACTCTTTCTTTGCTTCTTCCATAATAGGTTCGCCAACAGTACCAGTTTCCAAAGTTACTTTCTTGCCACAAAGGTTCTTTGGATCTACTTTAGTAGGATTTCCCTTGCGCACTTCAAAAGACAAACCTGCGTTTGCGTAAGTAATAAAGTCTACAGACTTCATACGTTCAGCATTTACTGTAAAACCAGAAATACCGACATTATATTTGCTTCCTATTGCTGGAATAATTGAGTCGAACTGAGCATGCATAATTTTTGCTTTTAAGCCCATGACTTTTGCAAGAGCCTTCGAAAAATCAATTTCGTAACCTACAGGAGTTTTACCGTCTGCAGCAAAGAATTCTGCAGGAGCATAACTTACGTTTACACCAACAGTTAGCTCTCCTGTTTTCGCAACTTCTGCTGGAACTAATGCTGCAACAGCATCGTCTTTTTGCACATGACTTACATCATAGCTACGAGCAACATCAGGGTCTGCTTTTTTAGAATCAGCAGGTCCACATGCAGCAATACTGCCAATCATTACTAAAGATGCAACAATAGCAACAGGTTTCATAGATTTAAACATAGTTCTTCTCCTCATTTATTTACTAAGAATTTATAATTTGCATTGATGTGTATAACTATACACGATAACACTACAAATTCAACAGCCTTTTATGCGATTATTGAATATACGAAGATACTCATACAGTGCATCTGCACAATAATTATGCTTTTTATAAACAAAAACTGTATATTATTCGCAATAATGTATAATATGTGCGTGTCGCGTTGAGATGATTATTGAGCGCGCAACTTACTTGCGACCAAAACTACTCACGGCTGAGCAGTTTCGGTCGGAATCTAACTGGAAAGCGACATAAACTACTCACGAGAACGCAAATTACGGTAACGCATTTCACGCAAAGCTTCTCGCTTATCTTGCTCCTCACGCAAAGCCTGACGCTTATCAAATTCCTTTTTACCGCGTGCTAAAGCAATTTCTACCTTTACGTAACTTCCCTTAAAATACAAACGCAAAGGCACAACAGTGTAGCCTTTCGCTTCGGTTTGCCTAGAAAGCTTAGCAATCTCAGCAGCATGAAGCAGAAGCTTACGCTTGCGCTTAGGAGCATGATTATTCCACGTACCGTTTAAATATTCAGGAATATTTGCTCCCTCAAGCCACATTTCACCGCGACGATCAATATTCACAAATGATTCAGCTAAAGAAGCACGCCCTTCGCGAAGTGACTTAACTTCAGTACCAGTAAGAGCAAGACCTGCTTCATAACAATCTTCAATCACATAATCATGATGCGCTTTACGGTTTTGTGCCACAGTAACAGTGCCATCTTGCGCAGGCTTATTTGCCATAATTCCCCTCCAGTACACATCACGCACAAAAGAAACTTGCCATAAGATACTACTATCTTATGGCAAGAACAATAAGTCGTAAACTTACAACGCATTCAATTTCAACAAATTGAAAACCTTGAAGTGCTTATATTTAATAATGCACATACTCGTAATCGCCTGGATTATAAATAGTTTCATAAGCAGGGAATGTCGAGAAACCAGTTCCACCTTCAGAAATAAGAACTGATCCGTCAGCATTTACACGTTCCACAACCGCAACATGTCCATATTGCCAATCAGCATTCCAGTTGCCAACGCGTTGACCGCGAGCAAACACCATAACAGCACCAACATGTGGAGTTCTATTAACTAAATATCCAAGCCTACGGCCAGTATTCGCCCACTCGGCACCGTTACCCATGTAGGAACCAACAGGCAGACCAAGTTGCGAACGACGCAAATAAGCCCATAACGTGCATTGACGTGCAGGATAAGCAGAACCGCCAACAGTGTTTCCAGTATCATGCCCGTAGCAGGACTTAGAACCCTCTGCACAATTTCCAGGAACAGTATAATTCATACCATTAGCAGCACCATTAGAAAGTTGCATTGGAGGAAGGTAAATATTCCTTCCAGAGCTTCCATTTAATTGCTGACGATTACCAGCATTCGGATCAGCTTTAGCAAATGACTTATTAGCAAGAGCACGAGCTTGAGCATCAATAGCAGATTTCATTGCTATAATTTCTGCAGCTTCACGAGCAGACTGAGAAGTTAAACTACTCTTTTGACTTTCTAGCTGCTTGCGAATCTCTTCACCATGATCTCGCAAACTTTGCAAAGACTTTTTGCGATCATTAGCAGCTTTCGCAGCAATTTGAGCACTTTGTGCTTGAGCGTCCGCCTGTTGCTTTAACTTGGCGATTTCTGCTTCGATAGCAGCCAAACGCTGACGACGATTCATAGAAGTATTCAACTTAATAGCAGCATCATTAGCAGCATTTGCTTCACTTCTAGCAACAGCAGCTTCGGATTGCAACTTCCCAACAAACTGTTCTGTAGTAGTTGATTTAGTCACAATATTCATAACATTAGATGCTTGAGAACCATGGAAACTCTTACGAGCAAGCTGCGCTACAGCAGCCTTAGCATCATCAAAATCTTCACCAGTTTTTTTAATTTTCTCTTCCAAATCACGCTTATCTTTTTGCGCAGATTCTAGACGCTGCTGCGTTGATTCTACAAGACTGCGCGCTTGAGAAGCTTGCTCTTCTGCTTGTTGAGCAGCTCGTATTTGATTTGGAATTTTATGCTCATTTAAATCATTTAATTCAATGATTTTATTTGCAAGTTGTTTATTTACACCAGCAAGTTGGCGCTTCAGGTTCTCGTTTCGTTGTATTTTGCGCCTATATTCCTTCATATTGACAGCACTTGCAGTAGACGCATTAAATAATGTACCAGCAACACCAGCAAACATCATTGAAATAGCAACTATTAAACTCACTACAGTATTAGTGCGTCGAATTACATACATGCTATGTCGATCTTCGCTCATATCACTTCCCTTTCAACATCACTATTGCGAATTATACCGTAATACAAGGAATCATGCGAGTTTCTACTTAAAATCTTTTAAAATATTACTTTCACAATGCTGATACGAAAATAACGCAAATAATTACGCATCTATTATTTTGCATCTTAAGCTTTTAAGTATCTCCTCAAAGCAATAGCAGAAGCAACTATAGATAGCACTACTGCACCAGCTACAAGTACTGGAACGCATAGCCACACAGTTGTTTGAGTAACAAATGGCATCCAACGCACATTCTGCGCAAGCCAATCAGTTACAAAAACTTTAACTACTAAACTTAGCGCAGCACCAGCAAGTAAAGAACCTACAAACGACGCGAACGCTCCTTCAAGAATAAACGGCATGCGAATAGTCCAGTTAGAGGCACCAACTAAGCGCATAATTTCAGTTTCTTGACGTCGGCTAGCAGCAGACATTCGAATCGTAGTGCCAGTAAGCATAATAGCTACAACAACCATAACTGCTGCAAGCACAATAGTCACAACAGTAGCGCGATTAAGCACACTGAAAACAGGATCAAAAATCTGACGCTGATCAACAACTTCTTCCACACCGTCGCGTCCAGAAAGAACTTCTGAAACAACCTGATATTTCATAGGATTAGTAAGCTTCAATCGCAGCGAATCTTGCATATCTGCCGCAGTTAAAGTACGTCCTTGATACATTCCGTTAGGATATTGCTTTAAGAATGTGTTCTTATAAAATTCATTGCGGCTAACATAAGTAATATTTGAAACATCATCACCTAATTCTTGGTGAATAATATGCTCCAATTTTACAATTTCGGCATTAGTAGGCGCTTTTCCAGAAGCACAAGAAGGAGATTGGCTAGTTCCATCCGGGCACAGCCAAGCAACCACCTCTACTTTGTCATACCAGTCACCTTTTGCCTTGGTAATTTGCGCTTGCATAAGCACTGAAACACCAATGAAAAGGAAAGAAATGAACGTTACAAGCATAACCGAAAGAATCATCGAAACATTACGACGCAAACTAATGCATGTTTCGGAAAAAATAAATCTTAAACGCATTACTCTGCTCCTTCAGTTTTATTAGTGTCATTATTGCTATCGTCAACACTAATGTTCTTATTATTAGTATTTGCAGCCGCAACAGGTGGCTTAGGCGGAGCTGGAGGCATAGGAGGAAGCTGAGATTTACGCTCGAATCGCTCAGATTCAGCATCGGATTGTGACTTACTTTCTGCTTCGGATTGCGACTCATCACTGGTTTCAGATTGTGATTCTTTGCTCACTTCAGAGTCTTCAGCAGTTTCGCGAATTTCGTGAGATTCTGCAGTTTCGTGAGATTCATTAGTCTCTGCAGTTTCATTATTATCAGTAGTCTCAGTAGTATTAGCAGTTTCTGCAGTTTCTGAATTTCCGGCAGCTTCAGAGGATTCTTTATTATCTTCCGAAATCTCAACTTCTAAATCATCTTCTTCAACATCTTCATTATCGTTTGAAGAAATCAATCCGCGTCCCCAAGTCATTGTTGTTTCCAAAGACTGGAACACTTCGCCGTAACGACCAGTTCTGCCAGAATGAACAGACTGAGCAAGGCGCGCAATTCCTTCATTTTCTGAAGTGTCACTCTTCAACGATTGCGTTACCATGTCAACAACTTCACGCGCTTGAGCCGCACGTTGAGCTTTTTTAGAAAGCCTCTTATGGCGTTCGGTATGCTCAGATTGAGCAATTGATTTTTGAGCATCGCGATCTGATTGATCTTGAGAATTTTCAACAGTTTGTTGTGCTTTAGAATTATGCTCAACTTCACTATCTGGGAAATACAATGCAGAATCATATGATCCTTCACGCTCATCACGCACAATTTTTCCAGCATGAAGCTCCACAACTCGCTTACGCATTGAGTTCACAATTTCCTCATTATGCGTAGCCATAACAATCGTTGTGCCAGTTCGGTTAATAGCATCCAAAACTTCCATAATTCCAAGAGAAGTAGTCGGATCCAAATTACCAGTAGGCTCATCTGCAAGAATAATTTGAGGGTGATTTACGTATGCGCGAGCAATTGCAACTCGCTGCGCTTCACCACCAGAGAGCTCGTGTGGGTAATTATTTTCTTTACCAGTCAAACCAACAGTTTCAAGAACACGAGGCACAAGCGAGCGAATCGTAGAACGACTCGTGCCAATCACTTCCAAAGCAAAAGCAACATTTTGATAAACTGTTTTATTATTAAGCAGCTTATAATCCTGGAAAATAAAACCAAGAGATCTACGATACTGCGGCACCTGTCGGTTAGAAAGTCTGCGCAAATCGTTACCAGCTACGTGAATTTCCCCACCATTTGCTTCTTCTTCGCGAAGCAGCAAACTAAGCAATGTAGTTTTGCCAGAACCGGAAGCGCCAACAAGAAACACAAAATCTCCGCGATCTACATGCAAAGATACATCGTCTAATGCAGGACGTGTACCTCGAGGATATATTTTTGACACATGATCTAATGAAATCAGCGACATTGTTTCAATTCCTTCCGAAGATTATGTGTAATTGTTGGTTTTTAGTTCTAGATTTAGCTTTATCTTTAGTTTTATTTAAGATTCTGCTTCAGCTTCTTTTTGAGCTGCAACTCGCTGCTCGTGACGCCAACGAATGCCAGCTTCAATAAAACCGTCAATATCGCCGTCAAAAACAGCTTGAGTTTGAGAAGTCTCGTAACCAGTTCGCAAATCCTTCACCATCTGATAAGGGTGAAGCACGTAAGAGCGCATTTGATCTCCCCAACTTGCCTTAATATCTCCAGCAAGTTCCTTCTTTTTTGCAGCTTCCTCAGCATGCTTAAGCACAAGCAAACGCGATTGCAAAACTGCCATTGCAGCAGCGCGGTTCTGAATCTGGCTTCGTTCATCTTGCATAGAAACAACCAAACCGGTTGGCAAATGCGTAATGCGAACAGCAGAATACGTAGTGTTCACTCCCTGGCCGCCAGGTCCTGAAGCTTGGAAAGTATCCACGCGAATGTCAGAATCCGGAATATCAATATGATCCGTAGCTTCAACAAGAGGAATTACTTCAACAGCACTAAAGCCAGTTTGGCGACGGCCTTGATTGTCGAATGGCGAAATACGAACCATTCTGTGAGTGCCGCCTTCTACAGAAAGACGACCATACGCATAAGGGGCATCAACTTGGAAAGTAGCGGATTTAATACCAGCTTCTTCTGCGTAAGACGTATCCATCATCTTAGTTTTATAGCCATTTCGCTCAGCCCAACGCAAGTACATACGAAGCAACATTTGAGCAAAATCAGCAGCATCCACACCGCCCGCACCAGAGCGAATCGTAACAACTGCAGAACGAGCGTCATACTCGCCGTCAAGAAGAGTCTGAACTTCCATATCGTCCAACTCGTGAGCAATATTTCCAAGCTCTTCTTGAGCCTCATTCATTGAATCAGCATCGCCTTCTTCTTCACCAAGCTCAATTAAAGTCTTAGTATCTTCAATGCGTTGCTCAACAGCTTGCAAACGCTTCAATTGAGACTGAGCTGCAGAAAGCTTACTTGTGACTTGCTGAGCATGCTCAGAATCATCCCAAAGTCCGGGCTCTGCAGCCTGCTTTTCTAAATCAGCAATCGTAGCCTTCAACGAATCGACATCTAGTGCTTTAGAAATCGAAGAATACTTTGCTTCAACATCATTTAATGCTTGGGAAAAATCAAATTCCGCCATTTACTTAAAGTACCTCTTTACATACCTGTTTTACGCAATTACTACTCGCAAAATACTTACAAAATCAACTATTTATAAGTTTAGCGCACGGTCAAAATCTCAGGACCGTTTTCTGTAATCGCAATCGTATGCTCAGTGTGTGCACCGCGAGAACCATCAGCAGAGCGAAGAGTCCAACCGTCTTTTGGATCCTGGTAAATTTCGTCAGTAGTCTTTAAGAACCATGGCTCAATTGCAATCACAAGACCTGGGCGAAGCTTGTATCCGTGGTGAGCAGTGCCATCGTTAGGAACGTGCGGATCTCCGTGCATAATATGACCGACTCCGTGGCCACCAAACTCAAGGTTTACGCTGTAACCATACTCGTGAGCAACGCATCCAATAGCAGCAGAAATATCGCCAAGACGGTTGCCAGGCTGAGCCATATTGATACCAGCCTCAAGTGCTTCCTCAGTGCACTTAATTAAGCGCAAATCCTCAGGATCAGCATGATTTCCAACAACGAAACTAATAGCAGAATCACCAACCCATCCGTCGACGTTAATTGCCAAATCAAGAGTTAACAAATCGCCGTCTTTAAGGTTGTAATCGTATGGAACTCCGTGAAGAACAGCATCGTTTACAGAAGTGCAAATATAGTGCGCAAAAGGTCCTGTACCAAAATCAGGAGCGTAATCAACATAGCAAGAAGAGGCACCTTTGCGGCTCATAATTCGCTGACGAACGAAGTCATCAATCTCAAGAAGATTCGTGCCAACTTTGGTCATTGCTTTCAAGTCTTTAAGAATGCTACCGACGAAGCGACCTGCAGGCTTCATCGCTTCAATTTCAGATGGAGTTTTAAGTTCAATCATGCTTTAAGACTAACGCGCAGGCACGAAAATAGCGCAAAATATGGCGAAAATAATGAGAAAATATGGCGGAAAATATTAATTAATAGTGTCGCTTAATACTTGTAAGCTAATCTCATGTCTAACAACAATGAAAATAATAGTAAAAATAAGGGATTGCAGAAGGAAATTTCTGCTGTAGATTTCGACCCTGCATCCCTCTCTTCGGTCACTCGACCACAAGACGATTTATTCCGTTACGTAAACGGTCCTTGGATTGACACTTACACTCTTCCAGAAGACAAACCAATGTATGGTGCTTTCCACAAGCTTGCAGAAGATGCAGAGACGCAAATTCGAGATATTTTAGAAAGCGAAGATTGCACAGCTAAAAAGTCGCAAACTTTATACCGTAACTATTTAGACACTGCAGCTATCGAAAAAGCTGGAATTACGCCAATTAAGGGCGATTTAGACGCTGTGGATTCTGCAGAAACTAAGGAAGATTTGGTTCGCACTATTGGCGAGCTTAATCCGTACGGCGGCCCAGATGCAATGTTTGCTTTTGGCGTTTACGGAGACCCTAAAGATCCTAAGACGAATATTATGCATATTGAGCAGTCGGGATTGGGCTTGCCAGACGAAGCATATTATCGCGAAGATAATTACGCTCCAATTCGTACTGAATACGTAAAAATGGTAGCTTCGTTGTTGAGATTGGCCGGTTACGGAGATACCACTACTACCCAAACGCAAGCCGAGCGTTTTTTGAATGTTGAAACGCAGATTGCAAGCAAGCATTGGGATAACGTTGCAACTCGCGATTCTCAAAAAACTTATAATCCTTGCGATTATGCTGATTTGGCAAAAAATCTTGAAGCGCTTAATCTCGACGCTTTCTTAGATGCTGCACAAAAAGCGTACGATAACTTAGAAGAAGAAGCACATCAGACAATCAATCTTCGTGAAGCTTTTAGCAAAGTAGTAGTTCACGAGCCAAGCTTTATAGAAGGATTGAATAAGATTTGGCAGGAAGCCGACTTAGAAGATTTAAAGCTTTGGGCACGCGTGCACGTGATTTTGTCTTGGGCAAGCTTATTGAGCGAAGATTTTGCAGAAGCTAGATTCGATTTCTACGGCAAAGTGCTTTCTGGAGCAACAAAACAGCGCGACCGCTGGAAGCGAGCAATTGGAGTTGTTGACAATGCTTGCGGCGAGGAAGTTGGACGCGAATACGTGCGATTGCATTTCCCTGAGTCTTCTAAAGAGTATATGAAAGGCTTAGTTGACAATCTTATTAACGCTTACCGCGAGTCGATTTCTCACAGCAGCTGGCTTGGCGAGGAAACTAAAGCGAAGGCTTTGGAAAAGCTTAGCAAGTTTGAGCCAAATATTGGTTACACGAATCATTGGGTTGACTATTCTGCGCTAAATATTAAGGAAGATGCTGATTTAGTTGAGAATATGCGCGAAGTTTATCGATTTGGCTTCGGTAGGAATACTGCAAAAGCTGGAAATCCTGTGGATCGCGAAGAATGGCAGATGACTCCGCAAACTGTGAACGCTTACTACGATCCTCTGCTGAACGTAATCGTGTTCCCAGCTGCAATTTTGCAACCTCCATTCTTTAACCCGAGCGCTCCAGACGCAGCAAATTACGGCGCTATTGGTGCCGTGATCGGTCACGAAATCGGTCACGGTTTTGACGATCAAGGTTGCGAATACGACGGCGACGGCGTGCTTAACAATTGGTGGACTGAAGAAGACAAAGCTAACTTTGCTGAGCGCACTAAAAAGCTTATTGAGCAATACAACGCTTTTACACCAACGCAGCTGATTGTTAAATACTCTCACTTAAAGAACAAAGCTGAGCGCAATGCGATGCCTCACGTAAACGGTGCTTTAACAATCGGCGAAAATATTGGCGATTTAAGCGGCGTAACTATTGCGCTTAAAGCATACGCTTTCGCTTTACAAAAGAGTGAAGGACGTGAAATTGACGGAAGTGACGATGCTATTCGCGAAACTTTGCTGAACGCTCCTGAAGTAGATGGTTTCACTGCTTTGCAACGATTCTTCTTAAGCTATGCACTTGTATGGCGTTCCAAGGCTCGTAATGAGATTGCGGAACAGCTGCTTCAAATCGACCCACACTCCCCAGCCGAATGCCGCACTAACGGCATTGCTAGAAACGTTGATTTGTTCTACGATGCCTTCGATGTTAAAGAAGGCGACGAGATGTGGCTCGACCCAAGCGAGCGCGTGCACATTTGGTAAAGCAATAGTGCGTTTGCTTGTCTTGCGCAGATAACGCTTAAATAATTTGGGTTATTCCTTATGCGCAGTGGCGTTCGAAGTAGGTATTAGCTGAGTATTTAACAATAAATCATCAAACGCTGTTACTGGTGTAGTTTATGTACTGCACCAGTAACATATAACCCAGCTTATTTGTTATTAACGCAGATTAAGTACTGCGTGAGTAACGATAAATCTCAATTATTCGTTATTAGCGCAGTCTACTTACTGCACTAGTAACGCATGACCGTTGTTTTCTCAGTCTACTGACTGAGTTTTTAACAGTGTTTGGGTGATTACCGTTATTTTTTCAGTTAGATAACTGAGTTAGTAACGGTGCTGAGGCTAGTTTATGTCACAGAATATTCATCACAGCTTAGATTTACACACTTTTGAGCCTATAGTCCTACATACACTTCCAGAAGACATTTTTTAGAAAACGCGAACATGCGTAAAGCGAAAATATTTTCAACTACACTATCTATTGATTATATCAATATGTTATTTTTTAAATTTTTTAGCAAAACTTAGAAAAGTTCACTTGTTTTCTATTTCTTAAAAATGATATATTAGAAGTGCTAATTTTCAATAAGACTGGACTTGTTATCCAGTTTGATTGCTCAGCAGTTTTGATGATTATCACTGCAGGGGAAGCTTTCCAGCTTCCCCGTTTTTATTTACTAGTTGAAAATTAGCTTCTACCATTCTTGATATAATTGCATCGACGGTTTCGAAACATCAGGGCTTGTTGAAAATTAGCTTCTACCATTCTTGATATAATTGCTTTTTGCGAGCGCATATTCAACGTTAAGGTTGAAAATTAGCTTCTACCATTCTTGATATAATTGTGTGGTGCGTACGCTTTCCATGATGCGCGTTGAAAATTAGCTTCTACCATTCTTGATATAATTGTATTTAGGGAGCATACGATTATAGAACCGTTGAAAATTAGCTTCTACCATTCTTGATATAATTGCATATCGTGCACTAAATCGACGCATGATGTTGAAAATTAGCTTCTACCATTCTTGATATAATTGGGTGACGAGTGCGACTCAAACCAGCTTCATTGAAAATTAGCTTCTACCATTCTTGATATAATTGTATTCTGATGCCGGTTGCTAATGCGGCCATTGAAAATTAGCTTCTACCATTCTTGATATAATTGAAAATCATGCACTAAATCAACGCAAGACATTGAAAATTAGCTTCTACCATTCTTGATATAATTGAGATGACACAGAGCACTTAAAATATATCATTGAAAATTAGCTTCTACCATTCTTGATATAATTGATGTCGCCGTCATGCTCTGTTGGCGTTAATTGAAAATTAGCTTCTACCATTCTTGATATAATTGAGTGAGGCTGACGTGAAAGCGTATGGTGATTGAAAATTAGCTTCTACCATTCTTGATATAATTGTCTCGGGTGTTGATAGCGTAAGTAATTTATTGAAAATTAGCTTCTACCATTCTTGATATAATTGGGGGACTTGCTCTCTTGCGTGTACCCACATTGAAAATTAGCTTCTACCATTCTTGATATAATTGGTATATCGTCAAGAATGGTAGAATTTCAACTATTATAAAGCTTTTTACGATTAAAAAAGCATAGCGATATCTGGGGTTTCTTCTTTCTTTTCTTGCCTGGCATTGTAATAACGTTGCGCAGATGACCATTGATGATCACTGACATGTAAAATGCGTATAGATCCACGCTGCGGAAGATTATCCTTAATTATTTTTACTGAAGTTCTATTTCCTGTTTGAGTGGGACTATAACGAACATATACAGAAAATTGCACCATTGCATATCCCATATCAAGCAGCATATTGCGAAATACAGTTGCAGCATGACGCTCCACTTTTGTTTTCACTGGTAAATCAAACATTACTAAACACCACATGCCACCACTGTCCTCATCGACTTTCATAATCCACTCCTTACGAATTGTGGTACTTGAAATTCTTCCACGTCTTTTTCCACATAAATGCCATATGATTGAGCTAAATCAGATAAGGCACTAGGAATAGTATGTCCAGAACCATTAAACTGTTGATTAACGCTGTCGATTAAATACTTCTTAACTGCTTTATCATTTGGAGTATCTAAAAATGATAATTTTGAAACAGCGTAATCAACAGCTGGTCTAAACGGTTCAATTATGTCATCTGCTAAGCAGAAATAATTAGTACCATTATGATGATTCATACCCATTGTTGGATTAAGACCAGCAGATAAAACTGCACGAATGGAAAAACCACGCAATACCATGTAGGCATAGTCAAGTAAAGCATTCCTATCTTGACCAGACCCGGGTTTACGATGAAAATCTTCTTCCTCGGGAAAAATACGTTTCCAATATTCACGAGCAGCTTGACCTTCCCTATTCGTTACATCCCCAGAACGAACAGTATTAGATAATCCTCGTAATAATCCACCTCCATCTTTATTTAATAAATCAAGGCAAGCCGCTTGTCCACGTATTTTCGCGCGAACAATCTGAGCCCACGCTGCTTTTCTTCGAGGAACACTCATTGTTGCCTGCGACAATTGACGGACGGTAATTCTCGTAGGAACATTTGTCCACGAATGCATAGCACTGACAGGAACGCATCGCCAATCACAGGTCATTACGCAAGTACCATATTCAGCACACTGATGAAGAAGACCTGCAGAACAATTACAATGCAAACCAATAAGCAATATTGCCGTTTCAGCTAGCGGAATTTCAACTTTCTGCTCTAATGCATGATCACACACTAAAATCCTACCGCGAATATACCGTAATTCACCTTGTAAATTAGTGCAATCAATCACACGCCATGCATTCTGCATAATTCCTCTATTCTCTATTTTCTCCAGTATTCCAACGCCAAGAGATAGGTAAATGCGAATGGGATGCCCAACGCACTTCACCTAACGCATTACGTCGAATAGTTGCTGTGTTATACTTGGCCAACACATTAACCGAAACACGCCAACCTTTACCAACTAGAATCTCATTAATAGATTTTTCATAAGAAGAATAATCGAAGTTATTGCGCTTGCAATTCGAATACAACTTGTCAATTCCTTCAGAAGAAATCATCGATGGTTTAAGTATCAAAGTTGTTTTATCGTCCGTACCCACAACCACCCAATGGTTATATGCTGCACAATTTGCTCCTATCTTGTTTAGGAATTCTACAAATGTACCTATATTTCCTGATAATTTAACATGACTAAAATCAACGATAATCTCATCGCCAGGAACAAGATATCCGAGATAATTAGCATTACCTGTTTGCACAGCATGAGCGACTTTCGTATCAGCATATCTCATTGAGATAGACTGCTCAGGCAAATCACACGAGAATAAATCTTCATGAATATGTCTATGCAAATCATTTTGAAATACACGAATCATTCCATAAGATTTTTGAACTTTTCCACTTTTCAACTTTTTAAAGCATTCATAAATGCGTAGATGCTGGATAGAATTACCAATCTCTGCAGAACCTTCTCGTACGAAAAGCTGCGCTGCTTGTGCTTCGAAAAAAGTAATCGAATCATCAGCATTTAACTTCTTATTATGCAACAGGATAGTTCTATTTGGATTTTCAGGAAGACCATTGTTTACATCATAATCAGGATTCCTTGTCAAAGCACAATAAAGTGCAGGAGTAGAAGAACGTCGGATTGTTTCACTGTCGATTTCATCACCGACATGCAACTTCAATAATGCATGTACCTCATATTGGTGAACAGAAGAATTACTGTATCTCAAACGAATAGAATTAACCACAGCAATACGATCAGCTCTCATTTCTTCATTAAGAAGTTTCAATAGCGCATTCATACGAACAGACCAATTAGCATATTGCTGATATCCTTGATCATTAGCCGTTGGATATTCTTTCCAATCAATATCACCGGGAACCACTTTATTACCTTGCAATAACTGTGTTTCACGCAGATTGCATTTAATTGCAAGTATTTGAGCTATTCCTGGAGTCATCATTGCAATTACTGATGCATCAACTGCATGATGTCGTCTATCGAAACGAGTTTTTCTTCTACCATCAAAGAACTCTAGTTTTCCGTCAATTCCAGACATTCTTCTTGCTATAGCAGTAAGCGATCCAGCATAAACTCCAACATTTGTTTGAGCTTTATTAGTTATATCGGAAATACCATTGTTTGTTTGATAATTCTGCGAATTATAATACCAATCAATTCTACGATGCAATTCGTTTGCCATCCATGCAACCGATTCAATAGAGCGATTATCGAACGCTTCATCACCAACTTTTTGTTTCAGGCGAGCTATAACTTCTTTTTTGAATTGGCTAGCACCGCGTTTGTCGTATGAGTTAGGAGGGAAAATAAAAGCACGAACCCGATTAATAGCGGAATCTACACTAATATCATGATTCTTGCAATATGTAGACTCCTCGCACCAAGTTGCAAAAGGAGTATTACACTTTTGAGCGTTACACGATGAGCAAGTAGCAACTAAATTCTCACGAGTATTCGTAGAACCTGGTCCCTTACGCGGAACAATATGATCTAGCTCACAAGTATGATAAGTAATCTCAGAGCCACAATACAAACATTGCCCATTCTGACGTTGAACAGCCTCATAACGACGTATATCTGCATCTGAAATAGAATCACTCGTGCCTAAATGCAAAGAATTCCGCATCATTGCTTTAAGATTTTCTTTACCTTCTGTTCGTTTATCTAATAATTTCTTATATGAATTCGCCATTTTTTTAGATTTGAATCCAGAACGAACATGTTCAATATTAATACGTTCAGGATTACCCCAACGATTTTTAGCACTTATAAGGAATCGATGCACAATTTTCAATACTCGATCAACTGAAGGATTACCTGTTGGCTCTGCAATAGGAGCTTCAGATGGACGCCAATTATTTGGTAAATTAAATAACTTCTTACGCGCTTCAAATAAATCATCATCAGTTTCAAGCATTTGTTTATTGAGTTTATCTAATGTTTCCAAACTATAAGCAGCACGACCATCAGGTAATGAAATATTTTCTAATGCCGCAATTTCTGTTTCATCCATTGAATCAATAAACGCTATTACTGAACCGTACTTATCTTGATATTCAGGATTATCATGAATTGCTCCTATGTCTACCGTGTTGCTCAATATCTCAATAAGAGCTTCTTTATCTTCTTGCGTACGATTAGCAGCTAACCACCATTCCCTTAAAGATTCATCCTTCGCGTAAATAATAGCTAACTCACTATTCAACATTGGCGGACGATTACCAACAGATTCTCCATCTCCTATTTGTGATCCTACTCCACGCAACTTATAGCGTTCAATTCCGAGGCAATCAGCTACATCAATCCAAGTATATAATGGCGCTTCAACGCTTTCTTCTTTTGATGGCCCATCAATCGAAGTTGTTAATAATTTATAAACACTTTGCTTTTCTTCTATTGTTAAACAACGTTCTTTTGAATTTTCTCTTATGCGAAGATTAGAAATAGTAGATATGATTCGATATTTCTGAAACGTTAACGATGCCTTTAGTGCACGCTTACCTTTTCCTGTTATAGCATCCTTGCCAACACGATTTTCTGCAGAGCCACGCGGAGATTTAGCATAAAAAACAGCATTAATAATCTGCTCTCTAACATACTTGTCATCAATATGTTGCACATTGAAAATATTGAGAATCTCAAGCATGTTATCACTTTGCATTAGCTTACGTGGTAAAATAGAATCTAATGAGTTGGGATGATCTTCCCTTTTATCGTCTGTAGTTATACGTAAACGACGCGAGGCTTTACCTTGTTGCGATAAAAGATAATCGCGTACTAATTGCGCAGGCGTAGAACCTTCACAACCTACTCCTGGCGCAAACTTTTCAATATTTTTTAGCAACTCATTGTAAAATTCAGAATACTCAGTCTCTTGCATCATTGACTTTATTGACTGATAAGGATTGCGCCAACCACGATGTCGAGCAATGTGACGAATTGCAACACTTAACATTTGTTTACGCTGTTCTTCATCTGCAATATATTCATCAGCAAGTTTTGCACGAAAAATCCATGGAATAAACGAATTAGAAAAATCTAAATCCTTGTTTTCAACAACAGGCAAACCCAATGAATGCAATAGAAAATCAAGTTTCTGCAAACGACGTCTGCGCTGACGATACAACCTGCGCACGCGCCGCGCAACCCCAGAAATTGCTTTACGCGTATCAGATTCTTTTGCCCCATTTGGATCAATACCAGCATCATGAATAACACTCATTGCTTTAAGTATTCTTATAGGTTCACCATAATCATCCAAACGAATTGCAGCAAGACCTACTGAATTTAAACCGACGTCAATGCCTATAGCATAAGAAATATTGCCTTCCATATACAGAATCATAAGCACTTATTTATATAAATAAAATAACTATCTATAAATTTTCAGGTAATAAATATCTATAACGTAGAATGAACTTAATCGCGAGAATGCCGCACTAACGGCATTGCTAGAAACGTTGATTTGTTCTACGATGCCTTCGATGTTAAAGAAGGCGACGAGATGTGGCTCGACCCAAGCGAGCGCGTGCACATTTGGTAAAATGCCTCAAATTGAGCATAAAAAACTAAACATAGAAAATTAAACATAGAAAACTGACAATAGAAAATAGAAAAGCCTGCAAGCGTTCTTTACTAACGTTTGCAGGCTTAATTTATATTGCTTTATAAGTTTTATTCTTCTACAGAGGAAGAACCTTCAGAAACAGCTTCTTCTTCAGCAGGAGCATTACCAGCAGCTTCTGCAGCAAAATCTTGCGAGACAGTCTCATTCGAAACAGCTTCTTCTGCTACAGCAGGAGCATTATCAACAGCAACAGCCTCATCAGCAGAAGCAGCATCTACAGAAGCAGCTTTTGCACGCGCATTTTTGCGCGACTTATAAAGCAAAACAGAGCACACAGCTACAGCACAAAGAATAATTACAATTGCAATTACAGCAACCACAATTCCAGAAATACCAGTTTTTTCAGTATTTTTAGCGGAATCTTTACTATTTGCAACCTGAGAATTAACCTTATTGGCTAAATGCTTATCTTTTTCAAATACTTTCTTTTTGCTAGATTTATTATCCTTAAGTTTTTTCTTATCTTTCTCGTCCTTCTTATCCTTATCGTCCTTCTTGTCTTTATCGTCCTTTTTATCCTTATCGGATTTAGCTGTATTAGTATTATTCGCTACGGCAGCAGGACGACGATAAACTTGAGGACTTCCATAACCAATCTTGCCATCAGGGTAGTCAATATCACCGTTATATTCTGACAATGTTAAATCGCCAACAATGCCGTATGGACCGCCTTGAGCTTCACCATAACCAAAAGAAATATTTCGTGGATTCAAAATTTGATACAAATGACCATTTTCCTCAGTAAAAGCACCACGAGCAGCTCGCAACGGTCCCTCTTCATTTTGAATCCATAAGCGCATAGAACCAGCAAGATCTGTACCCCAGCTTAAGTTTTCACCCCAAGCTTTTCTACCATCGAAATTAGGTGCACTTTTACCATCTGGAGCAAAATGACCAAATTTACCATGTTGAGCAGTCTCTTGCGCGCGACGATACGCATCCTCTTCATTTGCGGAATCGTATTGAATATTATTCACATAAGCTTGTTTAGTTAAACCGCAACGACTCACATAATCTTGCAAAGGAATTCCTTCAAAGTAAATACTACGATCGTCGTATAAACGCGAACGCGCATTACGAATTGAAGCCAACACATAACGCACCACATCAACAGATCGAACCCAACCAACACTACGTGCAACGTTTTTTTGTTTAATAATCGGGTTTTTAATAGACAAGCTTGACGCAGCTGAATTAGATGCTTCTTTGCTTAATTCTAAGGAATTTACGCCCATCAAATTCATTTTCATGTAGCTTTGCGCAGGCAAGCACACAAAGGATACTACAGCGAACAGGCTTATTAGCGAACATACAATACGCTTCACTACAGTATTTTTAATTATTGTATTCTTCGAATTTATTAAATTATTCGATTTAAAACTAAATGATTTAAATAAGTTAGATGAGCTTGAATTTATATGCATAGCTAGATTGCACACCAATCCCTGCTTATTATTTTTCATAGTAAAACTCTTCTTCTGTCCATTCAATGCAACAAATATAGGCTAATAATATCGCTTAATGAGGAATTATTGAGAAATGCTTGCACTCTCGCTGTTTTAACAAGTGGTTTTATTGTCAATATTTTTTATAAATTGTGGTTAAAACATATCTTTTAACCACAATAAAAGAATTTTCTAGAACAACTATCTAAAAACATTCATAGTTGTTATTACTGCGGCATTTCCTTGTGGCTGCGAAGCTCAGGGCAATGGTAGCTCTGATTTCGGGGCTGAAATGACTGCAGTCCAAATCGTGAAAGGATGATGAATATGGTACAACAACAGTCAACTGTGACTATTAACGGATTTGTAGGCGCAGAACCAATAAGTTTTGGACGTAACGAAAATTCTCCTGCTTGTTCTCTACGAATTGCAAGCACACAATCTTACTATCGAAATGATGAGCAGCAATGGCATGAGCGCCCAACTACATGGATGACTGTGAAGGCGTATCGCACTTTGGCTTCAAACGTTCTTAAAAGCGTACATAAAGGTGATGCAATTGTTGTTTCTGGAAATTTGAGTACTGAAAGTTGGACAAAAGACGGGAATGATTATAATCGCATAATTTTAGAAGCGGCTACTATTGGTCACGATTTAAATCGTGGAACTACTCAATTTACAAAGCGAAACGCTGATTCCTCTAAAAATGATCATACGAAAGAAAGTAATCAAGTACAGCATAACAATAAGGCACAAGAAAACAATTCTAACGCAAGCATTTCAAATGACGAATTTGGGGGCGAAACTGATATTTAGGGAGGTAAAATCGCAACTCAAGAAATCCCACGAACTCGCGCAACGGTAAGCAACTTAATATGAATAAAATAAAATAGCCGCCAAGAATCAACATTCCTGGCGGCAAATTGATTTATAGGCACTTATGCAAACAAAGCGCTACGCAAGCAAAGCGTTACGCATATGAAACACAACCAAAATCCCAATGCGCCACCACACAAACCTGCCCTGCCTTCGTCTCGATTGACGAAGGCAGACCTCGCTTGCGTTGAAAGCACACCGTGCTTTCAACTTGAGCAAGCTCGGCGCTCCGAATTACTTTCGCGCGCTACGCTCTATGCGCTCAAGCAGGTCGTCACGCACGCCAATCACAGCAGAATTCCCAATGAACTACCAAGCGAACCTGCCCTGCCTTCGTCTTTACTGACGAAGGCAGACCTCGCTTGCGTTGAAAGCACACCGTGCTTTCAACTCTAAGCAAGCTCGGCGCTCCGAATTGCTTTCGCGCGCTACGCTCTATGCGCTCAAGCAGGTCGTCACGCGCGCAGCAATGCGGCTTGCAGCTTCGTCAACTGGAACTGCTTCAACGTTTGAACCGTTGCGATCGCGGATTTCAATCGTACCGTTGTTCACGGTATCGCGACCTGCTACAGCAATCAGCGGCACGCCAACAAGCTCAGCATCCTTAAACTTCACACCTGGAGAAACCTTTGGACGATCGTCGAAGATTACTTCGATGCCTTGCTTGCTAAGCTCTTCAACAACCTTTTCAGCAGCATCGAAAGCAACTTGATCCTTGCCAGTAGCAACGACGTGAACCTGAGCTGGAGCAATTGCCATAGGCCATGCGAGACCAGCGTCGTCGTGATGCGTTTCTGCCAAGCATGCGATCACGCGGCTAACGCCGATACCGTAGCAACCCATCCACACTGGTACAGCTTTACCATTTTCGTTAAGAACGCTTAAGCCCAAAGCCTTAGAATACTTTAAGCCGAGCTGGAACACCTGGCCGATTTCCACACCGCGTTCAAAGCTAAGAGGACCGGAACCATCTGGGCTCATATCGCCGTCGCGAACCTGGGCTGCTTCAACAACGCCGTCCGCTTCAAAATCGCGACCATAAACAGCGTTGTAAACGTGCTTTCCTTCTTCGTCAGCTCCTGTAATCCAGGCGCTTCCCTTTGCAACGTGAGCATCCATCAAGTAGCGAACAGGATTTGCAATACCACTACTCTCTTTGCGAGCTTGAGGACCTAATACGCTAAAGCCAATGTATCCCTTAACAAACTCAGGATGAGCCTTCAAATCATCCTCAGTCGCTTCTTCGATTTCTGCAGGAGCAAACTGAGCTTCAAGACGCTTCATATCTACCTGGCGATCACCTGGAATACCAATTGCCACAATTTCGCGCCATGGCTCATCGTGCTCGCCACCCTCAGCATCAGCCGGGTGCTTAACAGCAATAATAAGGTTCTTCAAAGTGTCGTCTGCTTGCCATTCGCGACCGTCTTTACGCGGATGCAAATCGTTAGAAACCTTAACCAAAGCCTCAATCGTCTTAGCGTCTGGAGTTTCGAGAGCTTCGGCTGCAGGAGTTGCAGAATAATCAACATCTGCAACTTCTGGAGTGGTAAGAGCCTCAACATTCCAGGCTTTTCCGGAAGGTGCAAGAGCAAAAGTATCTTCGCCGATTGGCATTGGAGCCAAAAACTCCTCGGAATCAGAACCGCCCATTGGACCGGAAACAGCGTGAACAATCACGTATTTAATGCCCAAACGGTCGAAAATTCGAGCGTAAGCGGCACGCTCCTCAACGTAAGCAGACTTCAAACCATCTTCGTCAATCGAGAACGAGTAGCCATCTTGCATAATAAACTCGCGGCCGCGAATAAGACCCGCGCGAGGACGGAATTCATCGCGATACTTCGTTTGAATCTGATACAAAGTAACAGGCAAATCCTTGTAAGAAGAATACATATCCTTAACAAGGAGCGTGAAAACTTCTTCGTGCGTTGGAGCAAGAAGATAATCAGCCTCATGACGATCTTTAAGACGGAAAATGTTGTCGCCGTATTCTTCCCAACGGTTTGTAGCCTCGTAAGGCTCGCGCGGAAGAAGCGCTGGGAAATGGACTTCCTGCGCACCGATGCCGTTGATTTCTTCGCGAATAATCGCCTGAACCTTGTTTAAAACCTTAAGTCCGAGCGGCAACCAAGTCCACACACCTGGGGCAGATTTACGAATATAGCCTGCGCGCTGCATAAGTTTTGCGGAAGTCACGTCCGCGTCTGCAGGATCCTCGCGCAGCGTACGAAGGAACAGCTGAGACATACGAAGTACATTGGAATTCATGCGTTCCAATCTATTTGCGCATGAGGACATAAACACTTGTTTACGCGCATCAACAAAAGTGATGCTCGATTAGTAATGTCGATTAGGCCATGGGGAATGCAAATCTGCCACAGCGACATAAACTACGCAGCTATGTAAAGAAAAAGCCGCTATTTCGCGCGTAGCCGACTTTTTCTGTACACGCGCGTAAAATTTCTGCCGCTTTTAGAGCGAAATCCGACCAAAACTTTACATCCGCGTAAAGTTTCTGCCGCTTCTGAAGCGAAATCCGACCAAAACTTTACAGCGTTGTAAAGAAAAAGCCGCACGCCAGTAAAAAACGCGTATTGCACTAAAACTCATCGTCGAAGGAAAACTCGTCAGCAGCATCTCCGCCGCAAACACCAAAAAGATCAAACTGCTTCTGATCCGCGCAATCGCCATATGCGTTTTTAGCAACAAACGCAGCAGCACCGTCGCTAGAAAGCAGCTCACTCGCGCGTCTTGAAGCATCGCGCAAAGATCCGTCAAGAAGTACAGCATCCGCTGAAACGCTAAACGCGCGATCGTTAATACCCTCTAAGTAAAGCCCACCCAGATTTTCCACGCGTGAAAGCGCCACGTATCCCATTCCGGGAGCGAAAGTTCTACGCAAATCCATTACCGCAGAATCAAGCGTCATACCTTGCGATTTATGAATCGTAATTCCCCACGCGCAACGAAGCGGCACTTGATTTACGCTAGCAAGAACCGTTTCGCCATCCGTCATTTCCCAAGCAGCTGGCTTAAGAGTCACAATATTGCCGTTTTCAAACTCAACAATCGGCCATCCGCCTTTAGATTCAGGCGCGAATCTCAAAACACGCCCAACAGAGCCATTTACGTACTGCTTTTCTTGGTCATTTCGCAACGCCATCACAGCAGCCCCAGCCTTTAAAACTAAACGCTCCGGAGCAAGCATATTCTTCTTTAAGCGCTCGACGAGATTTTTAGGTCCTGCTTCCGTTGCAACGAATTCGTGAGGCTCAGCATCAATTTCCGCAAGCTGCATATTATTTAGGCCATCTGCTTGCGAGTTCGTTGGGAAAAGATGCACTGCAACTTCATCGTCTTGAGGATATTCGCCAAGACGGCTTGCCAACACTTGCTTATCGTCGTCACTTACAAGACCGTTACGAATATCCGTCAAAACTTCAAGCAACTTGCCGTCATCTTGACGATGTTGCTCAGTTAAGTAGCACACAACAGGTTTTAAAGCGTCCCATGCGAAAGATTCTGTAATATATCCTTCTGGATTTTTTCCAGCTGCAGCATACTTTTCGCGCGACTCAATAAACTCCGGGCTCGGCTCAAACACGTCGCGATTTCGCATGGAAGTGCTAACAGGCGGCAGTTGGAAGAAATCGCCAGAAATAACTACTTGAAGCCCGCCGAAAGGAGCGGGATTTTTGCGCACCTTCCTGCATACTTCGTCAACCATGTCAAAAAGCCACGCGTGAATCATTGAAACTTCGTCCAGCACGAGCACGTCCGTGGCTTTTATGCGCTTTCCTCGCCTAGCTCTAATGGTTTTAAGAAGCGTATCCGTAAGCGCGTTTGAAACTCCCACTCCACTCCACGAGTGAATAGTTTGACCGTTTAAGTGAGTTGCCGCAATGCCGGTAGAAGCAGTTACGGCAACGCTTAAACCGCTTTTTCGCATTTCGCGAATAGCTTCGTTTAATACGTAGGTTTTACCTGCACCCGGAGCACCGGTAATGAATGCGCTTGCACCAGCGTCGATTATGGTTAGAGCTTCGGATTGCTTCATTGGCAGTACCTTTTATTGCGTTTAGTAGTCGCGCTTTATTTAATAGTCGCGCTTTTCCGCGGAATTTACGTCTTCTAGCGCTTCTCCGCGACGCTCGTAGTCGCGAAGCAAGCTCGTGCTCTCAATATGCTGTGCGCCAGCTTTTGCTTGAGCCTCGCTTGGGCCTGGAGCTGGAACGAACATCATATCGCGGTAGTAACGAAGCTCATCAATCGACTCAATAATATCCGCGAGCGCACGGTGACCGCCATGTTTTGCCGGCTTATTGCGGTAAACATCCGGGTAAAGCCTACGCGAAATTTCCTTCAACGTGCTTACGTCGATTACGCGATAGTGCAGATTTGCCATTAAATCTGGCATGTAACGGTCGAGGAACTTTTTGTCGGAGCCAACCGAGTTTCCAGCAAGATGCGCTTTTCCGCGAGCCGGCAGGAAGCGCTTTACGTACTCAACTACCTGCTTTTGAGCTTCTTGTAAAGGCAAACCGTTCTTATTCCACTCGTCAACAAGTCCGGAAGAAGTGTGCATATTGCGCACAAAATCGTTCATATGAGCCACAGCAGCATCGCTTGGCTTAATCACTAAATCAATTCCGTCGTCCAAAACTTTCAAATTAAAGTCGGTTGGAACTACAGATACTTCGCATAATTCGTCGTGGAAAATATCAAGACCTGTCATCTCGCAGTCAATCCAAATTAAGCGCGATTCTTCCGGCGTAAACGTAAGATCTTCCTTAGCTTCAGCCATTTTCGTTCCTTTCCTAATATTTTTTTAGAACCCATCAGCCTACATCTTCGTAGAGACGAGGCGCGTATTAAAAACGACGAAAAGCAGGCAAGTTGTGAGGAACTTGCGTAACTTTTCGCCGTTTAAAATAGTTGCGATTTATACGCGATTTATACGCGACTTAATCGCGCACCACGCGCACCACGCGCACCACGCGATTTAGTTGTGGAAACCGCTGTAGTTTGGCGCTTCTGCAGTCATCACGATATCGTGAGGATGCGATTCGCGAAGACCTGCATCAGTAATGCGAATAAAGCGTCCGCGCTCTTGCATTTCCTTAATATTGTGAGCACCAACGTAGAACATTGACTGATGCAAGCCGCCAAGCAATTGGTAAAGCACAGCATTAAGTGGACCGCGGTATGGAACTTCACCTTCAACGCCTTCTGGAACCACCTTATCGGAGCTGGTAACGTCTGCTTGGAAGTAACGATCCTTCGAATAAGACTTCTTACCGCGAGGAGCCATTGCGCCAAGCGAGCCCATGCCGCGGTAAAGCTTGTACTGCTTGCCGTGAAGCAAAACCTTCTCACCAGGAGCTTCCTCGCAACCAGCCAAAGTGCCACCGAGCATAACGGTGTCAGCACCAGCAACCAAAGCCTTAGCAATATCGCCGGAATAGTGAATGCCGCCGTCTGCAATGCATGGAATACCAGCAGCCTTGCAAGCCTGAGCAGCGTCGTAAACTGCAGTAAGCTGAGGCACGCCAACGCCTGCAACAACACGCGTAGTGCAAATAGAGCCTGGGCCAACACCAACCTTTACAGCGTCAACGCCGGCATCAATCATAGCCTGTGCGCCCTGGCGAGTTGCAATATTTCCGCCAATAATTTGCACGCCGTCGAAAGCCTTGTCTGCCTTAATACGACGAATCATGTCGAGAGCCAAGCGAGCTTCGCCGTTTGCGGTATCGACCACAAGCACGTCAACTCCAGCTTCCATAAGAGCGCACGCACGCTGCCAAGCATCACCAAGGAAACCAATGCCAGCAGCAACGCGCAAGCGGCCCTGATCATCCTTAGTAGCATCCGGATACTGCTCAGTCTTCACAAAGTCCTTAACAGTAATCAAGCCTGTAAGCTTACCTTCGGCATCAACCAAAGGCAACTTTTCAATCTTGTTATCCGCAAGCAAGCGGTGAGCATCTTCCTTAGAAATATCAGAAGGACCAGTGACGAGATTTTCGCGCGTCATCACGTCCTTAACTTTCAAGCGATCGTAATCTTCGGAAGCAATAAAACGCATATCGCGGTTGGTAATAATACCAACTAAACGATTTTCGCTATCTACTACCGGCAAGCCCGAAATATGGAAACGCCCGCACAATTTATCTAAATCGGCGAGCGTAGCATCTGGGTGAACAGTAAGCGGGTCGGTAATCATACCGGATTCACTGCGCTTAACAATATCAACCTGCGCAGCTTGATCATCAATAGAAAGATTGCGGTGAAGTACTCCAATACCACCGTTACGCGCCATGGCAATAGCCATATCGGACTCGGTAACAGTATCCATAGCTGCCGAAATAGTCGGCACTTTCATGGTAATTTCGCGAGTCAGACGAGTGGAAGTATCCACTTCGGACGGAATAACATCAGTTTCGTTTGGAAGCAACAGCACGTCGTCATAAGCGAGACCGAGCTTCTCGAAAATTGGTGGAACAGGAGCATACACGGATTCCGTGTTAATATCAGTTGTAGCCATAGGGTTACTATACGTTTTTGCTATGACGTTTGCCGAAACGCACCCCAAAACTCGCGCCACAGCAATAAGAACAAAATTAAGCAGTTGCTACGAATTGCGAAGTTCAGGCAGACGGCGACGCAAGTACGGCATCATTGTGAGCACAGTAAGCAACGCAGCAGCAAGAATCATTCCAACAAGCACATACACAGCTTTAAAGAACAGAATCATAATAGAGCCAAACGCAATCAGCGCCGCCCATCCCCACAAAATCAGCACAGCACCTTGCACAGAATGCCCAATGCGCAGCATGCGGTGATGCAAGTGCATTCGATCCGGGTGCATTGGCGACTGACCCTTAGCAACGCGCCTAAAAATAGCCAAGCACATATCTAAAACAGGCAGGAACAGCACAAGAATCGGCAGCAAAATCGGCATAAATACAGGCAAATAAATACTGGTATGTACAGCTGACGGATCCAAATGTCCGGTCATAATAATCGACGCGCAAGTAATTAAGTAGCCGATTAGCATTGAACCGGAATCGCCCATAAAAAGTTTCGCAGGATGCCAGTTGTGAAGAATAAAGCCGACACACATTCCCACCATTGCAACGTCAATAAGAGTTGCCATTGATGCGTAGGATGGCGACGTGCGCGCGAGCATGTAGGAGTATGTTGCGAAGGCAATTCCGCCGATTGCAACAATTCCGGAAGCTAGTCCGTCCAGCCCGTCTACAAAATTTACTGCATTAATTGAAGCAACGATTAGTATTGCAGTTATTGCGATTGACACGCTTGGAGATGCCGTTACGAGCGAGCCGAGCGGCAAAGTTACAATTTGCAATCCTCCCCACGCAACGAACACGGCTATAAGCAGCTGACCGGCAAGCTTTAGCATCCAATCTAAATCCCAAATGTCGTCGCATACCCCAAGCAGGCATATCATAACGGCTCCGGCAAGCACCACCCACGGCTGGTGAGTTCCAGCAAAAAGCCCGGAAATAAAGGGCATGGAGCTTGCGAAAGCCATCGCAACTGCGAAACCAAAAAGCATACCCACACCACCCATACGTGGCGTTGGAATAGTATGCACGTCGCGAGCGCGAACTTTGCCAACAGCACCCATGCGAATTGCAAGGTGACGAACAAGAGGCATAATAAGCCACGTAGCACCGCCTGCAATTGCTGCAATAAACAGGTATACCCTCATGAATGCGTCCTTTGCTATGCGATTACTTCGTTGGTTTTAGCAGCGTTTGCTAAATTTTTCGCTTGCTTATTTTGATTGTAGCGATTTGTTGGTACCAGAAATTTAGTACCAGAAATAAGTTAATAAACTTACTCACTTAACGCATTGCGAATTTCACGCTCCGAAATCACACCTTCGCGCAAAATCACAATGCCGTCTTTATCGCTTGAATCCGCGCCAACTACCGTGCTTGCCACGTGCGAGCGAGTCGGGCCTGCGTTCAAATACAGCGGAATTTCGTTGCCGAAAGCCGCAAACGCTTCTTCCACACTGTCTGCGCTTTCGTTACCGCTGCGATTCGCGCTAGAAGCAGCCAAAGGACCTGTAACGCGCAGAATTTGCATTAATTCCGGGCAATCCGGCACGCGCACGCCTTGAGTTGCTTCAGCTGCTTCAGTTGCTTGAGTTGCTTGAGTTTTCTCATCAGTCTCATTCGTTTTGCACAGCGTTGCAAGTTTAGACGCAACCGAGCCTTTCTTCGCGCGCGCAATCGGAGAATATCCACCCGGAAGGAACTTTTTGCCTAAAATATCCAGCGGAGACGGCAAATACAGCCCAAGTTTTTCTAAATCTTTCACTCCGCTCATTAAAATTTGCAGCGCCTTCGTGCGCGGTCTGCGCTTAAGCTCGTAAATTTTTGCAACTGCAGCTTCGTTAAACGGGTCGCAAGCAACGCCGTACACGGTGTCAGTTGGTACTACGATTACGCCACCCTCGTTAATAATTTGCGCTGCCATTTGCAGTGATTCCTCGTTGATATTGCAAATTTTGCTCATTTTTGCCTCTTTTGTTGCTTTTATTTATCTTGTTGCTTTTGTTTATTTGCTTATTTTATTCTGTTTGAGTCAAATCTTTCGTTTGAGTCAAATCTTTCGTTTGAGTCAAATCTTTCGTTTGAGTCAAATCTTACTTTTGCGCAAAAGTGTATCGCGGTCTGCCAGTTAAGTCGTTTCCAACTCTAGCACGCGAAAAACCTACGCTTTCCGCATACTTTTTAAGCGCATCTCCTTGCGAAATATCGTGCTCCATCACCATCGCTCCCCCACAGCGAAGCAGCTCAAAAGCCACGTGCATAATCTGTTCCGGAATACGCAAGCCGTCCGCAGAACCGCCGTACAACGCAAGCGGAGGATCATATTCTCGCACTTCAATCTGTTCCGGCACTTGATTTTCTGGCACGTATGGAGGATTCGTAATTACTAAGTCTACTTTGCCGCAAATTGCGTGAAGTTCAGGAGTTAAATCCGAAATATGCGCTTTTGTTGCGTCTGCAAGAACAGCATGGTATCGACTGGAAATCTGCATATTTTCGTAATTCTTTGCAGTTTCTTCAAAATTTTTTCGCAAATATTGAAAAGCTTCAGGAGATTTTTCTACAGCCCACACTTGCGCGTCTGCAACTTCCGTTGCAATCGACAATCCGATCGCTCCCGAACCTGCACATAAATCGACTACCGTAGGCTTGCTAATACCAGATTCGCGCAACCAATCCAAGCCAGCATCAACAACAATTTCCGTTTCGGGCCGCGGCACAAAAACGCCTTTGCCAACTTGCAAATCTAAGTAGCGAAAAGGCGCGCGGCCAACAATGTGCTGCAACGGCTCGCGAGAAGCACGCCTAGCTACAAACTCGCTATATTTTCTAGCATAATCGGGCGAAAAATCGGTTAAATCGCCAAGTATTAGCGCCTTGTTCAGCTCAGCTAAGCTTACGCCGCAAGCTTTAGCCAGCAGCAAACGCGCGTCGTATTCCGCGGACTCCACGCCTGCTTCACGAAGACGCGCAATAGCATTTTGCAAAAGTTCGCGCATTTTAAGAACCGTATGGTTATTTCAGTAATTTTACTTAACTTACTCGGCTACTTACTTGGCTTGCGCTAAGCGGTCAGCTTCATCCGCCTGAATATCACTGTCGATAACAGGCTGCAAGTCGCCGTCAAGAACCTGGTCAAGATTGTAAGCTTTGTAATTCGTGCGATGATCTACAATACGATTTTCCGGGAAATTGTACGTGCGGATTCGTTCAGAACGGTCGAGCGAACGCACCTGCGAGTGGCGCATATCCGCCGCCTCCGCCGCCTCCTGCTCGTGCTTCATGGCAAGCAAACGAGACTTTAACACACGAAGTGCTGCCGCACGGTTTTGAATCTGCGACTTTTCATCCTGCATGCTAACAACAATTCCGGTTGGAATATGCGTCATGCGGACCGCGGAATAAGTAGTGTTAACAGACTGTCCACCAGGACCGGAGCTCATGAAAATGTCAATCTTCAAATCTTTTGGATCGATTTCAATTTCGTCGTCATCCTCGTCCGCTTCTGGGAACACGATTACGCCGGCTGCGGAAGTCTGTATGCGTCCCTGCGATTCCGTAACTGGGATTCGCTGCACGCGATGCACGCCGCCCTCATACTTCATGCTTGCCCACACGCCGTCTTCTGGAGCAGGCGTACCTTTTGCGCGAATCGCAAGCTGCACGTCTTTTACGCCGCCAAGTTCCGTTGAATTTTCGCTTTGGATTACGGTAGTCCAGCCGCGCTTTTCCGCGTAACGCATGTACATACGCAATAAATCGCCAGCAAACAAAGCCGCTTCTTCGCCGCCTGTGCCAGCTTTAATTTCCATAATCATATCGCGCGCGTCATCTGGATCCCTAGGAATTAGCGCCGTGCGAAGCTTTTCTTTTGCTGCTGGAAGCTGCTCTTCTAAGCGCTTAGCTTCCTCAGCAAAATCTGGGTCGTCGCTTGCCATTTCGTTTGCGGCTTCAAAGTCGTCGCAAATCTGCTTGTAATTTAGGTAAGCGTTTACGATTGAGCCAAGTTCTGCGTGCCTACGGCCGAGCTTGCGAATAGCGTCCGGGTTTGACGCAACTTCCGGGCTTCCCATACGACTTTCAATATCGCGATACTCTTCTAACGCGGTAACTGCTGCCGGGAATTGTTCCTCTACTGACTCAGCCATCATATTCCTTTGTAGTCGCGCTTAACGCGGATTGTAAATCAAAAATTTAAATATCAAATGTAAAACATTAAACACACATGTTTAGCACATAAAACGCCAGCCCCGATTCCGCGAGTTACACGAAAGCAGGGCTGGCGTCATAAAAGCTACTTAGTCTTCTTACCGTAGCGCTTCTCGAAGCGAGCCACGCGGCCGCCGGTGTCGAGAATCTTCTGCTTGCCGGTATAGAATGGGTGGCACTTTGAGCACACGTCAACCGTCATGTGATCGCCATCAGCGGTGGAACGAGTTACAAAAGTGCTTCCGCAAGAGCAGGTAACCTGCACTGCGTGATAGTCGGGATGAATACCCTGCTTCATAATGTCTCCTATGGAATTCGGGCGACCCGGGTCGCGAAGCCCCAATAGCTAAGCGTGAACCGGAACCTTCGTTATTTTAGTCACCACCCTCGACGCACTTATAATTCGCATAAAACGCGTTTATAATTCGCATAAAAATGGAGCGCATGAAAAATTCAAACGCTCCAAATTTAAAATAAATTATTTATTATTGCGACGCTTGCGATGGTGCTTGCCTGTCTTTACAACCGCGAGACCAATTGCTGCGATTGCTGACGACAAAATACCAGCGGATGCAACTCTAGACGTATCGCTACCAGTTTTGGCGAGCACAGGCTTTGACTCTGGCTCTTGTTGCGGCTCTTCTGGTTCAGGCTGCTCAGGCTGCTCAACCTCAGGCTCTATAATTTGAGCTTCAGGAATCACAGAAGGCGCAAAATCTGGCACAGGCGCTGGAGCAGGTTTACTCTCAGAAATCACATCAATTTCAACAGTAATTTCCGCTTGGCGACCGTACTCGTCTGTAGTAGTAAACGTTAGCTCAACTTTCGGCTTACCATTCACAATCTTAGGAGTGCCAGAAATCTTGCATTCAGTACCAGCACAGGTTGCGTTAATACCGTTTACAGAAGTCAAGCCTTTAGCAACTAACCCGTTAATAGTTACTTCATTGCCGTCTACTGTAATCTTGTTATTCGCGTCGCCCGAACCTTCAGTTATGTTTTGCAATCTGAAGTTCGTGAAAATACCCTCTCGAGCAGAACCACTAAACTTAAACTTCATTTTCTTCATCTGCTCGAAGTTGGCAGTAATAATGGTCTCGTCAAGATTGAACGTTATGCCATTTTCTTTTCCACCAAGATCAAGAAGATTCTTCAACGCAGCAAACGAAGAATGCTTAGAAGCTCTAATCTGCTTTGCAATAAAGCTTAGCCCAGCAAGATCTGCACGTTCGGCCAAGAACTCTTTTTGCTCATCAGTTGCAAACTTAGACTTAGTGAAATCCAAAGAATAATTCTTAGTAACACTTGACCAATCCTTGAACACGTAGCCTTTATCGGCAAGCACATCTGGAACTGGCATATGCACGTTTTTAGCACCCTTACGCACCCAATATGTGAAAACAGGAGACTTCATTTCTCCACCATTTCCAACTACATACGTTACCTTCGTGTAGTTTTGCGCAATATACCTAAATTCTTTAGTATCACTTGCAGGCAAATCCTGCTGCGCAATCACATTAGGCAAAACACTAATATGAATTGGAATATTCTTTGGTTTAGTTATTATTTTGCCATTTTTATCTTTCTCATCTGTTTTCTGCATAACTTCTACAGTCACAGTAGTAATACCAGGATTATAAAGTATGCCGCTAGCGCTGTAATAATCCCCGCCGTTTCCACTAATGCCAACAAGTTTTGGCTTATCTGCACTATCGTCACTGTGAACAAGATTTTCCGTAGAAGGAATTGTATCTCCGACGCCTAAAACAATATCCGACACATTAACATCTTTAATATGAGCTTGTTTTGCTACAAACAAAAGCGTCTTCTTAACGCCATTATTCTTCAGTTCATTATCGATGTCTTCAATAATATTGCCAGTTGCATCGTAAGTAGACCATCCATTAAATCCTACGAGTCTGCCTTTTATACTATCGGCTTTTTTATTAATATCAGCACGATAAGTAGTGGTCTTTGGATTGAAATAAACAACCTTTGGATTATACGAACCATCATCCCATATTCTTCCAAAACCTGGAGTAAACACATACGGCACGTAATTATCTGGGATTTTATCCTTACTCTTTGCGTCAATTACGTTCTCTACGCGCTTATAAACCGCTTGATACGTAGTGTTAGCTTCATACGCATTTTTAAATATGCTTGAGCTTTGCAAAATTTCGTTTGACTTAACGTTATCCGTAGTAAGAGTCTCAGCACTACTGTTATCTTTTGTAAAGCTATCAAGCTTCTTCCAACCGACGAACTCGTAATGGTATCCATCAGCATCATAATCCTTGCCAATAGCCTGAGGTGCGCGCACGCCAGAAGTCTTGTTCGTATGTGCGTAGAACAAGGTTCGAGAACCACTAGCCATAGTTCCATAACTATTATTCGTAATGAAGTTAACCTTCTTATACTCACTAGCTATTTTGTCATGCTCAGATTGATCATCTTTAGTTGGATTAGCGCCAAGATCCTTTACATTTTCACCGTAAATCAAGTCGTGCATTACTTTAAGCTTGCCAACAGTCTTATAAGGAACAGGCTTTTCCACGTCTTTATACTTAACACTAACTATTAACGGAACAGTGTAAACGCCAGCTTTATCAACAGTCGGAGCAGTAGATGCATACTCAACTGTTACACTCTCTACATTTGGATTCTTATTATCGCCGTCAAAAACAGAATAATTAGCAATGTAATCTTTTGGCTCTGGAAGAGTCGTTTTATCTCCACGAATTGCAAGCAAAGTATTACTCTCAACTTCTGGAGTAGATAAAGGCTCCTGATCTGCAACGAACTCTTGGAATGATTCGTTAACAATCCACTTGCCTTTAGATTCAGCAACATTTGGAATAGCATCAACTGGCTTACCATCATTACGCATGCTGCTTCGAGACCAAGTTCCCTTAGCGCCAGTTAGCTGATTATTAAGCCAGTCTAATGCTGGGCTTCCGTCTTTTGTAATCTTTTCAAGATCAGTGCCCTTCTTTACGTAGAACACCTTAGGGCCACTTGTTTTGTCATCCCACAATCTACCTGGAGCAGGCTTGAAGATTGCAACTACAGCATCCTTAGGAACTTCACCACCGTCAGACGAACTGGAGAAGTAGTCGATTTTCTTGTAAACAGCGTGGTAAGTTACACCGTTTTGCAAATTCGCATCCGCGTAGCGGTCGCTTGAATTTATGTCAAACTTCTGCTCTGGATTCGGATTCTCAACAGTCGGCTCTACAACCTTAGTTGCCCAACCCTTAAACACGTAGTGGTACTTATTGCTGCTGTGATCCGCGCCGAAGGCTTGCGGCACGCGGATTCTAACATCCTTACCTTTATAAACGTAAGCAGTTAGCGTAGTCGTTCCGCCGGTAGAAGGAGTAGTGCCAGTCGTATCATGACCAATAATAGTGCCTTCATCATTCTTGCCGGTAAAGGTAATTGGAACGTAGTCCTTAGCATTATTGCTGCCGTAGTCAGTAGTCTTAAACTTATCCCAATCGCTTGCGTACACCAAATCTGGAAGCACTCGGTACAGCACTTCAGCTTCAGCTGGCTTTTCGCCGCCAAGCTTCACTTGCACTTTAATCTTGTGCAAGCCCGGAGTGCTGTCAAACTTTTCGCCAGGCGCAAAGCTGAACGTAGCACCAGCTGGATAATCACCAGCATTGGTTATGAGCTTCTTAGCAGACTCGCCACTTGTAGTACTAATCTGTTCAGTTGGCGTAAGCACTTGCGGAGCTGCAGCAACAGGAGCTTTTAGCTTGAAGTTAGCAATGTAAATTACTTCAGGGCTGTTCTGCTCTTCGGAGCGAATCGGCAAACGATTTACGCCAGTAGAATACTGAAGCTCCGTAGAACCAGGAGCAGACGAACCGATTTTCGAAGTCCAGCCAGCAAACTCGAATCCAGGCTTCGCTTTTACTGTTGGAAGCGGCATCTGGTATGCCTTCGTGCCCTTAATCGCATCGTACACAAGAGCAGAGCCGTCAGCTACCTTAATTCCTTGCCAGTCAACAACGCTGCCCATAGAGCTTTGCTTATTATCCACTTTGAACACGTAGCGCGTGTAGTGATCCGGGCGATACTGAGGATGCTTAGGATCCTGATACTCAGTATCCTTAGCATGCTCAGGATCCTGAGGAGGATAACACTTGCGCTTAAGCACGCGAACGTCTTTATATTTGAAGGTGTATGTTTTTTCGCCAATCTGCTTGCCATCTTCGTCAGTAGCGTATTCAATATTCTGCTGCGTAGTTTCCGGCATAAAGCCTTCAATCGGCTTGTAGAATGCTACGTCGTACTTTCGATTTACAGAGCTGACTTCACTTTCTGGAAGAAGATCCTTTTCTTTGCCATCCTCACCAATAGTTACATAGCGAACCTTATACTTGCGCGTATTGTACGTTTGGTACACAAACTCGCCAGTATTCTGGTTCTCGTCCTTCGAGGCTTCAAAGCTTGTGAAATGCTTATCTGGGAAGTGCGTTTCGTCACTGTAGACTGCTTCCGCATTGTAGCGCAAATGCTCACGCAAGCCAGAAACAGTTTGCTCGGAAACATGATCTACAAGATCAGCTTCTTTGTGATTAGTTTTAGCATCGTTATACTGCTTAAACGTTACGCCTGGCTTTAAGAACACGTGCTTAAAAGTACCGTTGTAGCGAGTATCTTCAATCCACACTGCTTTAAGCGTTATATCTTCTACTACTTTGTTGCCGAAAGCGTACGGCAAAGTCGTACCGTTCTTAGTAATTTCCCAGCCGTAGAAGTCGTAGCCTTTGCGAGTTGGAACCTTTATATCTTTATTTTCCTTAATAACATAGTAGTGATCGAACTGCTTTTTTGTAACTACGTTTGTTCCAGATTTCTCTTTGCCTTTTTCGTCGGTTTCAGGCATATTGTAGTTAAGCGTTACAGTGTGCTTAATACCTTCTGGCTTACCCCACGCAGCGTAAAGCTTAATGCCGTTGACTGGCATTGTAAAATCTTTAGTTTCGCCTTTAGCTTTGCCGTCGCCTTCAGTACCTTCACTATTGTCATTTATCTTGCCATTTATAAGATGAATACCGGCTTGATCAACAGCCCAGCCCTTAAACACGTAGTCTTTTGGCAAGTAATCAGGGCGCTCGATGGAGTAAGTCTTGCCATTAAGCGTGAAAGTGTACTTGCCATCGAACTGAGTTGCGGTGTTATTACCACCGTCCTTAGTTACAGAAGCATCGTAAGACTTAACCTTGCCTGCGTTGTAGTACAAGGCTTTGTCGTCGTCATCAGTCAATTTATCGTTGCCGCGCTTAGTCAAGCTATACTCAAACGGCAGTTTTTCTGTAGCAGCGCCACTGTCGTCCTTTATAGCATTGCCGTCCGCATTATAAAACTGTACATCGTACGACTGGCGGTTGTATTTAAATACAAGGTAGCCGTTTTCCTCATATTCTTGTGAGTCTTCGCCTCCACCAGCTAAGTGATTACGGAAGCCTACATTGTACTCTTTCTTAAAAGCTTCTTTTGCTTTGTCATCTAGATCATCCCAGTCTTTTTCACCATTTTTTTTATATTCAATAGAATGTGAATATAAATCTGATAATAGCGTATCATCAAAATCATCACTTTCATGTGTCTCTATACGCTTCTCTTTGTCAACAGAGTTAAAACCAGCTATGGATGAAGACTTATGAGGGTATTCCTTGTTACTAGTATCATCTTTGCTATACGAATCCGTTGAAAGCACATAATCATCATCGCCTGGAACATAATCATCATTGCCTGAATCATTGCCTTTTTTAGCAGACGCAATATCATTGCCTTTTTTAGCAGACGCAATACTTTGCTTTTCAATGATTACCTGAATAGGCATAACCTGAGTATTACTGGTATCAGCTGTAATCAGACGCTGATTATCTTTTAACTCGTATGTATTATTTGGATCACTATCAGGATTATCACTAATTTTAAGCTTGTGATTATTACCCACTACACGGAATTTAGGGTCAGCAAATTCTTTTTTAGTAAAACGAAATGGAGGAGTATCACGAAACTCTATTCCCCCTGCATATCCAATACGCCACCCAAGAGAGCCTGTATCATCATTAAAATCTAATTCATTTACATTAGGCCAAATATCAGTAAGACTCTGACCATAACGAACATTTACGCGGTAACCTTTGTGGTTAATTGTATTGTTATCCTCATCTTCGTTTACTTCATCATACTTCTCTGAGCAATTGCCGCCGCCAGCATAGCAATAAATAGTTGTTTTGCCGTTTTCGTCAAGTCTTTTTATAGCAGCATTGTTTAAACGCTCAGCATCTTCTGAAGATTTAAGTACAGCAGGCTTAGCAAAAATAAGCTCGTAAGTATTGCGGTCGTAAACTAAGTTAAGAGTGTTGTTTAAGTCGTCCGCGCAAAGCTTCGATTTAATACGTTTGCCTAAATCTGGGCGACCCGGCACAAAATCATGTTCCTCACTGTTAAGCTTTTTAGTGAGATCCTTATTCACGTGGAAGTAGCGCGTGAATAAGTCCTTACCTTTGTTTGTAGCAGCACCAGGATGCTCAGTATCATAACCATCTAAGTCTGTTACAGCCGTATCCGTATCGTTCATCCAGTTGAACTTTGCAATTAAGCCGTCTTTGTATTTATTCGCTTCTGTACCCTGCAGCTCTTTTCTAGTTAAGCCAAGCTCTGGGTCCGCTACATAATCATCTTCACTTGAGCCATTAAGCCTACTAGTATCATCAACAACGCCAGCATCATTCATCTTATCAAGTGCAACTTTACTGTCTGTTTGCACATTCTTGCGCTCAACAAGACCAACAAAGTCGTAGTTTGCAAGCGAATCCGGATGCTCTTTGTCAACCAAATCCGCCTTTTGCACCCACACATTCACGCGGTAGCTTGTAGTCTTGTTCGCTTCCCAATTAGCACGGAATTGCACATTGTGATCCGGCATCTTGTAGTCATCAAGAGAAACAATATCATTCCCATCATAAAGCGGATCACTCTTTTTGCTAGGATCGACTACAGACCAACCCTTAAACCTGTAACCGCGCTTAGTTGGCGTTGCAACTTTTGGCACAGGTTGCTGGTAATACACTTTTTGAGCAGTAACATCCGTGCCGCCATCAGTGTCGTAAGTAACATCGTAAGCCTTACGGTAGTAGCGAAGGTTCAAAATCAGCTTGTCGCTTTCACTATCCGAATCCGAAAGCGGTGAGCTAATAAGATTATGCTCCGGTTCGTAGCCTGGAATATACGTTGAAATAGCGCTTACATTAGAGCCGACTGTGCCCGTAATCTCCGTAACGTGTATTCTCTCAGTACTGCCATCCTTATACTTTACAGTAATTACTTTGCCTATACCCAAATTTGGAGCATCGTAGAACTCATCCTTATGATCGAGATCCTGCACCAAGTGACGCACATAGTACTTAGCTGTTTTAGGAGCGTAGTTTATGTTCAGCTCACCGTAGTACTGAATGCCATCTTCTGCTTTTGGCTCTGTAGAGGACGAAGATTGCGGATTTGTAGTTGCTTGAGATGATGAGGTTTGCGGAGCTTGAGCGACGTTGTTGCCTCCAACAGCCGACCTTTCCTTTACAGCGTAATCAGTAATCAGCTTCTTGTCCAAACGCAAGTAGCGAATAGCATCCGCATCCGTGCCATCGTCAATAACAAACTTGTCACCTTTTTTAATGTAGTACTGGTAATCACCAGAATGATATACAGATGGGCGGTATCCAGCAGACTTTGGAAGCTCAATGTATTCATACTTGCCGTCTTTGCCGAGATTATCGAAGCCTTCTTTGTCAATAGTAAGCTCATAAGGCTGCACAAGCTGCTTGTTCGCAGCGCCACCAATCGTGTAGCGAACTTTCAAATTGTACGTAGCTCTTGGCTTTTTGTCGGTTTGTACCTGTGCGTTGGCTTCACTGGTGCTGCCTGCCGTTGGATGCTGCTCATTCGGCTTAATTACCTGGCTGTTTGGATCAGTTGCTGTGTTTGTTGCGCCAGCGTTTGGAGTGCCAGCGTTCTGTGTGCCAGCGTTTGGAGTAGACGTTGAAGCAGGTGAAGACGTTGGATTATTGCTCGAAGCAGACCCAGGCTCTGAAGCAGTGTTTTGTGCAGTAGCTGAAGGCGTAGCGCTTTTATCTTCGCCTGTGTCGCCTGTAGTTGCACCTTCTGCACTGCTTTGCGAACCTTGAGAAGAGCCTTGTGAACCTTGTGTAGAGCTTTCTGCACTTTGCTTTTGCTTATTGTCTTGTGCAGTTGTATCTGCACTTGTGCTCGCTGCAGTTCCAGCACCAGCATTAGCTTCTGCACTTGCAGGAGTTACAGGAGCAGACGGTGCAGTTGTATTGCTTGCAGGAGTAGTAGTCGGAGTTGCAGCTGTATTATTTGCAGAAGGTACAGGTGCATTATTTGCAGGAGCCGCAGCAGGAGATGTAGGCGCATTATTTGCAGAAGATGCAGCAGGAGATGCAGTTACATTTGCCGCAGAAGGTACACTACTCCCGCTATTATCACCACCGTTATTCTCAATAGACCTAGGCTTACGCACTTTCGGCGTATTTGCAGCACTTACTGTATTCGTATTTTCTGCGTGAGTGCTTGCAGGTTGTGCATTTGTATTCTGCACTGGCGCAGGCGCACTTACTTCAGCAGATCCAGCAGGTCCAACGGCATTAGAACTGCCTAACTGTGAGTCAATTTCGCTCTGTTGTGCTTCTTGTTGTTGCGATTCGTGCTGTTTTGCTTCACTCTTATTTATTTCACGCTGCTCAATCTCACGCTGTTGTGCCTCGCGCAACTGTTGCATTTGTGCATCATGGCGCGCAAGCTCTACAAACTTTTGAGTTTGAGCACTCTTCTTGAGCACGCCAGCACCCCAACGCTGCATGTTCAATTCGTCCGGATCAGGCTTACCTTTGCCCATTTTTTGCGTCGTATTAGACGCATTGATAATATCTTTTTGAGTAGGCTGAAGCGCAGAAGCCACAACAGACGGCAGCATCATTGCCAAAGTTGAAGCAACAGCAACTCCAGCAACTCCCTTGCGTAAAGCACGAGAACGCTTCACAGCATGAGCCTTACGAAGTGTTCTCTTTGGTGATTTACCATGCAAGTCGCTACGATCTACCATCAATTCTCCTTATTCCAATCCATCTCAATGCAGCGCATACTGTGCCTCAATATGCTATAACCAGCCCACACATACGTACCATACATTAGTACAGTATGCATACGTAAAATAAACAAATGTCACATGCTCTCACGCAATACCGTCAACCTATTGCATAAGCATGCACAAACACCACATCTATGCGCGAGAGATGTGCGCAATACACACAGCTCACACGCACACTATGCGAAACTGCAATACTCAAAGTACCTTATTTATAATACACCAGAATGCCTACCCCCCCCCCCCATAAAATTTTGTGAAAAATAACGCATTTTTACAGCAATCCTAAAAAATACGCAAAAGTCAATAAATTTCCGGAAAATGTTCCAAAAAACAGCCAAAACAACAACAAACCCCGGAAAATCAGCTACAAAAGCTGAAGAAAATTCCGGCAAATGTTCCAAAAAAACGATTTTCCCTTTACAGCGTTGTAAAGAAACTAACGCTCGCAATATATGATATAATGTGAAAACGTGTGTTTTAGCGCAACAAATGTGCTTTAACGCAGTGAATATTTGAAAATTCAAAAGGGGTCGATCGGTTTCGACGGCGATCTGTTCGCCGCGGGGAAGCGTGCCGAGAACGCGAAAGTCCACTCGTAAACGTCCTTTCGCAAAAGAATAAGTGCTAAATCTAATCGCACTGAGTTCGCTCTCGCTGCCTGAGCTTCGCGCCAGGATTAACCAGTGAGCAGCTGCTCCGTTTACCCACTCACGTCTTCGGAGTGGTGCTGAACGTCATTAGAAGACTTGCTTGAATTGCCGGGCTGCAGGGCAATTCAGGGACTTTTACTGTAGATATGCTCGCCATGAATTGTCTGCGATAACATGGGGGCAGAAAAACTGCCGCACGGCCAGCAGACTACGCACGTAGAAGACCGAGGGTACGGTCACCGGACCGGGGTTCAATTCCCCGCGACTCCACAAACGCAAAAAAGGCGCTGAAAATGCAAAATCGCAATTTTCAACGCCTTTTGTGTAAATAAAACACTAGAACAATGGCGGCTGGCTTGATGCAGTCCTATGTTCTAAAACTCGCTTAATAGAAACATATTGAGTCGTCAACATGCCATTATTGTCAATACTTTTACGAATCAGCATAGCAACTTTATAAATATCGTTCTTTCTAAAAGACTCTTTACCATCATTCAAACGCTTAATAAAATCCCTATCTTCAACCTGAACAAACTGAGTTTTCACACCATCAGTAATACGCCATTTACCACCATCACGGAACGAAATATCTAACGCTTGCACCACCGTTTCAACGATACTCTCCTCAGTTTTGGTGCTTATAGAAGAATACTGTGATATTCCATATGCTTCTTCAGAATCTACCGTTTCTGCACAATAATCGTCGCTAAACGTTACAGAATCAACACCATCAGATGTAGCAGGTTCAACAGTTGCCTTCAATGCCTTCAAATATTCTTCATTTGTTAAAAGCTCAACAGAAGCCTTGTAAGTAGTCAGTTTAGAGCCATCTGGAAACTCTAATTTTACGCACTCCAACCCAGTACGCTCATCTGTTTTACCAGGAGTTTGCTTTACTGGAGCACCCTTATGCAAAAAATGTTTAACACCTTTAACTGTTCCTAAAAATACACCCACAATAGCAGCCGCGTTAATTGCGGCATTTACTTGAGCGCTATTAAACAAATCAACAATGCTATTAGCAACACTCGCAATAAGGTCAATATTAAAAGAACCCTCACGAGTAGCCTTTGCTTTCAACGATATAACACAATTAGGAGCGGTATGAGCTTGAATCTTTTCAAACGCTTGAGATAATGCTAAAAGTGCAGGAGCAAGCTGCTTAACGTCCATTTCATGAGACTGCAACGCAATGCCATCATACTTAACAGTAAAATTCGCGCTATTTTCAGAATTAAGAACTGTTGCACTATTATCCATCACTCACTCCTTTCATTAGACATATATTCTACTATTAGTAAAGCAAATATTTGTAGTTCGGCTTATTTGACGCGTGCCTAGTCTCTATACGATTCACACAAGAACGGGAGTGGAAAGAAAAGAGCGATAGTCCTGGATAACGTCGCAAGTAACGCCAAGAGCTTCAGATAGAGTCCAAACGTCAGTTATTTGTGTTTTCTGCCAGCATCTAACGCACATACGGCACTGATTACAGCACAACTAGTAATGAGCCAAGGCGAAAAATGGCACCATACTCCAGCGATAATAACGAGTGAGAACATAGCTGATACTATTGCATCTAATTTCATAATGAACCTGCAGTATAATGGACAGTGAGTCCCGGACACCTGGATTGTTCGGGACTCTATTTAATTAATTAACTTCATTCGATAATAAATGTGCGTGTGAACGTAACTGTTCAGCTAAACTCGCACGCGCAATCTTACCTTCAACAATATTCTGAATCCACTTATATAAATCATTGTCAAAAGGATTTACATTATCTTCGATATCAAGAATAATCCCATTATTGCGAAGTAAAGCTACACACGTTAATACTGTCGTACGCTTATTGGCATCAGGGAAAATATGGTCTTTAGCGAGATGCGTAGCAAAGTCAGCGATTTGGTCAAAAATATCCGTATAATTATTTCGATCAGCTGGAGATCTATCAAAAATAATCGCAAATGAAGAATACAAAACATTTTCAACGCTGCCCTGAACTTCTTGCTTAACAGTAGCAAGTCCTTGGCTTGTATCAACAATTTCTCGTTGAATAGAACAAACTATTCCTGCGAAGGCAATAATCTGTTCCTCATTCCAAACAAGAGCATCATACTGGCTCATGCGTCACCAAGGATACGCAAAGTATTCGGATACTGTTTTTTTACAGCATCTACAGCACTAATAAACGTATTTTTCTTAGCAGGGTACGAAGTAACATCTGACGATTGCAGAATATTCTGTACAAGAATCGGCTTATTGTGCGACGCATCATACACATTGTGCCATGCGCCGCCAGTACGATGAGCATAATTTACTAAATCAAACACATTCATCCAAGCATATTTTTCAATAACAGTATCTACAATGCAATCAGCATACTGGCTGGTTTCGTGATTAGGCGCATTGAAAATACGATTTCGCCCAAACTGCTTAAACTCGTTATAAACACTAGGTTCTACAGGACCATATTCCCAAGCTTGAATCTCATCCGTAAACAGTGGACACTCAGGATTATTGCGCAACGATTCTACTTGTGCAAAATATACTAGCTTATTCAAAGTGAGATTGGTTAATGCTAGCGTTTTTCCATATCGATCAATAAAAATTGATGCTATATCTAAAGCTTTCATATTTAATCTCCTTTCAAAAACTTATTATGCATATACGAGTAAGATATATTTTACAGAATATCTCATTAATGTCACCATGAAAACGCAAGATAAGGCGATGTTGAGCGCATTGGTACTAAAACGTTATTCTATGAAACTCTTAGAAAAATAAGGCATTAGCGGCTATTAAATGCTAATTCCCCGCGACTCCACAAACGCAACAACGCCACTCATTAAACAGTGGCGTTTTTTGTAGCAAAACCCAATGTTTCCAAGGCTTAAATTAAGCGTCAAAAGCATCTCCGAGATGATGCTGAGTAGCGTGCTCAGTATCGTCAGAACTATCACAATCAAACTCCCCCGCGTCCGCAGCATCAACGATCGCGAGCGCAGCTTCCGCAAGATCCGGTCGCAACGCGTCCAACCAGTGGATGCGAGCATCCCTACCAAACCAACCCATTTGCTTGCGCGCAAGTCGTCGAGTTTTTTGCGCAATATCCGCAAAAGCCTCATCCTCACTCCACACGCCATCCAAATAATCCATAATCTGCTGGTAGCCGAGAGCACGAACTGCAGTCACGCCCAATCGCCCTCGAATCGCGCGCACCTCATCCACAAAACCCTGCTCACGCATAATTTGCGTACGTAAATCCACGCGCTTATCTAAATCTTCACGACGCAAATCTAAGCCAATTTGTACGCAATCAATCACATACTTATACTTCGGAAGCGTTGCGGAATAAGGCTTTCCTGTAAGCTCAATCACTTCAAGCGCGCGAATTGTACGTCGCGGATTGCGCGCATCCATATTCGCCGCAGCAACCGGATCCTTCTGCTTCAACTCATCAAACAGCGCACCTGCTCCCTCTTTGTGCTCGCGCTCCTCCAAAGCTGCACGAATAGACTCATCCGTGCCTGGAAATGTAATATCATCCACAGCAGCACGAGCATACAATCCCGATCCTCCAACTAAAATCGGCCTCACGCCGCGCGATTGCAACTCACTAATACACTTCCTGGCAAGAGTTTGAAAGCGCGCAACCGTCATAGTTTCTTCAGGATCAATAATGTCAAGCAAGTGATGAGGTACTTCCGCTTGCTCCTGCGCGCTCGCCTTCGCCGTACCAATATCCATGTAACGATACATTTGATACGCGTCTGCGTTGATGATTTCCGCACGAATCCCCCGCTCAGCTAATTTTTTTGCAAGCGCAATACCAAGACTAGTTTTGCCTGAAGCTGTAGGACCAACTATTGAAATTACTTTCGGAATATTATCCTGCTTATTTTCAGACAAAATACACTCCCCGTCAAAATACTTTGCTAGATTCTGCTTGCGCGCAACTACCTAAGATATTTATATCACGCTTTACAAAGAATATTACATTTACATACGCACTCCCAGACGTTTAGCAGTTTTTATAGTATTATTAAAAGACGTGATACTTGATCGTCATAACTGCGTAAACGCAGCAGAACTCTATGCGCGTCTTCATAGCAACGAAGCAGCTAATGAAAGCAGCAACGTAAGTAGCGACGTAAACAGCAATGTTGGCAGCAACGTTAGCAATACAAAAAACCAACAAAATTGCTCCCAATGCGGCAAAACTAATTCGCTTATGCTTCCTGAAGACCAAATCGACGAATTTGTAAACATGATGCAAATTTACGAAGGAGCAATGTACGAAATAAGTACAAAGCTCGAGATTCTAGATAGCGAATTTCAAGTGCGGTTCTCTCACGACCCAATTCATCACATGGAACGCCGTCTTAAATCAGTGCACTCAATTTTTGAGAAGCTGCAAAGGCGTCATTTAGATATTTCCACACGCTCTATACGCGATAATCTTTTCGACGTAGCTGGAATTCGCGTAATTTGCAACTACTGCGACGATGTGTATTCTGTAGCGCAATATCTTTCTAAACAAACAGACATTCAAGTATTGCAAGTTAAGGATTATATTAAGAATCCAAAACCTAATGGATACCGCAGTTTGCACGTAATTTATGCAGTCCCTGTGTTCTTGTCTTCTGGAGCACACTACACGCCAGTTGAAGTGCAATTCCGAACTATTGCGATGGATTATTGGGCTAGCTTGGAGCATGCTTTAAGGTACAAAGCCGGTTTGCCGGATGCAAAGTTGGCTGAACACTCTCAAACTTTGCTCGATTGCGCGCATAGCTTGCAAAATATTGAAACGCAAATGCAAGGTATTCACCGCGATATTAATGGTGCTCCTCAAGTTGAAGAAGCACCTAATAGTAAGGCATAGTACAAATACGAAGCGCAATTTTACGCAATATTAAGCGCAAGATTACGCAATACTAAAATCAGCTTATTGTGCAAATGTACTAAATTACGTTACATTTTTTAGCATTTTCCCAGATGCTTTAATTATAATTATGTGAGAACGTTGTCTTGACAGCGTTTTATTTCATAGCTGTTAAGGAGAAATAATGACAAACTTTACTCAAGATTATTACAGAAGCGGTGCTCCTGAGGTTATTGACACTCAGGCAACATATGCTTTTGAAGAAGCAAAAAGAGTTTCAGTAGGACGCACTTATGGCGAAATGACGCTTGGATTGATTGTTACAACTCTTGTGGCACTGTTCACTCAGAGCGGTAATTTCTGGCTTAGATTTATGTTTGCAACCCGCGGATGGGGTTGGATGATGTTGGCAATTGCTCAAGTTGTGATAGCAGTTGTTCTTGGAACGCGTTTAATGAAGATGAGTGAGACAACAGTACGAGTTTTGTTCTATGCTTATGCTGCTTTAACAGGATTTACTTTAAGCTCAGTTTTTCAAGTATTTAGTCTTGGATCTGTGGCATTAGTATTTGCTTTAACTGCAGGGTTCTTCCTGTGCTTGACAATGCTTGCACTTACTACAAAAAAGGATTTGCTTAAAGCTGGTCCAATTTTAATGGTTGCATTACTTGTGTTCGTTGTTGCGCAAATTATTATTTCGTTTATTGGGCAAGATACTGGAACAATGCGTCTTATGGCTGGAATTGGCATCGTTATTTTTGCAGGTTTAACAGCTTACGATGCTCAGCAAACTCGCGCATTACTTGCACAATATGAAAATCAGCCTGAAATGGTTAAGAAAGTATCTATTTTCTGCGCATTCCAGCTGTTCTTGGACTTCATTAATATGTTCATCTACTTGCTAGAGTTGCTTGGAGATAATAGGGATTAATAATACTAAAACTAACTTAAGTGTGTTAGTTGCTTAGTTATTTAACCCTGCCAGATTAGTATTTGGCAGGGTTTTATTATGCACAGTGTAGTTCTGCGCGAGTGTCTTCATTTTGCTTGTTTTCAGACACTGGCGCAATACGCAATCTGCGTTAGTAACGTATAACAGCGATTTAGCGTTACTCGCGCAGTTCGCATTCTGCGTTAGTAACGAATAATTGCGATTTAGCGTTACTCGCGCAGTACGCAATCTGCACCAGTGTCCCAAAAACGGTGGCGCTCAAGCAGGTCGTCAGCGCACACCAGTCACAACCTAGTTTCTAAAACACAGTCATGCAAACCTGCCCCGCCTGCGTCAATAAAGACGCATGCAGACCTCGCTTGCGTTGAAAGCACACCGTGCTTTCAACCCTGAGCAAGCTCGGCGCTCCGAGTTGCTTTCGCGCTAAATGACAGCGCTCAAGCAGGTCGTTACGAACGCAGTCAACCATCTGCACAAGTAACAAAAAACGACCAAAACTTTACAGCGGTGTAAAATTTATGCCGCCTACGCGCGAAAAAACGGCAAAAACTTTACAACCGTGCGCAGTTTATGCCGCTTCCCAGTCAAATTCCGACCAAAACTTTACAGCGGTGTAAAGAAAAAGTCGGCTACGCGCGAAAAAACGGCAGAAACTGTACAATCGCGCTGCTAGCGAATCGAGGCGCGCGTTAAATATTTTGCAGTCAATAGAAAATGTCGAAAACATCTTGCGATTATGTATTTTCGACAGTTTTGGCTTGCGTTTTGTTTATTTCACCAAATGATTTGGTATTTTCGACAGTTTTGGCTTGCGTTTTGTCGATTTCACCAAACGATTTGGTATTTTCGACATTTTAGTAAGCTGCAAAAAATCGTGGAAAACGCTTGGAACGCAGCGCTCAAGCAGGTCGTCGCGTACGCGAATACAACAAAAAGACCCCACGAGTTTCCTCGCGGGGTCTTTATTAAGCCTTAGCTAATATTTTCAGTTAGAAAATACTAGGCAAGAATCTTGGTCACACGACCGGAACCAACGGTACGGCCACCTTCACGAACTGCGAAGGTCAAGCCCTCTTCCATTGCGATTGCCTGGATCAACTCAACAGTGAAGGTTGCGTGATCGCCTGGCTGAACCATCTCAACGCCGTCTGGCAAGGTGATAACGCCGGTGACGTCGGTGGTGCGGAAGTAGAACTGTGGACGGTAGTTGGAGAAGAACGGCGAGTGACGGCCACCTTCGTCCTTGGTCAAGACGTAAACTTCGCCTTCGAACTTGGTGTGTGGGGTCACAGAACCTGGAGCAGCCACAACCTGACCACGCTCAACGTCGGTACGGTTGATACCACGGAGAAGAAGACCAGTGTTATCGCCAGCCTCGGCCTCATCCATCTGCTTGTGGAAGGTCTCGATGGAGGTAACGGTGGTGGTCTGAGTTGGACGCAAACCAACGATCTCAACTGGGGTGTTGATTGGGAGCTTACCACGCTCAACACGACCGGTGACAACGGTACCACGACCGGAGATGGTGAACACATCTTCGATTGGCATCAAGAATGGCTTGTCAAGATCGTGAGTTGGGGTTGGGATGTACTCGTCAACAGCCTTCATGAGCTCCTTGACGGTCTCTACCCACTTCTCGTGATCTGGAGCGTCATCGTGCAAAGCACCGTAAGCAGAGGTGCGGATGACTGGGCAGTCACGATCGAAGCCGTTTTCTTCGAGGAGGTCACGAACCTCTTCTTCGACGAGGTCGATAAGTTCTGGATCATCAACCATATCGCACTTGTTCAAAGCAACGAGGATCTTCGGGACACCGACCTGCTTAGCGAGCAAAACGTGCTCACGGGTCTGAGCCATAGGACCATCGGTAGCAGCAACCACGAGGATTGCGCCATCCATCTGAGCAGCACCGGTGATCATGTTCTTCACGTAATCAGCGTGGCCTGGAGCGTCCACGTGAGCGTAGTGACGCTCAGCGGTCTGATACTCGATGTGTGCGATGTTAATGGTAATGCCGCGTTCCTTCTCTTCTGGAGCGGCATCAATCTGATCGAAGTCATACTGAGGGTTCAGATCTGGATACTCGCCATGCAGCACCTTAGAAATAGCCGCGGTCAAGGTAGTCTTACCGTGATCAACGTGACCAATGGTACCAATGTTAACATGCGGCTTAGTACGCTCGTACTTTTCCTTTGCCATGTGTTTGTCCTCCTGGACGTCTCGTAGTTTGCCTCACACATTTGTGAGAGGTCTTTCGCTACATATTACTGGGTTTCTGGGTTAGGTGCCACTTCGGTGCCAGAACCCAGTCAACGTAGGAAATTCTAGCGTTGACCGGGGACAGAAAACACCGAAGTAGCGTGCGCTTTATTCGCCGCGCTGAGCCTTAATAATCTCGTCCGAAACGGCCTTCGGGACCTCCGCGTAAGAGTCCATCTGCATGGTGAACATTGCGCGGCCCTGAGTCTTGGAACGAAGATCGCCAATGTAGCCGAACATTTCGCTCAGCGGCACCTTGGCGTCGATAACTTTCACGCCAGTAGCATCAGTCATAGACTGGATGTTACCGCGACGAGAGTTCAAATCGCCCATGACGTCGCCCATGTACTCTTCTGGAGTACGGACTTCGACAGCCATAATTGGTTCGAGAATTACCGGATTAGCCTTAGGAGCAGCTTCCTTGAAGCACATGGAACCTGCAATCTTGAAGGCCATTTCCGAAGAATCGACATCGTGAGTCTGACCGTCGGTGACGGTTGCCTTTACACCCACAACTGGGAAGCCAGCCAAAACGCCGGATTCCATAGCTTCCTGCACGCCTGCATCGATTGAAGGAATGAATTCCTTGGTGATGTGGCCGCCGGTAACTTCGTTGACAAACTGGTAGGTTTCGCCAGATTCTGTATCGAGAGGCTCGAAGTTCATCAAAACCTTTGCGAACTGACCAGAACCACCGGTCTGCTTCTTGTGAGTGTATTCCTGGTTCATAACAGCCTTACGAATCGTCTCACGGTAAGCAACCTGTGGCTTACCAACGTTCGCTTCGACCTTGAACTCACGACGCATACGATCAACGATAATGTCAAGCTGAAGCTCGCCCATACCGGAAATCAAAGTCTGACCAGATTCCTCATCGGTCTTAACCTGGAATGTAGGATCCTCGTCAGAAAGCTTAGCCAAAGCCAAGCTCATCTTTTCCTGATCAGCCTTCGTCTTTGGCTCCACAGCAACCTCGATAACAGGATCTGGGAATGTCATGGATTCCAAAGAAATTGGGTTCTTTTCGTCGCACAAAGTATCACCAGTGCTGACGTTCTTCAAACCAACGAAGGTGTAGATGTTACCAGCTTCAGCTGAATCTACAGGATTTTCCTTATCAGCATGCATCTGGAAGATCTTACCAACGCGTTCCTTCTTGGACTTCGTGGAATCGTACACGGAATCGCCTGGCTTTACTTCGCCAGAGTAAACGCGTACGAACACGAGCTTGCCATAGAATGGATGGGTTGAAATCTTGAATACCAATGCTGCGAATGGATCTGTATTAACTGGCTTACGGTCAATTTCAACAGATTCGTCGCCTGGCTTGAAGCCCTTAATAGATGGAACATCTTCTGGGCTTGGGAGGAAGTCGACAACAGCATCCAGCATTGGCTGAACACCCTTATCCTTGAATGCAGAACCGCAAGTTACTGGGAAGGCCTTACGCTCAATGGTAAGCTTACGGATACCAGCGCGCATTTCCTCTTCAGTAAGTTCGCCAGTTTCGAGATACTTCTCAACCAGCTCATCGTCAGCTTCAGCAACCTGATCCATAAGTTCAGCACGATACTGCTCTGCACGTTCCTGCAAATCTTCAGGAATGTCAACGGTGTCATAGTGAGCACCCATATCGTCCTTAACGTCATTCCAGACGTAAGCCTTCATACGAATCAAGTCAACAACGCCGATGAAGTCGTTTTCAGCACCGATTGGAAGCTGAATAACGAGTGGAGTTGCACCGAGCTTCTCCTTGATGGTCTTGACGGAATAGTAGAAATCAGCGCCAAGCTTATCCATCTTATTGATGAAGCAGATACGTGGGACGCTATACTTATCAGCCTGACGCCACACGGTTTCAGACTGAGGCTCCACGCCTTCCTTACCATCGAAGACTGCTACAGCACCATCGAGCACGCGAAGGGAACGTTCCACCTCAGCGGTGAAGTCCACGTGGCCTGGGGTATCGATGATGTTGATCTGATAGCGATCATCAACGTCATGAGTCTGACGCTTCCAGAAGCAGGTAGTTGCAGCAGACTGAATAGTAATACCGCGCTCCTGCTCCTGCGCCATGAAGTCCATGGTAGAAGCACCATCATGAGTTTCACCGATCTTGTAGTTCTTACCAGTGTAGTAAAGAATACGTTCGGTGGTAGTAGTCTTACCAGCATCAATGTGCGCCATGATGCCGATATTACGAACCATATTCAGGTCGTTAAGCACATCTTGTGCCATATTCTTATCCTTAGCTCTTTAAGATACCGATTATCTTGTGGATTACCAGCGATAGTGAGCAAAAGCCTTGTTTGCTTCTGCCATCTTGTGGGTATCCTCGCGGCGCTTCACGGAAGCACCCAAGCCATTGGAGGCATCGAGAATTTCGTTGGCCAAACGCTCAGCCATAGTCTTTTCACGACGAGCGCGTGAGAAGTCAGTAAGCCAGCGGAGGGAAAGAGTGTTTGCACGAGCAGGCTTAACTTCGACTGGAACCTGGTAAGTTGCACCACCAACGCGGCGAGAACGAACCTCAAGATTTGGACGAATGTTATCAAGAGCGCGCTTCAATACAGAAACTGGCTCCTGCTCGGTCTTTGCCTTCACCTGCTCAAGAGCGGTGTAGACGATGTTTTCTGCGATGGACTTCTTACCATCGAGAAGGATTTTGTTAATCAACTGAGCCACGACGGTCGAGCCGTAGATTGGATCAGGAAGCAGTTGATGCTTTTTTGCAGGTCCTTTACGTGACATGTTTTACTTCGCCTTCTTTGCTCCATACAGGGAACGACCCTGCTTGCGGTCCTTGACACCCTGGGTATCTAATGCGCCACGCACGATGTGGTAACGCACACCTGGGAGATCCTTCACACGGCCACCACGCACGAGCACGATGGAGTGCTCCTGCAAGTTGTGACCTTCGCCTGGAATATAGGCGGTTACTTCAATACCAGAGCTGAGGCGCACACGAGCAACCTTACGAAGCGCGGAATTTGGCTTCTTAGGAGTGGTGGTGTACACACGGGTGCACACGCCACGACGCAGCGGGCTACCCTTCAAGGCCAAAGTCTTTGACTTTTTCGGCTTGGCCTGACGTCCTTTACGGACAAGTTGTTCAATCGTAGGCAACTTAAGTTCTCCGATTCATTGTTATCTTCTATTTGGTGAAAACCGCCACACTGCAGCACACCATAACCAAAGAATCGGTTAAAGAGTAAAAGCCACAGTCCACCGGCCCGATGGCCCTCGCGCCTCCAGCCACACATTACTGCGCGCTATCTTTGGCACTTGGGATATCCCAACACGCACACCTATAACATAAGGCACGCCGTTGGCACACACGAATTACTATTATACACCTAATCTTGACAATGCAATTAATAAAGTTTTAAAACCCTATTTAAGAATTGGACGCACGGGAGCAGACACATCTAAGCTGCGTTTGTTTCCAATTTTACTAGGATCATCAATAATCTTGGCAACAATAGCTTTCTTTAACTCAATCTGAGACGAATTGCCCCATATGATAGTTTTTTTAACATCACCTAATTCTGTTTCGACAGAATCTTGAGTTTTTGCACTAACTTTCGTAACTCTAGTTCGCAAAGATTCCGAAAGTGAACTAACAATTTTTACAGCTTCAAGTACCGCTCTATTATTCAAACTTCTTTGCACATTTGAAACTTCAATAACAGGTATTCCTTGTGTTGTAACTTGAGCTACGGCATTTAACACGCGACCTTTAGCGTCAACAGCAGTTAATTTATTGCTATCTCGAGTTTTGAGCATTGCTGCAGGACGTTGCGCATGTACAGAAACATGCAAACCATTAGGAAAATTCTTAGAAACTTTTGCTTCAGTTACGCCAGGAATATCGTTAAGTTGGTTAATTACTTCTTGAGAAGAAACTAAAAATAGCGATTTACCAACCTGAGTTGACGCAATTGAAGCAATTTTTTGCTCACTCACCCACTCGTTAGAGCCAGAAATACTTATATCGCTAGACTTAAGAAGAAAAACTGGCGAGAAGAATAAAAACCAAACAATCGCTGAAACAGAAGCAATCACTGCAAGAATTGCAAGAATTCGTTTAACAGTAAATTGCAAATAAGCAGATTTACGTTCTTTCAAACGCTCTCGAAAATTAATTATTCTAGGACGAGTAATCATTCCAAGAGAACCAGAAGTTTGACTTAAAGTTTTTCTTACAAAATCAAGCTTCGGCAAAAGTCTAGCGTCAACAAACTTACCTTGATGATTTTTTTCATTGACATCAGCTACTCGTATTTGCGATGTGTTTTGGCTGATTATATGCCTTTGGAAACGCTGGTCTTTGCGCAACGACGAAGCACTACTACGAGACGCACTGCTGCTTGATTTATTACTACGAGACTCTTCAGTACGCGCAATATTAAGACTTGAAACGGTACGACGATGCGAATTATTTGCATCAGCATCGTACGATTTGCTTGACCTCACGCGACCCATAATTGCCTCTCGTAATAATTTATTTATATTTTAATCGCTTAATTTCAAAGCACTACAATGCTTCTAGCATAACAGACGTCATAGCAGTAATACTTCCTGCACCAACTGTAAGCAGCACATCACCAGATTTTGCACGCGAAGCCAGTTTCAACGCAGCTTCGCGCATATCGTCAACCGCTTCAATTTTTACATCAAGATTCTGCAATTTTGCAGCTTTAACAATAGTTTCAGCATTAATATCTGGAAAATCTTCCTGCTTTTCGCGAGCTGGGAAAATTCCTGTAACAATTACGTCGTCTGCAAGAGCCAAAGATTTTGCAAACTCACTAGCAAAAGCCTGCGTTCTGGAGAACAAATGAGGCTGAAACAGCACGCGAAGAGTAGAAGAAGTGTACTTTCTTCGCGCAGCGCGCAATAGTGCAGCTATTTCAGTTGGATGGTGAGCATAATCGTCCACAACTGTCACACCATCAACACATCCACGAATATCAAAACGACGAGACGCACCTCGGAAGCTTTCTGCACCACGAGCCGCATCTTCTGGATTCATACCGAGCAATACTGCAGCAACAATAGCTGCAGAAGCATTAAGCGCATTATGCAAACCTGGTATTAACAAGCTAACTTGCACCTTGTTCGAACATTTAGCATGTTCATCCAAAATTTTTTCCGGCAATACAAGCGTAAACATTTCTCGACCACTTACAGCTTGCTCATTTTCATGCTCAATACTTGCGAACATAGCTAATTTTTGTACGCGCGAGCTGACTTTTAGTCTCCAAGTATCCAAATTACCGTAAGCAATTGTTTTGTTTAAAATATTATCCGGCATAGCTTCAAGTACTTTTCTAGCACCTTCGTCTTCTGCACAAATTATTACGTTATTGACAGCATGACTTACGTGCTCAACAAATGCTTCTCTGTATCGTTCACTAGAGCCGTAATGATCCAAGTGATCTGCTTCAGCATTTGTTACGATTGCAATACTTGGGCTGTATTTTTCAAAACTTCCGTCAGATTCGTCAGCTTCAGCAACCATAACAATTCCATTGCCAGCATGACCGCCGTCTAAAACTGTTCCGTCTGCAGCTTGAATAGATCCGCCGATTGCGTAGCTTGGATCAGCCAAATCGCCCACTGCAGTCACAGTTAATATATGAGAAAGAAGTGAGCTAGTAGTTGTTTTACCATGCGCTCCAGCAACAGTCACGCCAGTTTTTGCAGATAATAATAACGCAAGAATATCGCTGCGATGAACAAGTTTTATGCCGCGCTCATGCGCTGCCATAATTTCCGGATTGCTTGGTTTAATAGCACTTGAATACACGAGTACATCTGCATGCTCAACATGTGAAGCACTTTGACCAATTTCTACTTCAATACCTAATTCTTCCAAGCGTTGAGTGTGATCATTTGCTTCGCGATCACAACCGCTTACACTTACGCCCTCTTCATGCAACATTTCTGCCAGAACACTCATTCCAGCTCCACCAATGCCAATAAAATGCACTCGCCCTAGTTTTGAAATTGTTTGTGAATCATCAAACGCTGATTTTACTGGGTTTAAATCAATGTTGTTATGAGATGAAGTTGTATTGCTATTAAGATTAGTCATTACTTTCTGCCTTCTTTTGCGATTTCAAGAATACGCTTCGCCATAACGTCTGCAGCATCGCGAATACCATAATTCCAAGATTTAGTGCGCATAGCTTGTAATTGCTTTTTGTTTTGCAATAAAGCTAATCCTTCATCTATAAACCACTTTGCATTGAAATCAGCATCATTTACCATTACTGCTCCCCCTGCATTTACTACAGGCTCAGCATTGAAACGCTGCTCGCCGTTGCCAATAGGCAATGGCACGTATACAGCAGGTAAGCCAAGTGCCGAAATTTCTGCAACCGTTCCAGCTCCTGCACGACATATAACTAAATCTGCACAAGCAAAAGCCCAATCAATGCGCTCTAAATATTCTGCAATATGATAATCGCCACAGCCAGCATGCTCTGGTTTAATATCGTTTATTTGCGATTCACCTACTTGCTTTGCAACTATATTTCGCACTTCTTCCGCTTTTGCGCGACCAGTTAAGTGAATTACTTGCGCATGTTTTAAAATATCTCCTGCTGCTGCAGCAACAGCTTGATTTATGCTTTTTGCACCCAAAGATCCGCCTGTAACAAGAATAATCGGACGTTTAGGATCAACGCCAAGTTTTTGCGCACCTTCAACGCGAGCGTAATCATAATCTTTTTCTAATCTTTCACACAATTGAGAAATAGCAGGTCTAAGAGGTAAACCAACTCTTTCAACTTTGACACCTTTTCGCGTGCGCAAATCAGTATTCCCATAAACTGTTCCAACAGCATCAGCCCAACCTGCGCCCAAGCGATTTGCCATTCCAGATTTAGCATTCTGCTCGTGAATCACAATAGGAATATGCTGAGCATGAGCTTGAGAATATACTGGAGCAGAAGCATAGCCACCGAAGCCCACTACTATATCTGCTTTTCTAGCGGCTAGTATATTTCGCACTTTGCGTTTTTCGCGCATCCATCGAATTGGAAACTTAATTGCATCTAGATTTGGCTTACGTGGGAACGGCACTTTTTCTATAGTGTCAAGTTCGTATCCTGCATTCGGCACAAGACTTTTTTCCAAACCAACTTCTGTGCCAATTACACTAATTAACGCTTCAGGATTGAGCTTTTTAATAGCGTTTGCAACAGAAAGCAAAGGATTGACATGACCTGCAGTGCCCCCGCCTGCAAGAACAATATGCACTTCATGCTCAATAGCATTATCAAACTTCATTTCACTACCCTTGTTATAACTTTCATATTATAAAAAAGTTGTAAATACTTACTACTTCGATATAGTAAGTTGCGGATTGGAACGCATAAGACCATCAGCTACGCCAATTGCAACCAAACACATAACGAGCGAAGATCCACCTGCTGACACAAACGGCATAGGCACTCCCATAACCGGAAGTATTTGCACAACAACAAGAATATTAACTAATCCTTGGCCTACAATCCACGTTGCGATACACATTGATGTGATTGAAATAAATTGCGATTTCGCTTTTAATGCTGAAGATAGTATGCACCAACCAATAATTACGTATAGCAAAATCACTGCTGCTGCAACCAAAAAGCCCATCTCTTCGCCAATAATAGCGAAAATAAAATCATTGTGAGCGTAAGGCAAATAATTCCATTTTTCGCGAGAGTTTCCAATACCAACGCCTAATAGTCCACCAGAAGCCATTGCATATTGAGCGTGAATTGCTTGGAAGCAAACGCCTTTAGCTGCTTTTGCGTCACATCCGTGCAAAGTAGCAAGAATACGTCGCATACGATTTTGGCTTGTCAAAACAAGCATAGCGACCATAGCAATAGCAATCAAAATACTTCCTATTAGCCAGCGCGTAGGGAATCCGCCAAGATAAAAAGCTATAAGTGCAATAAGAATAATAATTAAAGCAGTACCAAGATCCTTACCTGCAATAACAAGCAACAACGATACGCCGAGTCCTGCTGCTACAGGAATATACGCGCGCATTTGCACACGCTCATACGCTTGTTTTGCAGCAATCAAAGCTATTGGAAGCCAAATACATAATGCAAGTTTTGTAATTTCTGCAGGCTGCAAAGTAATAGGTCCAAAAGCAATCCAACCAGCATTACCATTAACTTCACGTCGTAAACCTGGAACAAATGTTAAGAACTGTGCAATAACAGAAATAACGTAAATAACAGCAACGTATCGTCTATAAACTGTAACTGGAAGTCGAGAAGCGAAAATATAGCCAATTAAGCCCAAAACGCAATACATTGTTTGGTTTACGCCTTGACCCCAAGGTGCGATTCCGTAGGTAATCATAGTTACTGAAGAACTAGAAAACACCATGAATAAGCCGAAAATCGACAGTATAACCACTGATACTCGCATGCCGTATAAGCACCACAGTGGGTTAGTTAAACTGCGCAAGCCAACATATTTCTTTAATTCTGAATCTTGAGTTTTGCGCTCTAACGAGTTTTTTGAGTAGTCTTTTTTCGAGGAAAATATTCCAGATACAGTATGTGCTAATTTTGCGTAGTTAATTGACTTTGCCGGTTTTGCAGGCTTCACAGGATTGACAAGATTTGCTTGCTTTACAGGCTCTACAAAATTGGCTGATTTTACAAGCTTGGCTGATTTTACAAGATTAGCTGGCTTCGCTGGTTTTACCGGCTTTGCTAGTTTAGCTGGTTTAGCAACTTTCGACTTCTTTACATCTTTTACAAATTTTACAGATTCATTTAAAGAAGAGCCTACAGATCTGCTAACTTTAGTAACAGAATTACTTACGGACTTACTTACAGACTTTCCTACAGATTTGCCTAATTCCTTACCAGCTTTGCTTGCATACGCTCCTACTTTGCTTACGGACTCGCCTACTTTACTTGCTGACGTTCTAATAGATTTTTTAAAAGATTCGAATTTTTGTTTTTTAGAAGAATGAGAAGAATCTGAATCTGCTTCAATATGATCTTCCATAATAACTTCTGAGACTTTGCGCGTTAATGAACGCAAAAACTTTTTAGGCTTATTACTGTTGAACACCATGATTATGCACCCATCGTTGAGATTCTTTAGCAAAACGATTGCCGCGATCGGCGTACGAAACAAATTGATCCATAGAGGCACAAGCAGGAGCAAGCAGAACAACATCACCAGGCTTAGCATAACGCCCAGCAGCTTCTACAGTTTGACGCATAACAGCCTCACCGAATGAAGAATCAGGATTTACAAGCGAAGTATTCTCAATATTCTCACAAACTAAGTCATCAACGCAATCATATGATTTAGCGCAAGAACCATCCTGCGAAACAATAGTTACTGGAATATGAGGAGCTGAACTGTGAAGAGCTTCAACAATTGGACGTTGATCTATTCCAATAACAACAACCGCTTTAATCACATGAAGTTGGTTTGCAATTAAATCTTCAAAATGACCACCTTTAGCTAAACCGCCAGCAATCCAAACAACCGAATTATTAGCAAAACTAGCTAAAGATGCACGAGCAGCATGAGCATTAGTTGCTTTAGAATCATCTACAAATCTAATACAATTCGAAGGATTTTCATCTTCAGACATCAAAGTCGCAACTGTTTGAATGCGATGACCTCCAGGAGCAAATTCGCGTAAAGCACGAACTGAAGAATCTACGTCACCAGTTAAACCTAAAGCTAAAGCTAACGCAGTAAGAGCATCAGCCAATAAATGCGGATACACACTGCCATCAGGCTCGCACAGATGTTTTAGCTCACGCAATTCGACAATAGGTTTCAGAGTGCCTTTAGTTCCTCCAGCAACACCGCTGTTATCGACAATCCAACCATCTTTTACGCCAATTTCACCATCTTTAGGCTCTTCTAACGTAAAACCAATTTTTTTACAGCCATTAGCAACTTGTGCACAATCTGCCAATTTGCTTACACGCTCATCTTGAGCATTGTAAACCAAAGCTTTTTGCACATTATTAAATACTTTTGACTTGTCACGAGCGTACGCTTCCATGCCACCATGCCAATCTAAATGATCAGCAGCAATATTAGTAATAGCAGCACAGTCAAGAGCTAAAGAATCAGTGAAATGCAATTGGAAAGAGCTTAATTCAACGCATAAAGCATCATGCTCACATTCCAAAGCAGCATGTGACACAGACTTTCCAATATTTCCCACGGCTGGAGCATTTAATCCGCAAGCGGTTAGCATTGCAGAAGTCATTTCTGTAGTAGAAGTCTTACCATTTGTGCCAGTAATGCCAATCCAATAAGCAGGTTTATTCGTGCGTTTAGAAGGTACGCGTAAACGCCACGCTAATTCAACTTCGCTCATTACTGGGATATTGCGCGATGCAGCTTCTTGCAAAAATTGCGTGCGAGGATTAAATACTGGAGATGTAACAACAGCATCGATTTTAGACCAGTCTATTGCTGAAAAATCATGTATATCGGCATCAGGCTTATTTTCGTCTGCAGTCACAGGCTCAGATCCAACAGAGCGCAAAACCTCAGCTGCACCACGACCAGAAACTCCAAGACCTGCAACTAATACACGCTTAAAAGCAAATGCTTTATCGCTTGTGCACGACTTACAAGTAGATTCAGACGAAACAGATACGTCATTGCCATCGACAATATTCATATTGAAGCCTTCCAATTTTTGAAATTAAATAAGCAAGCCAGAACGCCCTGCCCAATCAGCGTAGAACATCATAAGCGCAGAAAGCACAAACATAAGCTCAATCATCCAGAATCGCACAACAACCTTGGTTTCCGTCCAGCCGAGCAATTCAAAATGATGATGAATAGGAGCCATTTTGAACACACGCTTATGCGTAGCTTTAAAGAATCCAACTTGAATAACGTCACTTGCAGCTTCCATTACAAATAATCCACCCAAAATCACAGCCAAAAACTCTGTGTGAGTTGCAATAGAAAGAGCTGCAAATAATCCGCCTAAAGCCAACGAACCAGTATCTCCCATAAATACTTGAGCAGGATTCGAATTAAACCACAAGAATCCAAAGCAAGCAACAGCAGCGCAAACAGCAATAATAGTTAAATCGAGAGGGTCAGAAACAGCGTAAGAGAATCCAAAATGACCGCCTCCGCGCACATGGTAGCTTTCCCAGAAAGCAATCAAAGCGTATCCAGCAAAAGCAATCATAGAAGATCCAGAAGCTAAACCATCAAGTCCGTCAGTCAAATTTACAGCATTAGACCAAGCAGCAATAAGGAAATTAACCCAAACAATAAATACTACGATTCCTACACCTTTACCGAGTATAGAAAAATCAAAAAATGGTTTTTCAATAAAACTCATTCCAGGTTGAGCGCTAGCAATACCAGATTGAGTTGGCAATAGCAATGACAAAAGCGCGTAAATACTTGCAAAAATAATTTGACCAGTAAACTTCGCATGTACAGAAAGACCAAGATTCTGCTTTTTATGAACCTTAGCAAAATCATCAATAAAGCCAAGTAAACCCATTGAAAGCATTGCAAACAGCACCAAAACAGCAGACCATGAAGGCGAGCGGCCAACAGAAACATATCTATAAAGAGCAGAAGCAGCCCAACCTGCTACTACAGCAAAATTAATAACAACACCACCCATAGTTGGCGTTCCGCGCTTTACTAAATGAGATTGTGGTCCATCTTGGCGAATGTACTGACCGTAGTGCAAACGATGCACTAAACGAATAAGCAAAGGCGTGCCAACAATCGTAACTACGAGCGACACCACAATTCCTACAATAAGCGCAATCACCGCTTAACCTCCGTTTACTGTTCCGTTTGCTATAATACTTAATTTATTAATTTCACACTTATTATTGAGCATCGAGCAATTAAATATTTGCCCAATGTTCAGCAAGCACACTCAAGCCTGAAGCATGAGAGCCTTTCAATAACACAACACTACTCGGATGCTCGGCCACAATTTTCCAAACAATATCATCAGCCTCATCCGCACTGTGTACAAAGTAGACTGCATCATTAGAAGAAAGTAGTTTATTATTCCAAGAAGAACGCGCACCTTGAGCAATACAGTTAGCTAATTCATCTAAGTCAGAGTCAGTTTTTGAACCAACAGCAACAACCGCATCGACACTCGAATTTGCCACATATTCTCCAATATTTGTGTGCAATTCATCTTCGTTGCTGCCAAGCTCCAACATAGAACCAAGAACCGCTATACGGAAGGGTTTCGAAGATGCACTACAAGAATCATTTTCATAAGCGCACAAACCATCGATTCCTGCTTTCATAGAATCAGGATTTGCATTAAAGGAATCATCAATAAGTGTAAATTTCTCGTCATTTTTCGAAACTGTACTCAATTGCATGCGATGCGGGCTAATATGCGAAACTTTAGACAGCACAGAAGCAATATCATCTAAAGTCATTCCCAAATATCTTGCAACATTTGCTGCTGCAAGCGCATTCATAACATTATGCTCGCCTTGTATATCAAGATGCGCCTCAACATGATTCACTAAATCAGAAGAATTAATGCGTTCAGTGATAGTAAAAACTGCTTTACCAAAAGAATCTAACTTTATATTGCTAGCTGAAAGTTGGTAGTCATCTTTACTAGCTGATTCCAGCAATCCATTTTTAGCATTTCTACCAAACCAGCGCACATGCTTATTTTCTACAAGACAAGACATTGCAGAAACTCGCTTATCGTCAGAATTTAATACTGCTATGCCATGTGGCAAAAGCCCACGCACAATCTCACTTTTTGCTTGCGCAATTCGCTCAACTGAGCCAAATTCACCTAAATGAGCCACACCAACTTTAAGCACTATTGCGAGATCCGGAGGAGCAATATGAGTTAAATTGGCAATTTCGCCAACATGGTTAGCACCCATTTCTGCTATTAAAAATCGAGTATTACTGCCAACTTGCAAAGCAGTAAGAGGCAAACCAATATTATTATTAAAAGATCCAACAGGAGCAACTGTTTCGCCTAGCGTGCTCAACAAAGCCTTCAACATATCTTTCGTTGTTGTTTTGCCAACGGAACCAGTAATACCAATAATAGTGAAAGGTTTGTTAAGATTGCGGCGAAGTTCCAAATTATGTTTAGCTAGCAAACCCAGCGCTTCTACAGAATTATTAACAACTATTTGATTGAGATTAGTGCCTTCGACAACATGTTCAACAATAGCTACAACAGCTCCAGATTTTTCAGCATTCTTTACATAATCATGACCGTCAACATGTTCACCAACTATAGCTACGAACACAGAACCTTTACGAATTTGACGAGAATCACTAAAAACGGAATTTGCAACTAAATCTGTGCCACAACTATTAAACTCGTGTATTTCACCATGAACAGCTTTAGCAATTTCGCTTATGCTCATAGGCATCATATCGGCATGATCTAAACTCTTAGCATTGCTGGCACACGAAGTTTCAACACAACTCATAACATCCTCCAAATTAGCAACATAATTAAAAGCTCTTAAACAAAACTCACGCAATTAATTTATTTGAAAACTCGAATGAAATCAGCGCTTCATCACTATTCAGTGCAATTCATGCGAAACTCGAAGCGCACTTTTAATAGTCCCACGACGAACACCAGCAGCTAACACCATTGCAATAGATAATGAAAGATGCCGCTGCACATCATTGCCACCAATTTGATCCGCTAATTCAGCTAATTCGTCAGACTCAGCCGATCTAGTAACACAATAAGCGTGCTCTCTTCCAGAAAAACCATAACGTTGACGCAGCGCATAAAAACTCATGCCGGTTGCATATGCCGGGTAAAGCGGTGAAGAAGATGTCTTTGCACTAACTTTCACATTTGATACCGCATCTTTAGATTCAGTCTCATCTTCAGATTCAGAATTAGATTTAGAATCAGATTCTGCTCCAGAATTGCTTTCATTCTGAGTTTGCTCAACGCCAAGAACATCAATACTAACGGATTGTAACGCGTTCTTAGCTAAAGTTGCAGAATTAAGTGCAATAACTACTGCAGCAGCACCATCTTCTGCACAAACTGACAGAGTATGCTGAACATCAGCAATATTTAACGGATATTCCAGCGAAAGTTCACGCTGCAAAGAAGACGAACCGGCGTCACTAATCACGCCAACAGGATTACCAAGCATGTGTAAAAAGTCTGCCAATCGCAAAACATTAGCATGAATTTCATCATCATCGTCACCTGCAACAGCAAAAGTTGCGATGCAAGAAGAAGGATCGAAATTAATATCGCAAGCAAGCTTTCCAAGAGCAACAGGATTAGCAGAAGATACAAGTAGCGGTATTCCTAAATCCACAGCTTCATTACGAAACTCCGGTGGAACTAGAGCAGCATACGCTCCAGCATCTCTAGCAGCCTCAAGTTGACGACGATCAACGTGGCCGAGCGGCACAAACAGGCAACCAGGATGCACTTGACGCACATCATGAGCAATAGAAGTAACAGTTACCTCAGATGCAAACGCTGGAACAACTTCAAAACCATAGTTTTTTGCAGCAAAACCTAAAGTAACTCTTACTCTTGAATATTCATCAACCACATTCATTGCACACCCTACTTAGTATTAAACAACATTGTAATGCGCTCATTACCAATTTACCGCAACAGGGTTCGTGCGTGCAGCAGAAGTTGGAACATCGTACTTTTGCATAAGGAATTCGCCGATTGTCTTGAACAATGGGCCTGAAGTCATACCACCGTAAACGCCTTGCGGATCTTTTAGCACAACGGTTACGATGAATCGAGGATTATCCGCCGGAATAGCACCAGACCAGTCGCTAATTGTGGAGCTAAGACGGCCATCAGGTCCCGCAACTTCTGCAGTACCACTCTTTGCAGCAACACGGTAACCATCAACACCTGCGAAACTGTGATAATGCTCACCTGAGTTTTCAAGAGCGTTCATCATTTGAGCTGCAACATTCTCATCAATAACTCGCGTTCCTTGAGCACGCCCAGCTTTAGTTACATGACCATTAGAATCAATAACAGACTTAATCAAAGTTTGACGCAGTTTCACGCCTTTATTCGCAATAGTTGCCATAGCATTAGTAAGCTGCAAAGCGTTCACAGCATAACCTTGGCCGAAGAGAACAGTATCTTTCTTACGACCATCCCAAGATTGCATGCTAGGAAGCAAACCGCGAGATTCACCCTGCAAATTCAATCCGGTATACTGACCAAGACCAAACTTATAAAGATATTCGTAGCGCTTATCTAACGGATACCTTTCGCCAGCCATAACCATACCAATGTTTGAAGATTCAGCAAGAATACCAGCCAAAGTCCAATGTTCAACACCATGATCAACAGCATCATGATATGTTTGACCATTCTTATTAATGCTGTTAGGAACCGCAAACTGATCGCTAAGCTTGTGAGCGCCGGTTTGCAACATACCAGCCATTGCAAAAGCCTTACCAATAGAACCTGGTTCAAAGGTTTGACTTACTGCACGAGACACGTTTACTTTGGATTGTGTGCTACCAGCTTTAATATCGTCAGTATCTTCCAAAGCAAGAATTTCGCCAGTTCGAACATCCTGAACTACTGCAACACCCCATGCTGCACGATATTGTTTCTTTCCGTCAAGAAGAACCTTCTTAACATACCAATCAACATCGCTATCAATCGTAAGCTTAATATCACTGCCGTTTACAGCAGGTTTAGATTCTGTTACAGTTCCTGGAATCTTCTCATTTCCAACATTATTACCTTGGTAACGCTGGTAGCCGTCTACACCGTTTAAGGTGGAGTCATGAGTTAGCTCAAGTCCAGAAACACCAACTTCGCCCTTGCGATTCTTTAAGTCTTTACGATTAACTTCATCTGCATTTGAAACTGCGCCAATTACAGAACCAAGAATTGGACCGCTAGAATACACGCGCTCACTACTATTTTCTGCATAAATGCATCCGGAAAGATTAAGATTGTCAATAGCGCGCTTAACTGCAGGAGTTACGTTACGCTTCAACAAAACGTAACGACCAACGCCAGCTAATTTTCCGCCAAGCTCTACAGAACTCATGTGAAGAATCGGAGCTAGCAAACGAGCAACCGCCACAGCGCCCGTGCCCTCTACCGGTTTACCATTTAGCATATGGCAATTATTTTCAGTCTGCTTAGTGCATGGCGTAGGCTTAAAAGCCTGAGCGTTAAGAGGGTCTCCAATAATATTGAATCTCTCAACGCTTTGTGCAAGAACAGCACCATTGGAATCCAAAATTTTGCCACGACGAGCAAGAATTGGGCGCACTCTACTGCGTTCTGCTTGAGCTGCCTGTGCAGTAGAACGTGCGTTAATTAGCTGAATATAGCTAAGCTTTACAACGGCACAAATGCCTATGAAAGCGAAAACTATAGCAATAACAGCGCATTTACGAACAAAGTTTTGTTCTTTGGCGAAACGTTGTTTAAAAATGTGGCGCATCAATGTTTCTCCTGTTTTGTTTGTTGTGACTGTTGTTTTTGTTGCTGTTCTTTAGTTTTGTTTTTAGGTTTATTTTTAGTTTTGTTTTTAGCTTTATCCTGCGTATTATTTTGCGAATTATTATTTTTTGGAACTTCTTTTTTGTTCTTTTGATTATGCTTTCGTTTAGCCGCATAATCACTTAAATCAATCGCAATAGAACCTTGCTGCGGTATCATCCCCATGCGTTGCGCTTTCGAAGGAAGCTCAGCATCCAAAGTATCGAGCTTTGCTTGCTTAGCCTCAACATCTTGACGCAAGCGTGAAATACGAGATTGCGTAGCAGTCTGCTCAAAAGAAAGCTCAGCCATTTGCGTACGAAGCATAAGCGAAGTAGACAAAGTCACAACCATGAAAATCACAATAATCATGAAATTTATGATTGGAACTTTGCGCGTATTACTCCAGTTCATAACTTTCTGCAAGCGATTAAGAACAACGGAAGTTTGACGCTTAGCAGCACCAAATACTGCTGTGGAGGAATTTCGCGAATAATCTTTACGAGTTGACGAATCCTTAACACGACCTGCAGGAGCGGAAGTAGAAGAAGCCGAACGCAATACGCGATTTTTAGTATTCAATACCATTTTTATCGGCCTCCTTTACGAGGCTCTAAGCCATAAGCTTCATCTTTAAGCCTATTAAGCCAACGATTAGGAATAGGACGACACAATTCAACAGCGCGCAAACGAACTGAGGAAGAGCGAGTATTATGCTCAATCTCCTCTTTAGATGCTTTCATTGCGCCTCTTGTAAGAGACTTAAAGAAAGGCTGAGCATCTTCAGGAATAACAGGCATATTCGCTGGAACGTCAACAGTTAAGCCCTTATTCATAAAGCGCTTAACAGTTGTGTCTTCCAAAGAATGGTAAGACTCAACTACAAGACGGCCATGTTCACGAAGATGCAAAGCAATCTTTGGAAGCGTGCGCTGAAGCTTATCTAACTCACCATTTACTTCAATACGCAAAGCCTGGAAAACGCGCTTAGCTGGATTTCCAGTAGCGCGATGAGCCTTAGGAATCACATCGTCAACTAAACGAACAAGCTGTAGGGAAGTTAAAAGAGGCTGGTCTTCGCGAGTTTCAACAATTCGACGCGCAATAAGAGACGCAAAACGCTCTTCGCCATACTCGCGGAAAATCTTAGTTAATTCGCGAGCATCATATGTTGCTAAAATCGTTGCCGCAGTAGTAGATTGCGTAGTATCCATACGCATATCAAGAGCAGTGTTGCAAGAGTAGGAGAAGCCGCGATCAGTTTCGTCAATTTGCAAACTTGAAAGACCCAAATCCATAAAAGCAGCATCAATACAATCAATGCCGTTTTCCCGTAGCACTTCATCAATCTCATCGAATGCTGCATGCGCAGGAATAAAACGATTCTCGAGACCTTCGCCGCGCATTCTTTGCGTTGCTAACGAAAGTGCTTCAGCATCACGATCAATACCAATAAGTGTTGCAAAAGGCGCAGCTTTAAGAAAAGCAGTCGCATGACCGGCAAGACCTAAAGTGCAATCTACTACTATTGCACCTTTGTGTTGCAAAGAAGGAGTAACTAAATCAACACAATCTTGCAACAATACCGGTGCGTGAATAGCTGTAATGTCTTTCATAGCATCAGTCATCACATCACCGCCGGAAGTACATCGTCAGCAATATCCGCATAACCTTGCTCGCGATCGGCAAGATACTCTTCCCAAGCAGACTTATTCCAAATCTCTGCACGCGTACCAACACCAATAACAACAATTTGATCGCCCAAATTGGCGTAATCCCTTAACATTGGCGGCACAACAATGCGTCCTTGCTTATCCGGCTCTTCATCAACAGCACCAGAAAGGAATACGCGAAGATAATCACGAGCTGATTTATTGCTCATAGATGTGCGCTGAATTTGCGTTGTCATACGCTGGAACTCAACCATAGGCAGCACGTAAACACAATGCTCCTGACCGCGAGCCATAACAAAACCAGTTCCGAGCTGAGAACGGAATTTTGCAGGAAGAGCAACACGACCTTTATCGTCAATTTTCGGAGTATAAGTGCCTAACAAAATAGGTGTTGCTGGATGAGTTGACACAGCTTCTTGATATTGAGAAGCATAAAAAGGTGCAACTGGCATAGCTGCAGCTTGTGCAGACGAATCAGCAGCGCCGGACGGAGTGGAGGTGAAAACCGGTGCTGGCATATATTGCTGCATTGCTGGCATAACAGTTGAAGGCATACCATAATACCCCTGAATCGACTGCTTAGATTGTACAGGTTGAACAGGCTGAACGTATTGTTGCTGAGGCACTTGTGAATCTTGCATTTGCAGTGGCATCTGCGATTGCTGAGAAACATTTGAATCAGCAACTTGTTGAGCCTGATTTATGGAATGCTCAGAGGAAGAATTGGCGCTATTGCGCGGTTGCTTATTAGCATCACGACGTGCCATACTCCACCTCCTTAATTCAACATGTACTATGCCATTTACACGTTGCTCACCATTTTACCCCATTCCTCCCCAAAAATCCCCACTTTTTTACAAAATTTTTGATTTTTTTGAAGCAAATCACCAATAAAAACGAAAGACACGCACGCAGCGCTCAAGCAGGTCGTTACTAACGCAGTAAGCGTACTGCGCAAATAACGATAAACCGTCAATATTCGTTACTAACGCAGTAAGCGTACTGCGCAAATAACGATAAACCGTCAATATTCGTTACTAACGCAGTAAGCAATCTGCAGCAGTGTCCCAAAACAGCAAACAAAAGACCCTCACGCATTACAGTTACTGCATGAGGGTCTCTAAGCGACAAAAAGCGCAAAAGTGATTATAGCTACAAACGCGGCAAATACTTCTCCAGCTCGAAAGGCGTAACCTGTCGGCGGTACTCTTCCCATTCCTGGTGCTTATTACGCAAGAAATACTCAAAAGCATGCTCGCCTAATACGCTTGCCACAAAGTCCGAGCGCTCCATAATCTTCAAAGCTTCATCCAAAGATTCAGGAAGTGGCTGAATACCCATTGCTTGACGCTCAGCATCAGTAAGCTCCCACACATCGTCGCTAGTTGGATCGCACAAAGTCATTTGCTTATCAATACCATCCAAGCCAGCAGCAAGAAGCACAGAGTAAGCAAGATACGGATTCGCTACAGGATCTAGCGCGCGGAATTCCATTCGGCAAGAATTACCTTTACCAGGCTTGTATTGCGGCACACGCAGAAGTGCAGAACGGTTGCTATGACCCCAGCAAACATAGCTAGGAGCTTCCGCACCACCCCACAAACGCTTATAAGAGTTCACATATTGATCAGTTACAGCGCAAATTTCTGAAGCATGATGCAAAATACCAGCCGCAAATTGACGCGCAATAAGCGACATATTAAATTCTTGACCAGCTTCATAGAAAGCGTTCATATCACCTTCAAACAAACTCAAATGAGTATGCATACCCGAGCCAGGCTGATCAGTTAAAGGCTTTGGCATAAAGCTTGCATACATTCCGCGCTCAAGAGAAATTTCCTTAACTACAGTGCGGAAAGTCATAATATTGTCCGCGGTAGTAAGAGCATCTGCATAACGCAAGTCAATTTCGTTTTGACCAGGACCGCCCTCATGATGCGAGTATTCTACAGAAATACCCATTTGTTCAAGCATACTAACTGCGCTACGACGGAAATCCATAGCCGAACTTCTAGGAACGTGGTCAAAATATCCACCCTCATCAATAGGAACAGGAGTTTTAGACCAATCATCCTGAGCTTCAAACAAATAAAACTCAATTTCCGGATGCACGTAGAAAGTAAATCCTTTTTCTTTCGCTTTTGCGAGCGCAGTCTTTAAAACATGACGAGGGTCTCCCAGTGAAGGCTCTCCGTCTGGAGTTAGCACATCGCAGAACATGCGCGCTGTGCCTTCCGGACCTCCATGCCATGGAAGAATCTGGAATGTCGACGGATCCGGCTTCACGATCATATCGTCTTCTAAGACGCGAGTCATGCCTTCTATTGCTGAGCCGTCGAATCCTATTCCCTCTTCAAAAGCTGCTTCTAATTCAGCAGGGGCAATAGCAACGGATTTAAGTGTACCTAAGACGTCCGTAAACCAGAGTCGAATAAAACGCACGTCTCGCTCTTCAACAGTACGCAGAGCAAACTCTTGTTGTCGATCCATAATAAGCCCCTTGGGTATCATCCGGTTGCATGCATAGCCACGAACATATGCATATTCACATGCAATTGTAGTGTATTATTTCGCATTACGCTTCATATGTTGAGCTTATATTCAATGAATTTACGTAATTGTAATGAAATTTCTACTTTCCGGCATAACTTCTTCAATTTAATATGACAATTAATTACTTAATTATTTTTACTTTCTTTTGCCATATTTTTGAAATAACTCGTACGCGTTTGCATCGCTTAAATCGTCACTATTGAAAATTTCTATATTTTGTTTCGCAATAGTTTCAACTGTTTCCATGCCAATAGCTAAATCTTCTACTGCACGCGACCACACAGCTAACGCCATAGGAGCAACTATTTCTTGCGGTTCGCAATTATATTCGTAAACTTTTGCATTTAATTTATCAGCTCTATTTGTAATGAGCATAACATCCATTCCACGGAAGAAATCAACAAATTTTTGCACAGCTTCTTCCGGCTCATTGCCGTCCAAATTTTTTAATACTGCAACAGCACCTTGTTCTTCATCGAAGCATTGTGCTGAAACGCTAGCCATTTTGCAAAAAGCAGCCAGCAACTGCGCAGGCTGCACATACGTAACCATTAACGCAACTTTTGCTTTATTTCCAAGCAGACCTTGCAAGTCTTCTTCAAAATTAGCTTCTTCAATATTGCGCATAGCTTGATCAAGAAAATCATTTTCTTGATTATCGTCGCTTTTTTGGTTATTTTCTAAATTTTCGCTATTTAAATTTTCTTGCGATTCTTCTTTAAATTCACGTTCAAATCCTGCGAGCGCATTATCTAATTCCGCATCAGTAAAAGAAGTGCGCACAGAATCGTCATTATTGTGCTTGTCGTCATTATTGTGCTCGTCACCGTTGTTTAACATATTCGTCGTTTCCTCCCCTTTCAATGTAATTTCTTAAAGCATACCTAGTTTTATATTTTATCAAATCAGTAGTGCATATTTTCTACGCGCTAGGCAAACAACTAGATCCAAAAACAATTTTCATTTCAGCAAACAAAGAAGTATCTCGCTTTACACGGAAACGATCTCCAAAAGTAAGAACTTGCGCCTTGCCAGTATCATCGACAAGAGCCAAGCGCACTTCACAGCAGCCTGGGTGTCGGCTCAAAATGTCACTTAATTGCGCAACATGACCTTTATCTAGAACTTTACGAGGAATAACAACTGTTAAAGGTCTTTCATCAACTGATTCGAGAGTTGGTATTTCAAACTCTGTAGCACGCATTGAAACAGTTTCATCACGCACTTCAACTTGTCCGCGAATGCGCACAACCTGGTCAATTGCGAGTTCTTGCGCTGAAGCTTCGTACACTTTGCCAAAGAACATGCATTGTATTGAACTTTCCATGTCTTCAACAGTGACAATCGCCCAAGCGTTACCTTTTCGAGACACTCGCCTATCTACGCTTGTAACTAGGCCTGCAATAGTTACTTGCTGACCGTCACTCATAGTTCTTGCTCTGTCGATCAGTTGAGCGATTGACATCTCACGTAAATCTGCCAAAACCGCAGACAATCCACTTAGTGGATGGTCAGAAACGTACAATCCAAGCATTTCTCGCTCAAAATTAAGCTTTGTCTTTTTATCCCACTCTTCAACATCAGGTACAGTAATTTGCATATCTCCCATACCATTGTCGTCATCCGAGTCAGAAGACGAATCAAAATCAGCAAATAAATCAAACTGACCTTCTGCCTGCTTACGCTTAAGCGCAATCACAGAATCAATCGCAGGATCACAAATTTGAAATAGAGCACGACGATTTGAATCAATAGAATCAAAAGCTCCAGCTTTAATAAGCGATTCTACTAGTCGGCGGTTTAGTGCGGTAATTGGCACGCGCTTTACAAAATCCATAAAGTTTACGAAACGTCCGCGCTCACCTTCGCGCTCAGCAATAATATCGTTTACTGCTTTGTCTCCAACGTTGCGAATAGCGCCCAAACCAAAGCGCACAACATCTCCAACTGCGGAATACTCAAGAACAGACTCGTTTACATCAGGCTGCAAAACTTGAATACCCATGCGCCTTGCCTCGCCCAAGTACAGTGCAGTTTTGTCTTTATTCGTGCGCTCGTTTTGTAGCAAAGCTGCCATAAATTCCACAGGATAATGCGTTTTTAAGTATGCCGTCCAGTAAGAAATCAAGCCGTAAGCTGCAGAGTGAGCTTTATTAAACGCGTAACCAGAGAACGGAACCAAAACATCCCACACAGCTTGTGCAGCTTCTTCAGAATATCCGTGAGCTTTCATACCTTCAAAGAATGGCACTTGCTCTTTTGCCAGAACTTCCGGCTTTTTCTTGCCCATTGCTCGACGCAAAACGTCTGCTTTACCAAGACTGTAGCCTGCTAAAATACGCGCTGCAGACTGCACCTGCTCCTGGTAAACAATCAAACCGTAAGTTTCGTCCAAAACTTCCTTTAACGGCTCAGCAACTTCTGGATGAATAGGGATAATATCTTGCAAACCGTTCTTGCGCTTAGCATAATTCGTGTGCGAATCCATATCCATAGGACCAGGCCTGTAAAGTGCAATCAAAGCCGAAATATCGTTGAAATTATCCGGTTTCAAAGTACGTAGAAGCGCACGCATACCGTCGGAATCAAGCTGGAAAACGCCTAAAGTGTCCCCCCTGGAAAGCAGTTGATAAGTAGCTTTATCGTCTAACGGAATTTTCGTATAATCAATCGGATCCTTCCCATTATTTTCGATATTTCGCAAAGTATCGCGAATAACAGTCAAGTTGGAAAGACCCAAAAAGTCCATTTTTACAAGACCGAGCGTTTCACAAGTGTGATACTCAAAAGTTGTTGTAATCGTTCCATCAGTGCGCTCTAAAAGCGGCGAAGTGTTTGTAATTGGCTCCGAGCCCATGATTGTTGCACAAGCGTGCACACCTGTTTGACGAATCAAACCTTCAATGCCCTTAGCTTCTTCGGTAATGCGATGAGTATCTGGATCCGTGTCGTACATTTCGCGGAACTCGCGCGCTTCAGCGTAACGCTTGTTTTTTTCGTCGAAAATGTCGTGCAAGCTCATATCTTTGCCGTTTTTAGCAGGAGGAAGAACTTTCGTAATTTTTTCGCCTACTGAAAACTCGTAGCCCATAATACGCGCAGAATCTTTAAGAGCTTGCTTCGTTTTAATAGTTCCGTAAATAACGCACTGAGCAACTTTATCTCTACCGTATTTTTCGCCCACGTATTCAAGAACTTTAGCTCGACCATCCGGGTCAAAATCAACATCAATATCAGGCAAGGATACGCGCTCCGGGTTTAAGAAGCGTTCAAAAATCAGACCATGTTTCATAGGATCAAGCTCAGTAATGCCCATTGCGTATGCAACCATAGCGCCTGCAGCAGAACCACGACCAGGACCTACCATTACACCATGCGCTTTAGCCCAATTAATATAATCTGCAACAACTAAAAAGTATCCGCAGAATTGCATTTGGCAAATCACGCCGCACTCGTAATCAGCCTGCTTTAAAACTTCCATTGGAATGTTGTTATTGTAACGACGCTCCAAACCTTCCTCAACTTTTTTAAGGAATAACGAAGTCTCATCCCAACCTTCCGGGCAGTCAAATTGCGGCATAAAAGCGCCATCTTCGCCGTCGTCGAACATGACATTGCAACGACGCGCAATCTCAAGCGTATTGTCGCAAGCTTCTGGAAACTCTTTAAAAAGCTCACGCATTTGCTCAGCGGACTTCAAATAGTATCCTGAACCGTCAAACTTAAAACGGTCAGGATCGTCCAAGCGCGAGCCGGAATTAATGCAAAGCATAGCATCTTGCGCTTCGCGATCTTCTTCATGAACGTAATGCAAATCGTTCGTTGCAAGAAGAGGAGCGTTAAGCTTTTTCGCAATTTCAAGCAAGTCTTTAGTTACGCGCGTTTCAATAGAAAGCCCGTGATTCATAAGCTCGATAAAGAAATTGTCACGCCCGAAAATATCTTGAAACTCACCAGCTGCTCGTAAAGCTTCTTTGAACTGACCTAAGCGAAGACGCGTCTGGATAATTCCAGAAGGGCATCCTGAAGACGCAATTACACCTTTTGAGTAGGTTGAAAGCACGTCTTTATCCATACGCGGGTAGCGCATAACTCTACCCTCAAGATTCGCCACAGACGAAGCTTTAAGAAGATTTGTTAAGCCGGTATCGTTTTGCGCCCACAAAGTCATATGCGTAATTAAACCGCCACCAGAAACGTCATCTGCACGCTGATCTTCCGTGCCCCAATGCACGCGACTTTTGTCTTGTCTTGCTGTTTCAGGAGTAACATACGCTTCTATGCCAATAATTGGCTTAATCCCAGCTTTTACAGCCGTACTCCACATTTCGTACGCGCCGTGCATGTTGCCATGATCCGTAATAGCTACAGCCGGCATGCCCAACTCTTTAGCACGATTAACTAAATCAGGGATTTTCGACGCACCGTCAAGAAGCGAATAGTGCGTGTGATTGTGCAAATGTACGAAGTTGGTTTCCGGCTGAGTCATAAAAGATATTCTATAAGCGAAAGTTGACTGAAAAATGCAAAAACGTTACTTTGATAATGCTCGCATAGCTTCTAACGCGTGTTGCAAATCAAGAGGATAATGCGACTTAACTGTCACTGATTTACCAGTGCGCGGATGCGTAAAAGTAAGTTCCATAGAATGCAACCATTGACGTTGCAACCCAAGTTTTTGAGCCAAAACTGGGTTCGCTCCATACATTGAATCCCCAACCAAAGGGTGACCAATAGAAGTAAAATGAACGCGTATTTGATGAGTGCGACCAGTTTCCAAATTAACGCTTACTAACGTTGCTTGACCAAAACGCTCAAGCACATCCCAGTGCGTAACAGCAGGCTTGCCGTCCGAAGTAATAGTAAAACGAAAATCAGATACTTTTGCACGACCAATAGGAGCCTCAATAGTAGCTTTATCTTGCGCTAAATCTCCTTGAACAAGCGCATGATACGTTTTTTTAACGATATGCTTTGCAAACTGATTTTTCATTGCTTCATAAGCAAAGTCTGTTTTGCAAACTAGCATTAATCCGCTTGTTCCAACGTCTAATCTGCTTACGATTCCTTTGCGCGATTCATCGCACAGCGTTGTTTTTATATCTATTCCAGCAGCTTCTAAGCATTCTGGAACTGTCGGCCCAGTCCATCCTTTTGCTGCGTGAGACGCCACTCCAACAGGCTTATCTATTACAACAACATCGTCATCGTTGTAAATAATTGGAATATTACATACAGAAGATTTATTATTTTGCTCTTCTTTTCGTTCTGCACTTTCTTTTTGATCGACAACAATCGTATCTCCATCTTGCAAAATGGAGGATTTTTGCGATTTTCTACCTAAGATTTTCGCTTGGTTACGCTCAATAAGAGATATCGCATTTGCACGCGAAACTCCCATTAGCTTTGATAAGCAAACGTCAAATCTGCAGCCGGAAAATTGGCTTGTAACTTTAAAGCAAATATCACTCATCGGCATGCTCTAAAAGAGGAATCCCAATCAAAATAAGGCATACAACTGCGATTCCTGCAAACATAAGCTCAATATCTGCAACGTTGCCAACAGACCAACCGTAGTTTATAAAATCTACGACTTTGCCATTCAAAAAACCTTGAGCATATTGAGCTCTATCAAGGAGATTTCCAAAAGCTCCAGCAAACGCTAGAGCAAACGCAATAGTCCAATACAAAGATTTTGTGTGCTTAACAGCAGCTATCATTGCACCACAAGCAGCACAAGCTAATACGCTAATAACCCATGTAAAAGAAGAACCTAAACCAAATGATGCTCCAGGATTTCGTACAAGAGTTAAAGAAAGCAAGTGCGGCACAAGCTCAATGTTTTTCCCGTCACTAAGCGTCGCCAAAGCCCAAAGTTTTGTTATGCGATCTAGCACAACACCAATAAAAACAATCAGTGCAAAAACGGCTACGCGAGTACGTAGCCGTTTCACACGCACATCTCTATGCGTCAATATTTATCCGATCTTTAGTAATTCAAATAGCATCGGTGCGGTGCGCAACATTTTTAAAATATCAGTCACGCACTGCTAAAAACTACTCTTGCTTATCAGATTCTTCACCCTGCTTGTTGCCTAATGCAGCATAGGTATTTTCATCAGAAACTTGAGCAACCAACTGACCAAGGAAATCAGTCAAGCGAGTACGATATTCAGTCTCAAATTGCTTGAGGCTCTGAATATTTCCTTCAATAACTTGAGTTTGCTTCTCAAGATTCTCACGTACCTGACGAGCATATGCATCAGCAGCTGTACGAGTTGTAGAATCATAGTCTGCAGCACGATGCTGTACTTCAGCTTCATACTGGTCAGCTTGATCGTGCGTCTGCTTAGAGTAATCATCAGCAGCTTGACGAACCTTACCAGAGTAAGCGTCAGCCTCATTGTGAGCACGAGCAGCATAAGAATCAGCATCGCCGCGAGTACGAGTAGAGTAATCGTCAGCATCAGCATGAGTCTGCTTGCTGTATTCTTCAGCTTCAGAACGAGTGCGTGCAGAATATTCATCTGCCTTAGCAACAGTTTCGTTATAACGAGCTTGGCTTTCTTCAACAATTTGTTGAGCCTTAGCCTTGCCCTTATCTACATATTGATCATGCAATTGCATAGCAAGAGTCAACATTGCAGTTGCACGCTCTGGCTCAGAACCTTGTGCTTCTGCACCAGCACCAGCAATCTTTTGCAAGCTACCAGTTTCAGTATTTGGCTCCATCTTAGCAACCTGCTTTCGAAGCTGCTCTTCACGCTGACGGGACTCTTCCAACTGCTTGGAAAGTTCCTCAACCTTAGTGTTTTCTTGCTGAGTGACAACAAGCTGCTGGCGAACAGTTTCAAGCTCGCGACCCAAGTTTTCACTGCTTGCACGGAAGTCGTCACGCTCACGAGTAACAGTTTCAAGCTCTTTTTGAACCTGCTTAGCATTGTCTGCTTGAGCAGTTTGAGCAGTTAACTGATCTACCTGCGCACCCAAACCATCTAACTGTTCCTTCAACTGCTGGTTTTGAGCAGTCAAAGCACGATTACTTTCTTCAGCTTCACGCAACTTAGTTGCAGTAGCTTCAAGTTGAGAAGCAGCTTCATTTGATTCGCCCTGCTTCTTAGAAGCATTACGCAATGCCTCATTTTCTTTAGTTAAGGATTCTACCTTAGAAGTTAACTCAGCAATCTTCGTATTCAAACCCGCAACATCACGGCCAAGAGATTGCGTGGAAGCTCCTAGGCCCTGCACTGCCTGCTGACCGAGTGCTTCTATTGTTTCTGTAACCTGATCGAGAAACTCGTCGACCTCGTCAACGTCATAACCTCCCTTAAAACGTACAATTTGGAAGGTATGCTCTCGAATGTCCTTAGGCGTCAACAGAGTCATATGCTTTACACCTCGCTTTTTGGGCATAGCCCTTTGATATATATCTATTCGATGCTATCACGTCCGCAGAAAATTAGTGCGGTTAATACAAAAATTTATGTAACAAAACGCCGCTTTTATAAAAATTACGCTCTTAAAACCATAAACTCATCTATTGGTTTATTTTACAATTTTTTAACGTGGCGCGAGTTTTGGCTGGTGTTTGGCTGGCGGATTTCTGAAGTGTCTGTGTGAGATAGGAATTACTTGTCTCGCAGCGCTCCGCTCTTATACCTTACTTAGACTTAGCGGTTGCGTAGTTAAGTTTAGTTTTTTACTTACTTTCTTTCAAAAATAGTATTCGTCAATAAGATTATTACTATCGTTCCGCTTTTATATTGCTCGACCAAGCAATTCCTATCTCCCACTACTAATAAAGCCGCTAGTGTTCTGTTGTACGGTAGGTGCGTCTGATGTAGTGTGTGCAACAGCACGGACGCTAGTGTTCTCTATGCAATAAGTACTCAGAGTCTGCAGAGCGCAACTGCAAAACTTCATAAGCATGCAGACATTCAATCTGTGCGAAAAATCTCAAATCTCTACCACACTGATATCCACACGACTGAATAACGACATAATTAAGCTGTAATATAACTTATAACCAAATTTGAAAAACGTATAAAGCAAAATATAAAAGCATATAACTTACGTCAATACTGATATTTCCGCAACGAGTTGGCGGAATAAACTTACGCAATACTCGTAATGGCGGCTCTGTTATGAAATAAATAATCCGTATTAGAAAATTAAAAACACCTCTAGGCCGCATACGAGGAATAAGCACAAATAACCAATCTGCAACCATTCGAATAATCATTATTATCAAATAAGCGCGTATAATCACACGTAATATAGATAACGCAACAAATATCATTCGAACATCACCTTACAAAATAATACAACTAACACATTCAAGTTAAGCATACGCTGCAGAATCAAAATGCGAGAATAACAGATGTTATGCAACAGATGCATATCATTAAACTTCAGTTTTACGAGATATAATCTCACTGATTGTATTGATATTATTCAAAAGGAAGGTCGACAATGACTGTTCTTGTTACAGGTGGATGCGGATACATTGGAGCACACGTAGTGCACGCCTTACATGAAACAAAGCAAAATGTCGTCGTCGTTGACGATTTAAGCTACGGAAAGCCTACAAGAATTGAAGGCGCACGTCTTTATGGTATGGATATCTCTTCTCCTGATGCAGGAAAGCGACTTGCGCAAATTATGAAAGATGAGCATGTTGATGCTGTAATTCACTTTGCTGCTAGAAAGCAAGTTGGAGAGTCCGTAGAAAAGCCACTTTGGTATTATCAACAGAATATTAACGGCATGCTTAATGTGCTTGAAGGCATGAAAGATAGCGGAGTTAAGAAGCTCGTATTTTCTTCTTCTGCAGCAACTTATGGCGTTCCTCCTGTTGAAGTTGTACCAGAAGATGTTGTGCCAATGTTGCCAATTAACCCTTATGGTCAAACCAAGCTTTTTGGCGAATGGATGGCACGCGCTTGCGAGCACACATACGGAATTCGCTTCTGCGCACTGCGTTACTTCAACGTAGCTGGATGCGGTCCGGTGGAATTGGAAGATCCTGCGATTTTGAACTTAATTCCTATGCTTCTTGACAGACTACAGCGAGGAAAAGCACCTGCTATTTTTGGCGACGACTACCCTACTGCTGATGGCACTTGCATTCGCGACTATATTCACGTTTCTGATTTAGCAGACGCGCATATTGCAGCACTTACGTATTTGGATCGCGACGAACGCAAGTATGACGCTTTTAACGTAGGAACTGGTAAGGGTACGTCTGTGCGCGAAATTGTTGACGAAGTGCGCAGAGTTACCGGTTTGCCATTTAAAGAAACTGTTCTTGATCGCAGAGCTGGAGATCCTCCACAGCTTATTGGCAGCACGAAGCGAATTAACGAAGAAATGGGTTGGCATGCTCGCTACGACGTGAAGGACATCGTAGAATCTGCTTGGGCAGCTTGGCAGGCAAACCCTGAACATCATATTGATGTTGATTCGTGGAAGCAACTTGACTAGCGAATAAAACAAAACGCGCGGCACAAATCGTGTCGCGCGTTTTTTGTTGTGGCTCCGAGCGGGATCGATCCGCTGACCTAACGATTTTCAGTCGTTCGCTCTACCAACTGAGCTACAGAGCCATGACGAATAAAAAACCCGGCGAACCGGGTATTCTATTAATCGCGACCCCGGCCGGACTTGAACCGGTGACCTCCGCCGTGACAGGGCGGCGCTCTAACCAACTGAGCTACGGGGCCGTGGCTTTGTTCTCTCGAACAGCCGAGTCACTATCTTACAGAATCCTTAGCAAAATGCAAGTGCCGCGCGTGTTCGGCGTGTTGCGGCACAAAATCAAGCTATTATTCAAGCTCAACAGCTCCAGTGCAAAGCTGATAATACTCCCCACGTTTTGCCAATAATTCCTCATGCGAACCGCGTTCAATAATGCGACCGTGATCCAACACCATAATCACATCAGAATTGCGCACTGTAGAGAGTCTGTGAGCGATTACAAATACAGTGCGCCCTTCCATCAAAGAATCCATTCCATGCTGAACCAATTCTTCAGTATGCGTGTCAATCGATGAAGTTGCTTCATCGAGAATTAGCACAGGCGGATTTTCCGCTGCAGCACGAGCAATAGAAATAAGCTGTTTCTGGCCTTGAGAAAGCCCTTCACCGCCATTGTTAAGCTGCGTATTGTATCCGTCAGGAAGATTAGAAATAAACGCGTCAGCATGAGCTAATTTTGCAGCTTGAATACAATCTTCGTCGCTAGCATCAAGATTTCCATAACGAATATTGTCCATTATTGTGCCAGTAAATAAATTCACATCTTGCAAAACAGTGCCAATAGCGTGACGCAAATCCGTTTTGCAAATATCGCGCACGTCAATGCCATCATACAAAATTTGCCCATCATCGATGTCGTAAAAACGCGTAAGAAGGTTAGCAATAGTAGTTTTTCCAGCACCTGTAGCTCCAACAAGGGCAACTTTTTGACCAGGCTTTGCAAACCACGTAATATCGTGTAAAACTGGATGATCCTCTTTGTAACCAAACACAACATCCGTAAAGCGAACGTCACCTCGAAGCAAAGTATAGCGGCCATCTTTAGAAGTGCGAGCATCTCGCTTTGCATGGCACACAATCTCTTGAGCCATTTCGCTTAAGTTTTGAGCGCGCTTATTAGCTTTAGTGCCATTATCTTGCTTTGACCTTTTCCAAGCCCAATAAATATTGTTTCCTTCAGATTTTTCGTCTACTTCTTCAAGCACATCAAATGCTGATTTTTCTTCAAGATCTTCAGCAGACTGAAGTACACGCACTTTAACTAATTGCACACTGCCAGAATCAAGTTCTGGCTTTTCATCAAGTAACTCAAAAATACGAGAAGCTCCTGCAAGAGCCATCATAAGTGCATTAGCTTGCATTGTAATTTCGCCAATAGGATTAATAAATGCGCGCGAAAGTGCCAGCAAAGATATAAGCGTACCCAATGTAAGAGTACTAGATCCAGCTAATCCCAGCGTTGGTAGACCAGCTGAAGCAGCCCACGCACCGAGTAAAGCAATTAATACATAAAGCAAATAGCTTGCATTACTAATAACAGGCATTACGTTATTTGCATAAGAATTCGCACTTGCAGAAATTTTTTGCACTTTTTCTATGCAATTATCTAATTTTTCAATAGAATCTGCTTCATGATTAAAAATTTTAATTACTTTGCTGCCAGTTGCAGATTCTTCAATAAACTCATTTAACTCGCCTAATGCATGCTGGAATTGCTCAAATAAACTGCCAGATTTCTTTAGCATAAAACGCACTAAATAAAGCAATATTGCAGTAAATATAGCTACAAAAACTGCAACCGGAATAGATAGGCACATAATAGATATAAACGCTGCCAAAATTGACATTAGTGCAGAAAAAGAGTCCGGAAAAGCCCACGAAATTGCGCTACGAAGAACCTCAGTATCGTTTGTATAACGGCTCATAATATCGCCGTAACCTTGAGAATCTAAGTAACGCAATGAAAGCTTCTGCTGATGCTTAAACATCGAGTCTCGCAAATCACGCATAACACTTTCGGATATATTCGCAACAAGCCTGCTCCAAAGCCAAGAACAAAACACGCCGACAGCGTAAACACTTGCCATCAGAATAATCATGCGAACAAGAGGCATCCAATCCTGATTATGTTTACCGACAAGCGGAAGAATATACGAGTCAACAAGAGATTGCAAAAACACTGCGCTTGCAGCTTGCACAATTGCGCTAACTATTATTGATGCAATAATTACGCAAATTTTAACTCGATACACAAGCACATAAGAGGCAAGTCTGCTAAGAGTTTTCCAACTAATAGCTGAATCTTTTTTAGAAGAGTGAGCAGTTTTATTATTAGACATTTTCACTTAGCTCCTTCTTCTTTAGTTGCGCTAGTTATGCGACTTTTTTCTTGAGAAACCGCCATATTTCTGTAAATTTCACAAGATTTAAATAATTCATCATGCGAACCTTTAGCAACAACACGACCATCGTTAAGAACAACAATAATATCTGCATGTTCGATTGAAGATATGCGCTGAGCAACGATAATTTGCGTAGAATCAGGCATGAACTTTTTCAAGCCATCGCGAATTTTACTATCCGTTTTCATATCAACCGCACTCATCGAGTCGTCGAGGATTAAAATTTTCGGCTTCCTCAAAAGTGCGCGCGCAATGCACAAACGCTGTCGCTGACCGCCGGAAACATTCTTACCACCCTGGTCAATATGCGTATTGTAGCCGTCTGGTAAATCTTTAATAAACTCATCAGCACAAGCAATTTCGCAAGCTTGACGCAAGTCATCATCGCTTGCTTCCGCTCTACCCCAGCGAAGATTTTCTGCAATTGTGCCACTAAACAAAATATTTTTTTGTAGAACAAAACCAACTTCTTCACGCAAACTAGAAGAATCATAATCGCGAATATCTTTTCCGCCTACAAAAAGAGTGCCAGAAGTTACGTCATAAAGTCTTGCAATTAATTGCACTAAACTTGATTTTCCAGATCCCGTCGCGCCAACGACACCAACAGTTGCTCCAGAAGGAATAGATATATTTATATCGTGTAAAATTTCCTGTTCTGCTGGAGTGGATTCATCTGTATTATCTGATTGAGGATAGCGTAACGAAACATTTTCAAAACGCACAGAAGCGTCAGAAAGCTTTGTAAGCGGCTTTTTGGAAACAACTTCAGTATTTCGAGATTGCAAAACATGTGAAATACGATGCATCGAAGCTCGAGCTGTTAACGACATTACAAAAACTGCAACTAAATTCGCTAAAGCAAACAAAATTTGCAAAGCATACACAACTAGAGCAGCAAGATTTCCTGTTGTTAAACCAAAAACAGGATTATTTCCAGAAGCCACAATTTCGTGCGAAGCCAACCACGCAATAAGCAGCATGCCAGAATAAAAACATAAGTTAAACAAAGGAATACTGCAATTTAACACATACTCAGCTTTAATAAAATAATCATAGATTTTATGCGAAATACGCGTAAAACGACTTATTTCATAATCAGAACGCACATAAGACTTTACGACGCGAATATTATGTAAATTCTCGCCAACTCGATTATTCATCTCGTCAATCATTCGATAAATTCGAGAAAATGCTGGAGCAACTATACTCGCACCAAAAGCGCCAATTGCACCAACAATAGGCACGAATGAAAGAAAAACCCACGAGATAGCAGGGCTAATTGAAAAAGTAAACCACCAAGCAGTGATGATAATCATAACGCTGCGAACACCAGAGCGAATAATCATTTGATAAGCAAATTGCACATTTGACACATCGCTAGTCATACGCGTAACAACAGTGCCGCTAGAAAACTTATCTAAATCAGAAAAACTTAAACTTTGCAAGCGTGAAAACATGTTGTGGCGCAAATTTTTACCAAAACCAGCACTAGAATGAGCGCAACAAATACCAGAAATAACGCCTGCAATCATTGCAATTGCAGCAAAAATGAGCAATTGCAAACCATAATATTGTACAGCTTCTTGAGAACGTGACATAATGCCAAAATCAATAAGATTTGACATTACTGTAGGGATCTCAATTTGCATAGCAGCTTCAACGAGAATAGTAACAGCCGTTAAAACGCCGAGAAAACGGTACTTTTTTAAAGAACTTAGTATTGTTCGAAGTGCTCGAGGGGAATAGGCATAGTCTTTTTTATGAGAATCTTTTTTTGATTCATCAAACTTACTTGGCTTCTCAGACTTCTCTGCCATTCTTCCCCTACTCTAAATTAAATACTTATTCTTTAATGATATCACCTTTGAATATAAGGCAGGCAGGGGTTTATGAGGCATCGCCTTCGCCTGAGGCGCGGTCTTTGCCGTAAATCGACGGAATAAAACGCTCCTGATCGTGAAGCTTTTCCCAAATTACAGGAGGATTTTGCGGATTTTCCAGAGACTTTGGAACGTCAATAATTCGCTGATTACTAGAGCCGCGGAATTGCAAAAGTGAATCGTGCAAATCTTTCATATAACGGCCGTCAACAAGAATATCAATATAACGCAGAAGCTCAAGCTTATCAGGCGTCTCCCCTGGGCGCATAAGTTCTTCCCAAGTGTATCCAGTCCAACTCCAAATATCTTTTGTATTGCCAAACTCTTTTCTAATACGCTTGCAAAGAGGCAGCAAAATGCCCGTATTAAGCAAAGGCTCGCCGCCAAGCAAAGTCAATCCTTGCACATAAGGCTGCGCCAAATCTTCCATAATTTGATCTTCAAGCTTTTGAGTATAAGGATGCCCAGCGCGAAAATCCCAAATCGACTCGTTATAGCACTCAACGCAATGGAACGGGCAACCAGAAACGTAAAGCGAGCAGCGAATTCCCTCGCCGTCAGTCATCAAAAAACGCTTGTAATCGGCAACCATGCCCTGACTCATGCGCTCACTAGACCACTGTCCTGCGCGAGGGTTATTTGAAAGAGAGGTAGGAATCCACGGTCCACGATTCACATCTGCAGGCGCAAAATCGTGCAAACTAATGCGAGCCATATCCAACCCCCTTCCAAACCGAATAAGCAACTAAAAAATAAACGACCAAATTTGCGAAAATAAAATAAATCCAGCCGTTAGAAAGTGCAATCACAAAACGCAATACATTTCTAACGGCCAGATTATCACCAAACAACAAACACAAGAAAAGCTATTTATTTAGCTAAATTATCTAGTCATACTTATTTTACTAAGTTTCAACATAGTAAATTAGCTAAGTTTATTTTGTTTCCTCATACCATTCGCGAGACTCACCGTTGTTAAGAGTCACATGGCCAGTTTCGCCAGACATGTGCTTTACGCGGTGAGCGATTTCCTCGTGACGTCCGTGAACCATTGGGCGCTGAACAGGATTGCCCAAGTAGCCGCAAGTACGCTTCGTAACATTGCACTTATCTGGGTCGCTGTTTCCGCACTCAGGGCAGCGGAAGCCTTCTTTAGTCGGCTCAAAATCGCCCTGGAAACCGCAAACGAAGCAGTGATCGATTGGCGTATTAGTGCCTAAGTAGCCGATGCCAATCTTATAAGCATAATCCCAAACAGCTTCCAAAGCCTTAGGATTCGCTTGCAAGCATGGGAACTCGCAGTAATTAATAAAGCCGCCGGAAGCAAGATACGGGAAGTCAACCTCGTAGCGAAGCTTCTCCATAGGAGTTGGCTGCAACCAAACCGGGTAATGGAAGGAATTAGTGTAGAAGTCGTGATCGGTAACGCCTTCAATGCGGCCGAACTTCTGACGATCCATGCGGTTAAAGCGGTCAGTCAAAGACTCGGCAGGAGTTGAGTAAACAGAATAATGGTAGCCTTCAGCCTTTGACCACTGCTGGCAAAGCTTATTCATGCGACGAACCAAAGAAAGCGCAAACTCCTTGCCTTCCTCATTCCAGCTATGATCTTGCATCCAATCCTTGCCGAAGAACACTGCAGTAGTCTCATACAAGCCAATGTAGCCAAGAGAAACGGTTGCTCGCTCATTACGGAACAACTGATCGACACTCTCGTTAGCTTCCAAACGACCAAAAGCACCGTAACGGAACAGTGTTGGAGCGTTCACAGGAGTTGCCTGCTTGCAACGCATAATGCGGAATCGCAGAGCCTGGTGAGCAACTTCCATACGCTCGTCAAAAAGCTTCCAGAAGCGAGTCACATCGCCGTGAGATTCAAGAGCAATACGCGGCATGTTAACAGTTACAACGCCAAGATTCATACGGCCATCTTCAACATCCTTACCAGTCTTTGGATCAATCCAACCCTGGAGGAATGAGCGGCAACCCATAGGAGCCTTGAAGGAGCCGGTAATCTTAACAATATTCTCGTAGAAAACGACGTCTGGATACATGCGCTTAGTAGAGCACTCGAGAGCAAGCTGCTTCAAATCGTAGTTCGGGTCGCCAGCGTCTGCGTTAACACCGTGCTTAATAGTAAATACAAGCTTAGGGAAGATTGCAGTGTGGCGATCTTTGCCGAGGCCACGAATGCGGTTAAGCAAAATAGCTCGCTGAATTTCGCGAGCAAACCAAGAAGTACCCAAGCCAAAACCAACAGTTACGAACGGAGTCTGGCCGTTAGAAACGCGGTTGGAATTAATTTGATATTCCATCGTTTGCATAGCGTCGTAAATAGCTTTACGCGTCATAATCTTTGCGTAAACTTCACGAAGCTGATCAAGCTCGCTCAAGTTTTCATCAAAAGGAGTATCAGCAGGAAGTGGATCCCTGTCCAAGCAGTGCAGATTCTTAGGCTCCTGAGCCTTCAAGCCGTCAATCATATCTTTTGCGACTTGAATTGGCGTGGAATCAGGAATCATTGCGTGAGCCATAGCAAGATTCTTGTCGTAATCGCACTTAGCGTAAGGCTCAAGCATCTCGTCAGCACGATTAACAGTCTGACCGCCGTACTGAGCACCCGCAATATCCTTAATAATTTGCGTAACCTGAGTTGCAGCAGTACCAATAGACTTTGGGCTATCCATCATTGCGTTACCAAGAGCAAATCCCTTAGCAAGCATGTCTCCAAAATCAGGAAGCGAGCAGTTGCTCATGCAAGTAAATGGTGAATAATCAGCGTCGTGGAAGTGAATATCACCCTTCATATGAGCGTTAGAAACTGCGTGAGGAAGCATAGAGAACGCAGAAGCCTTAGAAACAGCGCCTGCAAGAAGATCGCGCTGAGTTGCGTAAACATTAGAATCCTTATTTGCGTTTTCGCGAACAAGAGACTCATCACGGTTCACAAGGCGGTTCACAGCCTCGTTGATATCGGTAGCCTTAGCGCGATCGATATCTCGGTTCAAGCGGTAACTCGTGTAGCAACGAGCAACCTCATAAAGGTGATTTTCAATAAGACCATGCTCAACAAGAGTCTGAATATCTTCAATCTTTGCTGGACCATTGTAACGATCTTGAATTTCAGCCTCAATATGATCAGAAATATTACGAATCAACTGCTCTTCTTGCGGACCGACTTCCTTGCCCAAATCCTTAAAAGCAGCCTTAATTGCCATAATGATATTCAGCGGATCAAAATCAACTACGCGACCATCGCGCTTTTCGACCTGCACGCGAGAAACTGGAGATTCAACTACATCATCCGTACAATTTTCTGCGCTTGTGACAGCAGTTTCTTCCAAAACCTGCATCGGTACAGACCTTTCTCAAACACCGTTCCTTCTAGCAAATTCTCTCGTTGCGAATATGGGAACTATTTCTAACAACTCGCTCTACTATAACCCAACTCATGCACAATATCTAGGGCAAGACGCAAAGATAACCACCTACATATAGTGATTTTTGTCACAATCGCGATTTTTGAGGCGTGTCCTGGTGTGTCGTAATTGATAAACGATAAATTACTTAATACACGCCGTTGTAGGCGCGCACTTCGTGACGCTTTGATATATTGAATCACGTGGAACAGATAGCTTTTCAGCATGCACAGGAATTCGGATTCCAACCAGGAGACATTGTGCAACAATGGCTCTGGGATGACGATGTTGACGAAACAATTTGCGAAAGCATCGAGAAACTTACCGGCGAAGAGTTGGTAGATGAGGATTACGACGCTGCTGTTGATGGTGTGATTATTTGGTGGCGCGACGGCGACGATGAAGATGAGCTCGCAGATACCATTATGGATGCCACAAATATGCTTGACGATGACGCGCCTATGTGGGTTCTTACTCCAAAACCAGGTCGCGAAGGTTCCCCAAGTTCTAGTACAGTTCAATCTGCAGCAAAAACAGCTGGCATGAACGCAGCCACTCCGTTAACAGTAAGCGCTGACTGGAATGGTGTGCAATTGCGCGCATTTGGTAAAGGTCAATCCAAGTAGTATTTGCTAGTTGTATATTTGCTAGTTGACGTAACTATCTTAACCGACTGTTGACTTGCGTAACTGCCTGTTTAGCTGCCTGTTTGCTTTTAATTGCTAGCTTGCTTATTGCTAAGTCGCTTATTGCTAAGTCGCTTATTGCTAAGTCGCTTATTGCTTGCTTATTGCTTGCTTATTGCTAAGTCCTTATTGCTTGCTAACTCGCTACTTACTTCTGTAGTATTGCGCTGTTTTTGTCGAAAATACCAAACCAACCGATACTTTCGACAAAATACGGGGCAATTCTGTCGAAAACACCAAACCATTTGGTGAAATCGACAAAACACACAAAAATATCGCAAATAAAAGCGCGCGGAGAGAGAAATATACCAGCCTCGCAATGCCGCACAAAACTAACGGCCGCTACGTAATGCCGCCAAACTAACTGTCGTTAACGCAATGCCGCCAAACTAACGACCGAAGCGATTAACACGGTTACCACGCTCGCCACGTTTACCGTGCCAACGACGCTCGCTGCGTTCGCCACGTTCGCTGCGTTTATTGCGTTCATTGCGTTCACCGCTACTGCTGTGACCGTTACGTTCGCCGCGTTCGCCGCGCTCACCACGCTCACTCTCACGACCACGCTCACCGCGTTGCCCACGTACGCGCCCACGACCACCGCGTCCACGACCGCGACCTTTACGCTTCTGCTGCTCCGGCTCCGGCATACTCCAGCCTTCTTGAAGCTCAGCAGCTTCACCCACAATCTCATCTAGAACTTGCGAAGCAGGATTCACATCCTCAGCTTTCGCATGAATTCCAGCCTTACGAAGCATCATATGAGCAGCGCGCTTTTGATTAGGAAGCACAAGCGTTACAACATCGCCTTCTTCACCAGCTCGAGCAGTGCGACCCGAACGATGCAAGAAAGACTTAGGATCCTCAGGAGGCTCAGTCTGCACAACCAACGCAACGTCACTAATGTCAATACCTCGCGCAGCAACGTCCGTAGCAACCAGCACACGCACCAAGCCTTCAGCAAACACAGCCAAATGACGATCTCGCTGATTCTGCGACAGATTACCTTGCAAATCGACTGCAGGAATACCTTGCTGCACAAATTTTTTCGCCATATTTTTCGCTTGATATTTCGTGCGAGTAAAGAATATAGAACGTTTCTTTCCGGAAGCAAGCTTTCGCAAAACTTCGTACTTATCCCCTGCCGATACAGCAAAAATATGATGCGTCATAGTGTCAACTTGGCAATCAGCATCATCCACAGCATGAACGACAGCGTTTGGAAGGAAACGCTCAACTAATGTAGAAACTTGCTTATCAAGCGTTGCAGAAAACAGCATACGTTGACCATCTGGCGCAACTTGTTCAAGAAGTCTAGTAACAGCAGGAAGGAATCCCATATCCGCCATTTCGTCTGCTTCGTCGAGCACGCTAACCATCACTTTTTCAAGCGTAAGTGCTCCCTGACGCAGCAAATCTTCCAAACGACCAGGGCAAGCAAGCACAATCTGCGCACCCTGCTTAAGTTGCGATACCTGGCGCTGGTATCTCACGCCTCCATACACTGTCACAGTACGCATGCCATAAGCTGCAGCAAGCGGCGCTATTACGTCATCAATTTGATGCACAAGTTCACGAGTTGGAGCAAGAATTATTGCTCTAGGAGCAGGAATTTCACTAGACTCGCGCGACTTACGGTTTTTACCAAAATTAATTAAATCAACAAAATTCTCAGCTAAACGCGCAACAAGTGGAATAGAAAATGCTAATGTTTTACCGCTTCCTGTGCGACCTCGCCCTAGGATATTCGCACCTTGTAAGGAATCGGGAAGCGTTGCTTGTTGAATTGGGAATGCAGTGGTTTTCCCATCCGCACGCAACACTTCTACTAAAGGCTCTGGAACGCCAAGTTGCGCAAAAGTGACATCGTCACGGTAATTTTCACGAGATTCAATAGCAGAGTCTGGAATAATTGTTGCGTTATGAGAATCTTGCTTTTGCTTTTTTGAAGTAGAGTGCAAAGATATTGCAGAATTTTGCTTTGGATTATGAGATTTTGCAATATCATTTTTAACAATATCATTTTTAGCAACATTATTTTTATCAATATTATGCTTAGCAAAATTACTTTTAGCAAAATTATTTTTAGCAAAATCTTGTTCAGCATCCGCAATAGCTACTTCTTCATAGCGCAAGGCTTTTTCGCGCGCTTTTTGACGAGCTTTTTCTGCTTTGCGATTGCGCTCCCTGCGCGAATTGAACTCGTGATTAGAACCGTAATTTTTATGACTACCCTGATATTCAAAAGGATTGCGTTTTTCAGCTGATTTCCTAGTATTTTTGACGTTCTTGGTATTCTTCGCGCCTCGCTTTTGATGAGACGCAGCATTATGAGTATGCGGCACAATAGCCTTTCGTAAAATATGTGTATTCAAAACTTAAATTTCAAAACGTGAACTAATCGAGCCTAGCACACGCCTGGCACAATCACGGCAAATGTGGTCAAACGCAGCCAAAGCGACAACAAATGAAAGAAAAGCCTCACCGTGAAAAATCACAAGTGAGGCTTTAGTCAGTTTACTTAGAAGATTATGTAAGCTTAGAGCTAAGCACGTGAACTTACATAATTTGCAAAATCTTTACAGGTTTTGCAACAGCTATCGCTTACTTATTGCTGTGGCGGGAAATACCGCGACGCTTAGCAGCAAAAAGCGCAGCACCAGCAGCACTAATAGTTGCAGCAAACAAGCCGAATGCAGACACGTCACTACCAGTCTTACTAAGCTGAGCAGCACTACCACTCTTCAACACCTGAGCGCGCACAGAAGCACGAACATCAGCCGCATGAGCCTTAGCAGCAGCCAAAGCCTTACGAGCAGCAGAAAGCTTCTGAACTGCAGCATCAACCTGAGCCTGAGTTGCGTTAGGATCAGCAGCAACCTTCTTAGCTTCAGCCAAAGCAGTATCAAGAGCCGCCTGAGCCTTAGAAACTTGAGCGTCCGCCTGCTTCACAGCCGGATTACTTTCAACCGCAGCATTCACAGCAGCAGAATTTGCGCCATTAGCATTATTTGCGTTGGAACCAGAGTTGGCATTGGCGTTGGCAGCATTGTTGTTACCTGCATTACCAGCGTTTGCGCCAGAGTTTGCAGCATTACCAGCGTTGTTAGAACCAGCGTTACCGTTGTCAGCATTACCAGGCTGCAAATCAGACTCAGCACTATCAATCTGAATGTTCAACTCGCCCTTATCCACAGTAGTAGGCGCGTTATCATTCACACCATAGCCGGATTCAGAACCAGAGCCAGTATTGCCAGTTCCGGCACCAGGATTTGGAAGTGGGGTTGGAGTTGGGGTCGGAGTTGGAGTTGGAGTTGGCTCGACTGGTTTCTTGCCATCAAGAGCCTTAGCCGCGTCTTGCAACTTCTTCAAAGCCGCATCCAAAGCTGTCTGCTTATTCTCCTTGGTGTCAAGATGATCGTCTACGCTGGCCTGCTGCTTACCAGTTAGCTTATCGATAAGATCATTAGCATCTTTAAGAGCCTGATCAAACGCATCCGTCTTAGACTTATCAGCATACTTATACTTATCTAAGTCTTTAACGTTGCTATCCTTATCAATCTCAGTCTGCAACTTGGTTGTGTCAACACCATCCAAAGCAAGGCGAGCCTTAATAAGCTTGTCAAGAGCTTCGTCAACAGCCTGTTGAGCAGTTGCTTCCTCTTCAGCACTCATCTTCTTGGCACCAGGCTTCTTAGTATCTTCAGCAGTCTTCAAAGCAGTTTCAGCATCCTTCAAAGCCTGATCAAACGCATCCTTCTTAGCCTGAGACGAAGTGTTGTAAACAGAGTTGCCTGGCTTTGCAGGATCTGCAGGAGTAGCTGGCTTGTAGGTCTTATCGGACTTAATCTCAGCAGCAAGAGCATCAGTCTTAAGACCAGCACTTTGAGCATCAGGATCCAAATCACGCATCTTGTTTAGAAGATCAGTGTAAAGATCGTTGACCTCAGGAGCACCCTTAGCGTCACCCTTATCCTTGTTAAGCAAATCATCAACAGACTGAAGAACTTCGTCAAATGCAGCTTTCTTCTTAGAATCAACATTAGTACCAGTGTACTTGTCAGTTCCCTTAAGATCGTCAGCTTTCTTCTTCAACTCTTCAAGACGAGCCATAGCATTATCGGTGTTTGCAGCGTTTGCGAGCGCATCGTCAATGTCGTCAGAAGTTGTTCCGTCAGCATTCTTGTGATCAGAAGCATCAGTATCTTCAATAATCTTCTTGAAAGCTTCCTTCTGAGCATTGTTCAAATGATCAAGCGCAGCAATCTGCTTCTTAGCATCCTCAATCTTTTTTGCTTTCAAAGCACGATTAGCAATAGCAGTTGGGTCGCCAATCTTCTTTGCATTATTGATGTCATCAATGGCCTTCTGCTTGTCAGCAGCTGGGAGATCACTATTTTGAATGCGTTTCTTCTGATCTTCCTTTTCTTTATTAAGTTCAGACTGATTATCGTATGTGTTCTGAGTGGTATCGCGCTGAGGAGTATTATTCTTAATGTCTTCCTTAGCAGCATTAAGCGAAGTATCTACACCATTAACAGCCGTCATGATGTCAGAAGGCTTTGTTGCGTTGTTCACAGTAGTCTTAGCATCATTGATTGCATTAATAGCCGCGTCGTACTTCTCCTTGGCTTTCGCCTGTTGATCAGCTGCTAAAGCGTTATATGCTGCATCAAGCTCTGCCTTCTTAGCTTCAAGCTTCGCAATACCAGCATTCTTAGCATTCTGCTCGTTAATGCTATTCTGACGCTTAGCAGCATCGAGAGCTGCGCGGATATCAGCTGCAGTAGGATTCTGCTTTGCAAGAGCGGTTTCCAAAGCAGTGAGTGCTGCATCCTTCTTAGCTGGATCAGAACCGATTAACTCCTTAAGAGCCTTATCGTCGTTACTATCAGACTTGCCGTGGCTTAAGAATGGTAACTCTTTCTTGATAGCTTTGTGAGCATCATTTCGAGCGTTAGCCTCATTGACAATCTGCTGAACTTCTTCAGGAGTCTTAGCACCAGGCTTGGAAGGATCATCACTCTTCCCATTCAGCTTTTCCTTGAGCTTATCCTTTTCATCTTGAGTTAAATCACTAAGACCATCAATAGTTGTGTTAGCGGTCTGCTTATCCTTAGTGGTTTGCTCTTTTTGCTTCTCCTCGCGCTCCTTCTTATCCTTTTCCTTTTGCTCGTTTTCGCGCTTTTCCTTTTCTTCTTCCTCTTTCTTCTTGATGTCGTCAGGCTTTACATTATTCTTGCCAGCCTGCTTATTAGCTTCCTTGAGGATATTCTGAATCTGCTCCTTGGTAGTAGCATTTTCAATCTGATTCTTGTAGTTTGTCTTCTGCTCCTCAGTAAGCTTAGGATTACGCTCAATTACGTTCTTTGCCTGCTCTTTAAGCTTCTTGAGGTCTTCAGCGGATGGAGCTGGTTTATCTTCTTTTTGCTTATAGGTCACCTTAACTGTAAAAGCATCACCCTTAGATGGAGTAACAACAATATTGTTACTTGCATCCTTAGAAAGAGACTTAATGCCGTCAGCGTCTATTCCCATATAAACAGTGTCAGCTTTAGCTGTAAGCGTGCTAGGCAAAGTTAGTGTAGACGTAATACTTGCATCAGTTACAACTTCTGGATTTGTATAGTTAGCTTTAAGGAATGCCTTCACAGCTTCTTTGAATTTAGCATCGTCCTTAGCACCCTTATCAAATTCAACAACGCCAGGTTCGTTATACTTGCGCTCAGCTTTCTTTGCATCGGTAAGCTTGCGGATAAGGTCGCGCAGGTCTTTTTCGGCTGTTTGACCCTTTGCTATTTCATCGATCTTGGCATCATTCAGCTGATCAGGATCGGAAATACCAGCGCGCTTCAAATCGTCATTGGTAAGACCATCAGTTTTTGTACGCTTCTGCAACAGATCCTTAGCTTGCTGCTTTAGATTGTCAATCGTGGTATCTTTTTGCGGCTGAGAGCTGTTCTTTTTAACATACAAATCTGTTAAAGGCACATCAAACAATTTCTTTGAATTATTTTCTCCAGTTTCAAAACCTTGAACAGCTATGGTTCCGTCCTGATTAAGACTAAACGATACTACGCCTGCGCCATTATTTTGACCTTTAACATAGCGTTGCATATTTTCAACACCAGCTACAGGCTTATCATTGTCTTTAAGAGTATAAGCAGACATAGCCTCTTGATCGGTTATATCCACATTATAGTTCTTCTTCATAAACTTCTTAAACGCAGCAATCTGATCTTCGGGTTTAGGGGAATTAACGTTATCTACTTGTACTGGATCTACATAATACTTATATGCAGTCATCTGACCTGGATGGTGCAAAGTGGTATCTGGCTGCTGAGGCGTTTGCTTATTAGCTTTCTGCTTAAGGAATACGCTCATTGGATACTTAGCGTCTTTGTAGTTGTCGGCGTGGAATACTACTACGCCCTTACCATCTTCTATCTTAAATTCAACATCTTTGATTGTGACAGGGGTCTTGTTGTCCTTTGCATCTTTTGCTACACAGTTTTTCAATTTACCTTTAATTGAATTCAAACTCTGTGTGTTATTAGGGTCCGTTAAGTCCGTATCCTTAGCATTAAAAGGATCGAAATTAACACTTGATTGGTTTTGAGGCGCTTCAACAATGAACTCTTTTTCGGCAGTAGGAGTTGGAGTTGGTGGCTGAGGATTTGGAGATGGCGTAGTCTTTGGCTTCTGCTGTAGGAATTGCCACGCGTCAATAACTGTTGTAGAACCATCTGCCCACTTGATTGTGGCATTTCCGGTCTTTTTATCAATTGCTAAGTAGCCAGCAGAATCCTTCTTCTTCGCATTCGAGTAAACATCCAAATCAGCATTTGCCGTATCGAATGCATTCTTAATCTTAGTTACATCATCATCAGAAAGCTGCTTAAGATTCTCAACCTCAATCGTGTCCGGCACAACGTATGGTGCCCAATCAGCGATAGTTGCACCTTGATACACCAAATCTTCAGCAGGAATAGTAAGTTTTGAATCATCCTCGTACGTAACTTCTACAGAACCATCTTCTTTAACATTGAATTCGTACTGATTACTATCAGCATTCTTCTTCACATGCTTCAAGAACTCGTTTGGAGTTGAGCCTCCATTAGCATCAATAATCGCTTGACGAATTTTAGTTTTTTCATCAGGCGTGAGCTTCTTCAAATTAACTACAGGCGTGCGAGTTGGCAAAGCTGGCTTGTACTTATCTTTATCAGTCTCATCTTTTGTTACAAGCAAGCTAGCTGGCATAGTGCGAGTCGTATTATCTTTAAAGGTGATAGTTGCATCACCATTTTCGGATACTTCTACTTTATCTACCAAATCCGAGTAATACTTTGCATTTTTATTAGCGTCTACTATGGCATTCTTAACAGTTGTCTGTTCGTCACTAGTGAGCTTTTTGGTATCCTTCACCTTAGTCACAGCTGGATAAGTAAGATTAAAATGATCCGCAATCTTTGGCGTATTGTGCTTTTGGCCAACGGCATAGTGCCAGTTACCAGCAAAACGATACACGCCAGCAGCAAAACGAAGCGGATTGGTGTCGCGCTCTTTCCATGCTTTGTCTTCCATTTCGGAAATGTAAGTCATGTCATACCAACGCTGACCAGCAGATTCCCAGTCTACAAAAATACCCTTAAGGCCTTGTGTTTGCTTTTGGTATTCTTCCCATTGTTGTGCAGTATTGCCCGCATTATCGTAGCCTTTATTGTCTTTGGTACCCAAGCCCATAAGCTGTTTCCAGCCTTTGCTGGCAAGAATATTTTTGTCACTAAAATAATAATTAGAAATATTAGTCCATTCCTTAGGACTATTAAAATGTTTGTCAGAAACAGCGCCATAACCGTTTGCGTCGGTTGTAATATATTGCGAAGAACCAGCAGGTTTAACCTGCTCCTTGCCATTTTTTGTTAACTTTTCAATACGCTTAAATTGAATATCTTGAGGATCTTTCAAACCAGCAGGAACGCCAAACCACCACATAGGGCGGAACTTCCAATCGTCAGCTGTAGCATTGTCGTGGCAATTAGAAAGATAATGAACACGAACAAATTTACCAAGAGGATCTATGCCTTCAGTACCGCCAGCTTTGGCGTGATCAAAGGTATCGTAATATTCAACGTCAATGTTGAAATGAGCCTCGGCATATTTTGCATCAGTTTTGAAACCGTAATAAACATTGTTGCCAGTTCCGTCTACATAACCGTCAGCATACGCAGGCAAAGGAGTAGAAACGAATACCCCCCCCCCCAAGCACCATTGCGCCGGCAAGCATCGCAGCGCACACACTCTTGGATAGTGGCGCGTAAATAACGCTGTTACTAGACTTTTGCATAGACTTTTGCAAATCAGCAAGATGCTTTGCATTCATGATCTTCTTCGCCATTATTCCTCACTTCAATAATGTGTCTTCCTTATGTTTCTGATTAGGCATAATTTGTAATATGCAATCATGCGGCAGCCAATAAATTAGCATTCGCTTCTTTGTTTCACGCCAAGTTGCTATCTAGAACGCTTCATACTCTCTCAATACGTTTCAGCGCACATAAAATTGCAAACTGACACTAATACAAGTTGTATGATACTCGCATATTCATACATCTCAAGCGCAGCATGTGTGATTCTTATCACTTTTAAATAGGAAACTAATTTAACACTCAAAAATAGAAAAAAGTCGCGCAAACTGTAAAATTTATATACAATTTGCGCGACTTATATTCACAAAATCTAGCGAGTGAGCTTACGATGCAAGCGATGCGGACGAGCAGCTTCCTCACCCAAGCGAGCAATCTTATTTTCTTCGTAAGCTTGGAAGTTACCTTCGAACCAGTACCACTTTGCAGGATTCTCGTCGTCACCTTCCCAAGCAAGAATATGCGTTGCAACTCGGTCAAGGAACCAACGATCGTGCGAAACCACAACAGCGCAGCCTGGGAAATCAAGTAAAGCGTTTTCCAAGCTTTCCAAAGTCTCAACATCCAAATCGTTAGTAGGCTCATCGAGAAGAAGCAAGTTTCCGCCCTGCTTAAGAGTCAAAGCCAAGTTCAAACGGTTACGCTCACCGCCGGAAAGCACTCCCGTAAGCTTCTGCTGATCCGAGCCCTTAAAACCAAAGCTTGCAACATATGCGCGAGTAGGAATCTCAACGCCTGCAACCTCAATAAAATCGAGTCCGCCAGAAACAGCTTCCCACAAGTTCTTATTAGGATCCAATCCTGCACGATTCTGATCCACGTAAGAAATCTTCACAGTATCGCCAACAATAAGCTCGCCACCAGAAAGAGGTTCCAAGCCAACAATCGTCTTGAAAAGCGTAGACTTACCAACACCGTTTGGACCAATCACGCCAACAATACCGTTACGAGGCAGCGTAAACGACAAGTCGTCGATAAGTACACGGTCGCCAAAAGCCTTGTGAATATGCTTTGCTTCCAAAACTTGCGAGCCCAAACGCGGACCTGCTGGAATTTGAATTTCAGAGAAATCAAGCTTCTTGGAATTACGTGCCTCTTGCTCCATTTGGTCGTAGCGTTCCAAACGAGCCTTGTTCTTAGCCTGACGTGCCTTCGGCGAGCTACGCACCCAATCAAGCTCATTCTTCAAACGCTTAGCAAGCTTGGCATCCTTAGCACCCTGGATTTCCATACGCTTTGCTTTAGTTTCCAAATACGTTGAGTAATTTCCCTTATATGGATAAAGCTGACCACGGTCAACTTCGCAAATCCACTCTGCTACGTTATCCATAAAGTAGCGATCGTGCGTAACAGCAATAACAGCACCCTCGTACTTGTGCAAGAACTGTTCAAGCCACAAAATAGACTCCGCATCCAAGTGGTTTGTAGGCTCGTCCAAAAGCAGCAAATCTGGAGCTTCAAGAAGAAGCTTGCACAATGCCACTCGACGCCTTTCACCACCAGAGCACACAGAAACAGGAGAATCCGGGTCTGGGCATTGCAAAGCATCCATTGCCTGCTCAAGCTGCGAATCCAAATCCCAACCGTTTGCAGCGTCAATTTCAGTCTGAAGCTTACCCATTTCTTCCATTAACGCATCAAAATCAGCGTCTGGATTAGCCATTTCTTCGCCGATTTGGTTAAAACGCGCCACTTTTTGCGCAATTTCACCAAAAGCCATCTTAATGTTTTCGCCAACCGTCTTAGTGTCATCAAGAGGTGGTTCCTGCTGCAAAATACCTACCGTATAGCCAGGAGTCAAAGAAGCTTCACCGTTGGTCACATTTTCCAAACCGGCCATAATTTTCAGCAGCGTCGACTTACCCATACCGTTCGGACCCACAACACCAATTTTTGCGCCCGGAAGGAAGCTTAAAGTAACATCGTCGAGAATTACACGATCTCCGTACGATTTACGCGCCTTAATCATCTGATAGATAAATTCAGCCAAAGTAATATACCATCCTTACAAACGTTGAAATTCCAGCGTTTGTTGCAACTTGCGTCAAAAGCGTTTAATACTTTTACCTACTTAATTCAAGCAAGATGCAACTTAAATAAAACTGCACAAACTAATCTAGCAAATACCAGCCTAGCAAATACTAGCATGTTGCTGGCGTACAATTTGACTTATTGACTGATTCCGAATCATCTTCAGGCGGAATCTGGCATAGCCACTCGCCCAAAATGCCAACAACCATATCAATAAAGCACACCAAGCCAGCAATAGAGCATTCACGCACAACAGAGTTATACAGAATTATCTCACTGTGTGGCAAGCTCATTAACAATTGCCCAACGTACCAGCCAGACAAAATAGCACCTGCCATTCCCAATGCCTTCGACAGCATAAGAGCAGCAACAGCAAATTGAGAACTTACATGCTTCTTATTCTTATCTTTATTGTTGGCAACACTTTGATGAGTTTGCAATGCCATAACAAAAGTTATTAAGCCAGCAATCACCATAATTGCAACAACAATCCACGGAGCTCCTGCTAATGACATAGCACTAGACTCTGTTGACGACACTAGAAATGCGCCTAGCACAAAGCCAAACAGTAACCCTAGTACCAAATACCACCAAGGTGTGCGATACGCTTTCATTAACAACCATCCCCTATAAGCCATTGCTCTGAGTATACCCCAACAGTTTGAGCATCAAAATCAAACGCTAATGAGTACGAAACTGAGTTATCGTCCAAAGCAGCATCTGGCTCTATCTGCATCCACGGCATAAGTTCAGGCGCCTTAGGGTCAACCGTCACCATTTCCGCTAGTTGTTGTGGTAATTTTTCTGCATCAACAGTTCTTGTGTCAGCAGCAGAAGCACCATATGAACGCGTACCCAACACTCGCACAGTCACATTATCTTTATACAAAGTAGCAACAGCACGAAGCAAGCGAAGCAGCTCATACTCGTCACCACCCGAAGACAGAATAAATACAGCCGCGTAATAATCATCATCAAGCATATTGGCAACATATAATGCCGATACACCGTCAACGCGAGATTCTCTATCCTGCTCGAGCATTGCAACTATTCTCAGCATAGCAGAACGCGTGTCTTGTTTCGCGACACCCTTCATAGAAATCACTGCAGTTGTTTGTAACGGAGTTGGACATATGCGGAACAAAGGAGACTTAGTTTCTCTTTTAACAAGCTCACTACCATAATTGACGTTTTTAGATTCATCGCCACAAGAGCACTGTGAATCTCCACCATTTTCATAATCATCCGCAAAAGAATTTGCAATATCGACAGCAGCTTTAGCAGCTGCAGCAGCGTCTTCATCTTCTTTGCGTTGCTTTTCTTTTCTATCTTCCTCAATAAGAGAACGATAGTAATCTGCTATTTCGCCTTCCTCAAACTCGTCAACTGATACTCTTCCGCTGCGAACAGCAACATGCGCAAGAGACTCAGGAACTACACGCCGTTCCGAATAATTTAATTCTTCTCTAGAAACGCTATTCAAAGTAACACAAACATCGTCAACAGTGCTTTTCATGCCGTAATATTCGCTTCTTAAAGCAGCATGAACAGTAATATCAGCCTCACTAATTTGCCAAGTGTGCATAGCAGAATTTAAAACAGATTTAGCAATAAGTTCTAAAGCTATAGCAGGATGCTCCTCAATCTCGCTATCCTTTTCGCAACGTTTAAGCATAAAAGCAAGACGCTCAGCAATTTGAGGAATATCTATTGCGTTAGTTTCATCTCCGTCTAACGCATTACTCAAATTAACTTTTAAAGCAGCATCTATGTAAATAGAAGAATATATTCCAATGACTATTGAGTCACCGCTTGGGCGAATACCCTTCAAACTTATGGTCGTATTCATAATCTCATCTTCTACTCTCTAATAAAAAACAATTAAAGTTTCAGTTATTCGTTTATTTATCTTTTACTCTTGCCTATAAATACGCAAAACTAATATTTTGATATATTGTACTCGATATAAATCAACATGCTTAATTTTTTGCATATAACACTAATTTTTATTATTAAATTATTAAAAAAATAAAAATAAACGCTGACAGCAATAAATTATATTGTTATCAGCGTTTATTAATAATTTTATTTTATCTGCTTTTTTAGCACTGCATTTACACTATTAAGCACCAAATTGAGTGCCGTCATTTTGATTAGTAGACGGATTAACAGGTGGCTTAACAGTTCCAATAACAGTTCGAGGAGCAGGTGCAGGAGTCTGAACAGACGTATTAGCAGGCATCTGATCAGACTGCTGGTTTTGTGAAGTCGCGTTATTGGAAGATTCAGAAAGTTCAGAAGCTTCAGTCTGCTCATTCTTACCTTCAACGTTGCGCTTCAAACTTTCTGGAATTTCAACAGGAGGAAGATCAGAATCTGGTCTTCTATCGTCCGAAAGCCAAAGAGTACGCTCAGGAGCCTTACGAATCTTACTGAAGATTTCCTTAAGTTCCTTCTCGTTAAGAGTTTCCTTAGCAAGCAACTGACGAACCAGCTCATCTAATACGTCACGATTATTGTTAATAATCTCCCACGCTTCAGTATGAGCAGTTTCGATAAGCTTATGAACTTCTTCATCGATTACTTCAGCAGTACGATTCGAGAACTTACGAGATTGCAAAGAATCGAGTGAACCGGAAGAATCTTCATCAGCATCCATCCACTTAACAGCTCCAAGCTTCGCTGAGAAACCATATTCAACAACCATCTTACGAGCAATGGCAGTAGCTTTCTCAATGTCGTTAGAAGCACCAGTTGTTGGATCGTGGAACACAACTTCCTCTGCTGTACGTCCGCCCATAGCATACGCCATTTGATCCAGCAATTCGTTGCGAGACTGCGAGTAACGGTCGCTTGTTGGCATCACAGCAGTGTAGCCAAGTGCGTGACCTCGCGGCAAAATCGTTACTTTAGTAACAGGATCCGTGTGGTGCAACGCAGCAGCAACGAGCGCATGACCGCCCTCATGGTAAGCAGTGTTACGCAATTCATCCAAAGCCATGCCCTTAGACTTACGTCGAGGTCCTGCTTGAACACGATCAATTGCCTCATCAATGGCGCGATTATCGATATATTGAGCACCAGAGCGAGCGCAAAGCAACGCAGCTTCGTTAAGCACGTTAGCTAAATCTGCACCAGTAAAACCAGGAGTGCGCACAGCAACCATATGAAGATCAACATCCGGCACAAAAGGCTTACCCTTAGCGTGAACCTTCAAAATTGCCTCGCGACCTTCCAAATCAGGAGCCTCAACAGCCACCTGGCGGTCAAAACGACCAGGACGAAGAAGCGCGGAATCAAGGACATCTGGACGGTTTGTTGCGGCAATAATAATCAAATTAGTGTCGTTGTCGAAGCCATCCATCTCAACAAGCAACTGATTAAGCGTCTGCTCGCGCTCATCATGACCGCCAGTCATGCCACTTCCGCGGCGACGACCAACAGCATCAATCTCATCGATAAAGATGATTGCAGGAGCATTCTTCTTAGCTTCGTCAAAAAGTTCACGAACACGAGACGCACCCAAGCCTACGAACATTTCCACGAAGTCAGAACCAGCCATTGCGTAGAACGGCACACCAGCTTCGCCTGCAATAGCACGAGCCAACAAAGTCTTACCAGTTCCTGGAGGACCATAAAGCAGCACACCGCGCGGAATGCGAGCACCCAAAGCCTTGTATCGCGAAGGATCCTTTAAGAAGTCTTTAATCTCTTCAACTTCTTCAACAGCAGCTTGTTCGCCAGCAACGTCAGCAAACTTAGTTTTAGGAGTTTGACCTTCGAGTAGCTTGCCGCGGCCACGTCCGCCGCCCATGCCAAGCATACTTCCGCCGGCACCTCCTATTCTGCTAAACATGAACCAAATCATGCCAAGGAAGAACAATATTGGAACAAGCGAAGTAATCAAATACGAAATAATGCTAGATGATTGTAAGCTAGCTGTCCAACCGTTAGAAGGCTTAGCTTTTTCGACTTCTTGTACAATTGACCTACCTTGTGCATACGCGTAGTAGAATTGCACATCCTTGCCAAAGTCACGATTTTGATTACTTCGTTTATCGAACTTCTTAAACGGTCTATCAAGCGTAAGCTTAACTAACTGTTTGTTGTCAATGATTTCCACATAACTTGCTTTATGAGATCGCACTAACTCAATACCATCTTGAGTATCGATAGTTTGCGATCCGTTATGAACAAACATTTGGAATCCGACAACTGAAAGCAACACAAGAAGCACAATCCACGTCCATGGCGACTGCCAGAAGGAACGACGATTGTTGTGGTTGTTCTCGTTATTTTTATTATTCTTGCCCTGCTGACCGTTGTTTCGCTGATTCCTAGGGTTGCGTGGATTTAAAAACGGATTATTTCCGTTATTTCCACGCCCAGGACCGCCCATTGGGCCTTGCGGTGTCATAGGAGAAGCGCCCATGTAATAAGGCTCCTTTCAAACTCCTCAATTTATATAAAAATTCTGAATAGAATCTATAAAATCAAGCACCATACACTGATGGCTTTAATACCGCAATACTATTGAGATTGCGGTAGCGTTCGTCGTAGTCCATTCCGAAACCAACGACAAATGCATCAGGAATTTCAAAGCCCGAGTAGTCGATTTGTACGTCTACTTCGCGACGTGCAGGCTTACTGAGCAATGCAAAAACTTTTACACTTGCAGCACCACGACCTTTTAGCTCATCTACAAGCCAAGCTAGCGTGCGACCGGAATCAACAATGTCCTCTACAATAAGCACATCTCGACCGCGCACGTCAGTACTTAAATCTTCGCGCACAGTAATTTGTCCGCTAGTTTGAGTGCCACTGCCGTAACTAGACAAGCTCATAAAGTCCATTGATGCGTTAATGCTTAATTCTTGCGAAAATACAGCAAGAGTATTTACAGCACCTTTTAGAACTGCAACAAGCAAAACATTACTGTTTTTGTAATCTTCACTTACTTGTTTAGCGACTTCACGAATACGCTTCATAAGGTCTTCGTGGCTAATTAATTCATAGTCGATGTCATCTCGTATATCTGCAATTTGCATGTTCACTATCTTTGCATAAGCGAATGACGATATTGCGCGAAAGCCGAGTCGCTTCGTAATAATTTGGCAGCGAAAAAGGCTTCTGACCATGCCATTTTGTACATAGTTCATCCACTGCCGATACGTGACTTGACGAGAAACGCAGACCAAGCTCACTTAACGCACGCACTATAATTCGTCTACGAATTGATGGATGATATTGCGCTAATTTATCAGCTTTTAACCTAACAGTTTTCGCATTTTTATCAAATTCCATAACTTGTGAACTAGCTTCGTCAACTTGAGAATTAATATAGTCAAGATCGTCTCTAGCTATTTCAGCTCCACGAGAAAGCAAAGTAACCATATTCGCATTAAAAAATCGCGAAATATAAGGCATTAACGTGTGTCTAACTCGAGATCTCAATGGATAATTTTCTGAAAGTTCCTCATTTTTCGAAATATCGTCACCATTTGTAGGATCATCCCACCATGAAATGCCTAAATCCTCACAAATACCAGTAGTATCTTCTCTACTAAGCTTAATAAGAGGCCTTGCAAAAAGCACGTTTTGACGCAATGTCACTGCTTTCATGCCAGCAACTGCTTCTAAACCTGCAGAATCTTTTAGCCCCATCATTACAGTTTCTGCTTGATCATTTGCAGTATGAGCTAGAAGCACGGCTGCAGCTTGATGCTTTTTAGCAACATCAATAATTGCTTGGTACCTAGCATTTCTAGCAGCAGACTCTTCGCCTTCTCCCGAATCTTCAACGTTCACAGATTGAATATACACGTACTTTTCATCTATTCCAGATTGCAAACAATGCTTAGCAGCAGTATTGGCAATTTCAGTTGAGTGTGGCTGCAAATGGTGATCTACTATTACGACACCGCAACGAATACCTCTACTTGCACACACAATCACGCTCAATGCTGTAAGTGCAAGAGAATCTCTACCTCCAGAGCACGCAATAAGAACCAAAGGAGCATCAGCATCTGTCGCGTGGTTGCCATGTTCGGAAAAACGCGCGTCTTGTGCACATAACGAAAGTTCGTCAAAACAATGCTTGATTGCGCCAATTCCTGCGCGTATGCGAGAAGAATACACCATAGCTTCTAGTGTAGCGCGCTAATAACGCTAAATTGCAACTCATAAATCATAGTTTTGGCAATTCTGCCATAAACTTATTAATCGCTACGAACGCTCCCCAAATATCAGCTGGCTGGTTCGCAACAACAGCGAAAGTTAGTACTCCACCACTTTTCCTAGATACATTACCAACCATAGAAGTAACTTCACTTAAAGAACCAGTCTTTACGCGAAGCATACCTGCAGAAGATTCATCCGCCAAACGCTTTCTTGCTGTTCCAACTAAACCAGGAAGAGACAATCCTTCAGCAGCTGCAGCACCTCCAGAATCGGCTTTAATATTAAGCACCTGTACTTGAGCTAGCGTTGTTGCGCGCAACCTTGATTTTGGAGACAAGCCTGAGCAATCAGACATGTGCAAACCGCGTATATCGATATTGAGCTTGCGCAATCCCTCTTTTACTGCCTGAACTGCACCTTCCGGAGAGTTGAATTTGTGAGTTGCAAGCGCAGTCAAACGACCAAACTCTTCCGCCAATGTGTTGTCTGAAATACGAAGCGTATATGCCATTATTTCGTTTAAAGGTGCAGAAGAAACTTGTGCAATTAAACGCGAATTAGATGATATTAACGATTTAGTTTCGCTCACCGGTATTACAAGATTTTCAGATTGTGCAGATTTATTTTCATTTTCAGAATCTTTGTTATTTTCAGAAGAATCATCTGCAGATGAGTCTGAACCGGAATTTTTTTCGTCAGAAGTGGTTTTATTAGAATAATTACTTATAACTATTCCTTGTTTGCTTAATAATTTAGCAAAAACACGACCAACACTTAAAGCAGGATGAGGATCAGAAAGCGGAAAATCTGTCATAGCGTCAGCGTCAACACCTTGCACTGAAAGGTCACGCTGACGAGCATCATCTATAGCCAAAGATGACGTTTGAGCATAAAAGCGTCGTTCAACATCTGTTTCATAAATCAAATCAGGAGCACGTTTTGCGCCAAACAATGAGTCATCAACAGCTAATGAAACTGTGTGAATATTTTCAAGTTTCAGCGCGTTGGCTGTTCTTCTCGCTAATGTTGTTAAGCCTGCTCTGCCATTAACATGGTTCCAATCGTTTTCTCCAACTCCAAGAAGCATGTCACCATTGCCGCGAAGCACAAGCTTTCTAGCATTCGTACTAGAAGCTCGCTCTGGCTCACCGCCTGTTTTCGGCAACAAAAATACTTGAGTATCAAGAGTTGAACCCATGTCGAGAGTGCGAGAAGCCACGCTAGCAGTTAAAGTTTTAAGCGTTGACGCTGGCTCTCTTAAAGCATTTGGCTCATGTGAAGCAACTACTCGCCCATTAGCATCCATAATTACTGCCGAAGTGCTGCTACTCATAGAAGCATCGGAAACCAACTCGTCAATAAGTTTTTGAGCTTGCGAATGATTTATTTCTTTACCATAAGTCACGCCTTTAGCTAGGGATTTAACTCGCAAAAGTGATTTAGGAGAAGAAACAGTTACAGCATAATGTTGGCTTCGCAACGTCAAAGGACCGGGAAGAATATCATATACGTCAAGCAAAAAATAAGTAAAAATAATTGCTGCACTAACTATAACTGCTATAAATGCAATAAGTAATCGCCAACGAGAAGGATATTGGCTTCTTAAAACCATAGCAGCGTATTTACTTTTCTTCTGTGTGCTACTTGGTTTAATCTCAATCTCACTGATTGGTTCAGATTCACTACTTGGTTTAGGTTCAATACTTGCTTTAGGCTCGATACTTTTGTTGGGTTCGCCGCTTTGCGTCGGCGTGCTCGCATTAGGAGTATTTAAGGCATCGTTTGAGCCTTTACTACTTTCCATGCGAGCACACCTTTAAATCGATTGCAAATACCGCGCTTAACTATACATTGCGCTTGCAACAAAGCGTGCGTAAGTTACGCAGTAATAGACGCGAATCTGCGCAAGTTTTCTACAATGCGAATCATGCGCTTGTCCATCACTTTGCCGCCAAGAATTACGCCAACAACCAGCACAACCAAGCCGTTTACTATGAACAGAATGCTTGCAATCCACAAAAGATTCGGGTTAATAGCCAAAAACGCCATAGCTGCAGCAATAGACGGAATCATGCATACTGCAGCAAGAAGCGTAAAACCTATTGGAGCAAAGGATCTAGCGCCTGCAGAACCTTGCGGCCTAGAAAATGGCTTTTCGATTGACGCTACAGGGTACATTGCAATGCACGAAGAAATTAAGCCAATGCCTATGGAAGCAAAAGCTATTCCAATTGGACAAAGAGTTTGGAATATAACTGCATTCACATTTTGCTGAACATTTACTACGAAGAAAAGGAAAACGTAAACCCCTACTCCAATAATCGCGAAATAAACAGCGCAAATCACTGACCAAACTATTGCGTTCGCTAAGCGATCGTGCACGCCTTTTACTCCAATAATCGCGTGCATAGTAAAAGCTGTGCCATCGTATGCAATATTGTTTCCAACAACCATGCCCATAAGCATCGCAGCATACATCATCCAGCCAGAAATACCTAAGTTATCTGTTAGAGACTCAAATCCTTTAGCATTAAAACTATTTCCTCCTGCGATTAGCAGCATAAAAAGCGGCATAAGAAGCAAAAATAGCTGACGCATATCTCTTCTCATAACGCTAACAATTCGCGCAATAATCGCACCGACTGTGTTGTCTGGAACAAGTGCAAACAAGCCGATTCCCTTAGTTTTAACAACTGTTTTTTGCTCACCGCGAATAAGCTTCGGCTCTAATTTTGCGCAAAATACAGAGATTGCAAAGCAAGCAGCAATCGTTACAACGCAAATAAAGAAGCGAATAACAAGCGAAAGCCAATTGCCATTAATTGCATCGAGCGGCAAGGCCATAGCTGCACTTAATGGCGTAAAAGCGGACGCAGCACAGAAACTTGAGCTGATTTCAATTGAGCTATTTGTGGCTTTGCTATTCGCACCCATACCAGAAACAAAAATCATGTACACTATAAAAATAACAACGTAAAAAATGTTTCTTGAACGCTTGTTTATTAAAATAGTATCTAAAAGCTCAATAAGCATTTTACTTAAAGACACGATTGTTGCAACATAAAGCGGAGCTGCAATTACGCTTACTAAAACCGGCACAATTCCAAAGTTTCGGTACGCTAAAGACCACAAAGCAAGTGCGATTGTGAAGCTTATTGAAAGCGCTCCAAAAAGAGAGCCAAGAAGCATACCTGCTTGCTGTTTTACGTAAGGAATGCCGTAAAGCGCAAAGCTACGCGATTTTAGTGTTGTGTCGCTGCCAAACATAAATATGTTTACAAACAACGTAAAAATTGACACAATCGACGCAACCATTATTGGAGCAACTTGGAATTCCCGCCATTCTTTAGCGTCTGCGAGTATTCCCGGATTAAGATAATTGCCTGTTTTCCAGCCTGCAAAACCAAAAGCGCATATGATTGCAAGTCCAAAAACAATTACTATAGCAAAACCAATTTTTTGCCAAATTGACTTTCGCATAACAGAAAAAGTAAGCGCCCAGCGAAGGCGAACCATTGTAAAAATCATAGACATTACGGTTCTCCTTTTTAAGCGTTGAGATTGGCGGAAGATGCAGGAGCATTATCAGATTTACCGCCATTAAGCCAGTCGATGCGTGCAGCCGCGTGACGTCCGCCAACAAGCTCCATAAAGCGATCTTCAAGATTCTTACCTTGAGCAACTTCTTCAAGAGAGCCAGCAGCCGCAACATGACCTTCGTTAATAATCGCCACGTGCGAGCACATTTTTTCGACTAATTCCATAACGTGCGAAGAAATAATTACCGTGCCGCCAGTAGAAACGTACTCTGCGAGAATATCCTTCAAATTCGCGCTAGAAACAGGGTCCACTGCCTCAAAAGGCTCGTCCAACACAAGCACGCGCGGGCTATGAATCATAGCTGTTGCAAGGCAAATCTTCTTAGTCATACCAGTTGAATAGTCAGAAACCATAGTATTTGCAGCTTCTGTTAAGTCGAATGCAGAAAGCAAGTCGGTCGCGCGACGAACAGCCTCAGCGCGGCTCATCTCGCGAAGCATGCCAGCGTAAGTTAAAAGCTGAAGGCCGGTAATCGTCTTAAAAATCTCGTCTGCTTGAGGCATTAAACCGATCGCGCGCTTAGCGCTATTTACGTCACTCCAGACGTCATTGCCAAAAATCGAAGCAGAACCAGAATCCGGCATAAGTAAGCCCGTAAGCATTTTAATCGTGGTAGTTTTACCAGCACCGTTCGGGCCTACTAATCCATAGAAAGAGCCTGCTGGAATATCTAAGGAAAGATTATCTACAGCAACTTTTTTGCCGAAAGTCTTAACAAATCCACGAATAGAAACTGCTGGAACATCTTCGTTAGTAGCGTCGTAAGTGTTTGCGCCAAAAACTGGAACGCTGCTAGCAAAAGTATTTCCGGACGGATACTCGGACGGATATTCAGACGGAATAGAATCTACCATAGAAACCTCGCAGTATACAGATAAACGCACGCATTGCGCTACATTAATTGCGCAATCGCACGTTTATATCAAGGCTTCTATTATCTCATACCCGCAATTTTTGCGCAATCGAAACGCCGGCACTATCCGCACACACCGCCTCAAACGCTAGATAAGTTCCCCGCGTTTGGAGCAAAACACAACAGATAAACCTCCAAAAGCGAGACAATCCCCCCACCCAATCACCAAAAACGGCAGAAACTTTACAACGCTGTAAAATAAAGGTCGGATACGCGCCTTAATCCGGCAGAAACTTTACGCGCGTGCGCAGTTTATGCCGCCTGCGCGCCTTAATCCGGCAGAAACTTTACATCCGTGTAAAGTAATGGTCGGCTACGCGCTAAAAAACGGCAGAAACTTTACGCGCGTGTAAAATAAAGGTCGTATTTCCCCAAACCTCCTGAAGCTTTGCACCAGTGCTTTGCTAACGTTGATTATTTATTGCTTAGTGAACTTTAGCATTAATGCTTTGCAAACATTGATTGCTTGTTGTCCAAAGAACACTAGCGTCATTGCTGCTGCAGACGCCACGCCAAACACCCCTACCACATCAAAAACAACCGTGGGTGAATTTACGAGTGAGGGGTGGGTGTTGCTTGGTCGAGCAATATAAAAGCGGAACGATAGTAATAATCTTGTTGATAAATACTATTTTTGCAGAAAAAGTAAGTAAAAAACTAAACTCAACTACGCAACCGCTAAGTCCAAATAAGGTATAAGAGCGGAGCGCTGCGAGACAAGTAACACCCACCACTCACAGCCACTTCAGAAACACGCCAGCCAAACACCAGCCCAAAACTCGCGCCACACTAAACACAAGCACTCAGCGACCGGTATGCTGAATCGGCTTCCACTCGCTCTTTGAGAAAATAGCTTGGAACGCAATAGGCACGTACGAAAGCATAAAAATCGGGAAGCTAAGAGCGTACGCAAACAGCTCCTTATTCGTTGCGCCAAGCTTATCGTGTTCGACCAAAATAGTGAGCGACACAAATATCATCATGCCTAAAACGCTTGTAACAGTAGTTGTAATGAAGTTAATCATTGAATAGATTTGACTCATCCATGTTACGAATCCAAATGCAGCAAAAATAAACCCAAGTATTATTCTTGCAACAGCCAAAACCATAAACGGGAAAAGCATAAGCGTAAAATCAACCGACGAAAAATCTCTTTCGCGAATACCGTGCCGAATAAGAGCTGCTCCATAGTAACGAAATACTTGCAAGAATCCCTTGCTCCAGCGAAGACGCTGCCTCCAACTCTGCCTAAACGACACAGGCTGTTCGTCATATAATACTGCAGAACCGCAATATCCAACTTTGTCTCCGTGAAGAATAGCGTCCATAGTAAATTCAAGATCCTCAGTAAGAAGATGGAATTTCCATCCGCTATTTCTGTGCATAATCTCACGCGAGAACATGAATCCAGTTCCACCAGCGTGGCAACTTGAACCGAATAGCATTCGAGAGTTGTTAGTAAATCGCGATTCTCGAATAAACCAAAGTGCAGAGCCGGAAGAAACCCAATTATCTGAAAGATTCACGGAATTGCGGTAGCTAGTTAAAATTTGATATCCTGCGTGGAAACCTTTATTCATTTCCTCAAAATAATGCGGATCAAGTTTATTGTCTGCATCGAAAACGAAGTATGCGTCATAAACTTTATCTGCACCAATTTTCATAATATGGTCGAGAAGATAGCTGAGCGCATAACCTTTACCAATATGCTCTTTATCGAAACGTTCGACTACGTTGCATCCACAATTGCGACCAACTTGTGCAGTAGAATCAGTGCAATTGTCTGCAACAAGCCAAATATCAATAAAATCTTGCCTATACGTTTGAGTTTGAATGCAATGAATAAGATTACCTATAACAGCTTCCTCATTACGCGCAGAAATAAGCACAGCATAATGCTTATCCATTGGCGCTTCAGGAAAAACAACAGGTTTAGCGAATAAAGATGCAACGGCACAAACACCTTGATACACAACACCGCTTATGCCAATAAGTATTACTAGTACATCAAATATTGATAGAAGAATCATCGCTTCCATCCGCTCCGTGGATTACTTTTTACGTTACTTTTACTATTTTTTGTATTTTTTGTATTGCTTACTATTTTAGACTCACCTACTTGCAATTTTGCTTTAGGAGAATCCTTATTTTCAGAATTTACTTTACGATTCGCAATATCTTTATTTACAGCATCTAATATTTCGCGCGAAATCGGCATTGTTTCCAATACGTCCGTTTGATCAGAATCATTAGAGGAAACTTTGCTGCTATTCGCATCGTCAGAGTCTGACACATAAGCTTGCTTATACCAATATAAAATATCTTCGTTCAAAGAAACGCGAGAGCTTGTGCCTTTCATTACGCGATGAACACTTTCGCTCATTGGATTCATGAACTTACGACCAATCGCTTCAACGCAACGAACAATAATAGAAGTATGATCAGGATGAGGATCGTTCATAAGCGGAGAAGAAACTAAACTATATTGCTTAGTGCATACTCTGAAAATCGCTTGCAAACTTGCAGTTACAGGCAAAGCCAAAAATGCTCCAAGAGCACCAAATACAGCGCCCATTACAAGAACTGAAATAAAAGCTACTGCAGGATTCAAATCCATAGTCTTTTCGGAAATCTTCGGCGAAATAACCATGTTTTCAATTTGTTGATAAATCGTAATAAAAATTAATGTTGCAACAGCTGCACCAAAACCATTGGAACCCCACGCAACCAAAATAGGCAAAGCTCCACCCAAATAGCCACCAATTGTAGGCACAAACTGCGAAACAATTCCGCAGAATAATGATAGCGGAAGCCAATACGGTATATTCATTGCAATAAGGAAAATTGCGGTACCTACTGCGTTAATCGCTGCCAAAATAATTCGCGAAAATAGGAAGCTCGAAATCTGCTCTTGAACAACTGACCAAATAAATAGGAAACGACGCTGAGATTGCGGATTCATCCAACGGCACATGCTACGACGCATAGCTGGACCTGCTGCAGAAATGTAATACGTAACCATAATAATGGTGAGCAAATCAAGCAGAACAGTCATCAATCCCCATGTTGTGTTAAGCGCTTGACCAGCAAAATCAACAACCCAAGATGTTTGCACATGCTTCAAAATTTCCATGCCAAGCTGCTCAATATTAGGCATTTTAAAACTGGTATAGTGAAACACAAAATTCGCAAATTGGTTGTATAAATCAGGCAAGCCCATAACCATTGAAACAACCTGCTGAGCAAATAAATTACCAAATAAAGCAAGTAGCAAACTAATTACAACAAGCAAACCAGTTAGCGTAAAGCCAGAAGCAACTCCTCGCCTCCAGCCGTGCTTAACTAGTCGAACGACAAGCGGTTCCATTGCGAGCGCAATAAAAACAGAAATCACAACATCAAAAACAATGAATGAAATACTATTCCAAGCGAACCATAAGAAGATAGACACAAAAGTAACAATTGCAACGTAAATAAGTGCACGCCCCAGCCAATCTGGCGGTCTTCTATCGTCGCCTTTGGCTGGAAAAAGTGAAGCTAAGTCTAGCTTATTTTCACTTCCCTTAATATCCTCATGCATTTCATATTCATGCATTTCTTGCTCTTGGTAATCCATAGACACTATTGTAACTGCGCGAACTGATGAATGCGAATTAGCGGCATGTAGTATTAACTATTCGCACCTAATTTACTACGCGTAACATTATGTAACACAAACTTAACGAGATATTCGAATCGCTGAAATCCAAAATGGCATTCATAGTCATAAACTCATTAATGGGTTTTTAAGAAAGGAATGGTGGCCATGACCACTTTGCAAACTAAAGAAGATGCCGCAGCCCTTATTGAAAAGGAAGGCATTGAATACGTATCCGTACGATTTACTGATTTGATTGGCGTTCAGCAGCACTTTACTGTTCCTGCTGACGAGTTCTTACACAGCGCTTTCACTGATGGAATGGCATTCGATGGTTCTTCTATGCAAGGCTTCCAGGCTATTAACGAATCAGATATGAAGCTTATTCCAGATGTTGACACTGCTTATGTTGATCCATTCCGTAAGCATAAGACTTTAAACGTTGCTTTCTCTATTGTTGATCCTGTAACAGATGAACCATATTCTAGGGATCCTCGTCAGGTCGCTATTAAAGCAGAGTCTTATTTGAAGTCCACTGGCATTGCTGACACTGCAAGCTTTGCTCCTGAAGCCGAGTTCTTCATTTTTGATAAGGTGCGTTTTGCTAATGACATGCAACGCTCCTTCTATGAGGTTGATTCTAACGAAGCTCCTTGGAATTCTGGAATCGACACTGAAGATGACGGCAGCAACAATATTGGTTTCAAGAACCGCGTAAAGCACGGCTACTTCCCTGTGCCACCAGTAGATCACAATCAGGATTTGCGCGATGACATGGTTTCAAATTTGCAAAAGGTCGGCTTGATTCTTGAGCGTTCTCACCACGAAGTTGGCGGTGCAGGTCAGCAGGAAATCAACTACCGTTACAATACGCTTGTTCACGCTGGCGACGATTTGATGAAGTACAAGTATGTGGTTCATGAAACTGCTGCTTTAGCTGGTAAGGCTGCAACATTTATGCCAAAGCCAATTGCTGGAGATAACGGCACCGGCATGCACTGCCATCAGTCGCTTTGGAAAGATGGCAAGCCATTGTTCTATGCGGAAACTGGCTACGCTCAGCTTTCTGATATTGCACGTTGGTATATTGGCGGTTTGATTAAGCACGCTTCTTCTGTTCTTGCATTTACGAATCCTTCGCTTAACTCTTACCACCGCTTAGTTCCAGGCTACGAAGCTCCAGTCAACTTGGTTTACTCTGCTCGTAACCGTTCTGCAGCTATTCGTATTCCTCTCGCTGGAGACGCTCCTGCAGCTAAGCGCATTGAGTTCCGCGCACCGGATCCTTCTTGCAACCCATTCTTAGCATTCTCCGCTCAGCTTATGGCAGGTTTGGATGGTGTTATTAACCATATTGAGCCTCCTGCACCTGTTGATAAAGATTTGTACGAGCTTCCTCCAGAGGAGCATGACGGCATTAAGCAGGTTCCTTCTTCGCTTGGTGAGGCTTTGCAAGCTTTGGAAGAAGATCACGACTTCCTTATGCAAGGCGACGTGTTTACTAGCGATTTGATTGAAACTTGGCTGAATTTGAAGCATGAGGAAATGGATATGGCTCGCTTGGCTCCAACGCCACTCGAGTACGAGCTTTATTTCCACATCTGATTTGTAGTTAAGTTATTCTAGCAATAAGCCGGCTCTACGATTTCGCGGGGCCGGCTTTTTTGCTTTCAAGCAGATTTTTGCGTTAGCTGTTTATTTTTTAGCACGTATTTTACATCAGCTTGAGAGGCGACCTTCGAATCATGAGTAACGACAATCACACATTTGCCGTGTTTGCTAGCAGCATTTTTTAATATTGCAATAACTTCTTTAGTTGTTGCAGGGTCAAGACTTCCAGTAGGCTCATCAGCTAAAATTACCGGCGCAGAAGATACCAAGGCTCGCCCAATTGCAACACGCTGCTGTTGACCACCAGAAAGTTTAGTAACGTTACGATTTGCTTCTTCTTCAGTTAACCCAAGATCTACTAACACTTGAGCATCCGCGCGCGAATTTACTAATCGCAAATTTTCTAACGGCGTCAAATAGTCAATAAGATTAAAATTCTGAAAAACAAGCGAGATATGCTTTCTGCGATGCTCAACATATCCTGTTTTCGCAATATTTTCACCGTTAAAAAGCACTTCGCCACTATACGGAGTATCTAATCCAGCTAAAAGTGAGAGCATAGTGGACTTTCCAGCTCCAGAAGCTCCCATAATACTGTACATTTTGCCAGTTTCGAACTCTGCATTCACGTCATTTAGTACCGCAATATTTGCAGGTCCGTAAGTGTACTTCACATTTTTTAATTGCAATAAAGCCGACATAATAAGCTCCTTATTTTTACATAATTTAAATATGATTTATACGATTTGTTTCCATTTATGCGATTGCGCTGTTTGTGATTGCGTTTTTAGTAGAAAATTCGCATACGCAACTACATTTCTGCTAACTCATAGCGCTTAGTATTTTCCGAGGCTTCTTTATTAAGATTGGCAGCACTGCAACAATCAACGCAACTATTGAAATAAACAAACCAATAACAAAAGAAGTAAACGTTTGTGTCAACGGCAATACTGCAACACCATCCGCAATAAATGACGAATTTGCACTATGCAAAATCGCAGAACCAATAACGCCAGAAAAAGCAGCACCCAATCCCAGCGAAATAACAAATGACACAATGTTAAGTATCACTATTTCAACAAGCAATTGACTAACTATTATTGCTCTAGATAATCCAATAGACATAAGTACGCCAATCTCGTGCATACGTCCTCTAACCCAGAACACTAATACAAGCCCAAGCACTAAAATTCCAACAAAACTTAGCGCAACAAAAATCATTCGCACAAGTTGTTGCACAGAATTAACCGAGCTTATTACATCAGACAGTTGCGAAGCGTTCTGCTCTACATCTGCCCACTTGCCGGCAATACTTTTAGCATCACGTATTGCGCTAGTTAATAAATCAGAACGCTCAACAGCACAGCGCAAAACACCTCGCTTAGAAGATCCAGCCAAAGACAACGCCGAACTTAAGTCAGTAAATATGCGATTTTCTGAAGTATCCGAGGGAAGAGCTCCCTTAGTTTGCAATTTGCCGGCAAAAATGCCAACAACGCGAACTTTTACATTAAACCCCTGCTTAAGAGTTATAGTAGAGCCAATTTTAAGATTATTCTTCTTAGCAAAATCACGATGCACTATTGCGCTACCCGCAGAACGATTAGTAATATGCTCACCCTGCTCTAAACGGTACAATCCTTCTTGAAAACCTTGAGATAATCGAGAATCTGTTGTGCCAGTAATTCCAGCAGCATGAGCCAAAACATCATCGTCTAGTCTTGGACCTTGCGAAGGAAGCAAAATTTGCTTCCCAACAGGCGTAGCTAAAACATCGCGCTCTTCCACTACAGTCTTTACGCCCGAAATCGCAGCAAATTTACGAATTTGACTAGAGTCAATCCCTTCATTTGCGTCCAAATCTTGCGGAATTACGGAATTAGGTACTTTAGTATCGGAATTAGTAGAAGAATTAGAATTTGCATTACTTTGCTCTGGAAGAGTTTCACCACGAGTTTTTGCTCGCACAGTAAAACCTAAACCAATACTTGATTGAAGACGATTTCTAGCATCATCAACAGAAGCACTAATACCAGCTTGTGAAACTAGCGCGCTTAAAACAAGAGTCATAATCAGCACAATTATTGCGTTACGTCGAGGTTTGCGCAATATTGCAAGTTTCGCTCGAGCACATAAAGAAATTACTTCACCATTCATAATGTTACTCACTAACTTTTCAAATAACTTTCATACGACGAATTATGAAAACTATGCCGCCAAACAGCATAGTTTTACTTTTGCAATCCGAGGAGCTCACGAGGAGGTTTGCATATCATTGGCAAATAAGACAACACTACTACAGCAACAACTACAGCGCATACTATTGCAGAAACTCCGACAAAACACTGAGCGTCTACTTGTACGCTAAGTGTTTCCAAAGTTTTTGTTGCCAAAGTTGATTCAAGATTTCCACCAGCTTGACCCATATTACTCAATTCACGGGCTGCTGATGATTGCACAGAGCCAAGGGCAGCATTAGCCATCAACGGAGCTATAACTTTTGCAGAAAGGTAACCCACAATTAACGAAGGTATTGAAATAAGCACAATCTCAGCAAGATATTGACCAACTATAGATAATTTGCCAGTGCCAATCGCAACAAACACACCAATTTCATTACGTCGCTCATTCATCCACAGCAAAAGCACTAATGCCAAAGCAATAATAGCAAATGATACAACAGCAATTGTTGTAACAGTCATTATTGAGCGCACTCCCTTTGCTGCTTTCAGCAAACCAGAAACAAACTGATCATCACGAGTTAGTTGATAGTTTTGCAAATCAATAGGCAATTTGGCAGCTTGCGCCATAATATTATCCGCATCCTCACCGCGCTTTACCCTAAAACTTGCGTCCTGATATATTTCTTTTCCTGGCTTATATTTATACAATTCGCGCGTAGTTTGCAAATCCGTATAAACCATATTGGCAGTCAGTTCCGCTCTAGTTGCAACTTGTCGCTTATTTGCCCCCGAATAAATTCCAACAATACGAGTTTTTACTGTTGCTGTTGATTGGTTAATATTGTCGGCATCGTAAGGGTTAGCGCGAAGTGTAAGAGTATCTCCTACATGTAATCCGTTAGCTTTAGCGAGATCTTCATGAATCAGTGATGCATGAACGTTGTTAGCAATAAGATGCTTGCCTTTAGATATAGTTATTGCTTTTGTTTTAAAAGTATTTAAACCAGTAGAGTCATTCGTCCCTTCAATATTAACGGCATTGCCAAACTGCTGTTCACGCTTATTGTCATACTCTTGTACGCCTGGAATCCTTGCCGCTTTAGCATTAACTAAATCTGCTGTTACATTTTGTCGAACAACGTAGGAAGCAATTCCATTTAACTTTGCAATTGCCTGTACATCTTTAGGTTTTACAGTTCCAGCTCCTCTAGGAGTTCCAGGGTTTATTTGAGGGTTATTTGCGAGCACAAAACTAGACTCTGCTTGCGCTTCAACTTTTTCTCCTTCTCTACCTGCAGCACTTGAAACTGCAGAAGTAGAAAATAACAATGTCGAAATAAGAAATACAATAATGAAAACTATTGCTGTTTTTATTCGTTTCCTCAGAATGTAGCGTATTGCACGAGAGATAAACGTCATCGACTACCTTTCTTCATTGAAAATTGCTGTATATCAACCTTTAAATATACGGACTACCAGTATAACATGTCAATACTGAAAAATGCGTTTAGTGTCATACTTTACAATGCGCAAATCTACCAGTGCATAAATCTACGCTATAAAAAATTTCCCTCCACAAAACAAATTGCGAAGGGAAACTTTATTTGTGTTTAATGCGCCTTTAAATTTTGCACATTTCGTTAGATTTAGTCTTGGTTAAAATCTATTACAAGCTTATTATTTTTAATACTAAACTTTCCATAAACATAACCACTATTGCTAGTATGATCGTCTCTCCATTCACTATCGTCATCATCATCGTCCTTCCAACGATAAGAGATATCTACACCAATCTCATCGCTCTGGAAAGTCCCTGACGACATGTCAACTTGATCCAACGTAGGAGTGCCATTAACACTACGCTTAATATTGTCATAGCTATAGCTTGTATAGTAATTAAAGCTTGCAAATCTACAACTTTCTGGAACATCGGCTTCAGTTGACGCTACACATTTATCGACATGCTTTTGAATAGCCTTAGTAAGCTCATCCTTTAATGTTTCTGTAGCTTCTAACTCTAAACTTGCAGATTCTGAACTATCTTTTCCACTAATTAACACATTCGTAGAATTTGTGGTCCATAGTTGTGAATTTTTTGCAGATTCAACGCGGTAAGACCCAGGATACGCAGGAAGCTTATATTCTGTAGTTGATGTGTATTCCGAATAACCGTAGTCTGAACTGTAGGTGTCACCGCTATATTTTGGCGATTTTTTGAGAGCAGACAAGTTTATTTCAGAATCATTAACTTTTATTTTATCAACTTCATTTGGCACAGTTATGTTGATGTGACCAAGCGGCGGATATTGAACTTTATAAGAGTCAAAGAATAGCCATTGTTTGCCAGCTGGCACAAGAGTTACTACCGTTGAGGCATCTCTATCTCCAACTTTGTAAGAAAGCTTAAATGAATTGTATGGGCCATTATCAACATTCATATAAGACATATGATTCTTGGAAGCTCTGCCTATTGCGCTTGTAAGTAGTGTACGATAATTTTCTGGAATTTTAGAAGAAGACCAATCTGTCATATTGTTAGCTTCATCAAAATTGCCTTCTTGCAAAGACTTCACATAACGTTGAATAGTTGCTTGTGGAGAATACACATTCTGTTGAATAACTGTATAACCTATACCAAGAACCACAATAATAATGCCAATTACAATAAGCATAATTTTTGTGCTGCGCTTCATCGGTGCGCTTTTAACAACATTACCTGCTGCGAAATTAGAATCAAAAGAATCAGGATTATAATATTCTGCAGGCTGATTTTGTGAATAATCTTGCTGATTATAATACTGCTGATTCTGATACCCCTGCTGCTCATAAGCATTTTGGTTGTTATAAGCAGGCTGAGGATAAGCTTGTGTGTTCTGTTGAATGAACTGCGTTTGTTGCACATCATTCATTTGATTTTGCTGATATTGATCATTTTGCATTGGCTGATAATTTGAATTAACTTGTTGCGGCACAAGACTCGCTCCACAAGATGAGCATACTATAGCTCCATAAGCATTTTGACTATTGCAATATGGACAATTCATACATTTCTCTCAATACGTTTTTAAAAAATACAAGGGAGCCTAGCTGGTTTCCCAACTAGGCTCAATTATTCTTAATTAAAAAATCTTAGGCAACGATGGTACATTTTTATATGCTGTCCAGAAACCTGACCATGCAGATGTCATAAAGCTCTTATCGATGGCCGATACAATGAACATTGCAATAACACCTACGAGGATGAAGATAACCCACATCCACTCACGATCAAGCTTGCCCTTATATCGTGCAGTCGCTAAGAAGGACACAGGCACCAAAATCAGCAGCACAAGGTAAAGAGCTTGCAAAGCAACAGATGGAATCTGCAATGCCAAAGAAGGATTATGGATGAACAAAGACGCATCTACAGAATCAAAGTTTATACTCATTGCCTGAGAATTGCCCGACATGTATTCATTCATGACATTAGATGCTTGCCCAGACATTAATCCAATTAAAGCAGTCCTAGATGGTGGAATAAATGCTAATACTGTAGCAACTATTTGCAAGCCAACAAGTGGAACAAGCTTTTGTGCAAAAAGAACGTGAAGCTGAGCTGGTGAAACCTCATCGCCAAACATCTTCATACCCAACAAAGCAACAGCGTAGACTGCGTATACAGTTAAGACACCAATAATAAACTTGTAAAGGAACACTGTAAACGGAACGCCTGGAGTCGTTGGAATGCTTGGTCCTCCAGAAGAAGTTGACAATGCATTTGCAAAACCGGTAACTTGCGATATCCATGCGTTAACAATAGTCATAGAAGACAAGTATCCTTGCAAACCGAACAGCAAGCCAGAAATAAGTGCTATCAATGCTGCGTAGAGGTTAGATACGCGATACTTCTGGGAAGGATTCTTAAGAGCAGTTACCAACCAACGGAAGAAGTTCATCATCTGTTCAGCATTAAGCTGGTTTGAAATTTGGCTGTAGTGCGAAACGCCTGGAGTATTTGGACGATTCTGCATGCCTGGCATTCCTGGCTGAGCTGGCATACCCTGCTGAGCATATGGATAGCCTGGACGTTGCATGTTTGGCATACCCTGCTGAGGCGCACCCTGATGAGGCATTCCTGGCTGAGGCATACTAGGACGCGCAAACTGAGGAGCATGCTGCGTAGCAGGCTGAGCAGGTGCTGGTTGAGCAGGTGCAGGCTGGGCTGGAGCATGTTGAACAGGTGCTTGCTGAGCTGGAGCAGGCTGAACAGGCGCTTGCTGAGCAGCCTCAAACTTGTTTCCACAGCCCTTGCAGAATTTCGCAGTATCAATATTCTGAGTACCGCATTGAGCGCAAACTTTCACTCGTCTCTCCTTTGTTAATGGAACAGATCCAATAAATTTGTTAACAGAGAAATGTTTAACAAACCACTTGCGCACAATTCTATTACTAAAAGCACACAAAACAAACTAATTATAACAAAAAAGTGCTTGTTCAAGGCAAAAAAATTCTATAAATACGACGTAAATCAGTAAAAAATACGACGTAAGAATAGAAAAACAAAAAAATATACTAAGTTTTTATTAATCAAAAGCAAAATTAAATTAAATTAATAAACAAATTTGCAATAAAACCTAGATAGCAAATCCCAAAGTACGAGCTGCAGCTACTGGAACTGCTTCATCTGCCCAATAATCCTCAAGATTCTCATCGGTGGAAAGCGAACGCATTTCTGCACGATCAATATAAAGTTCACCGCGAAGATGATCCGTTTCATGCTGGAAAATACGTGCAGGCCAGCCGTGCAAACGTTCGGAATGTTGTTTGCCGTCTTCATCTTGCCAAGTTGCCTGAACGTCAAGCCAACGCTGGCGAACAGCCTGATAGCCGGAAACGCTTAAGCAGCCTTCGTAAAAACTGCGGGTTTGAGTGCCAATCGGCTCGTAGTGAGGGTTAATAATAGCTCTAAACGGAAGCTCTGCAATGTCTCGAGGATCGTCTTCATCGTCACGAACATGATCTTCAATAACAGCAATCGCAAGACCTAAACCAATCTGCGGAGCAGCCAAACCTACGCCTGGAGCCTCCAGCATTGTGCTGTGCATTAACGAAATTAGCTTAGTAAGAGTTGCACGCGTAAGCTGGCCGTCATATGCCACAGTGCGCTGACGCAAAACAGGCTCACCAGCCTGCACAATCGGCAAAATACCGTCTTCTGTAGCAGAATCAAGCAAGCGCTCAACAGCGCGACTGAGCTTAGTATCAACACTTGCGTGATGCGTAAACATAGGACTCCTTTTCACCGTTTAAATAACGCGCATAGTAACGCGAAAATTACAAAATCTACATGCCGCGAGCAGAATTTGAAAGCCGCACTAAAGATACAAGTGTATCAAAATTATTTGCGCACTGCTAGAGCCGACTGAAATGTAAGCAAATAGCAGGCGCAAAAAATAAGCAAACTTATAACTTCAGATTATCGACCACAACTTGAGCAAGACGAGCGCAAACCTCATCTGCCTGAGTTTGAGTTGCAGCCTCGCACATAACGCGCACAAGCGGCTCTGTGCCACTAGGACGCAAAAGCACGCGACCTGTATCTCCAAGAAGCTTCGATTCTTTCTCAACAGCTGCAAGCACAGCTGCATTAGTTTTGGAAGCCATTTTATCTACATTTGGCACATTTACAAGAGCTTGCGGAAGCTGTGGGAAGTCTGCAGCCATTTGCGAAAGTTTCTTGCCTGAACGCACAACTTCACGGCACAAAGTCAAAGCAGTAAGCGTACCGTCACCGGTTGTAGCAAATTCGCGATTAATAACGTGACCAGACTGCTCGCCGCCGAGTGAATAATCATGCTTGAGCATTTCTTCAAGAACGTAGCGATCGCCAACGTTTGTTTGCACTGTTGAAATGCCCATATCCTTAAGCGCAAGCTTTAAGCCAAGATTGCTCATAACTGTAACTACAAGAGTGTCATGATTGAGCTTGCCTTCAGCCTTTTTAGCGCGAGCAAGAATACCCATAATTTGATCGCCATTAACCATATTGCCGTTTTCATCGACAGCCAAGCAGCGGTCTGCGTCGCCATCAAACGCAACACCTAAATCAGCCTTTGAAGCTTTAACCATAGCTTGTAACTGCTCAGGATGAGTCGAGCCAGCATGATCGTTAATGTTGTAGCCGTCAGGAGATGCGTTAATAACTACAACTTCTGCACCAGCGCGGCGAAGAGCCTCAGGAGCTACAACGGAAGTAGCACCATTCGCGCAATCTGCTACAACACGCAAACCTGCAAGCGGCTTTGGACGCGTAGTAGAAGCGTTACTTAAAGGCGCAACAGCAGAAACTAAATGATCAATATAAAGGTTTGTTGCTGTAGTAGTATCATGGCTGACTCGACCTACACCAGCACCAGTTGGACGCTCCCAATCTTGACCAAGCACAGCTTCAATCTCATCTTCCTTGCTATCTGGAAGCTTAAAGCCTCCGCGCGCAAAGAATTTAATGCCGTTATCTGGCATAGGATTATGCGATGCAGAAATAACAGCACCCATTTCAACGTTAAGCACGGAAGTAAGGAAAGCAACGCCAGGAGTTGGGATAATTCCAGCATCGATAACATCAAAACCGCCAGCACTCATGCCAGCAGCGAGAGCAGAAGCTAGAAAATCGCCAGAAACGCGGGTATCTCTACCAATAAGCGCGCGACGACGAGCGTGAGCGGAACGAGAAGAACTATTTGATTGCGCTTCTTCTGCAGCAGACGCAACCGCGCTTTTATCTCCCAAAACGCGCACTGCAGCGTCACCTAAATCTAACGCAAGTTGCGCTGTTAAATCTCGATTCGCTAATCCACGCACACCATCAGTACCAAACATTCTTGGCATAATAAAGCCTCTTTCGCAAAAATCACTTCATCTTGCGCGCAAGCAAACAACATCGCATACTAGCGCGTCACACACTGTTTGCCATCTTACTCGTAGCATTACATAACGCGCTAGCGCTTTGAACGAGCTAACCAATGAGAGTTAAACCACCAAACAAAGACCCTAGTGCAGTACGTTTTCTGCACTAGTGTCTCATTCTGACTGTTTTGAGACACTGCCGCAGATTAGCAACTGCACTAGTGTCTCATTCTGACTGCTTTGAGACACTGCCGCAGAAAACGTACTGCACCAATGTCCGAAATTTAGCGCAAGGAAGCGTTGTAGTGCTGCACTTTAAGCGTGCGGCGAGAAGAATCGAGACCGCCAAGCACCATGCGACGCAAAGCCTGATCCGCATCCTTATGCTCATCAAGCCAGAGCTGTCCGCGCTCAACTAACTCGTCTACATCCGCATAAGTTGGATACAAGCCTTCGATCAAAGCCTCAGCCATGTGGAAAGTGCGATTCTTCCAAATCCACTCTACTTCAGCAAAGTAGCGCTCAACATAAGGCTTAACCAAATCGCCTTTAGCTGTGCTTGCAAAGCCAGCAACCACAGCTCCCATTTGCATATTAGTCAAATCGAGATTGCGCAAAGCCTGTTCGAAAGCCCAATCCTTAGCTTCTGCAGTTGAGCGAGCTGCACGAGCTTGGTAAGCGTATTCGCGATTCTCAGTAGTATCACGCTTTTTAAGTTCCGCGTCAATTCCAGCTTCATCCAAAGCGTTCACACCTGCGAGCGCAATAAGAATGCTCCAGCGTAAGTCGTTGTCGATTTCCAAACCTTCCAAGCTCACGGAACCGTCAAGCAATCCGTTAGCTACGCGCAAGAACTCAGCATCTCCAACTTCGCCGTATCCAAGATAAGCCTTAACGAGCTGGAATTGCTCGTCGGAACCAGCCGAAGCTGCCAAAGCCAACTGCCAGAGTTCGTGAGCAACATGCTTTGCGACTTCTGCTTGACGCTCTGGAACCACGTAGTGGCTTGCAGTTACCTTTACTTGACCAAGAGCATAGCGGAAAGTAGTTGATTCGCGCTCAGTTGCCAAAGCTTTAAGGCTGAGCTCCACGAAGCATTCTGCTGGGAATTCTGCGTCGCGAGTCATGTCCCACAACGCGAGCCAAATAAGCGAGCGAGTCAAAGAATCCTTGAAACGGTACAGGTTTTCGGCAGCAAACTCAAGCGACTTGTCGTCGAAACGTAGCTTTGTGTAAGTCAAGTCGTCGTCGTTTACAAGAATAAGCGCTGGCATTTTTTCGCCGCGCGCTTCAACAACTTCCGTCACTTCGCCGTCAACGTCAAGTTCGATTCGCTTCGTGCGCTTAATTTCGCCAGTTGCTTCGTCTACATTGTAGAATCCAACAGCCAAACGGTGTGCGCGAAGAACAGGATGCTCAGCAGGCGCGCTCTGACGCAAACGCAAAGAAGCAATAGTGCCGTCACCTGCTTCTTCTACTTCAGTAGAAATAGTGTTAATTCCAGCCTTTTCAAGCCATTGCGCACTCCAAGCCTTAAGATCGCGTCCGCTTGTAAGCTCTAATTCGTGCAACAAATCAGCCAAAGTTGCGTTGCTGTATGCGTGCTTGCTCAAATAGTTGTGGATTCCTTCAAAGAACTTTTCGCGACCAACGTACGCTACGAGTTGCTTTAATACGGAAGCACCCTTTGCGTAGGTGATGCCATCGAAGTTGACGGAAGTGTCGTTCAAATCGTTGATTGGAGCCACGATTGGGTGCGTTGTTGGAAGCTGATCTTGATTAAGCGCCCAGCTTTTTTCGCCGGAATTGAAAGTGCTCCAAGCGTCGTGCCATTCGGTTGCTTCAGCAGTTGCAAGAGTAGAAGTGAATTCTGCGAAAGATTCGTTAAGCCATAAATCATTCCACCACTTCATAGTTACGTAGTCGCCAAACCACATGTGTGCAAGCTCGTGCAAAACTGTTACAACGCGGCGCTCAGCATAAGCGTCCGTAACCTTGGATTCAAACACGTACTGGTCGCGAATCGTAACCATACCAATGTTTTCCATAGCTCCAGCGTTGTATTCTGGCACGTAAATCTGATCGTACTTTGCGTACGGATATGGCACTCCCCAAGTCTTAGCGTAGAAAGCAAAGCCCTTCTTCGTAATATCGAACAAGTAGTCAACGTCTTTAGCAAAAGCGTCTTTAAGTGCCTGACGGCAGTACATTGCCATTGGAACTACGCGACCGTCTTCGTTGTTGTAAGTTGTGTGCCATTCGGCGTAAGGGCCTGCGCAAATAGCAGTTAAGTAGGAGCTCATTTTTGGAGTTGACTCGAATACCCAGCGCTTCATGCCTTCTACAGCACCATTTTCCAAAGTGCCGGCTTCAGTCTCGCGGTCTTCAATCGTAGTTTCGCTCTTAACTGGCATGTTGGAAGTAACGATCCAGCTTTCTGGAGCGTCTACCGTAAAGTCAAAAACAGCCTTTAAATCCGGCTGATCAAACACAGCATAAACGCGGCGAGCATCTGGCACTTCGAACTGAGTATACAAATACACGTTTCCGTCGGAAGGATCAACGCTTCTGTGCAAACCCTCGCCCGTGTTGGAATACTGGCAGTTTGCTACAACTTCTACGGTATTATGCTCAAGCAAATTTGCGAGCTCAATTCGGCTGTCTGCAAAAACTTTAGAAACGTCAAGAGCAGTGCCGTTTAATACTACGGATTCTACGCTATTTGCAATCAAATCGAGGAAGCTTGCACTACCAGCTTTAGCGTCAAACTCAATCTTTGTGCGCGAAGTAAAATCGCGTCCGCCCTTTCCTAAATCGAGCGCAACATCGTAATGAATTGGCATTTGGATAGCGTCGAAACGCTCTTGAGCTTCTACGCGAGTAAGATTTGCTCCTGGCATATTTTGTACCTTCCTTATTTTTTCTTATTTTTAATTATATTTACGATTATTTTCAGCTATTTACGAATAATTGCGAATATTTTTCTTATTTTTAATTATATTTCATTATTCTTTATTATTCTTGATTATTATTTGCAATATCCGCAACTACCGGCACGAGCATAGGCTTCCTGCGCAAAGCGCGAGCCACCCAACTGCCCAACGTGCGTCGCATAATTTGCTGCAATTTATAAGTATCGTGCTCGCCGCGCATCATAGCATCTTGCAACTGTTCAACAATTTGATGACGAACCTTCTCAAAATCAGCCTCGTCTTCAGCAACAGCATTCAAGAAAATCTTTGGACCAGAAACAACGTCAGCGTGCTCTGTATCAACTACAACAAAGCTCGAAACGAAACCTTCCGTACCCAAAATCCTGCGCTTTTCAAGCTCTTCATCTGTAAGCTCACCAACAGAATCACCATCAACATACACGTAACCGCATGGCACAGAACCAACAACTGCAGCATTGCCATGATACAAATCCACAACATCGCCGTCTTCAGCAAGCACAACGTTATTTGGATCAACGCCAGTTTTTACTGCAATTAATCCGTTTGCAACCAAGTGACGATGCTCACCGTGAATTGGCATAGCGCACTTTGGCTTCACAATGTTGTACAAGTACAGCAACTCTCCTTCATTGCAATGACCAGACACGTGAATAGCAGCATTATCTTTGTTGATTACGCGCGCACCCAACTGCACAAGCTTGTTAATAACTTTGTAAACCTCATGCTCATTGCCTGGAATAAGCGAACTTGCAAGAATAACAGTATCGAATTCGTTAACTGTAATATCTCGGTGGCTGCCATCTGCAATACGCCCAAGTGCAGCCATAGGCTCGCCTTGTGAACCAGTGCACATGTAAACGAGCTTGTCATCCTGAATATCCTTCGCCTGCTTTAAGTCAACAACAGTATTTTCAGGAATATGCAGGTAGCCTAAATCCGCAGCAATTGACATATTGCGAACCATCGAGCGCCCGACGAACACAACTTTGCGCCCAAACTTATGCGCAGCGTCAACCACTTGCTGCACGCGATGAACGTGACTTGAGAAGCTAGCAACAATAATTTTGCGCGTAGCTTCAGCAAAAGCGCGATCCAAAGCCGGACCAATCGAAGTTTCAGGCTTCACAAATCCCGGAACTTCAGCATTAGTGGAATCAGCCATAAGCAAATCTATGCCTTGCTCACCTAAACGCCCGAACTCAACTAAATCAGTAATGCGATGATCAAGAGGAAGCTGGTCAAGCTTAATATCTCCAGTATCAATAAGCGTTCCGGCTGGAGTTTTTACGCACACAGCGAGCGCATCCGGAATAGAATGCGTAACAGTAATAAATTCAAGGTTAAACGGACCGACTTTCATCTTATCGCGACCTTCTACGCGAATAAGCTCCGGATCAATATGATGCTCTTTGCACTTAGCTTCCACAAAAGCAAGAGTTAGTTTTGAACCAATTAACGGAATGTCGGGACGCATTTTAAGAAGGTAAGGCACGCCACCGATATGATCTTCGTGACCGTGCGTTAAAACCAATGCCTCAACTTTGTCTAAACGATCCTGAATGTAGTGAAAATCTGGGAGAATCAAATCAACGCCTGGCTGCTCTTCTTCCGGAAATAGCACACCGCAATCGATAAGCAAAATATGACCGTTATATTCAATTACGTTCATATTGCGGCCGATTTCACCCAAACCGCCAAGCGGTACGATTCGCATTGATCCTTTACGATACTTTGGCGGCGCAATAAGAGCACCTTCTCTTTGATCGTTAACTACAGGAGGAAGAACATTTCCTGTTCTACGAGTTGATGACTTTGCGTTTTCTGTTTTAGTTTCTTTGTTGAATTTAGCTTTTTTAGTTGATTTAGTTTTAGCAGTTTTTACATCTTTAGTAGATACTGATTTAGTTGAAGTATCAGAAGACATTTTTTTATTCACTTTTTTCACCGATTGTCGAATTTGTTTAGACGACGCAGAAGATTCTTGGTTATTAAGAGAACGCATATTATCAGCGTCAGATTGCAACGCATCGCGTACTACTTCAGCAAGAATTTCCTCAGTACGTTCATCATATTCTGTTTTCATATTCATCTCACTACATCTTGCGATATTGCGCACTTCTTTCTAGTGTACCGTTAGGACTCAACTCAGCTTTTGTAACTGAAACGGCAGAAACTTTACACAGCTGTAAAGTTTCGGTCGGATTAAAGCGAAAAAACGGCAGAAACTTTACGTGAGTGTAAAGAAAAAGTCGCGAAACCGCCAAAAAACGGCAGAAACTTTACGCAGCCGTAAAATTTCGGTCGGATACGCGCGAAAAAACGGCAGAAACTTTACACACGTGCGCAGTTAATGTCGCTTTTTAAGCACCATTACAATAAACCAGCCGAACGTTGCGATAGGTATAGCTGCCAGTGTTGAAATCCACGGAACCATCATGCCAGCGTGAGCACTCCACGAGTCGATTGCAGCTCCAGCAGCCATCGAGCCTAAAGAACAGCCAACAGCAGACGCAGTTGGTAGCCATGAAAGACCTTCCGTAAGCGATTCTTCAGGAACAGTTGCTTTAACGATAAGATTTCCAGTTGCGAAAATTGGCGAAACGCATAAGCCGGAAAGCACTTCAAAAACGCTCATAAGCATAAGTCTGTCAATATTAAGACTCATAAGCACAAATCCGACAGTTAAACCAGTCAAAAACACAATCAGATGCGACCAATTAGAACCGCGGAATTTATGCGATCCAAAAATAATCGCTCCCACAAGCGAACCGCATGCAAACAATGCCAACTGCATACCGATAAAATGATCAAGCCCTTGAGCTTTCATTGCAGCTGTTACAGACACGTCAAATGCACTAAAACTCATATTAAACACAACAAACATGAGCACAAGCGGGATAATACCGCGGTAAAGCAGCACGTTTTTGCCGCGCTTTTTTGAGTGATGATTGTGCAATTGCTTAAGACTAAATTTGTCTGCAAATGAACGTTTCGCTTCTTGCTTTTGAGATTCCGCATAATCTTTAGAAATTTCATCTTCTTTTTGAGAAGCGATTAATACATCAACGTCTTCAGCTGCAGCAGTTGGAACTTCCACTACTTTAAGCACAGCAGGTTGAGTATTTTTTAGAGAAAAGAACCAAGCTCCTCCCAATCCACTTGCAACTACTGGCACAAATAATTGCGAAACAGGATGCACAGAAGTTGCTAACCACGCAGCTAAAATAGGTCCTAATATAAACACAATTTCATCGATACCAGATTCCAACGCATAAGCAACGTTTAATAAAGAATCGTCATCTTCTGCACGCAATGTATAAGCCCAACGAGTACGCACCAACGCGCCAAAAGCAAACTGAGTTACGCCCATCACAATCGCTAGCACAAAAAGCAAAACAAGAGGAACCTTAAATAAAGCTGCAAATGCAAAAGAAATCATAGCGATTACTTGAGCACTTAGCGCAATAACCCCAACTTTACGCTGACCAAAACGGTCGAAAAGCTTAGCATACACAGGAGTTACCGCAGCCTGTGCAAGCACATACGACGCAGACATTGCTCCAGCAACAGTCCAATTGTTATACAAATGGTTTAATGCAAGAACAATCCCCAACGCAATCATAGACATTGGCAAACGCGCAATCGCGCCTGCTATACAAAACGCTTTAGCTCCATTAAATGAAAATAATCTAGAATATTGAGAAAATACCGATGCTTTCTTAGTTGCCGTTTGCGACGACATATATTTCTTTGCTCCTTTTGTTAAGCAAGTCACACACGTTATACATTTGCATATTTTTTATTAGCGCGTTTTAGAACGAGCATTTGCTTGCTTTGAACGAACTCTCGGCTCACCTGAGTAAATGTACAAGTCATCCACCAAAGACTTCACGTTCTTAGCTTCATAAGGATGATCCGAGCGCATAAAAGAAGCATCTCTTCTAAGCCCGTGATAATCATAAAAGCTTACGTCACACGCTGAATCAGTATGCAAATAGTAACGATTTACTCCGTTATTTCTTAGCATATGCATTGTTCGCTTCCACAAGCCTCCACCGACACCATGCCCACGAGCATCCGGAGATACAAGGAAAAGCTCCAATTCCGCTTGAGTTAAATTATTGATATGAGATTTCGCTTCAAGTTTAGTTTCCAACGCGCGCATGCCATACGCTTCTTCTAAAGCGAGAGCATAGTTTTTGTCACAATTTTCTTTCATTGCGGCTTCTTGCTCGCGAAGCATTCTTTCTACTTCTGGAAATAAAACAGGTGCGTCAAAAACTCGCGCCAAAAGCAGACCCATAAACTTACCGTCTATTTCAGCAATAGTACCATGCGTTGAAGGTTCCAAGTAATGCAACACAGATCTTCGAGAAAGACTTAACGAAGCATCTTTCCCAACTTCGTGCGCAATACCCCAAGTACGTTCATATTCTTTAACCATTGCATCAATATCGCTGAGTTTTACAGAACGAAATTCAACAGTCATGGTTCTTCCTTACTTCATAATTCGTTTATGCGTCATCATCATCGAGGGAGATTAACGTGTCAGAGTGTAACTCGGCAAGGATCTCATCTTTCGTTTTTTGCTCGGCATGAATTTCCCGTTCACATTCATCCGATATGTTCACATAATAAAGGGTGGCATCGATAGCATCAAGCGGAACCTTAGTCATAAGAGACAAAAGCAGACGATACCAGTCAAGCTGACCAAGTTTAAGCGCAATATCTTGTGGATTGGTTGGTTTTCTTCCGGTTTTCCAATCAACTATCGTGTACAATTTGCTTGGATCTTCTGGATTTAAACCACCTGCGAATATTGCGTCGATTTTGCCATTAATAATTTGATCGCCTAATTCTGGAACATGAGCTACAATCGGCTGCTCTGCTGCTATAGGACGGCGATGCGCCCATTTTGATGTCATTAAACGCTGCTTCCATATCAACAATTTGCGCTCCGAAGATTTTGCATTTTGCGAAATATTCTCGCAAGTTCCAGCAACGTTCTCAGCAACGTTCTCAGCAACGTTCTCATCAACATTCTCGCCAACATTCTCGCCAACGTTCTCATCAACGTCATACTGAATAGAATTTTTATTCACGCAACCAGCTTTTACAAACTGTTCAGCCCAAGCATGAAAACGAGTTCCCAAATCAGAAGCAGGCGAAGAAACACTAGGAATAGGGCGAATAATTGCCATCCATTCCTTTCGTAAACGCTTAGCATCCGCATCATCAAAATCTTCATTCGCGCGCGAATAATCATTACGAAACATAGCGCGCCTTTGCACAGCAGTCACATTGACATTTTCAACATTAGAAAGCTGCTCTGCTCTGTTTTTTAACTCTTGAATGTTGCGATACCAATCAATTTTCGGCATTAAATCCGCATCTTGTAGCAAAGCTTGAGCTTTGTAAAGCAAAGAATTATCTTTTGAAATACCAGAAACTTGATTACTAATTTTTGAATTTACAACGTCTTGCGCAGATTTTTGCAATACACTACGTATAGCTTCACTAGATGCACTCGGCCAAGATAATTGCTTCTTATTATCTTCAGTTGGAATAGAGCTTTCCTCGCTAAATAATTGCGCAAGTTGCGAAGCTGACTCCCCTACAACATAACCTACTTGATTTGAAGAATCAGAAAGACTAGCTGTGACCTGAACCGGAGATTCTTCAGATTCGCGCATTGAATCATACATTTCTTGCCAAAAAACAGAAGGTTTTTTAACTCTAGAAGTTGAAATATTTGAAGATTCATCTACAGAAGAAGCTGCACTATTGACAAAATTTTCTTTATTCTCAACAACGCTCATAGCATTAGACTGGCTGCAAGTGAGCAATGCTGCGAATTTAGCACGCGTCAAAGCAACATACATAAGATGACGCTCGTCAATATGCAAAGCGCGCCCGCGCTCCTCGACTTGCGAAAGAGGCAATGTGCCAGTTTTCATCACAGCGTCATACACTTTGCTAGCTTCTGAAGGAATCGCTTCTACTGGAGCCTGCTCATGCTCATGGAACTTTTCTGCCAAATCAAACATTTCTCTAGCTCTTGATCCATAAACTTCTGCGTCGATATCGTCCACAGTTAACATATTTTTCAAAGATTTTTGAGGTTCCATGCTAGTTTCAAGATCAACATCGTGAGGGAATCTTGGCAATATGTTTGCATCCACTCTCATAGAAACAGGCACTTTTGAAGCAACTTCGAGCGTTGCATATGCCCTTTCACTGTACACGCCACTTTGTTGCGTTGCTATTACGCGCAAATTATCGCCTTGATTACTTGGGAACGCGCCTTCATTAAGCCCAACTATCGCTACAGCAGGCCATTCCAAACCTTTCGATTGGTGAATAGTCATCAATACGACATCCGCAGGTTCATCCACTGAAGAAGGTTGATCGTTAATCTTGTCTATATTGAAAATCCAAGACATAAACCCATGCAAAGTAGGAGTTGTAAAATCGCTCATTTCTTGCAAATACGCGTCTGCTAGTAGACAAATAGAATCGACAGTAGAGTGCATATCGTCAAGAAGCGTTGCATTAGAGGAAGTATCATTCATAAGCGCACGAGATAGCGCAACGTCAATATCAACGTTAAGCGTTTCTACAGCAACGCGCATAATATCTTGTAAAGAGCCAGATTGAGCACGTTGTATTGCATGAATCATTTGCCCTATTCTTAACACTGCTACATAAGCTTTAGAGCTTAAATTATTTTTTAGATCAGAAAGCAAATTATTGTCGTTATTGTCGTTATTTTTTGCTTCTTCGCTTAGTTGAGTTTCGTATGCTTCAAGCAAAACATCCGCCACAAAAACTCCACCATGAATACTATTGGTTTGCGAAGCTTGAGATTGCTGTTCTCGAACAACTTGCGACCACTTAGAGCGAGGAGTTTCAGCGTCTACTAAACCTGCTTGCACTAAAGCACGAAAAACATATTCGATATTCTTTGATGTTGCAATATTAGCTATAGCAGTCAAATCGTCAGTATTAAGCGCAAAACGAGGAGTTGCAAGCAATCTCATCAAAGCTTGAGTATTTGTGTGATCTGCAACAACAGAAAGAAGAGCTAAAACATCTCGAATTTCTGGTTTTTCAAGCAATGCAGAATACCCAACAGTAAGAGTGCGCAAACCTGCTTTTTGTAATGCTTCTTCATATAACGGAATATTATTTTTGCTACGGAAAAGAACTGCAACTCTAGCAGATGCAGAATTAGTATCGTCGTTTTGAGACAGCGCATTATGTTTTACATATTTTACAAAACGCACAACGGCTTCTACTTCTTGATATTGCGTAGGCATATTTAACACACTAAAAGTACCTTTTGGCGCATTATCTAAGTATTGCAAGTTCTTCACTTCTACTTCTGTAGCAAGTGAGCTACTATGACGAAGCGCAGGCACTCGCAAAGGTTTCGTAATAGAATTTGCAGCTTTTAAAATAAGTCGCGAATTGCGTCGCGTTCTAGTAAGAGAAAACTCACTTGATTGGTCAATATTTAGTGCTTGCTCAAGCTTTCTGAAAGCTCCGGAACTAGCTCCTCTAAACGAGTAAATAGCTTGGAACGGATCACCTACTGCAGCAATATGCGTTTGTTGAGTAGTTAAAAAGTCTTGATTTTCGCTAGTTTTCGCAGCAACGTTATCTTTCGCATCAACGCTAGCTTCCTCAACACCGCTAGCTTCTTCCACACCGCTAGCTTTTTTATGAAACAGCGTTGCAATCAGCATTGCTTGAGTTGTAGAAGTATCTTGATATTCGTCAAGCAAAACTTGGCTGTATTGGCGGCGATACTGCTCTGCAATAGAAGGAAAATGCGTCACCAAACGGTATGCAGCAATAGTAAAATCGCTAAATTGCGCCATATTTGCACGCTGCTTTGCTGCATCAAAAGCCAAAACTAATTCAAGTAATGCATTGCGCTTCTCAGCAGCTTCAAGCAAGTTATTACAAGATTCATAACACTTATTTTTTAATGTAATATTCAGGTATTCTACGTATTCTTTTCCGTAATTTTCGCACTTTTCGAAATATTTTTCATCTGAATCGTTTTTTCCGCGACGCAATTTAATAGAGCTAGGCTTTTTTGCAATTATTTCAGTAGTTTCAGCGCAATTAATTGCTTTTTGCAAATGTTCAATCCAAGCGTTATTCCACTTTTGAATTTCTAGAACAGCTTTAGACGTGCTATCTATAGACTCTCCCCTGCTATTTACGCCAATCATCGAGCATGAAATATCTGCTGCGAGCGCAAGCACGTCGTCAATAAGTGCATCAAAACTATACCAAGACAGCACTTCCGCATGATTAGTAACATAATCGTTTACTAGAGGTTTTATTAATTCGCGCGCACCTGCATCGCTTAAAGGTTGCGTATTTTGATCAAATCCAACGAGCAAACCATATTGGCGCACAATTGACTGGAAAAAGGCATCGTATGTCATTACTTCTGGCTTCAAAAAGCCACTTGAAGATGCAGAATTTCCATTATTGATAAGCTTATTTATTTCGCTACTATGCTGACTTACAGCTTGAGCAACTCTTGCAAGCAGCTCAGAAGCTGCTTTATTAGTAAAAGTCAAACCCAAAATACTTTCAGGAGCAACTCCGCGCTCAATAAGGTCGATAACGCGACGAGTCATCGTATACGTTTTGCCACTTCCAGCTCCTGCAACAATAATCATGTTCTTATTTGTTGGCGCTTGAATTGCTGCAGCTTGCTCCGCGCTATCGGTGTTCTTACGAGTAAATTGCTTATTTGTTTTATCAATCATAACTACAGCACCTCATATACAGTGTCTATACAACCTGCGCATGCTGGGCATACTTGTTTTCCATTGCAATACTTCAAGTGTTCAGAAGTTGGGTGCGCAATAATCTTATGCGAACGGACTGCCGCAGCAGCATAGCAAACGCGCGAAATCATAGTAAGAGACCATTTTGCGCTTTGATTTAATGATGTAAACGACTGCCAAGCGCTTTCGCTTACATTTTCTGGGCAATTCTTCGCAATATCGTCAAGCTGCGGACAATCTAACAATCTTGCCATATTTTTGAATCCAACTCGTAGCTCAAGCGGATTATTATTTAAAGCATTTTTTACGCAAAGCGGCGGCTGATACACGTTTTCAGCAACGTTATGATCTTGAGCAGGATAATCGTTCTTAGCAACGTGAAATAGAATACTTCGCGAAATAATCGGCGCATTCGATGCATCAATAAGCGGATTCTCATCAGAAAAAAGTAAAGCAAGCTGGTAGCAAACTAGCTGCAAATCGTTAAAAACTCCGCTTGCTGTTAAAGGCTTTCCTGTTTTGTAGTCCAGTAAGCGAATATGCTCGGAACCATCTGAATTGATGCGCTTTTCCATGCGATCAATTCGACCGTGAATATGTACTTGCATATCTTCACTTGCACCATCCGGCCATCCTCCAACTAAAGCACCCATCAATTCGTAGCAGTCATGCGTAGTAACGGTTTGCAAATTTGCATTCTTAAAAGTATTGTTCAATACGCGAGCAATATCATTAAATCCAAAATGCGCGCTTGTTTGCAATTCGCAATACGCTTGTTGCAATCTGCCTATGCTACTTTCTAAAGATTTTTCGCTTTTTGTAAGAGATTCTAATATGCCGTTTTCTGACTTTTTTGAGTTAAGAGCGTATGTTGATTGATCGTAAGAAGTGACAAAATATTGCGCAATTGCATGTAACGCACGTTTAATATTCTTCTCACGCGCAAGAGCCGAATAATGCTCCTTACTATCTCGAATATCTGCAAGTTCAGGCGCAATACTTAAGTAATACTTTTCCATAAGATTTGCGATTGCGTTACTGCGGCGCACAAGCGGAGAGTAAGGCGAATAGTCGGCTGAATTATTCGTCGCTTCAGTTTCATCAACTTCGGTTTCATCAACCTTAGTTTCCGGCATATCGTAATGCTGATTTTCGCTTGCCCACCTTGCAGTTTCGTGAATTAGCGTGCCAAAATACGTTGCTGCACTGCCGGGTTGAGGGCCTAAAAGCTGACGATTTACCAATCCACACACAGGGCATGCCCACAAACTGTCTACAGCTGAAGGAGACAAGCTTACAACAGAGTTAGTTTTTTTAGCAGAGCTAGCTTTTTCATTGTATTTTTCATTATTTTTTTCATTATCTTTTTCAACAGAAGATTTCTCATCAACATAGTCATCGACATCGCTCATAAAATCCCACTCAAAAGGATCAGCGCAAAATACTCCATTTTCTTTAAGTAATTGCAACGTTTGAGCAGCATCAATAATCGCATTTCTAGACTTACTATTCTCACTATCGGAACTACTTGCACTATCGGAACTATCTGCACTACTTGCACTACCTGCATTACCTGCACTACCTGCATTACCTACATTATTCCCAAACTCTTCTTTCATAGAAGAAGCACGCAAAATTTGCGAACGAGCAGCACACACTAGTCCACGAACATCCATATCTAAACCAGCAAAAGGCGTAGTAAATTCCGTAAAAGGCGTGCGCGAATTTTCACTATTGTAGTATCTTTCAGGCAAATAATAATAAAGAAAGTCGCTTGGCACAGCACTATCGCTATATTGCGCGCTTATATACAAACGCTCTGTTGCGCGCGTAATAGCTAACAAAAAACTGCGCTGTTCCGAGGCAAAAACTGCAGATTTATCATTATTTGAAAGAAGTGACGCATTCACAGTCAATTTAGAAGCAGAAATTTTAGAATGCAAAATAATATTCGCTAAACTTTCTGCGCCAAACATAGTGCTACGAGAAGCAAGATTTGGCCACACACGTTGTTGCAAAGTAGGCATCCACACAAGATTCCAATGTTTTCCAACAGAACCAGCAGGAGTAGTAAGCGTTACAGCATCTGGAACAGGCGCTACTTTAGCAAGAGAATCAGCTTCAATTTCCATGCCACGAACTTGAGCTATAAAATCTGCAATACTTACAATATTTTCTTGTTTAAAAGTATCGTCAAACGTATTCATTGACGAGATATCAGAAGAAACATATGAAGAAACGTAATCAAAAAGACGCATTGCAGCATCCAAGCGATCGTTAGCTCGATAACCTTCCGAATTATGTTGTAAAGACATACGCTGCCAACGCTCAGCAACATGACAAATATTCCAAGCCTCACCAAGAGCGTATTGAGCACTACTCAAATCAGGATTATTGTGCATACGAGAAGCGAGAATTTGCACGTTTTTCCACAGTTTTACAAAAGATGCAACGTGCGGATTTCGAGGTGCCATATTCTGCAATATTTGCAACACTGTAGAATCATTACGAACATTAGAATCATCATCTATAAAACGTGCAACATCTGCTACACAAAGCAAATAGCACGCATCAAGAGACAATGGCATAAGCTCATTTGAACTGCCATCAATACGACTATTATCAACCAAAATTTGAGATTCAAAGTACGCTTTGCTTTGCGCATTATGAAGCGAATTTTGCAACAAATCCCAGTTATGAACAAGATTTCGCAAAGGCACATTAGATTCAAAGCTCTTGTTATTTTCACAATTTTTCTCAATTAAAACAGCCGAAAGAGAGGAAAGAGAACGCATAAGCGAGTCTACAGAATATAACTTCGCAGGTATTTCAACGTCTAAATCACCGTAAAATCCAGAATCGCTCTTAGTAATCGAGGAAAGTGGACTATCCATAATATTCTGAACTCGCAAACGCACCCACGAAGCCAAATTTTGCAAACTTCTACCATGTTTTACTTGCTCAACAATTCCAGAAAAACCGTGCTGCGCAAATTGCGCAAGTTCAATAAGCGCAAATAAACCTTGCACAAACGGCTCATCTTTTAATGGGCGAGTTACTAACGAGTATCGCACAGGAACTCCAGAAGCGCGAAGTTGCTCGCCAAAAAGACGAACCGTGGAATTGTCGTGCGCAATTAACGCCATATCGCTCCACTTGCGCTTATTATTTACGTGAGATTGCTTCATTTGCCAAATAACAGCATCTAATTCCTCACGCTGTGAACGATATAACGCTGTAAAAACAGTGTCGTCTGAGTTTAGATGAGAATTTTGTGTGGTTTCTATAGGCTCAATCGGTAAGGACCCTGCAAATTTTGGCATTTTCCAAGGGCGATTTGGGAGCGCAACATCTGTTTTATATTGCGAAGTAAGCGAAAGAGAAACGCGTGAAGCGAGTAATTCACGCATCGAAGGTGCTTGGGTATAATTTGCAAAAGTTGGATCTGCAGAATAATTTTTAGAAGAATCAGCAGAATTGTCGGAAGAATTTTCGCAAGAATTTTCGCAAGAATCGGCAAAACCCGTATATTCTAAAGTTTGCTCAGCAGCATTCAACTCATTCAAAGCTGCAGAAATTGCATAATCCGGGTACGCTCCTCTAAACGATTGCACAGATTCATCCGGATTCGCAAGCAAAACTAAACGCGTGCCAATCTTCGACAAAGTCTCAATAAAACTCAAGCCAGCCAAAGTAATATCTTGATAATCATCGACTACAAGAAGAGCCGGAATTTCAGAAGAGTTTACTAAACCATGCTCGCCTAATTCGCGCGCAGATTTTGCACCCTCAACCAACAGTTGCGAAGCGTCAAGTCGGAAAGAAGATTTATAAGTGTCGACAATTATTTTTCGATATTCAGCTCGCAAAGCAAACGCCAAACGCCATTGAGTTAATCTACGTTTAATAAGCACAGACGTTTGTAAAATATCACTATTATTGGCGTAAGATTGCTCGTCACTAAGAGCGCGAAGAACTGAATTTTCGCTTTCAAAATCGCTAATACCAAGCTCATCTAAACGCGCGAGCATATCGCGCAATTGATGCATAAAAGCGTTGTTAATATCGAAGCTATCTGCCAAAAATTCTGGAGACGAAGAAGTTGCTTGAGCAGCCTGAGTTGCGAAAGGCGCAGAAGGCTCGGAAGTGGCGGAAGTGTTGGAAGTGTTGGAAGTGTTGGAAGTGGCGGAAGTGGCGGAAGTATTAGAAACTGCGCAAGTTAATGGAATAACCCATTGAGACGTTTCAAAATAATCCTTAAAAAGCGCGCATATATTGCAATCACCATTATCTCCACGCATAACATGCTCAATGTGTGCGCGCAAAACTTTACGAAGCAAAGAATCCTGCTCAGCACCATTTAGCAGCTTAGGCGAAGGCTCATTCTTTAACTTACAGCAAGCAGAAATGATATTAAAAGCCAAAGAAGCCAAAGTGCCAACTGGACGAGACTGCTTACTTACACCAATTTGACGAATAATAATATTGTCAATTTTTGAAGCAAGAACACGATTTTGCACAGCCATCGCAGTAACATTATGCGACCAACGCTTATAGCCGGAAATTGCTGCGCGCACAGCAAACTGCGTTTTACCAGTATTCGGCGCACCGTACACAAGCAACGCATTAGTCACATTGCCAGAAGAATTGCGTAACGTACCGTCAAATAATGCTTGTAATGCAGTATCCTCACTCATACGCTTAATTCTAGCAATTAGGCAATAGTGGCGCGCAACAATACTATTCTTTTAATATTGCACGAGCGCGAGCATCCTTAAGAGCAAGAAATACACTGCCGACACCAATAAAAATAAGAGTAAACACAATTAACAAATACGCAACTCCAACGCCCAAAGTAGTGGCATTAAAAGTTTGCGGTGCAAAGCCGAACCAGCCGGCAGGAGCGCCATAATTGAGGAAATTATAAGGCGCGCGCATTGCATGAACACCCCAACGAACACCAGCAAACTCGCTAAGCATAGCAGCATAAGCAACATAAGCAAGAGGCGGAACAGTAGAAACATACAAATGTGCGCGAGTAGAGCGGAAACGATAATCAAAAAGCACAAAATCAGCGATTGCAAGAAGCGGCGCAACTGCGTGAACGCAAAGGCTGCTGCATCCGTTATTCATATAAGCGCCAACGAAACCAAGCTTATTGGTAGGTGCTAAGAAACACAGGTACAAAGTGAATGTGACAGCAATTGAGATGGTCATCATGAATTTGAAAATGTACCAAGCGTTGGATTTTGAGTCGAACCATGCGCAAGATGCTGCGGAATCTTGCTGCGCGGCGGAACATGCAGAATTACGAGCACGCATAAATGCAGCTGTATCAAGCAAAAGCGATCCAGCAAGAGCTACGCAAATCATAAGGTTAGAAAGATTCGTAAAATAAGTGAAGGTCATCAAGCCTTCCCACGAAGCAGCCATGCCATAAACAGATGCGATGATTGCAATCGTGCGTATTGCTGTGCGCGTCGCGTATTCGCGCGCGGTGAGAGGAGTCTTTTGTTCTAGCGTGGAATCGTTTGCCATGTTATCTCGCTTTCGTAACTTCTATAATCTACTTATTGTTTACCATATTTATGTTTACACAGTTGCAAGCGAAAATATGTAGAAGAAGTTGCAAAAATGCGGCGCGATTTTTGTAGATTCCTGCAAGTGCTGCGATTTAGCGCACGAAAGCAACTCGGAGCGGAAACTCGCTCAAGTCGGAAGTCCAGTGGACTTCCAACGCGAGTTTCGTAAGCGAGCGCGTAATCCGCGCGAGCGCCAATCTGCACCAGTAACGGAAAACGGCAGAAACTGTGCAGCTGTGTAAAGTTTATGCTGCGAACGCAAGAAAATCCGACCAAAACTTTACAGCCGTGTAAAATTTATGCCGCGAACGCAAGAAAATCCGACCGAAACTTTACAGCCGTGTAAAATTTATGCCGCGAACGCAAGAAAATCCGACCGAAACTGTGCAGCTGTGTAAAGTTTCTGCCGCTTCCCAGCTAGATTCCGACCAAAACTTTACAGACGCGCGCAGTTTATGCCGCCTACGCGCTAAATCGCAGCGCTAACGCAAAAGAGCGTAAGTCACGAACAAAAGATATAGTCGAAGGATGGTTCGGAGTGCGCAATTGCAACAAATTGTGAAGTCAAGCGCTGAGATTACATCCGTAAAACCTGATCTAGATAGTGCTAGCGAAGGGAAACATTATGACAACATGCAACACTGAAAAAACAAATACCTGCAACGAAGCAAACGAATACTGCACAAGCTCAACAACGCAAGTCGACACATGCTTCTCTGTACGCGCACGCCGACGCATGTTCCTTAACGACGTGCGTCAATGCATCGAACGCGTGCGCACGCAGCAGCCACTCACCCATTGCATCACGAACGTAATCGTGCAAGACATTACAGCCAACGCACTGCTCGCTGCAGGAGCATCGCCAATTATGGTAACCGATCCAGAAGAAGCGCATGAGCTTGCGCAAATTGCCACAGGCGTGCTCATAAACGTTGGCACATTCCATCAGCCAGAAACTTCCGAATACATGCGCGCAGCCGTTGAAGGATGCGAAAAAGCCAATACTCCGTGGGTGCTTGACCCGGTTGGAATCGGCGTTCCAGCACTTGCTCCACGCGCGCGCTTTGTACGCGAAATTATTAAGCACCACCCTACTGTAATTCGTGCAAACGCTTCCGAAATAATGGCACTTGCAGGCAAAGAAAGCAACGGAAAAGGCGTAGATTCTCACGATAACGTAAACGACGCGCTTCAAGCTGCTCGCGAATTAGCTAAAAAATACGGATCTGTAGTGGCAATTTCCGGAGAAAAAGACGCGATTTACGCTCACGGATGTTTAGCTCGCGTAACAGGTGGACACAAAGCTATGACTAAGGTAGTTGGAACCGGTTGCGCTTTGGGAGCGTTGGTTGCAGCATACGTTGGCGCAAACCCGGAACGTCCGCTCGCAGCAACTGTTGCAGCGCACGTGCACGCAGCAGCGGCTGGAACTTGGGCAGCTCGCCAAACCACAGCTCCCGGCACTTTCCGCACGCTGTGGATGGATGCGCTTTCAACTCTTAGCGTAAACGACATGTTTAGTTTGACGAATATTGAGTTTACGGTGGAGCCTGTGGATTGGACGCTATATTTGGTAACGGATCCGCGAATGGGAAATCGCCCGGAAGAAGAAGTGGCTGTGGAGGCGATTGAAGGCGGAGTTACAGTTGTGCAATTGCGCGATAAGTATTCCGACGACGCGGAGATTGCAGCTAAAGCGAAGAAGTTGCGCCACGCGCTTATTGATTCCGGACATGGCGACGTGCCTGTGTTTATTGACGATCATGTTGATTGCGCAGCTCAGCTTGGTTTCAACTTGCACGTTGGGCAAAAGGATACGCCGTTTGTTGAGGCGAGAAAGGCTATGCCGGCAGAGTGGATGGTTGGGCTTTCTTGCGCGCGACCAGATTTGATGGAGAAAGCTTACCGCGAGTGCAAAGAAAACGACGTTCCGCTGCCGGATGTGATTGGCATCGGTGCCGCTTTTGAAACGCATACGAAAGCGCACGACGTGCCACCGCTGGGAGTTGACGGAGTGAACGAAGTTGCGAAAGTTGCGCACTCTATGGGCGTAAAAACGTTGGCAATTGGCGGAATTCACGAGAACACAGTGTTCCCTATTCGCGGTCTTGAGCTTGACGGAGTTTGCACAGTATCGGCGCTTATGTGCGCTGAGGATGCTGGGAAAGTTGCGCGCGAGCTTAAGCGCGTGATTACTGAGTAAAGCTAGCTTGAGCGCAGCATAGCGCGTAGGCGGCAGAAACTTTACACCGTTGTAAAGTTTTTGCCGTTTTTTGGCGCGTAGCCGACCTTTATTTTACACGGCTACACAGTTTCTGCCGTTTTTTGGTGCGGGAACGACAGTTTCTTTACACCGCTGTAAAGTTTTGGTCGGAATCTGGCTGGTAAACGGCAGAAACTGTACACATCTGCACAGTTTCTGCCGTTTTTCGTTACTCACGCAGATTGCGCGCTGCGCGAGTATCACTTAGTTTGCTGAAGGATACGCACGGAATGGTTTACCGGTCCATGCCCGCGCTCGTCTCCGCGCCCAACATGCAATTCACTTCCAGCAGCAATCGCCTCGCGAAGCCACGCAGTCGACCATTCAAGCGCGCGAAGTACGGTATCGTGCTCGCTTAAACTCTTACCCTCTCGCAAAGCAAGCCCAATTTTCGTGGCCAACGCAGAAGAAAGCGAGCATCCAGTTCCGTGAGTTGTGCTTGTTTCAACGCGCTCGCTTGGCACGTGGCTTGCGTAGCCATCCGGGAAAACCGCAGTATTTCCAACGTCTTCGCCAGTTAAGTGCCCACCTTTTACGATTACGACAACGCTATTTTTTGCAGCCAACTCGCGCGCCTGATTGCAAGCTTCCTCAAAGTTTTCCGCAACGCGCGATTCGCTCAAAGCCGCCAATTCCGGCACGTTTGGCGTCACAACATCAACGCAGCTTATAAATTTTCGCATAGCATTTTCAGCACTCGCCTCAAGCAAGCGCTTCCCGGAAGTCGATATCATCACAGGGTCTAGCACGCTTACAGGAACCGGATTATCGCGCATCCAGTCTCGCATAGCTTCAATGTATTCAGCGCATCCGAGCATACCAATTTTTAGCGCGTCAACTGTAACGTCGTCGTACACGCACGAAAGTTGAGTGCGGAAAAAGCTGACCGGCGGCGTGAATACTTCGCGAACTTCGCACGTGTTTTGCGCAACCAAATTAGTTGGTATGCACATGCCATAGCCGCCTGCCGCCATAATTGACTTGAGATCTGCCTGAATCCCGGCTCCACCTGTTGGGTCTGTGCCAGCTACGCTTAGCACGCGCGGAATGATTGGATTTGATTGCTGCATAGGCGATTTAGCATGCTGCTCGTCATGCTGTTTGCTTGATACTAGCGTCATAACTTTTATTATATTGCGTCGCCACATTTGCGCTCAAGTAGGTCGTCGCGCACGCAGAACGCATACTGCACCAGTGTCCCAAAACAAGCAAAATCGGACACTCATGCAGAAAGCAAACTGCGCGAGTGTCCGAAGAATTGCCAGCGAGCGCAAAAGGGGACTTACATACCACTCAAGTAACGCTCGCTTACACATCACAGCCGAAGCCACTTGAACTTGAACTTTGACTTGAGTTTGAAGAACAGATTGCCGCTTCGAATCGCTTCAGCCGAAGCGTCGCAGTGCTTGCTGTCCGTTAATCCGCCAAAGCCGTTGCCGCTAAGCACCGAGCCAAGCCATCCGCGCCTACCGAATGCGCCGGATGCCAAGAACAGCGCCAACAGCACGCCGAACATGAAGCTGAACCATATTGCAGCTTGGCCGCCGCTGTAAGGCAGCGCAACCGGACGCACTAAGTATCCGAAGCTGAAGTAGCCGACTAAGCGACCCATGTTGTTCTTATCAAAGTCTTCACTCTTGTTGCCGGAGCTATCTTTTGCACGTCCATACAAAGCGTACTCAACTCCACTACCGTCAGTCTTGAGCTTCTTAAACGCCGCAGCATTTACGGAGCCATTATTGCTCATTATTGACTTGCAGCTCTTAAAATCAGTTGCGCCTCCAGCCTCATTGACTTTGCACGCGAACAAACTAAGGTCGCTGAGTCCAGAGAAGCTATCGTAGTCGTCGTGAACATCAGCAAACAGAGTCTTCTTATCCTTATCGCTTGTTGGCTTCGAAGCCTCACTTTTATTAACCGTGAGCTTAGCGTAGTCCTTCTCCTCCATCGTCACAACGTAAGGATTATTAGCATCCGTGTGCCCGCTTAGAAGCGATCCTGCAGTTGCAGCAACAGTTGGCTTAACGTTATCAACAGGAACTAGATACACAGGCATTACGAATTCGTAATTGGCATCGTTATTCCAGCCGCCTTCTTTGCCTCTCGTTTTATGAGTATCTCCAACCCAGCTATCGCCATATGTCATAATAACCGACAAACCATTATCTGGATTCTTAAGAACCTTATGACTGATTAAGTTCTTATCAATCGCGCCAGACCTACCCCATGCACCAACACCATCGAAGTTGGTAAGCGAAAGACCAGTATTGCTGCTTTCAGACGTTACGCCAGCGCTATTAGGAATCTTATATCCACCGCCAGTACCGTCCTTTGAAATCATATCTATGACGTTTACGTACCAAGTTTCTGCAGCAGCAGATCCACCATTGTCGTTACTAGCGCCGTTAGCACCAGACCTATGGTCTTCAGACGGATCATACGTATATAAGTGCGTAGTCCAATCAAAGCTGAAGCCGTTTAGGTTATGCTCACCATCGACCTTATCGCTACCTCTTACTTCCGGCAGCAAAGATGGCTGGCAATCAGCAAACGCCCAGTCACTTCCATCAACATACTTCCCACACTCATTTGCTGGGTGCAAAGTACCATTACGCTTAAGCTTCAACGCAGCTTGCAAATCATTAAGCTCAAATTGTTTCTTAGTTGAAGCATTGTACAGATACAGAAGAGACTTCTTATCTTTCGAAAGAACAAATCCTGGATCATCCGGACGATCCTTTACGCGCAGAGCTTTATCACCCTTAGTTTCATCGAAGCTAGCAGGCGCATCAGCTAAGTAGTCTGCAGCACCCTTACTATCGCCACCATGCTCGCTATCGACGTTTTCAGGCGCGCGCAATCGTACAAATCGCGTAATCTTATTTTCTTGCGGATTTGGAACGAGCACGCGGCTTCTCCAGCCTCTAGTCAGAACAGCAACGTCTTGCTTATTTCCTACTTGGCGGCCATCATAATTAGGCAGATGCAAAGGCTTATGGTCATTGTCCATAGCACTATAGTCATACTGCCTGAACGTCACCATAGTTCTACCAGGACCAAGCCTTGGATCCTCATTCGTAACGATTTCGCTATCGCTTGGAAGCCAAATTCCCTTCTTTGGCTCGTTTGCAAAGTTGTTTTCGCTACGCAAATCCATTCGTATTGCGCGCTCCTCGTGACCGCTTAGCAACATTGGGTGTATTTGCACTATTTGACGCTTCATCGTAACGTCGAAGTACACGCAGTCAGACGGCTTAAGTTGACCTTCCCAATCGCTTGCCCTCGAGTAATCCGGACGGCATACTTCGCTAGGCTTTTCTTTTGCGTAAGCCATTGGCAGCACGTCAAGAGTATCTTCTGAACTAGCGTCGTCTCTGTAAGAATCTTTATGTTTTGCAGCGCGGCTTTTTGCGTTTCTACCTTTTGCAGCACGCGTATTTCCTCCGCTTCTGCTACTTCCGCCGCTTCTTGCAGTCTTGTTTCCGTCTCTATTAACTGAGTCATCGGCAAGATCTTCAGGGCTTCTAACACCAGGCATATACGTCCATGGACCAACCTCAAGACGGCTGCGCGCTCGAACCACGCTTCCTGGAGCTAAGAAACCGCTAGGGAATGTTAGAACAGCATTACCAACTTTATCGTGATCAAGCGTTACTTCCTTCGGCTTGGAAGTACCAGAGCATACACTCCATGATTTATCCCAACAGATGGAAATTGTTTTACCAATGCTGTTTTCTATGTCAGGCTCATTCTGGTTTCCACTAGATGCACTAGATCCATAAACAGCATTAGAAGCAGCTTGCTTAGCTTTTTCAAGCTCCGAAGCAGGATGATAGTAAACTACCATTCTTTTGGCTCCAAAGCCTGATTTAACTACAACCTTATAGTCGCGGCTTTGTGAGTTATTAAGCCATCTATCCTTTTTTGCAACCTCATCTGTTTCACCATCATATGCAACAACAGATGGCTTAATAACATTTTCCCACGTTGCTTTGAAGCATCCAACAACAGTTTGGGCACTTTGCTTTCCAGCACTATCCGTAGTTTCAGCATACATTGTAAATACAGTTTGCTTATCTTTGCTTGGATTTTGCAAATCCGTACTTCTGTATTTTTCAACAAACCTTCTAAGCAAATGTTTATTTGTAACGCCGTTACTAACAAACTTCAGCATTGGACTAGAAGTTTTACCGTCAGGATACTGAATGTTGTTCGCTTTAATATATATATTCAGATTACCAAGCAGGACTTTACTGTTTATACTAATCTTGCATAAATTAACGTATTTCTTATTAAATACAGTACCATCCACCCATTCATCTTTGCATTGATCAGATTCGTACGCATTGAAATCATCGTCTAACTTTAACGCTGCAGGTAAATTAATCGTGGCATTATCAGCTTCATACCAAGCTTTTGTCTTACCTGCATAAATTTTTTTATCAAGAGTAATAACATCAGCATCAACAGTAGTGCAGTTATTCACATCGCCGTTAAGCATGCATCTTCCGTGAATATCCCACGGCTTACCGTCCCACTTCTGATAACTCTTCGCACTAATCGTCGGCTTCTCACTATCAACCGGCATAAACCACACGTTTATCACGTTCGTTGTGTTATCTGGCGTCTTACCAGGATCGCGAAGCAGAAGATCGTTCGTAACCTGACCATTATTCACATAAAGTTGCGCATGCACGAACGGCCTGTTATTTGCGTATCCCTCAGGCTTTGAAGTACCTTCACCGTACGCGTCATAGTCGTTCATAGTATCGACATCAATATTCTTAGTTATAACGTCGCCAATGTTTTCGCCATCTGCTTGACCGTTCATATCTTCACCGCCAGGCATAAGGAAGTCCTTGTGAATAGCATATTCACTAACCTTCTCTGTACCGAAATGTTGACTACCCTTATTTTCAACAAGCCTATCTGTAATATGTACTTCACTTCCGTTCTTCATATTTACAGAAGCGTCGTAAGAGAATGCAGAACGCTTCATAATAAAATCTTCAGGCGTATACTTAACTAAATTAAGCTTATTTCGCCACTGGCACGTACCTTCTTGCGCAACACCTTTATGAGCAGCAATAGACGCAGCACATGTATCGTCGTGCACAGCGTAACCTAATCCATCTTTAACCGCCATCGGGTACAAATCATGCCACGCATCAAATTGCCTATTATCCGCCGCGCTCATAGGAGTTAGCGAAGGCTGCGGCTTACTTTCATCTTTCGTATTGATACTAGGCGTACCTTTTACAAGCTTTAGCACATCCTGAAGGTTTAACGGCTTACCATTGCCGCCCTTGCGGTATGAGTTTATGTTCCACTTGTACACAAAGTATTGCGTGCCATACTTCTGATTTCCATGCAAGCCATTTTGCGGCCCGTCAAATCCAGGATCGTTTCGCCCATCAACACTCTTCTTGTTGCTATCTACTAATCCCCACGTATAGTCCTTACGCATATCAACGAAACGCGTTACCTTATGCTCAATCGGGTTAAGAATAGTCTCGTCATCAGCTTCCAACTTTTTGAAAGAAAGAGTCTTTTTGGCGTACTGCTTTTGTTTAATATCTCCTATCTTGTTAATACCAGTAACGCCACCTAAGCACAGCTTCCACTGCTGATCCGTCTCCGAGTCGCATGAGTATTGAGGCTTATCTTCACCATAAGCATACTTTGCTTGAGTTTTTGCAGGATTAAAGCCATCGTCATACTGGTCGTAAGTATCGTACTTCTTTTGGTCTTTAACACCAATTTCTTCCTTGCGGTAGCCGAAAATGCGCTCGTTCCGCTTATCGTGCCTCATCCAAGAAAGCATTGCAACAATTTCGTTATTATTAAGCTCAAACGGGTTCACTTGCACTAAGCCGTTTGGCCACGCAATATCAAGCGGAAGCGGGTCGGATTCTTCGTAATCCTGGTGATTTCCTGGATCCATAAGCTTCCAAAGTTTATTTTGACGCTCATCTGGATTATCTTTCGACACAGAGTAAACGTCTACGTAAATTCTGGAACCAATTTCCGCAAAGTATTCCGGAATCGTAATATTTCCAGTTACAGGATCAAAAGTGATTTCGCACTTATCGTCGCCGTTAGTAGTGCAACCCTTGATATGATCTCCAAGATTTGCTGTAATAATGCGCTTACTGTATTCTTTAAGCAATTCTTCATCAGTTTTCGCAGTTTTTTTAGTAGAACGATCTTCGCCTTCAGCATCTCGATCCTGACCCTTAGATTCTTCCGACTTATTTTCAGAATCTTTAGCATCTTCAGAATTCTTGGCGTCCTTGTTATCGGAGTTCTTGCTACCGTTTTCTGCAGTATTAGCAGCATCACTCTGCTTGTTACCATCACTTACTTCAGGTTTTTGTACTTCAGATTTCTGAGTATTCGCATTCTTAGAAGAATCACCTTCGTTTAGCACAGCAAATCTTACTTTACTGCGCTTTCCAGGAACATTGCGCTTCTTAGCGTTCTTCTTAGAGCTCTTCTTAGCTGTCTTATTCTTAGCATTCTTCTTAGTTGCTTTAGAAATCTTCAAAGAAGCAGGCTTGTTGCTAGTTTGCGGATTATTATTTTGCGGCTTATTAGTTTGCTCATCCTGCTTACCATGCTGCTCCTGCTTACCCTGCTGATTTTGGGTAGAGTTCTCCCCTGGTTTGGCATTATCAGTTTTTTCGCTATCAGCTTTAGCTTTGTTGTCAACTTTCGCCTTACCGCCAGCAGTCTTATCGTCAGCTTTAGATTTGTCATCAGCTTTAGATTTATCTTTATCCTTGCCATCAGCCGACTTTCCATCAGCCGCATCTCTGTCCTCTAAAGCAGACCTATCCTCAGCAGCTCTAGACCCATCCGGGCTTGCAGCATCATTATTGTGGTTATAAGTATTAACCTGATGCCAAAGATCAGTCTTCTTATTACCGTTTCGCTGAATAACAATGCCGTAGCAACTTCCATCACTTGGACAAATCTTATCGTAGTTGTGCTCCTTCCCAGGCTTTTCCTTACCGCGCGCCCAAATCCTAACCATAATCGAGCGCACGCGCTTATCTTCATCCCAAGGATTCACGCGCCCAACATAATGTCCATTCGGCTTCTTATCCCACCAAACGTTTGGCAAACCATAGCCAGGAGATACAATAATCAGCCTAATTTTCTTTATTACGGAATTACCTGCAGCATCCCAACCGTGGAATATCAAATCATGCACACCGTGATTTCTAGTCTGATCACCCACTAATACTGTAGGAGAACCATCATCTTTAGAATTACCGCTGTTAATAACCCATCCAACTTGATCCGTTTGATTATCAAGCTCGCCATTTTTATGAATGAACTGATTGTAGCTTATTGTAGTAAAATCGCCGCAGCCGCGGGTATCGCAATCATTCTTATTGCTACGCGGAGTGGTAATCATATCGAAATCATCGCGCACAGCGACTTTTTTACTATCAAAGAATCTCTTATTTTTATCGTTAGTAAAGTATTCAGTAGCTTCCTTCGGCTTTACGCCAAGCAAAATCCTCTTATCGTCATGGCCCTTAACCCAGAACTTAATTTTGCTATCAACAGGAATCTTCAAACCATCAGCTGGAACGTCAACAGGATTTCCGTTATTTACGCTCACTTTTACATCCAACGTTGGCTTCTCATAATCAACATACGGGAATACAACAGGTATAACAGTAGTCGAGTTATCCCAGAACGTAATCTTTACGTACTTTACAAACACGTAATTTGGCAAAACTTTAGGTTTCTTGCCATCTTGCAGCTGAGCACTATACTTGTTGCGCATCCAAGTTCTGTAAAGACGATCGATTTTAGCCAAAACTTTGTCATGCAAGTCTTGCTTTACAGGATCGCCAGGCTTCAATTCCTTGCCGTCATCACCCGTCTTAGGAGCATCGCTTACAAACCAAACATTACGCTTAGTAGCATCTTGCGCTTTAGGCCAGCATGCAGGCATGCTGTCTTCACGATCCTCACCAAGAGCTGCACGATCGTCATTCACAGCAGAATCATCGCCGCTATCTACGGATCTAAATTGAATAGAAGACCTAGATTGACCGGTAATTTTATCCTTGTACTCATCAAGAATCTTAGAGTGTCCGCAAGGATTTACAACGCTGACAATAGGCACTTTGGCAGCAATGCTTAAATCAGCATCTTGAAGAGTATTCGAGCGAGGCTCATCACCCCACTTATCCGTCCACTCAGCTTTGTAAACAGCAAGATTCTTAAGCGGAGTATTAGAATCTCCATCCGGATTAACAGTCAAATAGTTAGCATCAAGCGGATAAGGGTTTGTATTAGCGCCCTTCTTCTGCCTTATGGAACCATACCTATTTCTTGAACCATACTCAGTCAGATTAACAGGCAGGAACAAGTTAGGATCGAAAGCCATTACCTGCTTATACAAGTCAGAACGCTTACCAACAAAATTCACAAACCCAGCATTATTATCACGATCATCAATAATAAGAGGATTAGGAAGCGGCTGATCGTAAGAATAATACTTAGGAGTCTTGTTATTTTCGTCATATTCCTCAGTTTGCAAAGGCTTAAACACATCCGCTTGCGTAATAATCCTATACCACAAATCCTGAGTTTCGCTCATGTGATACGTTCTATCGTTATATCTAAGCTCAAGCTTGTGTCTACCAGGCTCTGAATCCTTCGTATTATGGTCGTTCATACCAGGATTACGGAACCACTGATTACCTCGAGCATAGCCGTTATTCGGGGAATAATAATCAGGCAATAAGCGTATATCTTGATCCTCGTTCATAAGATTTGAGTATCCCAAAGGCTTATTTACTATTCCAAGTAACACACTAGAGAATGAAATATGCCTAATAGTAAGATAATTACCGCTGTCACTGTTGTACGGGCCCAAACCAGTACCCTTAAGGAAGTGGTATCTAGGAGCCTGAATATCCATAATTCGCGGCGCACCATACCACTGCTGATGCATTACAGTGTACATGTAAAGGTTAGCGTCACGTCCAAAATTAGTCATGGAGTATTTACTGGCTTTAGTCATACCGAACGGATCATTAGCACCATAAAAGCCGCTACTCATATCTCTATGACCGAAGTAAGATCCTGCAGCGTAGAAGAATGAAAAGTTTTCGCAACCTGTTCCATCTCCCTTGTTAGCAGTGCAATATGGGTCTTTTTTATTCGTAGAAGTTGTAGTAGTGAAGTGAATCTTGTACGTATAAGCAATCTCACCAGATTTAATATTGTTCACAAAACCAAACACGCGCTGCGTGTCACTTTTTATAGACTGATAAAGATTTTGCACAAGAGCAACATAAGCAGGGCTATATCCTCTGTTATAGCTTCCTTCAACTTTAGGGACAACTCTAAGATCACCTTCATCCAAAGCACCATAGCTACTGGACTTAATGCAGTCCAAACCTTGACCATCACGGCACTTACCAATATCCTTACTGTCCAAATCCGTAGTTGTCATAGCGGATGGAAGGAGCCTAGAATAATTGCCGTTCTTACTGTCGTTACTGCCGCTCATCTTAGTCCAAGCTGCAACTAAGTCGTCTCCAGTATCAAAATCGTTGCCGTCGGTTTTAATACTGCACAAACCGTTAGGATTATCCCACGAGAATGAACAGGTTTCGCGAGGAGGATTATTGTTGCCTTGCTTTTGCTTATACAAAGCAGTAGCTTCCCTGCCGCTGTAAAGAACTCGCTGAATATACTGCCTTCCGCCTTCGCTACCTTTGTCTAAAATCTGACCTTTTGGAATCGTAAAGTAATTAAAAGCAGCACCAGCACCCTGAGTACGGCCGCCAGCGTTAAAAATAACATCCCACACAAAGCCACCGCCGGAAAGCTTAGGCGTGCGCTTTACAAACACGAAGTCTGCAGTGTCGTCAATAGGCAAGTTCATTCTGTCGACGCCGGAACCCTTATGGTTAAATGCCATATTGCGGAAGCGGCCCATAATAAAAGTGCCCTTAGGGTACGGAGTGAAGTAAGTTGCGCCGTAATGATCCGTGCCGGAAGGATCTTCAGGCACAGGACCGTTCTCGTAGTGGCCACGAGGTCTTGTTGCTGCGCCAATAAATTGGTCGCCGGAATCCAAGTTGTATCCAAGACTATTAACATCCAAATCGTGGCCGTTCGTGGCTCGCAAACCAGCGCCGTCGCCGTCAGTAGTAATGCATGCGCCTAAAGCGTAATCCTTGTTGCACCCAGGGTGATACTCTTCGTAGGATTCGCGAGCTGTGTAATTCTTAGCGTCGCGGCTTTGCGCTTTTGCTCTTTCTTCTTCTGCAGCGCGCTCAAAAAGTGACTTTGGTTGAGATCCGAACGGAGAGCCAAATGGAGAATCAACTTGAGAGTCAAACGGAGAAGCAAACGGAGAAGCAAACGGCACGCCTGCGCCAGAGCCTGCAGAAGGATTAAAAGATTGAGAGAGTGTATTCCCTGAATCTACAGATCCTTGTGAATTGTCGAAACCCTGTAACGCAGAAGACTGAGATGATGCAGATAAGTCTGGATTAGAGTTTGGATTATTAGAAGTAGAGTTTGAATCAGACTTAGGATCAGAATTTGCGGAATTATTAGCGGAATTATTAGCACTATCCAAAGCAACTGCGGTTTCAGCAGTAATGCAAATAGGTAGCAACATTGCTACCGAAAGAGAGCAAACAAGAACAGTTTTAAGAGCTCTTGCAAAAGAGCTAGTGAACGTACGATATGCAGAAACAGACTCTCGTTTAGACGAGCGTTTATTCGCGCAATTAGCTATACGCTTATACAAACGCTTAGCCACGCGCTTAGCCACGTTACTAGCTACACGCTCAGCCACGCGACTAGCTAAACGCTCAGCCACGCGACTAGCTAAACGCTCAGCCGCACTCTTAGCTACACGGTACATATGCTGAGTCGTACGTTTAGCTACACGAGTTGCGCATTGAGTCAATTGACCTATGCGAACAAGAACGTTTAGCATAATCGTCCAAATACTCTTCATTGTTTCCACCTGTTTTGCATTGTTTTACACTGCTTTGCGTCGCTCCCACGGCACCGCAAGTTTGTTATTAAGTTTTTCTATTAAGTTTTTTGTTGTTATTAAGTTTTTCTATTAAGTTTTGTTATTGCCTATAAGCAATCGCTCATAAACCGAGAATGCTTATAAGCCAGTCGAAAGTCTTTTCGCCGTGACCGCTCCGCTTGCGTTTCTTGCGCGAACTAGACTTTTTGACTTTCGGTCGTTTTTTCGGACGATTTTCAATCGCCTTAGCTTCCTCGAGCACAAGATCCGCGCTGCTTACTGTGCTGCTTACTATGCTTGTCGATGCGCTACTTACTGTGCTGCTTACTGCACCGCTGCTTGCGCTAGTAACAGAAGGCGCATCTGCAGCAACATTCGAAACAACATTCGAAGTAACATTCGCCGCAGCATCATCACTCTTTTCAGTTTTCTTTTTCTTCTTTACAGGCAAACCAGCCCACCAAATGTATCCGCCAACAATACACAAGCTTCCAAAACAAGCAACAATCCACCACGGGAATCGCGGCACATCAGGCTTTTTACCTCGAAGCGCCTTGTCTGCAGCAGGCGTTGGCACCACGCGTTCACCAGTAACCAAAATGCGCTGCGTGTTAATGCCAAGAGGCGTACAAGTAATCAGCGTCATCAAATCCTTACCAGGAACGGCTGCAATCTTCTTCGTCTCATCAGGGTTCACAACGATCTTGTCAACAACCTTGTAGGTGAGAATCTCGTCGAAAACCTCAATTGTAAAAGTGTCACCTTTCCCAACTTCGTCCAGCCTTGTAAACATTTCCGCACTTGCCAAACCGCGATGCCCCGTAATCACAGAGCGCGTCCCCTTGCCGCCAACCGGAAGCGAAGTTCCACGCAAATGACCAAGACCTTTCAGAAGAGTGGCATCTTCTGTGCCGTGATACACAGGCAAATCAAGATCAATTTTTTTGATGCGCAAACGAGCCATCAACCCGTCGTCGTTCACTTTTAACTGATCCCAATAATCCTGACTCGCATCGGAAGTAGCTCCGTGAGAAGTCGGTATGTTCGTATTTGCCTCGTAAATAGCACCCGACGAAAGCTGACTGTTATACTCACGAGCGCGACGGAGCTGCTCATGAGGAGCAGGAACAGCATGAGTTATAAGCTTCGCATACTCAGCAGCAACTTCCGACATGTGATACTGGCTCAGCCACATGGCGGCGTGCGGGTAAATAAGCGACGCAAACGACGCAAGCAACAGCAAAGCAGGGATTACGCAGGATTTAGAGAAGTGCCAGTTTTTGGCGTTGTTGCGCGAGTTTGAGTGGTTTTCTTGGTTGTAATTTTGTTTGCGATATTCTTTTCGATATTCTTTAGTATCGTCTATGAGTTTTGTAACTGATTTAGTTTTTTGGTTTGAACGAGGCTGGAAAATTTGTGTTTGCGCAAGTTCCCGTCCTTCGTCGCTTTGGCTGTTAAAGGCTTTACTGTCTGCTTTGTTCTTAAAAGAACGTAGCTTCCTCAGTCCTCTTTTATTGCTGAACACAATTTTTCCAGCCTCTCAACATACTAAACAACAACACAAAACTCATAGACTCGTGCAGAAAGTTACGCAACTGCGTGGTTTACTAAGTGCCACTAAAGTCGCACAACTAAGCTGCGGGTGGGTGCGTGGTTTGTGTGCTTGGTGTGATGTGTGCAGTAACAATGACGCTAGTGTTCTTTAAGCAATAAATACTCAACGTCTGCAGAACATTAATGTTAAAGTTCACTAAGCAACAAGTAATCACCGTTAGCAAAGCATTACTGCAAAGCTACAAAACCACTTTTTGCAGAAGCAAAACTGCAAAGCTACAGAATCAACGTTTGCAGAGCAATGATGCAAAGCTTCAGGAACTTTGACGGAGAATTTCCGACGTTTGCGCTCCAACCTGACTGCGCAACTAATCCGCTCAAACCGGTTGCATAGCTTGTTTCGCAACAAACTGTGCAACCGGCAGAGCAAATCAACTGAACAATCGTTCAAGCCACTCAACCAGTCGAGCGAGTTTTACTCCTGTTCTTGCTCCTTGCGACGCTTCATCACAATGTAGAAGAACGTGCCAGCGATACCAACAATGCCGCAAACCGTCAAAATCACCAAGCCACGAGCACCAGTCATAGGCAAGTTGGCAAGAATCTTGTCGAGTTCGGTTGCTCTAGCGTTATCAATCTTCAAAGTGTTGTTCGCATCAGTTCCAGCAGTAAGATTCACGCAATGAAGCGTATTATCAAGTTTGAATCCATCTGGAGCTTTAGTTTCAACTGCGCAATAAACGTGCGAAACAGTAGAACCATTACCAACGAAGAAGGAGTCAGAAGCCTTACCTTTATCATCAGTTGCAGCCATTGTACGAACTTTGCCTTCACCACTTACTAAATCAGCGCCAGCTTCAGCAACTGTCTTACCTTTAAGGTCGTCTACCTTCTTACCTGCAGCAGCTTCATACACATCAAATATTGCGCCCTTCAAAGGTTTACCATTGTCCTTGTTCTCGTTATCACTCAAGCCGATCTTATCAATGGTGAGTGTAGCGAAATTAGTGGTGTCTTCACCTTCGTGAGGATGATCTGGATCTTCATTACATGGCTTATCCTTAGTTGGAACACAGCCAGGAGTTTTATCTCCATCACCGGTTGCAACTCCATCTACATCAGTGTTTATGTAGTTCTTAATATTTCCAGGATTAATAACTGTTGTTACAACTGTTGCTGTAAGTTTACCGCCAACTTTTTCAGAAGCCTTAGCTAAACCAGCTTTAGTTAGCTTAACGCGAATCCACTTGACTGTCTTGAGATTGTCAGCAGTAGTTAAGTCATCTACCTTCTTAGGAGATTCGCCAATTGAAGAATATCCTTCAACTTCATAATCGCTTGTCACTAAAGTCTCAGAGGTTTTGCCATCTTTACTAACAACCTTCACATCCTTAACACTGTTATAGTTCAAGAAATCTGTGTTAATTGGATCAGTGAAGGAAACATTGGTATAGGCTTTGCCACCATCTTTGATAGCTGTGAGCGGGATGGAAATATCCCAACCCATAGTCGTCTTAGTACCGTCAATGAATGGCTTGCTTGGAGCAGCTTGAGCTTTCTTCTCCACCTTGTTGGTGCTGACGTCATTCTTTGGATAAATCTTTAAATTGTAAATCCAAGTGTGAGTCTGCGTATCTGGAAGAGGAACCGTTACAAGGAATGGGTTAACTTGCTTGGTAACCTTAATAGGCTTGCCTTCTTTCATAGGCTTGCTATTAGCCAAGTCTTCCTCAACCAAGTACAAGCCGTATGTTTTGCCAAGGTCGAATTTTGTAGAACCATCATCACCAGTTGCTTGTTCTTTAATGTCAGCAGTGGTCTCAGAAACCTTCAACTTAGCACCAGTCAAAGCCTGAGCAGCAGTTTTATTTTCAGTCTCTAATTTCTCGATGGCTTTCCAACCAGACGTCTGAGACAAATCAATCTTGTTGCCTTGAGCATCAACGATTGGAGTAAGCTTGAATTTCACGCCAGAAATTGGTTTTTGTTTATCTGGAATAGTCTGCTTTTTACCATTATTCCTAACAGAACCCTCAGGACCTTCATACTTGTAAATGGTAATAGAAGTAGCCTGGTCAGATTTAATATTTGCGGTGTCTTCACCTTGAGCAGGTGTATCCTGTGGATTACCAGCCCACGCGATGGATCCGGCGATGCAGCAGGTGCCAAGTGTGCACGCAGCTGCTAGTACGGCAACAGCGCGCTTTAACTTTGAAGTCTGTAGACGCATATTCCCTCTCTTCAATAAGTAAACGAATCGTCTTACATCTTTATTTAGCCTCAACAGCAAGTTACAAGCTAAACAAAAGGTTATGACATAATGACAATTGTGTCATTATGACATACTTACAATTGCATCGACGACAGCAAATGTGCAAACGCACAGATGCGAACGCAGATACAACTGCAACCTTCATTATTTAGCTATTTTTCGCAATGTGCGATAACGCTCAACCATGAGTAAATACAATATTAATCGATATTTAGACGGAAAATCGCGTGCAGTATAACACAGTCAAATGTTTATATCTCTAAGCACCCACCCCCCCCCCGGTACAAGAATCGTTGAAAATTAACGGGTTTTAGGGGTGACAAATTACTAACTCAGTCGCTTTTTGTGCGTTTTAATTTTTTTTCTCAAAAACCAAATCGGCGTGTCGCATTGACTCGCTTTTCGCTCAAGCGTAGCGCGAAAAGCGACCCAATGCGGTAGCGACGACTCAATGCTGAAAGCACAGTGTGCTTTCGCGCGCGACGACATGCTTGAGCGCAGCACAGCGCGCGCGAAAGCAACTCGGAGCGCCGAGCTTGCTCAAGGTTGAAAGCACGGTGTGCTTTCAACGCAAGCGAGGTCTGCCTTCGTCAATAAAGACGAAGGCAGGGCAGGTTAGTATGGCTGTGCTTTAGAAATTATGCTGGGCTTTCAACACAAGCGCGCAAACGATTACGCTTTCTTTATTTCTTAAGAAAGCGTAATCTGCCGACCAACAATCCAAAAAATGATAATTAATTGCTCTTGCTTGAAGCTGCATTACGCTTTCTTTATATTCATAACAAAAATTCAACCTGTCGGAATTTCCGACAAGTTCGTTTGGAAGACACAAGGAAAGTTGAGCGCTAAATCACAGTGCTAAAACACGTCAACGCGCATTCGGCACAAACTCAATCCTACAAGTCGCGTTCAAAGCATTTGCAATACGATTCAAAAGCGCAATAGTCGGATTCCTCGAACCATTTTCCAACCTGCTAATATCCGACTGACTTATACCAGTCTTCTCCGACAGCTCAGCCTGAGTCAAACCAGCCTTTTTCCTAGCCATCACAAGCGACATAGTCAAATCTCTTTCCGACTGAAGAGCATCATACTCCTTCTTGAATTCAGGATCCTTAATAAGCTCATCCGTGAGTTCATGCAAATCATTCATTCGCGTTTCCTGTACTTCACTCGTTCCCTGCCATACTTGCGTTCCCTGCAACTCTTGCTTTTTCATCACAAGCCTATCTTTCTATTAAAATATTCAGCCCTTCTCTGCATAGCTACCAATATTTCACTACGCGGAGTTTTCTGCTGCTTTTTAACAAACCCATTGGTGGCAACAATAATTTTATTAGCATCAAAAAAGTATAAAATACGCACTATGTTGCTACCTAAAATAGTGCGAAGTTCAAAAATATGGTTGCCAACATGCTTACTAAGCGGCTCCCTTGCGTCACTTCCTAACATCTCCAAACGATGCAAATCCGAAACCACCTTTGCTCGCAACTTAACATCCAAACTTTTAATAAACTCACGTACTGGCTTATCACCATCCTTATCACTGTAAAAAATCACATCAAACAATTCCCCAACCCCCTGTTTATGTTATATATAGCATAATCGCTTGTATACATCTTGTCAAAACAAGCAACCATTGTCAAAACAAGCAACCAGCAACCCTAACGCAGAAACCAATCTGCGCCAGTGTCCGAAAGTAGGCAAAATCAGACACGCACGCAGCGCGACGACCTGCCTGAGCGCTGCGATTTAGCGCGCGAAGGCAACTCGGAGCGCCGAGCTTGCTCAGGGTTGAAAGCACAGTGTGCTTTCACTGCAAGCGAGGTCTGCCTTCGTCTCGATTGACGAAGGCAGGGCAGAGTTGCGTGGTTGCGCTTTAGAAACTAGGTTGCGACTGGCGTGCGCTGACGACCTGCTTTCGCGCAGATTGCGCGCTCGATATCATCCAACGCGCATAATCCGCGGCACACCAGCTTCAACAAGCTTCCGCTCAAGATTCTTAACGCCAACAACATCCGCAAAATTAAAGCGCACAATCTTACTCACACCGCACTCCCTAAAAAGCACCGACTCACGCTCCGCCTGCCTATCAATATTGCGATTAATAGCGGCCTGATTGTAGGAATTACGCAACATTTGAGTATCAAACGAAGAATTAAAGTTGATATTCGCATGCGTAGAATTAGTCGAATCAACAAAATACTTGTCATACCCATCAAGCTCACCAACAATCAGACCACCGCCCGAAACCCTCCACAAAAAATCACACCTATACTTAACCCTAGAATTAGGCGCAACAAACTCATGCTGCAACTCAGGCACCATAAACCCAAGATCAATCATCGTGCCGCGCGCGAAAGACTCTCCGCCATTCTCGCTTAGACCATTCTTAAAAAGACAAAGGCGACGCAACCTAAAAATAGGATCCGCATTACTGCCGAAACCAGCTACATCACTATAGACAAAACCATTGCCAACCGCGCCATTAAAACCAACACTAACAACACCAACACCATCTCTTCCACCGTATCTTCTTCCGCAAATCTCAAGAACCTTGTTAAAGTTCACGTTATCGCGCGCAGCAGAATCAAAAATCGGCAAAGCAGCCCTAAAACTCAAACTGTTAGCAGCATCAAAAAGCAGCGTACTTTTGTCAACAATATGACTTCTAATCTCATAACTTACTCTGTCGCTTAAATGCGGAAGTGTAATAAGCTGACCATCATACTTGCGACTCGGCTGCACAATACGCACGTCGTCGCTAGTAGCATCCTGCTCCTTTCCGGTTGCGCTAATACGATGCAATTGCGGATTATCGTGCGTAGATTTGTTAGTTTTTGAGCGAATATAAATCTGCGTTGGAAGTGTTTGTAAATTAGTGTTCTGCGAATTGTATTTGCTACCAACAAACAGCGTGTCATAATCTTCAACAACATCATAGCCTAATAAAGCTGCCCCACTCGTAACAGTAAACTTCCAATCCGGATAAAGATCCATCAGAGAAATCACTACATGACGTATGCGTTCTGAAGTATATAGCTTCTGCCAGTACTCAGTTTGCGCGTAAAGATTGCGAAAAGTACGCACAAAAGTACCATTTTTCACGCGTCTGTATGCATATTGTTTTTGAGCTGCGTGAATAGGTATGATGCATCGATGCTCTATTTCAGCATCTTTTATAATATGTATCATTTCATTGTTAGTTTTAGGCATACCACTGAGGTTATTTGAGAATACGATACATAAGCAATAAATTTACAGCATTGTGGTTAAAAGGTATTTAAGGATGATTCATGTGTTACTAACGCAGAACGCCAACTGCACCAGTAACAAAAAATCGGAAACATGCGTTACGCGCGCAGTATGCAATCTGCGCCAGTAACGAAAAATCTGCATTATACGTTGTTAATGCAGAACGCCAACTGCACCAGTAACGAAAAAACGGCATTAAACGTTACTAACGCAGAACGCCAACTGCACCAGTAACAAAAAATCGGAAACATGCGTTACGCGCGCAGTTAATGCTCGCGCAGATTGCGCGCTCGCTTGCGAAACTCGCGTTGAAAGCACACTGTGCTTTCAACCCTAAGCAAGCTCGGCGCTCCGAGTTGCCTTCGCGCGCTAAATCGCAGCGCTCAGGCAGGTCGTCGCGCTGCCCATCAACAAAAAGGAGCTTCAAGCCCGAAAGCTTGAAGCCCCATTTTTATATCAGATTAGCGCCATTCAGCACTCACCAAACGCAACGCGCTCAGCACGCACCAAGCAGCACACCAGCGCAATCACTCAGCTTCGTCGCCATAATCGCTCTGACCACCCTGATCGTCAAGGAAGTCATCTGGATTAAAGTCGTCGCCGAGCTTCATATCGCCAAAATCAATGTTGGAGAAGTCAACATCACCCATATCGCTCTCACCGAAGTTCGAAGGCGTACTATCTGCACCACCCAAACCAAAGTTTGGATAAATAGAGTCGCGAACCTGAGGATCCGGCTCCACGTTAGCATTGCGGTAACGCGCCAAACCGGTACCAGCTGGGATGAGCTTACCGATAATCACGTTCTCCTTCAAGCCCTTAAGGTCATCTTCCTTCTGGCTCAAGGCGGCCTCAGTAAGCACGCGCGTAGTCTCCTGGAACGATGCTGCAGAAAGCCAAGAATCCGTAGCCAACGAAGCCTTGGTAATACCCATAAGCTCTGGTCGACCAGCAGCAGGCTTTCCGCCGTTCTTTACAGCAGCCAAGTTTGCCTCGCGGAACTTTGCTTGATCCACAAGCTCACCTGGAAGAAGATCCGTATCGCCAGAATCAATCACCGTAATACGGCGAAGCATCTGGTGCACAATAACTTCAATGTGCTTATCGTGAATATCAACGCCCTGAGAACGGTACACGTTGTGCACTTCTTCCACGATGTTCACCTGAGCCGCACGCGGACCAAGAATACGCAGAATCTTCTTAGGATCCACAGAACCTTCAATCAGCTGCGTACCAACCTCAACATGGTCGCCATCTTTTACAAGCATTGGCGCACGACGCGTCACTGGGTAAACGATTGGCTCAATCGTAGTGTCGTCTGGAGTCAAAGTCACCTGACGGCCGTGATCAGTATCCTCAACCTTCACAACGCCTGGGAACTCAGCAATTGGAGCCTCACCCTTAGGAGTACGAGCCTCGAAAAGCTCCGTAACACGAGGAAGACCCTGAGTAATATCAGAAGCCGAAGCAACACCACCGGAGTGGAAGGAACGAAGCGTAAGCTGCGTACCAGGCTCACCAATGGACTGTGCTGCAACAATACCAACAGCCTCACCAACGTCTACGAGTCGGCTCGTAGCCAAGGACCAGCCGTAGCACTTTGCGCAAACGCCACGCTTGGATTCGCAAGTAAGCACAGAACGCGCCTTAACTTCCTCAACGCCGTGCGCAACCAAATCACGCAAAACGTCCATAGAAAGCGCATCTCCACACTTTGCCAAAACTGTCGTACCGTCAGCAGGGTCAATTACGTCTGCAGCAAGCAAGCGCGAGTATGGACCACCGTCAGCAGCCTTAACAAGCGTCAAATTGCCGTTTTCGTCGCGATCAGCAATCTTCATCATAAGACCGCGCTTAGTGCCGCAATCTTCTTCGCGCACGATTACTTCCTGCGAAACATCCACAAGACGACGAGTCAAGTAGCCAGATTCTGCCGTACGAAGTGCAGTATCTGCCAAGCCCTTACGAGCGCCGTGCTGCGAGATGAAGTACTCCAACACAGACAAGCCATCGCGGTAGTTTGACTTAACAGGTCGAGGAATAATCTCACCCTTAGGGTTAGCCACGAGGCCTCGCATACCAGCAATCTGACGAATCTGCATCCAGTTACCACGTGCGCCTGACTGAACCATGATGTTCACATTGTTGTCGTCGTGGAAGTTTTCGCGCATTGCGTCTGCAACCTTGTCGGTGCATTCAGTCCACAAGTTAATCAACTCTTGACGACGCTCTTCGTCTGTAAGAAGACCCATATCGTATTGAGAGTTGATTTTTGCAGCCTGATCCTCGTAATCTTGCGCAATTTGCTCGCGATTTGGAGGAAGCACAATGTCGGAGAATGCCATTGTTACGCCAGACCAAGGAGCGCGAGTAAAGCCGAGATCCTTCAAAGCGTCGAGCGTTGCTGCAACTTGAGCTGTAGAATAGCGGGTTGCGATTTCGTCGACGATCTTAGAAAGTACGCCCTTTGGCACCTGCTCGTTTACGAACGGATAGTCGACTGGCAAGGTTCCGTTGAACAAAATGCGTCCGCAAGAAGTTGCAAACAGTACAGTTCCGTCCTTAAAACGCTCTTCGCGCACAACGTCTGGGCTGCCTGGCTCAGGGTCAACAACCTTAAGCTCAGCAGGCTCCCAATTCTTTGGCAATACGAAGTCTGCAGGAACTCGAATCAACACCTTAGCTTGCATATCAATCTCATGCTTGTCGAGAGCCATTTCAGCTTCAGCAAGCGAGGAGAAAACGCGACCCTGGCCCTTTGCTCCGTCAATTACGGTAGACAAGTAGTAAAGACCCAAAATCATATCCTGAGAAGGCATTGTAACGGTGTGACCGTCTGCTGGCTTCAAGATATTGTCGGAAGCCATCATCAAAGTACGCGCTTCTGCTTGAGCTTCTGCAGAAAGCGGAAGGTGCACTGCCATCTGATCACCATCGAAATCTGCGTTGAATGCTGCGCAGGCAAGTGGTGGCAGGTGGATTGCTTTACCTTCAACCAAAATCGGCTCGAATGCCTGAATACCCAAGCGGTGAAGTGTAGGTGCGCGGTTAAGAAGCACAGGATGCTCGGAAATAACTTCCTCGAGCACGCCCCAAACTTCGGAGTCACCACGGTCAACCAAACGCTTTGCGCTCTTCATATTCTGAGCGAAGCCCTGATCCACCAAACGCTTAATAACGAACGGCTTGAAAAGCTCCAATGCCATTGGCTTTGGCAAACCGCACTGATGCATGCGAAGGCTTGGGCCAACGACGATTACGGAACGACCAGAGTAATCAACACGCTTACCGAGCAAGTTCTGGCGGAATCGGCCTTGCTTACCTTTAAGCATGTCGGAAAGCGACTTTAATGGTCGGTTGGATGCGCCGGTTACTGGGCGTCCGCGGCGACCGTTGTCGAAGAGCGAGTCGACTGCTTCCTGAAGCATGCGCTTTTCGTTATTAAGCATGATTTCAGGAGCACCAAGCTCAATAAGTCGCTTCAAACGGTTGTTACGGTTGATTACGCGACGGTACAAATCGTTCAAATCGGAAGTTGCAAAACGACCACCATCGAGCTGAACCATTGGTCGCAAATCTGGTGGGATTACTGGAATTACATCCAAAACCATAGCTTCTGGCTTGTTTCCAGTAGTCAAGAATGCGTTTACAACCTTCAGTCGCTTCAAAGCGCGAGCCTTGCGCTGACCGGTTCCGTTGTCAATTTCTGCGCGAAGCTCTTCGGCAGCAGACTTCAAATCGAAATCTTGCAAACGCTTCTTAATAGCTTCAGCACCCATGCAGCCTTCGAAGTAGTCGCCATAGCGATCTTCCATCTCACGCCACAAGTCGACGTCGCCTTCCATATCGCCGGCACGCAAGCCCTTGAAACGATCAAACACTGCGTTCAAACGCTGAATTTGCTCGTCGTAGCGAGTGCGAATAGCAGACATTTCGCGCTCTGCGCTAGCGCGCAACTTAGATCTTGCAGCACCTTTGCCTTCGCCAGATTCTTCCAGCTCGTGCAAGTCTTCTTCAACTTTCTTAGCGCGCGCTTCAATTTCGTTATCACGACGCTTGCGAAGGTTGCCGATTTCTGTATCGAATTCGTCTTGCAAATCTGGAAGATCTTGGTGACGCTGCTCTTCGTCGACTTTCGTAACCATGTAGGCTGCGAAGTAGATTACTTTTTCAAGATCCTTAGGTGCAATGTCGAGCAAGTAGCCCAAACGGCTTGGCACACCCTTGAAGAACCAAATGTGCGTTACCGGAGCTGCAAGCTCAATATGACCCATGCGTTCGCGGCGAACGCGGCTGCGTGTAACTTCTACACCACATCGCTCGCACACGATTCCCTTAAAGCGCACGCGCTTATACTTGCCGCACGCGCACTCCCAGTCGCGAGTTGGACCGAAGATCTGCTCACCGAACAGACCGTCCTTCTCTGGCTTTAGGGTACGGTAATTAATGGTTTCTGGCTTCTTTACTTCGCCGTGGCTCCAGCTACGGATATCTTCGGCGGTTGCCAGTCCAATCCTCAGTTTGTCAAATGCGTTGACGTCCAGCACTCTTATCGTCCTGTCTCATGAAATTGTTTTTAACGTTTCTTAATTTCTTAAAGTAGTGTTCGTTACCGAATCACTGGTATTCAGGTTCAACAGCAATCTGATCTTCCTTGGCGGACGAATCTGGTCGAGCGCCAATATTGAAGCCAAGATCGTCGGAAGATGAAACTGGGTCGTCCTCTTCATCCTTCATGTCGATTGCGACGCCTTCAGCGTTCAACACTTCAACATTAAGGGAAAGCGACTGCATTTCCTTAAGCAACACCTTGAATGATTCAGGAATGCCAGCTGGTGGCAGGTTATCGCCCTTGACGATAGCACCGTACACGCGCACACGACCGTCGACGTCATCAGACTTCGTAGTCATCATTTCGTGCAATGTGTAAGCAGCACCGTAAGCCTCAAGCGCCCACACTTCCATTTCGCCGAAGCGCTGACCGCCGAACTGAGCCTTACCACCCAACGGCTGCTGGGTAATCATGGAGTAAGGACCAGTGGAACGTGCGTGAATCTTATCATCAACCAAGTGATGCAGCTTCAAAATGTACATGTAGCCAACAGAAATTGGCTTCGGGAATGGCTCACCAGTACGACCGTCGAATAAGGTTGCCTTACCATCTGGGCCAACAAGCTTGTCACCATCGCGATTTGCGAGTGTTGTAGAAAGCAAGCCCTTCAAAGTTTCTGGTCGCACGCCGTCGAATACTGGTGTTGCAACTGGAGTGCATGGATCGCCATGCTCAGCACCCTGCGGCACGTACTTCTTCCAAGCTGCTTCCAAGTCTGGATCCAAGTTAATATCCCAGCCAGCGTGAGCAATCCAACCCAAGTGAAGCTCGAGCACCTGACCCAAGTTCATTCGAGAAGGCACGCCCAACGGGTTAAGCATGATGTCAACTGGAGTACCATCAGCCAAGAATGGCATATCTTCTTCTGGCAAAATGCGGGAAATAACACCCTTGTTGCCGTGACGACCGGAAAGCTTATCGCCTTGCGTAATCTTACGATGCTGAGCAATGTAAACGCGAATCATTTGGTTCACGCCGTTTGGAAGCTCGTCACCGTCGTCTTCAGCGTCTTCACGAGTGATTTCCTTAACTGCAATCACAGTACCAGTTTCGCCGTGTGGCACGCGCAAAGAAGTATCGCGCACTTCGCGGCTCTTTTCGCCGAAGATTGCGCGGAGCAAACGCTCTTCTGGAGTAAGCTCGGTTTCGCCCTTAGGAGTTACCTTACCAACCAAAATATCGCCAGCTTCGACTTCAGCACCAATACGAATAATGCCGCGCTCGTCGAGATTTGCAATCGCGTCTTCGCCAACGTTTGGCAAGTCACGAGTAATCTCTTCGGAACCAAGCTTGGTTTCGCGAGCGTCGATTTCGTATTCTTCAATGTGAATAGAAGAAAGCGTATCGTCTTGCACAAGACGCTGGGAAATAATCACAGCATCCTCGTAGTTGTAACCGTTCCAAGGCATGAACGCAACGAGCAAATTCTTACCCAATGCAAGTTCGCCCTTTTCGGTTGCAGGACCATCTGCCAAAACTGTACCAGCTTCAACGCGCTCGCCGTCTTTAATAAGCGGCACTTGGTTGTAGCAAGTAGTCTGGTTAGAACGCTGGAACTTGGAAAGCTTGTAGCTGGACTGAGTTCCATCGTCGTTCATAACGCGAATAATATCTGCAGAAACGTAAGTTACTACGCCCGGCTTCTCAGCCAAGATTACGTCGCCAGAATCAACTGCTGCACGCCATTCAGAACCGGTACCAACGAGTGGTCGCTCGGACTTAATAAGCGGCACAGCCTGACGCTGCATGTTCGTACCCATCAATGCGCGGTGGCCTTCATCGTGCTCCAAGAATGGAATCAAGGAAGCGCCGAGAGAAACCATCTGGCGTGGGGAAACGTCCATGTAATCTACAGTGCTTACAGGCACATCGACTGCTTCTTCTTCGTCCACGCGAGCAAGTGCTTGAGTGCCAACGAAGTTGCCGTTTTCGTCGAGTTCCTGGTTTGCTTGGGCAATAACGTGCTCAGCTTCGCGGTCTGCAGTCATGTATTCGACTTCGTTAGTTACATGACCGTTAATAACCTTGCGGTATGGGGTTTCGATGAAGCCGAATGGGTTGATACGTCCGAAGGTTGCCAAAGAACCGATAAGACCGATGTTTGGACCTTCTGGGGATTCGATTGGGCACATACGTCCGAAGTGGGATGGGTGCACGTCTCGAACTTCCATGGAAGCGCGATCGCGAGAAAGACCACCAGGACCAAGTGCGGAAAGACGACGCTTGTTCGTAACGCCTGCCAAAGGATTGTTTTGATCCATAAACTGGCTGAGCTGGGAAGTTCCGAAGAATTCCTTAATAGTTGCGTTTACTGGGCGAATATTGATCAAGGACTGTGGAGTAATTGCTTCCGCATCCTGAGTTGTCATACGTTCGCGCACAACGCGCTCCATGCGGCTTAAACCAGTACGAAGCTGATTCTGCACAAGCTCGCCAACCTGACGAATACGACGGTTGCCGAAATGATCGATATCGTCAACATCAACGCGCAACTGCACGTCTTGACCGTCGCGCTTACCTGGGAAGGTTTTTTCGCCGGAATGCAACGTTACCAAGTACTTAATAGTTGCGATAATATCTTCGCGGTTCAAGCTGCGATCGCTGTAATCTGCTTCAATACCGAGCTTGCGGTTGATCTTATAGCGACCAACGCGAGCCAAATCGTAACGCTTTGTGTTGAAGTAGAAGGAATCGAGAAGATTGCGACCAGCTTCTGGAGTTGCAGTATCTGCAGGGCGAATCTTACGATACAAATCGGTAAGTGCATCGTCTTGCGTTTCGATAGGCTCTTTTGCGAGCGCATCCAAAACAAGTGGATAGCCTTGGAAAGCATCTGCAATTTCGTCTTTCGTCATGCCAATAGCCATAAGGAATACGATTGCAGACTGCTTACGCTTGCGGTCAACGCGAACGCCTAAAACGTCACGCTTGTCGATCTCAAATTCCAACCATGCACCGCGGCTTGGGATAATCTTCGCACCGAAAACATCCTTGTCGGAAGTGCGATCTTGTGTACGATCGAAGTACACGCCTGGAGAGCGCACAAGCTGCGAAACGATTACTCGTTCGGTGCCACCAATAATGAAGGTGCCGTGAGGAGTTTGCAATGGGAAATCACCCATGAAAACAGTCTGGCTCTTAATTTCGCCAGTTTCGCCGTTTTCAAACTCAGCGTTCACATAAAGTGGAGCAGAATAGGTGTAATCCTTTTCCTTGCACTCGAGCACAGTGTGGCGTGGCTCTTCAAAGTATGGATCAGAGAATGTGAGGCTCATTGTCTCAGCAAAGTTCTCAATTGGGGAAATCTCCTGGAAGACTTCGTCGAGACCAGAAACATGAGGCACGGTGTGAGTTCCGTTTGCTTCATCTTCTGCAACGCGCTTCTTCCAGCGTTCAGAACCGATCAACCAATCAAAGCTGTCGGTTTGCACGCCGAGGAGGTATGGCACATCAATAGGCTCACAAATGGAGCCAAAATTCACACGATCTGACGCTTTATGCAACTTAATATCATGTTCGTCAGCACGTGCGATGACTTTCGTGGTGCTCGTCATAGCTTGTTCAGCAGCCAATGGACGTTCCTTTATCACTCGCTAGTTAACTATTTAATCTTTGAAAAACTAAAGAAAATCGCGGCAAACGAAACTGCCAAATAAGCAAGTTGCGATGCGCGGGCGCCTTCTTCGGTTCCATGAGCATGCCCGCTATATGACACACCTTACACAGTCTGTCTACTCTACCAAAAACTCCGGACTTTTCCCCACCAATAACGAACGCTCGCAATAGTAATGTGCAAGTTGCGAGTAAACTAAATACGTTACGATTACGAAGTTACGTAAAGATACTTAAAAAGCTAAGGAATAGCATGAATAACAGCGAGAATACGCAAGAAGCAGCAAGCCGCGTAGAGCAAATGTACGAGTACGGCTACCGCAAATCAAATTATGGTCCAGACGAACTTGTAACCGACGCTCATGGAAATCCAATTAGCGTTATGGACGCAATGCTCAGCGCCGACGACGCAGCGCGCGCAGAAACGCACACCCCTCATCTTTGCTTCTACTCACCTCGTATTCCAGGAAATACAGGTTCCGCAATTCGACTTTGCGCTGTAACTGGCACTATTTTGCATTTGGTTGAGCCGCTTGGTTTTAATTTGCACGATACTAAATTACGTCGCGCAGGCCTGGATTATCACGATATGGCTCACGTTGTTTTGCACCCGAATTTTGAGAATTTAGTTGAGTCAATGCCAAATTCGCGAATTATTGCATTTACTGCGAATGCTACGAAACTTTACACTGAAATTGAATATAAGCCGAACGATATTCTGCTTTTTGGACCAGAGCCAGGAGATATTCCTGATCCAATGGATGTTATGGCTGGTCCACACGTGGCAGAGCAAGTGCGTCTTCCTATGCGCCCGTCGCTGCGTAGTTTGAATCTTACAAATTGCGCTTCTATTGCAGTGTATGAAGCGTGGAGGCAGCTCGGTTTCGCCGGCGGAAAGTAATCACGAAAGTATACGACGTTTACATAATTAAGCATGCAACAAGATTCACAATCTCTCCCCGAAGAACATCTCCCCGAAGAAACTTCTCAGCCATTGCGCGAATTGGCAACACTTACGCGCGATAATGTTGCACTTTTTTGGCATAGTTGCGCACGCGATTTGCCTTGGAGGTTTGGGCGCACTACCCCTTGGGGTGTGCTTGTATGTGAAGTAATGAGCCAGCAAACGCAAATGAGCCGCGTTGTACCCTATTGGCTCACTTGGATGCAAACTTGGCCAGATGCACAATCACTAGCTCACGCTACGAGTGCTGAAATTATTACAGCTTGGGGTCGCCTCGGCTACCCTCGACGCGCGTTACGTTTACAATCTTGTGCTCAAGTTGTAGCAACAAGATATCGCAATAAGCTGCCATGCACCTATGAAGAACTTATTGCCTTGCCAGGTGTAGGCGATTACACAGCAAGTGCAATACTCAGCTTTGCTTATGGCAAGCACATTGCGGTGATTGATACAAATATTCGCCGCGTACTTATGCGCGCTTTTACTGGAACTGAATCGCATGGTGGCAGCACAACGCAATCTGACCGCGAGCTTGCTGCCGCAGTATTGCCAGAAGATAATCATGTTACTGCTGCCACTGCTAACGCTACTAACACCACCAACACTACCTGCACTTCATCCGTTTGGAATCAGGCAATTATGGAAATTGGTGCTACCATTTGCACAGCACGATCTCCGCAATGCACTGCATGCCCTTTGCAAACATGGTGCCGTTTCAAAGCTGCTGGATTTCCAGGTCTTGGCCGCCATACCCGCCCCCAGCAGCATTTTGCCGCCACTAATCGGCAAGTGCGCGGCATTATTTTGCAGGCATTGCGTGAAGCACATAAAAAACAGCAGGTATTGCAACGTTGCGAGATCAACAATTTATGGTCGAATCAAACACAACTTGACGAATGCATTGCTTCGCTCGATCATGACAGTCTTATCACTATATTGCCAGATGGCACTTTAGCATTACCTTAAGTAACTAACTCATTACGCTGCTTTTGTAACTCTTTAATTAACAGCTTAATTACTTTGTATGAGAGTCTACCTTGTGTAGTGAGTACAGTTCATCTCATCGACTTATGTATTACAATGGTAAGTATGTCAATGCCAACTACGTCACCACGTAAGCCGCATCGCAATGCGGGCGAAACATCGGTTAGCAACCCGATGCGCAAACCCGTACGTAACATGAACGCAACAAAACGAAGAATGTATCGTCGCCGCAGGATTGTTGTCGGTATTGCTTTTTTGCTTTTGCTTATGTTGGCAATATTTTGTGTTATTAGCTTGAGCAAGGGTATTGCCGCTATTGGTAAAGCGATTGCCGGTCATGAAGTTACTATTGTTCGTCAACCAGTGCCAGACCCTCGTCCTGTTGGATTAACACCTCATTGCACTGATAAAGATATTCGTCTTGAGCTTTCTACTAAGTCACAAACTGTTCCTATGGGCGGTAGCGTTGAGTTGACAGAACGATTTGTGTACGAAGGAAACTCTTCTTGCCTTATTGACGCATCGGATATGAATGCTGTTCTAACTGTTAATAGTAGTGAAGAAGTTACGCAAGGTAAGCAAGCAACTAAAGATAATAAAAAGAAAGACAGCAAAGACTTTAAAGACGCCAGTAAGAGCGTTGACTACTTATCACACGCAGTATGGCGTTCAGACGTATGCGATGTGTCTTTGAGACCTCTTCTTATGGCAAAAGGCGACCATTTTGAGAAGAAAATTACTTGGAACACTAATTCCACTTCCGGCAAAGGCTGCACCGCTGATGAGGATTTGCCGAAAGTGAATCGCGGAACTTACGTTTTGCGCATTGAGCATAAACGAGTACAAGGGCTTCACAGCGAGCCAGTGATCATTAATGTGCAGTAGGATTTATGCGTGCGACGACCTGCCGAAACGCTGCGCTCGTTTTTGTGGACTTATGTGGGGTGTAAGTCCCCAATTGCGCGCATGTTCTCCGGCATTTGCGCTGACGACTGCACCAGTAACGAAAAAACGGTGACGCTCGCGCAGCGCTTTGACCGAGCTTGAAATCAACAGGATTTCAAGCTCACTCAAAGCGTGATTTGGCTCAAATGTGAAGCACGGTGTGCTTCACATGCCAAATCAGCCGAACGGCTACCAATAGCCGTGAGGAATAAGCTCGCTACGAAACTCGCGTTGGAAGTCCCCCGGACTTCCAACTTAAGCGAGTTTCCGCTTTGACCGAGCTTGAAATCCTGTGATTTCAAGCTCGGTCAAAGCGCACGCTAATTCTTGAAGCTGTGTACTGGAGCAGGAATGCGCCCACCGCGAGTTACGAAAGCTTCGCAACTTGTTTGATTCACTGGCACAATCGGCGCATATCCCATTAATCCGCCGAAGTTCGCCATTTCGCCTACACCTTTTCCAATTACTGGAATAATTCGCACAGCGGTAGTTTTTTGATTAATCATGCCGATTGCAGATTCATCCGCAATCATGCCAGAAATCGTTGCAGCGGAAGTATTTCCAGGAATTGCAATCATGTCAAGACCAACTGAGCAAACGCAAGTCATTGCTTCAAGCTTTTCAATAGTCAAGCAGCCAGACTTCGCAGCAGCAATCATATTTGCATCTTCCGAAACAGGTATAAATGCTCCAGAAAGGCCGCCAACATAGCTACTTGCCATAATGCCGCCCTTCTTAACTTGATCGTTTAGCATAGCGAGAGCTGCAGTTGTGCCAGGAGCACCAACTTGATCCAAACCGATTTTCTCAAGCACTTCGCCAACAGAATCGCCAACTGCAGGAGTTGGAGCAAGCGACAAGTCTATAATTCCAAACGGCACACCAAGCCTACGAGAAGCCTCTTGCGCAACCAACTGACCTACGCGAGTAATCTTAAACGCAGTGCGCTTAATAGTTTCGCACAGAAAAGCAAAGTCTTTTCCTTTAGCGGCATCGAGTGCACTCGAAACAACGCCAGGACCAGACACGCCAACATTAATCACAGCATCGCCTTCAGTTACACCATGGAAACCGCCTGCCATAAACGGATTGTCGTCCGGAGCATTGCAAAAAGCCACGAATTTAACGCAACCGTAAGAATCGTTTCCAGCTGTAGCTTCAGCAATCTTTTTAATCGTGCGTCCGAGCAGCTCTACGCAATCCATGTCAATACCGGTTCGCGTTGAGCCAACATTCACAGACGAGCACACAATTTCCGTCTCACTTAAGGCTTGCGGAAGCGACTCAATAAGCATGCGGTCTGCTGCAGTCATCGACTTTGCTGGAAGCGCAGAATAGCCACCAATTAAATCAACCCCAACAGTGTGTGCTGCTCTGTCTAATGCGTGCGCAATTTGCACAAAATCTTCAGGCTTTTTACAAGATGACGCTCCAACAAGCGAAATTGGAGTTACGGTAATTCGCTTGTTTACAATTGGAATTCCGTAGTCGCGCGAAATATCGTTACCGGTTTTTACTAAATCTTTCGCAAGACGTGTGATTTTTTCCTCAATTTTGTTACAAACATCCTGCAAGTTTTCGCAAGCGCAATCTAGTAGGTTAATTCCCATGGTGATTGTGCGAACGTCGAGCTGTTCTTGCTCAATCATCGAATTAGTTTCGCTTACTTCCATCAGGTTGAGCATTGTGTACTTCCTTACGTTTACTTAGATTGCTTTAGATTGCTACGAGTTTTAAATTCTGTGCATTGCAGTGAAAATATTGCTGCGCTGGCAGCGAATACGCACGCCAATTTCGTTTCCTAGCGTTTCTAATCCTGCAGCAAAGTCACCAAATTCGCAATCAACAGTAGACACGTCAACAATCATCATCATGTTGAAGAATCCGTCGACAATTGTTTGAGAAATATTCAAAATATTTACATTATGCTCGGCAGCATGCGAAGTAACTTTCGCGATAATACCAACGGTATCGCAGCCAACGACTGTAATAATCGCTCTGGAAGCATCAGATTGCAACGCTTCTTGCGATTCATTATTTTCTGCAACTGCTGTTGTGTTATTGGCGACCATATTTGCCTCCTGCCGTTTTGAACCCGTTGTTAATGCATAAAGTTTATGCGTTAACGCGAATTATGCGGTTATTTGTTTTAATTTTATGTATTATGCACTTTATGCGCTTTTATACATTCTTATGCGCTTTTATACGTTTTTATGCGTAAATATTATGCTGCTTCATATCTTCCGGAAGCGCGTTGCGAAGCGACACAAGCGATCCAGAGCGGAACACGGAACGAATGCCAGCAGCAAGAAGCGGCGCAATCGAAAGAACCGTCATATTATCAAGACGCTTCTCTTCAGGCACAGGAACTGTATCCGTCACAATGATTTCGCGAGCGCCAGCAGCTTTCAAACGCTCAACAGCAGGACCGGAAAGCAAAGCATGCGTTGCAACCAAAGTAACAGATTTTGCTCCAGCCTCACGCAAAGTGCGTACAGCTTCGCAAATAGTGCCAGCAGTATCGATCATATCGTCTACAACAATGCAATCGCGTCCTTTAATCTCACCGATAATTCCGTGAGCTTCAGCATGGTTAGGGCGCGTAATATCGCGCGTTTTATGAATAAAAGCAAGAGGTAAATCTCCGAGTTTTGCAGCCCATTGCTCAGAAACTTTGATACGTCCAGCATCAGGAGACACGATAGTTGCGTTGTCGAGTTTCATAGAGTTTCGCACATAATCAATAAGCACAGGCATAGCAGTCAAGTGGTCAACAGGTCCGTCAAAGAAGCCTTGTTCTTGAGTTGCGTGCATGTCAACAGTCAAAATGCGCGTGGCGCCAGCAGCGCGGAATAAGTCAAACATTAAGCGAGCAGTAATAGGCTCACGTCCCTGATGCTTCTTATCTTGGCGAGAATATCCAAAGAACGGCGCAACCACGTTAATACTGCGAGCAGATGCACGTCGCAAAGAATCGACCATAAGCAGCTGTTCCATAATCCAATTGTTAATAGGACTCGTGTGCGCTTGAAGCACAAACACATCTGAACCACGAACAGGCTGAGTAAAGCGCACATACATTTCGCCATTCGCAAAATCGTAGGCAGTAGTCTCAAGCACATCAATACCAAGATACTGTGCAGTTTCATTAGCAAGTTCTGGGTATGCGCGACCCGTAACTAACATCATCTGCTTTTTTGGATTGCCTTCAAGAATTGTTGACATAATTGCCTTCCCGTTTGCAAACTGGTGTTGCGCGACATAGTCGCTTTTTATTTTAGCAGCTTGTGCGCCTCGTACGACACAACAAGCGTTTTATTTTAACGCGTTACTTTAAAATCATTAAGAACTACGCTTGCAAAGCAAAATCATCATTACGAAAATAAGCCCGAATCCCACAAAATCTGCCCACGAAAAAACAGCTCCAGTAAACATAACAGCAGTAATTGCAGCAGTAACAGGCTCGCTAGCTCCAAGCAAAGTGCCACGAACTGAACCGACTCGCATAATGCCCTCTAAGAACAGCCAATATGCTCCAAAAGTTCCAGCAATAACAGTAAAAGTAAAAAGCAGCAGAGCGCGCAAATCTAATGCAGGCATCGTTTCCCACGGTCGCACAAACGGGAGCATAATCAGACCCGAAATAATAAACGTAATGCCATTAACAGTCAGATTTCCCCATTTTGCAATCAATTTCACAGGCATAATAGCAAGCGCCGCTGTAGACGCAGCATCTGCAAGACCCCAAAGCAAACCCATAACAGGCAAAGATAGTGAAGAAAGATTACCACCTGTAGCCATTAAAGCAGTTCCTGCAAAAGCTAGCACAACTCCAATAGTTTCGCGCATAGTTGGCACGCGGCGAGTGTGTAAACACACATAAACCAAAACAAACAGTAAGTTAAGGCTTTGAAGCACAGTAGCAGTGCCAGAATTAGTCCAATCAATAGTACATAAATACGAAACTTGCGTAAGAAGCACGCAAACTACGCCAGTAAACGCCATCGAAATCCATGTGCGACCAGATTTGACTGCTCCAGTAAGCTTTCGCGGAGTGCACGCTGCGGCAGTAATGGCAAATAACATGCCAGCAGCAATTTGACGAACGCAAGCGATTTGCAAAGGAGATACGTGATACGTCGACATGAGGATTTTCGAAACTGTTGCGTTTGCACCCCAAAATGCGCCACCTAAAAGAGTTAAAAATATTCCTACAAGAATAGCGTTTGTAGAATGATTTAACGCTGGATTAGGTTTATTTGGAGTGCCTTCGATTGCTTTTGCTGCAGCTTTTGATGTGTCAAAAGTCTTTGAACCTGTTGATTGCAATTTTGAAGATTGTTGCTTTTTTGTTGAAGATGCACCAGTAGCACCAATATTTGATGAATCCAAATCACGCGCACTGCTACGCCAAGAAAACTTAACCATTATTAGATTCACCTCGCATCCCCAAAACAAGCAAACATGCAGTAATTATTGCACATCTACTCAACTAATTTGCTTATAAACAACACTTTAGAGAAACATACTCTACTTGCGCACACGAGAGAAATGTATAGTATTAAAAAATTACAATTCAAAATGCGCGTATTAAACAACAAAATCGACGCACTAGCCATATGAAGGCGGTAACATGCACAACTACGCATCAAGCAGTAATACTTTTCAACCACACAACATCTTAGTTACTGGCGGCGCAGGCTTTATTGGCTCTAATTTTGTGCATTACATAGCTAAACATCATACAACGGTTGCTGTTACGGTACTTGATTTGCTTACTTACGCTGGGAATATGGCAAATCTTTACGACTTACCTCAAGATTTTGCAAACAACCGGTACGCTTTTATTCGCGGAGATATTCGAGACGAAAATATAGTTGATCAGCTATTAGATCCGCATAATCCAATTAAAACGGCAGAAGGAACAACACTTCCTGCTATCGACGCAATCGTAAATTTTGCTGCAGAATCACACAACGATAATGCAATCGAGTTTTCTGACCCATTTATAAGCACAAATATTTTAGGAACGCATACACTCATTAAATTTGCACACAAATATAATATTCGTTTCCATCAAGTAAGTACAGATGAAGTTTACGGAGATTTTCCTATTGACAGCGTGCTTAAATTTGACGAGTCAAGCCCATATTGTCCGTCTAGTCCATATTCTGCAAGCAAAGCTGCAGGCGACCTGCTGGTAAAAGCATGGTGTAGAACTTACGGTTTGCGCGCAACTATTTCGAATAGCAGCAATAATTACGGGCCGCGACAGCATATTGAAAAGTTTATTCCTCGTCAAATTACAAATATTATGTGCAATATGCCAGCAAAATTGTACGGCGTAGGAGATTCGATACGCGATTGGATCTATGTTGAAGATAATTGCGACGCAATATGGCACGTTCTAACGCGTGGAACAATCGGTGAAACATATAATATCGGTGCCAACTGTGAAATTAACAACATAAATATTTTGCGGATTTTGATGCAACTAATGGGCGTGCCGGAAACAAATATAGCGTATGTAAATCCCAGAATAGGCGAGGATAGGCGTTACGCACTAGATACTACGAAAATTCGAACGCAATTAAAATGGGAACCTAAGCACAACAATTTGAAGCAAGACTTGCAAGAAACAATATCGTGGTATGACTCTCACGCTGATTTATGGAAGCCTATTAAAGCGCAAGTTGAGCAGCATTACGCTGAATTAGGGCACTGAATTTGGGTGACGAAATTGAGTGACAAAATTAGGTTAAGCGGCAATCGGGTTTTCGGCATGAAAAAAGGGCTTCTAGCGATTGGCTAGAAACCCTAGGCGCGGAGAATACGAGATTCGAACTCGTGAGGCTGTTACACCAACACGCTTTCCAAGCGTGCGCCATAGACCACTAGGCGAATTCTCCAATGTTAACTTAACAACCAAATCGCTTGATAAGCAAACAACTTAAATAGAATACCACGAATTTGGGATATTGCAAATTAATACGCGCGTTGACACGCCGAAACGGCAGAAACTTTACACGAGAGTAAAGGAAAAGTCGTTTTCGCGCGAAAAAACGGCAGAAACTTTACACGCGAGTAAAGGAAAAGTCGTTTTTGCACGAAAAAACGGCAGAAATTTTACAGCGACGAAAGTTGAGACTACTTAAGCAGCGGCGCTACTTGCGATTCGTAAGCGCGCAAAGCCATGTCGATTACATTGTGCATGTCGTAATAGCTGTAAGTTCCCAAGCGACCGCCGAAAACCGTGCGAGGCTCAGCTGCAGCAAGCTCCGCATAGCGCGCGTACAATGCTTTATCTGCATCAGTATTCACAGGATAGTAAGGTTCATCGTCGCGAGTTGCAGCGCGAGAATACTCCTGCCACACTACAGTTTCCCCAGCTTTCACACTCTTTCCTGGCTCAAAATCAGCATCACCACTAGCTTCACCACTAGCCTCTCCGACAACTTCCTCGCGCTCCGGATTAAAGTTCTTAAACTCAATCGCGCGCGTAAATGGCACATCAGCATCCGAATAGTTCATAACTGGGCAGCCAAAGTGGTCGCTCTCCTCGTAACGCACTTCCTTAAAGTCCACAGTGCGCCACTTCAACTCACCGAGCGCATAGTCAAAATACCTATCAACCGGACCGGTATAAACAACCGGCACTCCAGCCTCCGCCAACGCACGCTTATTAAACGGCTGCGACTCGTCAAAAAAGTCTACGCCAAGCGAAACGTGAATACGCGGATCGTCAATCATGCGCTGCATCCAAGCTGTGTAGCCGTCCGTAGGCAATCCTTCCCAAGTGTCTTTAAAGTAGCGATTATTGTAGTTAAATCGCACAGGCAAGCGCTTAATAATTCCGGCAGGGAGCTCGGAAGGGTCCGTTTGCCACTGCTTTGCTGTGTAGTTTTTAATAAACGCTTCATACAAAGGTCGTCCAATTAAACTAATGCCCTTATCGTTCAAATTTTGCGGATCTTTGCCAGCAAACTCCCCTGCTTGGCTTGCAATCAAAGCCTTCGCTTCTTCCGGCGTGTAGTGTGCATGGAAGAACTGGTTAATTGTACCCAAGTTGATTGGTAACGGGTAAACTTCGCCGTCGTGCGTTGCGTACACGCGATGCACGTAGTTAGTAAACGACGTAAAACGATTAACATAATCCCATACGCGCTTGTTGCTTGTGTGGAAAAGGTGCGCGCCGTACTTGTGAATTTCGATTCCCGTTCGCTCGTCAAAATACGAGTAGGCATTGCCGCCAATATGATTTCGAACGTCAATAATTTCAACGCGAGCGCCCGCATGCTCCACTGCTTGCTGAGCTACAGTTAAGCCGAACAATCCTGCTCCAACAACTACTAAATCTGGGTAAGTTGCTGATTTTGCTTTTTCGTACATTTTATTCCTTTATAAGATACGTCTATTTTGAAATTATGCTTTATATATTCCCGTTATTAAGCTATTCCAGTTATTAATTTATCCCAGTTATTAACCTAGCATTTCGCTTGTTGCGCTACTTATTTTTAGGAAAATCAACTTTTGGATTAAATCTAATTGCTTTTAGCATTTGACCAATCATTTTGCGGCGCAACTTTCTCTCAACATGTCCTCTTCGCATTTGACGAACTACATTTGCGCAGAAAAGCAAGTATTTTGCTTTACCTTCGTGATGCAAACGGTAAGATGCTTGATTACGCACGCCGTATGCGAATTTCCAAGCATTCTTTTTGTCAATCATTGTAAAGTTCACGCCTTTGTTCGCGCCCATATCGTGCACGATTACGCTGTCAAGCACCTGCACTCCAGGGCACACGCGCGTAATTCGCAACGTATATTCAGCATCATCGAACCAAATAAAGTATTCTTTAAATGGCAATCCGTACTTTTCTATAACCCAACGAGGAATAAGCACCGACACAAACGAACAGCTTGTAACCATAACGAGATTGTTAAATCCTTTAGCAATAAGCCTTCCCCAATCCCACGTTGGTACTGGATTGTTCATTTCGCATATTGATCCATCAACAAACTTAACCATTGAGCAAGCATACGGAACATCCGCACCAAGCTCACCTACGGCAGCATTAAATCCATCTAGAAGCTTTTCCAAAGCTTGTGGCTGAGGGTAGCCATCGTCGTCAAAAATCCACACGAAATCTGCGCCAAGCTCGTAGCCTTTACGCATACCAGCACTAAATCCGCCTGCACCACCAACGTTTTCTGGCAAATTTACAACAGTAAGATTTACTCGATTCCCCAAATGACCATTCGCAAAATCGCGAGTGTACTCTTGCAAATATTTATCTGTGCCATCAGTTGAAGCATTGTTGACAATGATTAGTTGATTTGGAAGTCGCGTTTGAGATTCTAACGAAGCCAATACGGTTTTTAGTTTCTCTAACCTGTTAAAAGTTACTACAACAGCCGCAACATTAACGCTATCTTTTGATTTATTAGCATCCACTACTTGAGCATTTGACATTACTTGCTCCATTCTTCAAATAACTTAGTAAATAACGTTTCTGCAGATTCGAGTTTTGCAAAATTGCGCAATTTTTCAACTTCTTCTTTTAACAATAATGAACGATATGAATCATTCTCCATAATCTTAAACAATTCCTTTACAGACGCTTTAACAAAACTAGAAGTCATTCTTGGCAATAACGCACTTTTTGCTATAACAGTTTTTTGCGACCCAACATCCGATGAAATTACTGGAACTCCATTAGAAAGCGCTTCAATAGTTGTAAGCGTAATACCCTCGTTTACAGAGCTAATAAGTAGCACGTCCGCATCATCATACGTTTTTTGAGCTGAAATTTTCATAGATCTGCGCTCAATAACGTTTTCAAGACCATACCTAGATATAAGTTCTGAAACAAATGTGTCTAATTCACCATCTCCATGCAAAATAAAGTGGAATTTTCCTGGATATTTTTTGTTTAAAGCTTTTGCAACAAGAACAAACGCTTCTGGACGTTTTTGTCTTGCAATTCTTCCAACAAAAGCAACATTCAGAACATTTTTATTTTTTCTCGGCGATACGCAATCGTTTCCAATTCCAGCAGTAAGACCAATAAGTGGAGCGTCAACAATCTTGGAAGATTCAATACCATGCACATTATGTAACCAATTTTCAAGTTGTGGAGAAATAACATGGTGCAAATCAATCCACTTATCGTGTGTTACAGCTTCGTGCGGATATCCTCCACAATTTATGTATTCAACAATATGCAGCGAATCAATAATATGTGTTTCTGGGAAGAATTGTTTAACCCACCAAATATGGTCGTAAAGCCATTGGCAATGGTGTATTGCTATTGCTTTAATGTCAAATTGCTCAAACAAAGATCTTAAGAGTGGAACATCCGCCCAATATTCTCTAATTGGTGGAGTAAGTGGTAACACAAGAGCATCATCACAGAAATCTTTTGTAATCCACGGCTGGTGACCGTCTCTATCTGTGATAACAATTGGCATAAAACCAGCTTTTTTAGCAAGTTTTATTGTTTCTACAGCCCATCTTTCTGCACCACCAGCTTGCAACCAATGCAAACCTATAATAATAGCTTTTTTAGCTCCTTCAACTCTTTTAGCAGGAGAAATACAGTCCAATTTAGCATCTTTTATGCTTGATAAATCCCAATTTTCTTGTTTTGCAATTTCTCTTTGGTGAGCATTTGCAACATAATCAAACTTCTTTTTATTCCAAGGACAATACTCTTCAACAAGTTTCTTCGAATCACACTCGCGTTTTTTACGCATTACTTCCCTAACAACATCAAACATAGAAGGTGCGTGTAATTCACACTCTTTGTAAATGTGCTGCTTTAACGTATCAGAAGCCCAGTGAGACATCACATCATCGTCAGTTGCGTCATCTGGTGTCAGCAACAAATACCTAACGTCATTATCCTTAAATAGCTTGCCTTCATTCCAAAATTCTTTTGTGTATTCGCTATTAGTTTTAACAGTTGATTGTGCACTAAAAGTTGCGATTGGTTGTAATCCTTCGTTTTTTGTACAAGCACCGTCAAAAACTGAAAAATCAGTCAATCGCGGATACTGCCATTTTTGACCCATGTAAACTTGATATTGCAAAGTTCTAGACGGTGCAGTTAGTGAATGATAGTTTATAGCGCCCACAATAAGCCTGCGTTGACGCTCGCTTAAGGATTCTATATAAGCTTTTGCATTAACATCTAGATTAAAGAAATTCATTACCAAAACACCCTTAATTTTAGCTTGTTTTTGTTATAAGTCTTTGTTAAACACGTGTAAGCTAACTACAAATAAAGCTAACATTTACAATGCTTTAAGCAAGTAAAAGTCATTGCATTGTCATTAAGCAGTGCATAATCTTTATTTTGATTATCCCTTACAGCAAACATGCACGAATTACTGTCGTTAGTAAACGCAACCATATCTGTTAATCCAGGCTCAGTTTTGCTTCTAGTACGAAGAGAGGCAACCAGCTTAAATTCGCCATTATTTAAAATTTTAAGAGGCACTTCAAATTCAACTTTTTGTCTTCCTGTTCCTTCGAGCTCAATTTTATCTGCTCCAGAATCATACGTGATTCCTCCACGTTTTATGTCGTGCATTGCTACAGCTATAAAATATTTTCCAGGTTCGTTGAATTCATATTCAACAGCAAAACGGAATTTTTCTTTACAATTAAGCAACTGCTTACTCAAAGGAACAATGCGCATAAATGGCACTCGCTCATTCAAGCCAACAGCATAACTATCTTCACTTTCTCCGCCATTTTGGCTAGAAAGATTTTCTAGAGTGTAACGATTTGCAACATCGTCTTTATCTCCGTTAACAATCACTTCGCCATTCTTAATAAGAACAGCTTTATTGCAATAACGCTTTACTGCGTTCATATCGTGCGTAACAAGGATAACTGTTTTGTTAGCATCTTTTTTGACTTTTGCAAAATATTCATCGCATTTTCTTTGAAAAGCTTCATCTCCCACTGCAAGAACTTCGTCAAGCACTAGAATATCTCCCTGAGCTTGAATTGCAACTGAAAATGCAAGACGCACTTGCATGCCAGAAGAGTAGTTTTTAAGCTTTTGATCCATAAACTCTTCAAGTTCTGCAAAATGCACTATATCGTCATACATGTTTTCTATTTGCGAGCGCGTAAAACCTAATAGTGCTCCATTTAAAAACACGTTTTCGCGACCAGTTAATTCTGGATTAAATCCAACGCCCAACTCAATAAATGGCACTAATTTACCATTTACACGAATTTTACCGGAGTCTGGAACGTAAATTCCCGAAATAAGCTTAAGCAAAGTGGACTTTCCACTTCCATTGCGGCCAACTATGCCAAAGAAGTCGCCTTTGCGCACTGTAAAATTAATATCGCGCAGAACATGCTGTTCTTTGTATCCTTTAATTCCGCGCGTCCAATTAATAAACGCCTGCTTTAAGCCACTTGCCTGCTCGGTTGGTAGTTTAAAATATTTTCCAACATGATCAACAGAAAGCACAACTGGGCGAGAATCGTCTTCTTGAATATCTTCTTGAATATCTTGCACTGCTTTAGTATTTTCTAAATTGACTTCGCTCATTACATCACCTCAGCAAACTTACGATTGTACTTGCGGAACGTGTATACGCCAAGTACGCACAAAAGTACAGTTAGCACTACTGGAACCATCATTAATAGCGGAGAACCGACAAGATTCCACACAGTAGGCTGAGTAAGAGGTGCTACAAGATTGTGGCGCAAATCTTGAATACATTGTGCAATAGGGTTAAGTAACTGCACTTTTGCAATAACCGTTCCCCATCTTCCTAAAGAGTTATTACCAATAACCATGCTAAGTGGATAAATAATTGGCATAGCATAGAAAAGAACTTGTTGAGCAACATCCCACAAATGTGCAATATCTCTAAAATACACGTACATTGTAGAAAGAAGCAGGGTTATTCCTAGCGCAAGAACGTAAAGTTGAATACAATTAAGCGGCACTAGCAGCAGCCACCATGTAAATTGCACACCCGAGCATATTGCAAAAATAATAACAACAACAAGATTTATTGCAAAACTGATTAACGCTCCAACAGTTGCCGAAACCACCACAATGTAGTTTGGAAAATGGATTTTACGCAGCAAATCTCCACGGTCTACCACCGCGCGCAAACCAATCGAAGTGGCCTCGCCAAAGAACTGCCATGCGCTAATGCCAAGCAAAAGCACAACTGGATAGGTTGGCGTGCCATCCGACATTCGCAAAAACTTTGCAAACACTGCATACATTACGCAAAACAGCATGAGTGGGCGCAAAACCGACCACGCAACACCCAAGAAGGAACCTTGGTAGCGCAACTTAAAGTCTGTTTTTACCAATTCTTTAAGAACCACCCACGAATAGTGGTATCTTTCACGCAACTTATCTACAATGTTTTTCACAAGATATATATTTTATCAGTTAGATACTATTTGTTTAACCTGCTTTACTGCGCACAGAATTATGAGGATTATTATGAACCAGCAAAAAACAGCTGCAGCCGCACCGATGCGCGATTGGCGTTTTGAATGGCTTCGAATTATTGCAATGTTGCTTATTGTTGCTACGCATTTTTTTGCCGCAGATGGTAAAAGCGTTACGCTTCCCCACACTTCTTTGCGCTTTGCAGCCCATGAGTCACTTATTATGAGCGGCCAAATTGGCGTTACTCTTTTTGTGCTTATTTCTGCATACTTTTTGAGCAATAACGATTTTTCACGAATGCTTTCTAAGCAAACTGGCCGACTGGCAAAATTGTGGACGCAAGTATTCTTCTACTCAGTATTAGGCGTAGCTGTTTACGCGCTATTATCGCGATTAATGCGCGCAATGTTGCCTAAAGAATTATGCGGTTATCTTTCCACTCGAAACGTAGTTGGATCGCTTTTCCCAATCATTTTTAACAATTATTGGTTTATTACTGCTTTCTTTGTTCTTATGCTGATTGCGCCCTACGTAAATATTGTTTTTAATGCTTTAAACCAAAAGCAGACAATTGGGCTTATAGCGATTGTTATTGTAATAACACTGCTGTGGAAGTTTGCTAATCCTCAAATTCCATACTTTAACGATGTAGCGTATTTGCTTTCGATTTACATGATTGGCGCGTTTATTCGCAAATACGAAAATCATCTTGCTAATATAAGCGTATTAACGGCTTGCGCTGTCACATTACTATGCTACGCATTGTGCGTTATTGGCACTTGCGCTGTTCAACGAGGATTTATTCTTACAAGAGTGCTTAATTACCCTGGCAATCTTTTTATTGCAGGCCCAGGAGCATCCCCCCTGCTTTCTGTAATCGTTGGAGCCACATGGTTTTTGTATTGTGCACAACGCTTTAACAGAACTACAGTTACATATTCTAAATTCGGCACAATCGTAGCCAAAGTATCTCCTGCTACATTTGGAGTTTATTTAATTCACGAGAACTTTTTAATAAAACCTTTGCTTTGGCACGCCGTATTCCACACGCCTCTGGCAAATCGCGCTATGCCATACGAGGTAGCTTGCAACGCATTGCTTATTGTAATATCGTACGTTATTTTGCTTGCAATAAGCTTTGTGCTTTATAAGATTGCTGTTACTCCGCTATGCAAATTAAGCTATGCAGCAGTTTGCAAGTTAAGTGCCAAATCTGCCGCATAGCCATTTATGCATTTTAGATTAAAAGATTACTCGCTACAATCAGCTGTAATCTTGTACAATCGCATATTGCCTTGCGCAAGAATAGACTTAAAACCTGGAGTCTTATCATTGACTTTGTCAATGCCCTTCCACTTTTTAATCTCGTAGCTTGCATACATTGACTTCATATAGTTGGAATCGGATTCATCAACTTTATAGTCACTTCTATCTAATATCAACAAATAACTAGACTTTGCGCGCTTTACAGCAGCGCATACTTTAGAATCTTTGTTAATACGGTTAAGGCGAGCAGAAATAAGCATGTTATCTTCTGTAGGAGCACCCATCCAGTTGCCTTCCCACGCCTTGTAGTACACGTTTAAGCCGTCAACACCCCAAGCGTATATGCTGCCGTCATACGGCTGGTTAAGAACTAACGAGCCTTTAGGAACAATCTTCAAAACTTTCTTTACAAAAGCAGATTCTTTTGCATCATAGCTCTTAGGTTTTTCTACGCGATTCCAAAAACGAACATCACGTACTATTGCACCAAACGCAGTAATAACTTTGCCATCTCTACCAGAAAGATAGTAGGTTGGGAAATAGTTTATAAACAATAATGCGCACGAAAGTACCACAGCTAAAATCTTGCGATTATTGTTTTGAGAATAATCCGCAAGCACACCGTCGCTAATTTTGCGTATAACGTCAAAGCATACGCACATACCCAATGCAGCTAAAGCAGCGCCAAAGAATACGGCAGAAGCTCCTAGACGGTAGGAATCGTGATACCAGAATCCAGTTAGAATCGCCTTTGCGCGCCCATCGCTTGCAGCAGCAAGCATATACAAAACGCACATGATTGCGTACGCGCAGCTAATCCACAAAAACTCACGATGAAATATTGTGTAAATAATTCCAACAATGACAAGCAATCCTAAGAAAATTTGCGGTTCAGCATTGTGGAATCCAACAAATAAAACATCAATACCAGATTGAATTTTGCGCTCAATAGCAGGCCATTGCCATGTAACAGTGCGCTGCATAAACGACGCTTTATACAATCCAAACCACACAGCAACAATTGCAACAAATAGCAGCACAATCGCAATACCCGAATACAATGTGCGCTGCTTTTTGTTTTGCACAAATTGAGCAATATATTGCGGAACACAATAGAACATATATGGCGCAACAAGTACGCCCATTGTAAACACTGAGTTAGGCTGTGTAACTGCTATTCCAACTAAAACAACAAACAAAAATGCAAATGTTTCTAAGCGATTTCGCAAAGAATCTTCTGGTTGCAATAATTTTATGCATAAAACGATTGCTAAAGGCAAAATAGCAAAAGATAAAAGATTGGAATACAAAGATCCAAATACTAAGAATCGCCATGGGAAAATGGCAAAAAGCAAAGGAGTTAAAGACATCGCTAAAACAAATCGCTTGTGCTTTGCAAAAAGCGCGTTAGCAAGCATAAACATAGAAGTTGGGTACACAACAGTAAGAATCAGCACAATTCCCGCATTGATTACTACAGGTATTGAAGCTCCAGTAGCAGACGCCGTTAATGCCATTAGCGAATGCCAACCTGTTGGATAGAACTTTGAGCCAACTGTTGCAATGATGTTCCCCGAATTAAGAGTTGAGTAGTCTCCAACAGTTAGGAATTTACGAATAATACTCATATGCCAAGCGTTATCGTAAAGCTGTGAATATGTAGACAATCCGCCAATTTCTATAAGAAAAATAATAAAAACAATTACCGCGCTTACTGCTACATACAGCCATGCAATTGCCCACTTTGAGTGCAATGCACGATTTACAATATTTCCATTTGAATCCATTGCAGATTTATTTGCAAGCTCTACAGCTTGATCTGCAGCATCCGCTTGTACATTATTGTTATCGCTTTTTGAATCTTTTTTTAATGGCCATTTGCGCAGAAGAATAGGCACAACATAAGATGACAAGCACACAAAAGTAATTGGCAAGACTATTGTGATCCAAGATCCGTAAACACTTGCTTTACTTAGTAAAATCTCGTAGATGCCATAAAAAGCCAATGTAATCGCAGGAGCAAAAAATAGGCTCACCATTTTGCTTTTGCGAAGACTTTTTAAAACTAAAAATCCTGGTAGGTAAAGAAATATTGCCATACAAATAAACGATGATAAGAACATGGCTAATGTTAAAACTTTAGAACCTACCATGATTTAGAGGCCCTTTCTTTTACAACGAGTACTACTGTTTACAATTTGCTACTATTCACTGTATCGCGTTCCCTCACCGTAAAATAATGTTACAAAGTTTAAAACATGCACAACGGAATATTATTAGTTTGTACACGCAGCACAGCATGCAACTTTTGTAAACAAGCGCACAATCCACAACAATGAGTAAAATAACATTGATGTGCCAGTAACTAAAAAGGTTGTTTAAAACCCAAAGCACACGCCATTTACAGTTATGAGGGGATACATTATGACTTCCGTCGCAGTGCTTATACCATGCTACAACGAAGAAATTACTATTAAAAAAGTTGTACAAGACTTCAAAACTGCATTGCCAGAAGCAACAATATACGTGTACGACAACAACTCAACGGACAATACTGCAAAAATAGCCAAAGAAGCAGGTGCTGTGGTTCGTAAAGAGCCAAGACAAGGCAAAGGCAATGTGATTCGTGCAATGTTCCAAGACATAGACGCAGATGTTTACGTAATGGCAGACGGCGACGACACATATCCTGCTGAAGCGGCACCAGCTATGGTTGCAAAAATTGTTGACGGATATGACATGGTTATTGGAGACCGTTTAAGTTCAACATATTTTCAAGAAAACAAGCGACCATTCCACAACTTTGGCAATCGTTTAGTTAGAGGCGCAATCAACACGCTTTTCCACGCAAAAGTAACTGATATTATGACAGGCTACCGCGCTTTTTCTTTTTCATTCGTAAAGACTTATCCTGTACTTTCGCGCGGATTTGAAGTTGAAACAGAAATGACAATTCATTCGCTTAACAACAATATAAAACTGTACGAAATGCCGATTCAGTATCGAGACCGCCCAGAAGGATCAGTTAGCAAGCTAGACACAGTTGGAGACGGTATTCGAGTGCTCTCAACTATTTTTCACATGATTCGCGAATACAAACCAATGCCTTTCTTTGGAACACTTGGCGTAATAATAACACTGTGCGGAGTAGGAGCATGCATGCTTCCATTCATAGAATTTTGGCGCACACACCTAGTAACACGCTTCCCTACTCTAATTGGTGCTGTAATGCTAATTATTGCAGGATTACTATTCTTTATTTCCGGAATTATTCTTGAGATTTTAGCCAAAAATGAGCGCAAACGTTTTATAGAACAAGTAAACCTTTTTGATTACATAAAAAGAAATAGAAAGTAGCAACCTGTGCGAGCCGTCATAAAAAACAATCCTAAACTAAAAACTTATTTGCCATATATAGTGTGCTTTGTTATAAGCGGACTAATAACACTAATGTTTTTTAGTAACTTATTTCAAGCATCCGAATTAGGATTTAAAACACAAAGCATAAATTTAAACACAGTAAAAGAAGTAAAAGCTGAACAAGCAGAAGACTCTACAAACGCAAACCGTGATGAAATATATGCAAAATACAAAAATGACGGCGTACATATATCTAAAAATGGCGCAGATGTAGAATTCACAAACTTAAACACGTACAGCAAAACATTAGAGATTTCGCTACAACAGACAAAACCAGTTTATTATGTAACTGGAAGCGTAGAATTAGAAGACTTTGGTGTAGCTCCTGGATACGCTTTAGCTAGCCAATTTAAAATAACAACAGGAAAATTCAATACAACTAAAGTACGTTTAGAAAGTCACGGAAAACTAAACAAAATAAAATTACACTTTAATGAAACGCCAAACGGAATCGTTGTTAAAAATATAACAATTAATCCAAAATACAAGTTGCACATAAACTATGCGAAATGGGCTATATTATTCGTTTTTGGATCCGCGATTATAACTATACGTAAGAAAAAATGGCACAAAATAGCCTATACTCAAGGAGATCGAGCTCAAACCATAATTTTTTGGGCTTTGTGCGCAATAGTAACCGGATTCTCACTGTATATTTGGCTACGATTAAACACTTATAATCGAATACGCGTCCCACTCTCTTACGATAAATACGATTTTATAGACGGAAACCCATATACAGAGCAGTTAAAAGCTTGGAAACAAGGATCACTATCTTTGCTACAAGACCCACCAAATGGCTTATTGCATTCAACAAACCCATTTAGCATTGGCAAAAGAATGCAATTAGTGCGCGAGGGAACTCCTGCAATATGGGATGTTGTGCTGCATAATGGCAAATATTATTGCTACTTTGGAATAGTACCGTTTATTTTAACTTATTTGCCGTTTAACGCTTTGTTCCCAGCTTGGATGCCGAGCGCAATAATGGTCACAACATTATTTGCAGCAATTACAATACCAGCATTATTTGCATTGTGGAAAGAAATAATAACATTCTTTGAAGTACGAATAAACTACTGCTCAATGCTGCTTATAGGAGCAGCCTTACCATTTGGATGCCTTGTTTTTTATCTGCAAGCATCTGCATCGATTTACTACATTCCTATGGTAAGCGCTATATTTTTCGGAACATTATTTGTTTACGCATCATTGAAAGCCGTAAGACTTAAGACTAAATTTGCTCAGTACGCATTATTTGCTTTAGCTGGATTAAGCTTAGCTTTGCAATGCGGTTGTAGACCAAATTCTTGCATTTCAACAGTTGCGTTTATAGCACCATTGTTCATTGCTTTACTGCTTAACAACTCCAGAAGTGTAGTAAATAAAGTATCTGCAGCTTTAAGCTTCTTAACTCCTGCAATAGCTGGCTTTGCTGGAATCTTAGTATATAACTACTTGCGTTTTGGTTCATTCTTTAACTTTGGTAACGAAGAACAATTAACAAATTTTGACTTGCGATTTAATCGTATAGCCTTTGACCCTCTAAAAATCAAAGACTTGTTAATAAACTTCTTTATAAAGCCACTAAGCATAGATACGGAATTCCCGTATATTACAATAACCAGCTCAAACATTTCGGATTATGGAAATAGTTTCTTTAATCACATGACATTTGGTCTGCTATCAATACCACTTATTTGGGGCATTTTCTTAATAAGACGCAAGTATATGCAAAAAATCGAATACATAATGTGCTTAAGCGGAATAACATTCTCGATTATGTTAATCTACGTAAACTACTGCTTAGGCGGCAGCCTTTACCGTTATTATTGCGATTCAATAATAATTCTTATGATTATTGCATCTATTGGTTTTGCTAGAAGAAATTGCTCAGCTAATCAAGATGCGCAGTTGCAATTAGATAAAGAAAATGCATGCAACAATATCGAATTGAATAGGAACCAAATGTCTACTCAAACTCTAATCGTTGCATGCACTACATTAACGATAGTATTAGGATTCTTGCTTGTATTTGCAAATCACACAGAAGCTGCGAATGAAATACAATACACGAATCCAGATGCTTTTATTGCATGGAGCCAAATGCTATCAGTGGGCTTCTAGAACATCCTTCTGGCACTTTTGATGCCATAAGCCATTGCCATCATTATGCTCGTCTTCTACAGGTGCGCCGACCTTCTTAAAGTCACCGCGCGCATAATAATCCTTGCGAAGATTGAACATGATAACGAACTTCTTGTCTGTGCCATGCGTCCAAACATCACCATTCTGGCAACGCTGACGCCACCAGCCGCCACCCATGTTCTCCTCTTCAGCAACAGGAGCACCAAGCCAACCGGCGCCACGATGATCATAGTAAGAATCACGAAGCTCAAACTGAATCACAAACTTCTTATCCTTACCATGCGTCCAAACATCACCATTCTGGCAACGCTGACGCCACCAGCCGCCACCCATGTTCTCCTCTTCAGCAACAGG